>DASVDJ010000049.1:0-96137 GCA_036381155.1 Vicinamibacterales bacterium
TGTCGGCCGGCAGTGTCTGCTGACGGGCACGAGCATCGCCCGGTACTTCGTGTGGGACGGGATTCGCGCGTTCGACTACCTGCTGACCCGTCCCGATGTCGATCCGGCGCGCATCGGCGTCGCCGGAAACTCCGGCGGCGGGACGCAGGCCGCCTGGCTCGGCGCGCTCGAGCCGCGGCTGGCCGCCATCGATTCGTCCTGCTACATCACGTCGTGGGAGGAGCTCTGGAAGGGCTCCGGACCGCAGGACATGGAGCAGGTGCTTCCGGGATTCCTGGCCGAGGGGCTCGACTTCGCGGACGTGATCGCGGCGGCGTCGCCGCGGCCGTACCTGGTCTCGAGTGCGATCCGCGATTTCTTCCCGATCGACGGCGCGCGCGACACCGTGGGGCAGGCACGCCGGTTCTACGCGCGGCTCGACGCGCGCGACCGCGTGCAGCACGTCGAGCACGATGCGGAGCACGGCTGGTCGCAGCCGCTGCGCGAAGCGGCGTACCGGTTCTTCGGACAGCTCTGGCTCGGCGACACCGCGTCCGCGCCGGAAGCGGACGTCGTGATCGAGACGCCCGCTGCGCTTCGCGCGACGAAGACGGGACAGGTGGCGACGTCGTACGACGTGCGCACGATCGTCGACTTCAACCGCGAGCGCGCGGAGGAGCTGGCGCGCACGCGTCCACCCGCGACGGCGGAGCGGCTGCGCGTGCACCTGCAGGTGCCTGTCGACGGACCGCTTCCGCGCGTGGCGCGGCGGGGCGAGGCGGCGCCCGTCGACGGGCTGCGGACGGAACGGCTCGCGATCGAGACCGCGCCGGACCTGGAGCTCCCGGCGCTGCTGGTCCATCCGGATGGCACCCCGAAGGGCACGGTCGTCATCGCGGACGGGCGGGAGCCGGCCGGCGACGCAACCGCGCGTGAAGCGGCCGCGGCGCGGTGGGCCGCGCGCGGCTATCTCGCGCTCGCCGTGGACGTCCGCGGCGTCGGGGCGCTCGGCCCGTCGCGCGGCCGGTCCGGCTACACCGCCGACTACCAGCAGGCCGCGCGCGCGTGGCTGCTCGGCACGAGCATGGTCGCGTGGCAGGCGCAGGATCTGATCGGCGCGCTGCGGCTGCTGGAGCGCGAGGCGCTCGACGCGCCCGCGCGCGTGCTGGACGCGGCCGGCCTTACTGTGCCGGCCGCGATCTTCGCCGCGGCGCTCCATCCCGTCACCGAGCTGTACGCGACGCAGGGGATCGTGAGCTACCTCGATCTCGCGACGACGCAGCATTACCAGGCGTCGGCGCGGCTGTTCGTGCCGGGGATCCTGGAGGTCGCGGACCTCGGCGACGCGATGAAGCTGGCCGCTCCGGCGACGGTGCACCTCGTGCGGCCGCGGCGCGCCGACGGCGGCGCCGTCGAGGACGTGCGGGAGCTCGCCCGTCTGCTCGGCGGCGCTGTGCCGGGCAACGTCAGGCTCGAGGCCGCAGAGAGCGGCTCGGCCTGGTGACGATCCTCAGGCGCTGGCGTGCGCCGGATCCATCCACATGACTTCCCAGTGGTGGCCGTCCGGGTCGTAGAAGCTCCACGTGTACATGAAGCCGTGGTCCTGCGGGTCCATGGCGTGGCTGCCGCCGTTGGCCACGGCCGTGCGCACCAGCGTGTCCACCTCGGCGCGGCTCGAGCAGGAGAGGGCGAAGAGCCCCTCGGTCTGCCGCGTCGTGTCACAGAGCTCGCGACGCGTGAAGTCCCTGAAGAAGTCGCGCGTGAGCAGCATGACGAAGGCCTGGTCGTTGACGACCATGCAGGCGGCCTTGTCGTCGGTGAACTTCGGATTGAAGGTGAAGCCCAGCGCCTTGAAGAACGCCATCGATCGCGGGAGGTTCTCGACGGCGAGGTTGACGAAGATCATGCGCGAGCCGTTCGTGCCCATGAGTGACTCCTGACAGCGGGCCGCGCGCGATCGAAAGTCCCGGCGCGCGGCGTTCACGGTATCTGGAGAGTGAGACGCCGGGCGTAGCGGGAATTCATCGGTGGGGCAGGGCCGAACTGACGTTCGGCCCTGCAGATGATCGGCCGAACTGACGTTCGGCCCTACGCGGTTCAGTCGTCCAGCCGCGGCGGCAGTCCGAACAGCGGGAAGAACGTGTCGGTGTCGAGGAACGCGTGCCACGCGGCGATGCGGTCCCCGGCAAGCTCGAGCACCACGAGCGCGAAGGGCTTGTGGCCGCCGGCCGGATCGACCCGGTACTGCCCGAAGGCGGGCAGGCCCGACGCGCGCGTCGGGATCAGCCGCGAGCCGCGGCAGCCGGCGCCGCGGCCGAGCAGCCAGGTCCGGACGGTGTCGGGACCGCGCAGCCAGAGCGTGTACGGCGGCATCGAGAGCGTCGCGTCCTCGCGCAGCAGGCCCACGAGCGTGTCGACGTCGTAGCGGTGGAACGCGTCGAGATACCGCTCGAGCAGCGCGGTCTGCTCCGCCGTGAGATCGGCCGCGCCGGTTCCGACCGGCTCGACGCCGCGGCGCGCCAGCGTCGCGCGCGCCCGCTGGAGAGCGCTGTTCACGGCCGCCGTCGACGTGCCGAGGCAGTCGGCGATCTCGGCGGCAGACCAGCCGAGCACTTCCGCGAGCAGCAGGGCCGCGCGCTGCCGCGGGGGCAGGTACTGCAGCGCGGCCACGAAGGCGAGCCGGATGCTCTGGCGCAGCGCGGCCTGCTCGAACGGGTCGGCGTCAGCCGGGATCGCGTGCGCGTCCGGGATCGGCTCCAGCCAGTGCGTCCGCGGCCGGGTCTCGAGCGCCTTGTCCACCGAGCCTTCGGGCTCGGTGTCGAGCGACAGCACCCGCCGGCTCCGGCTGGCGAGCAGGTCGAGGCAGACGTTGGTCGCGATGCGATACAGCCACGTCCGCAGCGCCGCCCGGCCCTCGAAGCCGGGCAGGCTCCGCCACGCCCGGATCATCGTCTCCTGGACGGCGTCTTCCGCGTCTCCGACTGAGCCGAGCATGCGGTAGCAGTGTCCCGTCAGGGCCGCCCGGTGCACCTCGAGGTCGACGGTCTCGGCAACGCTCATGGCTCTCTGATAGCACGAGAGAGGGGGGAAGGGGAAACTGGAAACGGCAAACGGCAAGCGGCAGACGGGGAGGGCGCGACT
Source organism: Vicinamibacterales bacterium (assembly GCA_036381155.1). Classification (GTDB taxonomy): domain Bacteria; phylum Acidobacteriota; class Vicinamibacteria; order Vicinamibacterales; family JAENWD01; genus JAENWD01. Next base: position 3,121 of record DASVDJ010000049.1, read on the forward strand.
GCTCGCCGAACAGGCCTCGCAGTCGCGCGGCGGCCGCTCGATGGCCGGGAGACTCGCGGCCGCACGCGCGCGCCTATACTGTGCGCATGACGCCACTTCGTTCAGCCCTTGCCGGCGTGGTGCTTCTCGGCGCGGCGCTGCTGCCGATGCGCGCGGACTCCCAGGCGCTGCCGGAATGGACGCCGCTGTTCAACGGCCGCGACCTCACCGGCTGGGTCAACGTGAACACCGCGGAGGACACCTGGCAGTTCAAGGACGATCTGCTGGTCTGCTCCGGGAAGCCGATCGGCGTGCTGTGCAGCGCGCGCCAGTACGAGAACTTCATCCTGCACATCGAGTGGCGGCACATGGAGCCAGGCGGCAACTCCGGCGTGTTCGTCTGGAGCTCGGCGCGGCCCGACGAGCGCTCGCGCCTGCCCGACGGCGTCGAAGTGCAGATGCTGGAGCTCGACTGGCCGAAGCTGAACATGCGCAACGGCGTGATGCCGCCGATCGCGTACGTGCACGGCGAGCTGTTCGGCGTCGGCGGCGTGAAGACGGTGCCCGACAACCCGCGCGGCGAGCGCAGCAAGTCGATCGAGAACCGCGCGAAAGGCCGCGGCGAGTGGAACACCTACGACGTCGTCGCCGTCGACGGCGTGATCAAGCTCGCGGTCAACGGCAAGTTCGTCAACGGGATCTCGCGCGCGACGCAGAAGAAAGGTTATCTCTGTCTCGAGGCGGAAGGCGCGGAGATCCACTTCCGGAACATCCGGATCCTGGAGCTCCCGCCCGGGGTCACGACGCCGGAGCAGACGGCGCCCGAATATCCGCGGAAGTGAGTCGGTCTGATCGGGTCGGAACAGGTCGGATCAGGTCGGATCGGGTCTGATCGGGTCCCGCCTCGCCGCGCGTGGATTGTTCGCGGCGCGGCGGATCAGATCCGCGCGTCCGCTCGCCGGTTTCCCGCTCGCGGTCGCGCGCTTCGGCGGGGCTGAAGCCCCGCCGCCACAGCAGCCCACGAAGTATTGGCCTCCGCGACCGCAGCCTACGCAGTGGTCTGCCGGCTACAAGAGCCCACGAGTACTCCCCTCTGGATTTCTTGTAGCGGCGGGGCTTGTCAGCCCCGCTTGCAGGAAGGCGAGATCACGTCCGCGCGGCGGCGGACGGCTTCGGCAGATAGTGCTGCCGGTACCGGCCGCGGCGGAACAGCCAGCCACCGAGTGGACCGAGCCAGTCGAGCACGTAGTACATGTGCCGGAGGTCCATCAGCTCGATCAGGTTCCCGTCGAAGTCGCGGGCGAAGAAGAACGTGTGCCCGCGGGGAGAGCGTTCCGGCGGGCTGACGATCTCGACCCCCTTGCTCACCAGGTAGTCGTGCCACCGCTGCGTGTTGCGGACGTTGAAGCTGAAGTGCGTCTGGCCGACGCGGTTCCAGGGGCCGGCTTCCGGCGGCAGCTGCGGGTTGAACTCGAAGATCTCCAGCACCGCGCCGCCCGGCACGCGGATCCACCCGATCCGGCAGCGCGGCGCTTCGCCGTCGACCTTGAAGAAGCGGCGCACGCGCTCGGGCGGCGTGTCGGCGACGCCCACGAGCGGGCAGCCGAAGACGTCCCAGTAGAACTGCACGAAGCGGTCGAAGTCGGACACGGTGATGCCGACGTGACTGAACGAACGGACTTTCATGTCGTCTCCGCTGCCGCGCACTTCAGCTCCACCGCCGCGATGTGATCGGCGGCGCGCAGCGCCTGCGCGGCAATCGTCAGCCCCGGGTTGACCGCGGCCGACGAAGGGAAGAAGGACGCGTCCACGACGAACAGGTTCGGCACGTCGTGGGCGCGGCACCAGGGATCGAGCACCGACGTGCGCGGGTCGGTCCCGAAGCGCAGCGTCCCGCACTGGTGCGTCGTGTTGCGGCTCTTGTGCGAGTGCGTGACGACGACCCAGAAGCCGAGACGGCGCAGCATCCGCGAGGCCTCCCGGACCAGCTCGCGATGCGCGCGCAGGTTGTTCCCCCGATACTGCAGCCGGATGCGGCCGTCCGACGTCAGCGTCACCCGGTTCTCCGGTCTCGGCAGGTCCTCCGACATCGCGAGCCAGTCGACGCCGCGCGCGACCCAGGCGTTGTAGGCCCACAGCGGGATACCCGGCACGATCGTGCGCCCGACGACCTGCGCCATGATGCCGTGCGTGCGCCCCTGCGACTGGATCTGGCCGAGCGGATACGGGCGTCCCGGCCCGGGGAGATAGAAGTCGTTGATCGCGACGGTCTTCTGGAAGACCGTGTCGTTGCGCCGCAACGGGTGGAACCCCTGGAGCATCGTCGCCAGGTGCGCCATGTAGTTGCGGCCGACGAGCCCCGACGAGTTGGCCAGCCCGTTCGGATGCCGGTCGCTGGCCGACCGGAGCAGCAGCGCCGCGGAGTTCACGGCCCCGCAGGACACGACGACGAGCGGCGCGTGCACCCGGTGGGTGACGCCGTCGCGCACGATCTCGACGGCCTCGATCCGTTTCCCTGACGGGTCCGTGAGCAGCCGCTGCGCGTACGCCCGCGTCCACAGCGTGACGTTCGGATGCGCGAGCGCCGGTCCGACGCCGCACGTCTCCGCGTCGCTCTTCAGCCCGAGCCGGCAGGGGAACGAGTTGCAGGTGTTGCAGAGCACGCACCCGTTCGGCTCGCCCGGGTTGATCAGGCCGAGCGGCAGCGGTGAGGGATGCAGCCCCTGTTCGACCCGCAGCCGCTCGACGATCTCCGCCATGCCCGCCGCATGCGGCACCGGCGGATGCGGGTACGGATCGCGCGGCGGCTCCGTCGGATCGTCGCCGACCGCGCCGTGGACGTGATACAGGCGTTCGGCCCGGGAGTAGTAGGGCGCCAGCGTCTCGTAGTCGATGGGCCAGGCGGGCGAGACGCCGTCGACGTGCTCCACGGCCTGGAAGTCCTCGCGCCGGAGCCGGTAGAGCACCGCCCCCCAGAACTTCGTGTTCCCCCCGAGGCCGTAGTGCATGTAGGGCACGAACTCGCGCCCCTCGTCGTCGATCCAGTGCTCGCGCGTGCGGTACCGCAGGTCGCGCCACACCGCGGCCGGGTCCCAGTTCTCCGGCTCGCGGGGGACGACGTCGCCGCGCTCCACCAGGAGGATGCGGGCGCCGGTGCCCGCCAGCGCGCGTGCCATCGTGCCGCCGCCGGCGCCGGTGCCGATGATGACGAGATCGAACCCGGAGGTCTGCATCGGGCTGCGGGACCGCGCGTCAGCGCGCGGCCGGCGCGGCCGGCTGCGGCCGCAGCCCCGCGTAGATCTGCTCCATGAGGCGATGATCCTCGAGCGCGCGCGACAACGACATCTCGGGCTCCCGTCCCTCACGGATCGCCGCGACGAAGTCGCGATACATGGCCTGGTACCCGCGGATGTCGCGCACGCCGGGCAGGACGAGGCGCGGCAGCCCGCGGCCGCGCACGACCACGAACGCGCCGTTGGATTCGAAGGTGATGACGCCGCGGCGGCCGAAGATCTTGGACAGCCGCAGCCCGCGGAAGAACGAGGGCACCTCCCGGGAGTAGAGCAGCGTGCCGACCGCGCCGTTGTCGTACCGCAGCGCGACCATCATGCTCTTCGCCCGACGGTCGCCGGCTTCCGGCGGCAGCTCGGGCCGGTACCCGTGCGCTTCCGTGATGGAGGGACCGAGGCTGCCGGCCAGGTGCAGCCAGTGGATGCCCTCCTCGAAGAACGCGTCGCCGCCGGCCATCGACTCGTCGTTACGCCAGTCGTCGGCCGCCTTCAGCCGGCGCGCGACGGTCGCCACGTGCACGAAGATGATCTCGCCGATCTCGTCGCCGGCCAGCAGCCGCCGGAGCGTGACCGCGAGCGGCTTGTAGTGGTCGTTCTCGCCGACGATGACGACGCGCTGCGCCCGTCGCGCGGCGTCGAGGACCCGCAGGTAGTCGTCGGTCGTCAGGAACGCCGGCTTCTCGACCAGCACGTGCTTGCCGGCTCCCAGCGCGCGCAGCGTGAGCTCGAGATGGTAGCGCGGCGGCACCGCGACGACGACGGCGTCGATGCGGGGATCGGCGAGCGGGGCGTCGTAGCTGTCGAACGCGAGGCGTCCTCCCTGCGCGCGGCAGTAGGCCTCCGCCTTCGCCAGCTCCCGGCTCGCATAGCTCCGGACGACGCGGTCGCCGAGCGCGCGGAGGTGGCGGCTGTGGACGCGCGTGATGAAGCCGCACCCGAGAAAGGCGATGTGCAGCGGGTCCGGGGTCGAGGTCATCGGCGAAAGGACTGTGGATGAGTATAGCCAGTGTGCCCGGGCGGCCTGAGCCGGGCCCGGCATCCGGCGCGGATCAACGGCGCCCGGGCCCAGCAGCTTCTGCTATAGTTCGCCCACGCAACAAATCCGGAGAGGTGTGCCGTGGGCGATGCTTCCGTTCCCCGACGTGACTTCCTGGCTACCGGCGTTGGCCTTGCGGCCGCGGCCCTGGCCGTGCCGGCGCGTGTGCGCGGCGCGAACGACCGCATCGGCATCGGCGTGGTCGGCTGCGGCGTCCGCGGCCGGTACCTGCTCAACGAGATCCTGAACGTCGCCGCCGACCGCGTGGACGTGGTCGCGCTCTGCGACGTGTGGACCCCGGCCCGCGAACGCCTCGCCGAGCACCTGCAGTCGCGCGTCCCCGGCGCGAAGCCGAAGCTGATGGCGCGGCACCAGGACCTGCTCGCAGTGCCCGGCCTTGACGCGGTCGTCATCGCGACCCCCGATCACACGCACACGACCGTGCTCATCGACGCCGTGCGCGCCGGCAAGGACGCCTACGTCGAGAAGCCGCTGTCCGCGCGGCTCGAGGACGCCGTCGCCGCGCTCGACGCCGTCAAGGCCACCGACCGCATCGTCCAGGTGGGCACGCAGCGGCGGAGCAGTCCCCGCTTCCATGCCGCGTACGAGTATGTGCGCTCCGGGGCGCTCGGCGACATCTGCAAGATCGAGACGGCCTGGAACCGCAACGTCGCCAGCTGGGCCCGCCCGTACGACATGGTGCGCGAGCAGGACGTCGACTGGGAGCAGTACCTCGGCTACCTGCCGAAGCGGCCGTTCGACCCGATGCGGTACGTCCGCTGGCAGTGCTTCCACGACTACACGACCGGACTGGTCGGGCTGCTGGGCAGCCACATGATCGACGTCGCGCTCTGGTTCATGGAGGATCCGTTCCCGACGTCGGCCGTCGCGCTCGGCGGGACGCTCACCTGGCGCGACGGGCGCGAGATCAGCGACACGGCCGAGTACGTCTTCGAGTTCCCGAAGGGCTGGCTGCTGACGTTCTCGTCGCGGCTGGGCTCGGGACCGGAGTCGGACTATCAGGTGTTCTACGGCCGGAAGCGGTTCCTGGACTCGCGCGACTGGACCAGCCGGCCCGCCGATCACCGCCGGCCGCCCGACGCGCAGGACTACGTGCTGCCGGCCCCGCCCGCGCGGACCGACGGATCGCTCACCGCGGGCGATGCACAGCCGCACGTCCGGAACTGGATCGAGTGCATCCAGTCGCGGCGCACGCCCAACGCGCCGATTGACGTCGGCTTCGCGCACGCCGTCGCGTGCTGCCTCGGCCGCGAGGCCGAGCGGACCGGGCGCCGCATGCGCTATGACGCGGCCACCCGGACGATCGTCGAAGCCCGGATGGACACCGACTGATCGGAACGGAGCGTGCAGGGGCACGGGAGTCCGCCGACTCCCGTGTCCACCGCACCCTCTGCCGCCTCCCGCCACACATCCCGGCGCCCGCGCATCGCGCCGGCCGAGCTGCGCCGCACGCTGTCCCGCGTGTTCGGCCTCGACGAGTTCCGTCCCGGACAGGAAGCCGTCATCGCGTCCGTGCTCGAGGGACGCGACACGCTGGCGATCATGCCCACCGGCGCGGGCAAGTCGCTCTGCTATCAGCTGCCCGCGCTGATCCTTCCGGGCATGACGATCGTCGTCTCGCCGCTGATCTCGCTGATGAAGGACCAGGTCGACAAGCTCGGCGATCTCGGGCTCGAGGCGGCGCAGCTGAACAGCGCGATCACGGCGCGCGAACGTGACGATGCGGTGGAGGGCATCCGGACGGAGAGTCACGAGTTCCTGCTGACCACCGCCGAACGCCTGTCCGACGGCGACTTCCTCGCCTCACTGCGCGGTCGCCGGATCGACCTGTTCGTGATCGACGAGGCGCACTGCATCTCGCAATGGGGTCATGACTTCAGGCCGGCGTACCTCGCGCTCGGCGCCGCGCGGCGGCAGCTCGGATCGCCGCCGGTGCTGGCATTGACGGCCACGGCAACCCCCGACGTCATCGACGACATCGGCCTGCAGCTCGAGCTGCAGTCGATGCAGGTCATCAACACCGGCGCCTACCGGCCGAACCTGCGCTACGAGGTCATCGCGGCGTCCGACGACGAGCGGCAGGGACGTATCGGGCCGCTGGTGCGGAGCCTCGAGCCGCCCGGGATCGTCTACTGCTCGACGATCCGCCACGTGGACACGGTTCTCGCGCAGCTCGAAGCCGGCGGGATGACCGCCGCCCGCTACCACGGGCAGCTCGGTGCGCGCGAGCGGCGCGAGACCCAGGCGCGCTTCATGCGCGGCGAGCTGCCGGTCATCGTCGCGACGAACGCCTTCGGCATGGGCATCGACAAGCCGGACATCCGCTTCGTCGTGCACTACAGCCTGCCCGGATCCCTCGAGGCGTACTACCAGGAGTCGGGGCGCGCCGGGCGCGACGACGAGCCGGCACGATGCGTGCTGTTCCACACGAGCGCGGACCGCCGCACGCAGCTGTTCTTCCTGGGCGGCGGCCGCGCAGACGAGGAGCTGCTCGCGGACGTCCACGGCGCGCTCGTCCGCGCCGTGGACACCGCCGGCAGACCGGCGACGCTCCGCGAGATTGCCGCGCTGACCTCGACGCGCTCGACCGATCGCATCCGCGTCGTGCTCGCGATGCTGAAGGACGCTGGCCTCGCGCGGGAGCGCCACGGATCGCGGTTCACGCCGGAGGGCGTGCTCGACGCGCCGGGCCTCCGCGACCTCGTCGCGCAGGCGGGCGCGCGCCACGCGCGCGATCGCGAGAAGCTGGATCGCATGGTGGCCTACGCCCAGACGGCGCGCTGCCGCTGGCGGACGATCCTGGAGTACTTCGGAGAGTCCGTGGACTGGGAGCGCTGCGACACCTGCGACAACTGCGAGCGCGGCATTCCCGAGCCCGTGCCGGAGCCCGCCGCACAGCTCCGGCCGCCATCGCCGGAACCGACAGCTCCCGTCCTCGCTGTCGGTGACCGCGTCCGGGTGCCCGTTCACGGCACGGGCGAGGTCGAGCGGATCGAGGGGGCCATCGTCGAGGTGGCGTTCCCCGACGGGCGCACGCGCAGGTTCAAGCGCGAGTTCGTCTCGTCAGCGTAGCGGCCTGGACCGTGGCGCGCCGCGTCTTCCCGAGTTCATGGGGTGTCTTGGTGAGCTCCAGCCCCATGCGCACGTGAACGGCGTGTTCGTGCTTCCCGCCATGCCCGACCGCTGGCACGCAGTTCGTATCAGCGTGTGCAGGGGTTGCAGATGCCACGTGTGGCGTTGTTCACGGTCGGGCTCGCGCTCGGTCTGATCTCGGTCCTGCTCCTGGTGGGGGCGACGATTGGCGATCCGACGGAGACCATCGGCCGGGACCTCGACTGGGCCGCCCCCTACCTGACGGTCGGGGCGATCGTGCTCGGAGGGCTCGGCCTGGCCTGCGCGATGCTGCTCATCGGACTGTCCTTCGGCCGCTGGCGTCATCCGGTGCCGCTCGCGGACGAGGATCGGCGGCGCGAGGGTCTGCGGGAATGACCTTCCACGCGCCATCCCACACGGCGCGACCGTCGAGGTGAGACGCGGCAAGACGGCACAGCTCGCCGCACCGCGTCGCAACGAAGGAATTTCAGACGCCATGCGAATCGCGCAGGTCGCTCCGTTGTATGAGCGTGTGCCTCCCGTCGCCTACGGCGGCACCGAACGGGTCGTGTCATATCTCACGGAGGAGCTCGTTCGCCGCGGCCACGACGTCACGCTGTTCGCCAGCGGCGACTCCGTGACCTCCGCCCGGCTGGTGCCGTTCGGCCGCTCCGCGCTGAGGCTCAATCCCGAGTGCAGGGACACGCTGGCGCATCACGTGGCCCAGCTGGAGGAGGTCGCGCGGGTCGCGCATCTGTTCGACATCGTGCATTTCCACACGGGCTTCCTCCAGTTCCCGCTCGCGCGCCGGCTGAGCGTGCCGACCGTGTCGACGCTGCACGGCCGGCTCGACGTGCCGGACTACCGTCCGCTCTTCGCCATCTGCGACGACCTGCCGCTCGTCTCCATCTCGCGCGATCAGCGGCGGCCGATCCCGGACGCCCACTGGGTGGGCACGGTGCACCACGGGCTGCCGGCGGAGAAGGTGTCGTTCTCGCCGCGGCACGACGGCTATCTCGCGTTCGTGGGACGGATTGCCCCCGAGAAGCGGCCGGACCGCGCCATCGAGATCGCGCGCCGCACGGGCGTGCCGCTGCGCATCGCCGCCAAGGTCGACGCCGCCGACCGCGAGTACTTCGAAAGCCGCATCCGGCCGCTGCTGCAGCTCGACGGCGTCGAGTACCTCGGCGAGCTGCCGGAACCGGAGAAGCTGCAGCTGCTCGGCGGCGCGATGGCGCTCCTCTTTCCGATCGACTGGCCGGAGCCGTTCGGGATGGTGGTCATCGAGGCGCTGGGCTGCGGCACGCCGGTCATCGCGTGGCGCTGCGGCTCGGTTCCCGAGCTCGTCGACCACGGCCGCGGCGGCTTCATCGTCGAGTCGATGGACGATGCGGTGGCGGCGGTGCACGAGGCGGCGCACCTCGACCGCGCGGTGTGCCGCCGGGCGTTCGAGCGCCGGTTCACGTCGACACGCATGGCGCGTGATTACGAGCTCGTCTACCGGCGGGTGATGGACCTGGCGGCACGCCGTGCCCCGGAGGAAGCCACGGCGTGACGGACGTCGCCCACGACCCGAGCCTCGAGTACGCCGTTGCGGCCGTCGAGCGGCGCGACGAGCGCACGCGCGTGCTGAAGCACGGCGACACGTTCGGCGTGTTCGACACGTTCGGGGACGCCGGCGGGCTGCGCCTGCACGAGCAGGGGCTCTACCACCGCGGCACCCGTCACCTCTCCACGTACGAGCTGCGGATTGCGGGAGGGCACCGGTTCCTGCTGCTCAGCTCGACGCTGCAGGAGAGCAGCGACGTGCTGACGGTGGACCTGGCCAATCCGGAGCTGTGGGTCGACGGCGAACTGCTCTGGCCGCAGGGGCTGCTGCACGTGCATCGCAGTCGCTTCCTGTGGGAAGGGACCTGCTACGAGCGGATCGCGCTCACCAACTTCGGCGCGCGGCTCTGCGAGATCGCGTTCGAGCTGCACGTCGGCGCCGACTTCGCCGACATCTTCGAGGTCCGGGGCTCGCCGCGCCGGCGCCGCGGCCGGCTGCTGTCGCCCGAGCCGACGCCGCAGGGCGTCATCTTCCGGTACGAGGGGCTCGACGGACTGACGCGGGAGACGCGCGTGGCGTGCGACCCGCCTCCGCGTCATGAGGACGGGCGTCTCCGCTTCGTCCTGCGCGCGGGACCACGCGCCACCGGCAGCTGCATCGTCGCGATCTCCTGCGGCGGGTCGTCTCCGGTCGAGCCCGGCCGCGCACTGGACGAGGCGCTGGCCGATGCCACGCATGCCGGGGTGGCCACCCGTGCCCGCATCGCGCGTGTCGAGACGTCCAGCGATCGATTCGATCGCTGGATGCACCGTGCCGTCGCCGACGTCGCGATGATGCTCACCGACACGCCGTACGGACCGTATCCGTACGCCGGCATTCCGTGGTTCAGCACCGTCTTCGGCCGCGACGCGCTGATCACCGCGCTGGCGATGCTGTGGGCCGATCCGGCGATCGCGCGCGGCGTGCTCGAGTATCTGGCGGCGACGCAGGCAACGGCCGTCGAGCCGGAGCGCGACGCGCAGCCCGGGAAGATCCTGCACGAGGCCCGCGACGGCGAGATGGCGGCGCTCGGCGACGTCCCGTTCGGCCGCTACTACGGCAGTGTCGACTCGACGCCGCTCTTCATCGTCCTCGCGGGGCGCTATCTCGAGCGTACGGGGGATCTCCGGTTCGCGCGCGCCATCTGGCCGCACGTCGATGCGGCGCTGCGGTGGATCGATCAGTACGGCGACCTCGACGGCGACGGGTTCGTGGAATACGAACGCGCGACCGGGCGGGGCCTGCGCAACCAGGGCTGGAAGGATTCCCACGACGCCATCTTCCACCAGGACGGCACGCTGGCCGAGGGACCGATCGCGCTCTGCGAGGTCCAGGGCTACGTCTACGCCGCGCGGCGGGAAGCGGCCGCCATCGCGTCGGCGTGCCGCGACGCGCGGCGCGCCCGCGAGCTGCAGCGGCAGGCCGACGCGCTGCGGCGGGAGTTCGAGCGCCGCTTCTGGGTGGAGTCGCTCGGCACCTACGCGCTCGCGCTCGACGGCCGCAAGCGCCCGTGCGAGGTCCTCTCGTCGAACGCCGGGCAGGTGCTGCTGAGCGGCCTGCCGTCGCCCGATCGCGCCGCGCGCGTCGTCGCGACCCTGATGATGCCGGAGATGTTCAGCGGGTGGGGCATCCGGACGATAGCCGACCGCGAGTCGCGCTACAACCCGATGTCCTATCACAACGGGTCGATCTGGCCGCACGACAGCGCGCTCATCGCGCTCGGCCTGGCGCGCTACGGGTTCAAGGACGAGGTCGTGCGGATCGTCACGGCCCTGCTGGACGCCAGCCTGCACTTCGAGCTGCGGCGGCTCCCCGAGCTGTTCTGCGGGTTCCGCCGGCGCGCGGGGGAGGGGCCGACGCGCTACCCGGTCGCCTGCGCGCCGCAGGCGTGGGCGGCGGCCGCGCCGTACCTCCTGGTCCAGGCGCTGCTCGGACTCAGCATCGACGGCGCGCGGCGGCGCGTCGTCTTTCACAACCCGCAGCTGCCGGATACGCTGGACTGGTTGCGGCTCGCGAACCTCGAAGTCGCCGGCGCGCGGCTCGAGGTGCTCTGCGAGCGGCGCGGCACCGACGTCGGGATCAGCGTGCTCCGTCGGACGGGGGACGTCTCGGTCGCGACCGAGCGGTGATCGCCGCGCACGCTGGAACAGTACGACGCAATGGTCGGCGTGTATCCGCCTGAGACAGGGCGTGTCGTACGTCCGGCGCGGAATGCCGGCGGCAGCGCTGGCACAGGGCTTGGAGCAGAAGTGCCGGATGCGGGCGGCGGCGCCAGCCGCGCCGACCAGAGGAGGCGGAACGTGACGATGTCGGGTCATGCGCACGGAGAGTGGAGCGGTGGACAGGAGTCGTTCAACTTCGGGCCGGTCGCGACGATGGTCCTCGGGGCTGCGATCGGCCTAGCCTTCGGATACCTGTTTCTGACGGACCACGGCCGGCAGTTCCGCGAGCGGCTCGGGCCGATGCTCGACACCTGGACGGACGAGCTGCGCCGGCTGCGCGAGACCGCCGACAAGGCGCGGAGCGCGTTCCACGAAGGGCGCGACTCGTTCGCGGCGATGAAGCGCGTCACGCACGCGCCGCGCCGCGAGGCGATCTGAGTCCCGCGCTGGCACGGGCATTGATAGCCGCAGTTCCACACGATCGATCGACGCAACCCGGCCGGGGACGCGGCCTCTGCCGTGCACACGCGTCTTGAAGGAGCGTCACATGTACGAGATGGACATCGAGCGAGCGGAATACGGCGGCGGTGGCTTCATGGCCGGTCTGCTGGTCGGTGCCGCCGTGGGGACCGCCATCGGGATGATGTTCGCGCCGCGCTCCGGCGCCGAGATGCGGCACCAGCTGAAGCAGTCCGGCGAGAAGCTGCGGCAGACCGCGGCCCGGACCTACGAGCAGGCGCACGGCCGCATGGAAGGGCTGAAGAACCGCGGCCGCGAGATGATGGAGCGGGGCCGCGAGGCTGCATCCGAGCAGACCGGTCAGGGCGAGCCCGGCCAGCGGCCGTTCACCACTCCGACCTATCCCCCGGCGTAGCCGGTCCGGAACCGGCGCCCGTAGTCGCGTTCACGGCGGCCGGCTGCCGCAGCCGGCCGTCCGTGATCCGGAGAGAGCTGCATGCCGTCGGGCCACCGGGTGCTGATTATCGACGACGAGGCCGACGCCGCCGAGGCGCTGCGCGGACTGCTCGAGCCGCGCGGCTACACCGTGCGGACGGCCGCGTCCGGCGCCGAGGCGCGCCGCACGCTCGAGGCCTGGCACCCGCTGCTGGTGCTGATGGACCTCGTCCTGCCGGACGTCGAGGGCCTGGAGCTGCTGCAGCACTTCAAGGATGCGAGCCCCGAGTGCCAGGTGCTGATGATCACCGGCTTCGGGAGCGTCCCCCGGGCCGTCGAGGCCATGAACGCCGGCGCGTTCAGCTTCATCGAGAAACCGATCGACACCTCGTTGCTGTTCGCGCAGCTCGACAAGGCGCGCGAGAAGCTCGCGCTCGCCGACGAGAACCGCCGCCTGCGCGAACGGCTGCTGGAAGACCAGTCGCTCGGCGCCAACTTCATCGGCCGCAGCGAGAAGATGCGGCAGCTCTTCTCGCTCATCGCGAAGGTCGCGCCCACCGACGCCAGCGTGCTCATCCACGGCGAGAACGGCACCGGGAAGGAGCTCGTCGCGACGGCGCTGCATCAGCAGAGCCGGCGCAGCCGCGGCGCGTTCGTGACGATCAACTGCGCGGCGCTGCCGGCCGAGCTGATCGAATCGGAGCTCTTCGGCCATCGCCGGGGCGCGTTCACGGGTGCCGTCGCGGACCGGATGGGCCTGATGGAGCTGGCCGACGGCGGCTCGCTGCTGCTCGACGAGATCGGCGAGATGCCGGCGGCGCTGCAGGTGAAGCTCCTGCGCGTGCTGCAGGACCGGGAGTTCCGGCCCGTCGGCGGCAGCCGGGTGGTGCGCTCGGACTTCCGGCTGATCTGCGCCACCAACGCCAACCTCGACGCGGCGCTCGCCGACCGCAAGCTGCGCGAGGACCTCTACTTCCGGATCAACACCGTCACCATCGCGATCCCGCCGCTGCGCGAGCGGACCGACGACATCCCGCTGCTCGTGAACCACTTCATCCTGAAGTACGCCGAGCGGCACGGACGCCAGGTCGATCGCTGCGAGCCCGAGGCGCTCCGGCTGCTGCAGCGGTACCGCTGGCCCGGAAACGTCCGCGAGCTCGAGCACGTCATCGAGCGCGCGGTCATCGTCGCGAGCGGGTCCTCGATCATGCCGGCGGATCTGCCCGTGAGCGTGCGGGATCCCGAGCCGGGGTTCGAGACCGGCGAGTTCTTCATCCCGCCGCACCATACCCTCGAGGAGATCGAGCGCCTCGCCATCGTGCAGACGCTCGAGCGGACGCAGGGGAACAAGCGGGCCGCGGCCAGCATCCTGGGCGTGTACCGGCCGACGCTCTACAGCAAACTGCGGAAGTACCGGCTGCTCGATCGCGTGCCCGGCGAGGCCACCGATCGCGGGAAGAAGCCGGGACGGAACTGACGGAGCTGGCGATGACCCGGGACAGCGCGGCGCCGCGGTCGAGTTCACGGTCCGAGCCGGCGCCCGCTGCGCGGCTCGGCGGCGACGCGATCGGCAGCATCGCGCACGACCTGCGCTCGTGTCTCAACACCATCGTCGGGTGGGCCGAGCTGCTGCGGGCCGGCTCGCTCGACGAGGCGCTGCGCGCACGCGCGGCCGGCACCATTGCGGCCCATGCCCGCCAGCTCGCCGAGTCGCTGGACGAGGCCATGGACCTGTGGCGCGTCGACGCGGGCGCGTTGACCGCGGTGCCGACGTCGGTGGACGTCAGCGCGCTGCTGCGCAACGCCATGGATCGCGCGACGCCGGCGGCGCGCGCGGCCGGCGTGCGCTGGCAGATCGACACCGGTCCGGGCGGTCTGGAGGCGTGGTGCGATCCGGCACGGGCGGCGCAGGCGCTGGCGCTGCTGCTGGCGCATGCGGCGGAGAGCAGCCCGCCGCACGGCGTGGTGACCGTGACCCTGAGCGGCGGGCCCGCGCACGTCGAGATCACCGTGCGCGACGAAGGGCCGCCGCTGCGTCCCGATGCGCTCGAGGTGATCTTCGGCGAGCCGCCCGAAGGCGTGCCGCGAGGGCCGGCGTCTTCGACGCGCGGCTTCGACGTGCGCCTGCTGCTCGCGCGGCGTCTGTTCGAGCTGCTTGGCGGAAGCCTCGTTCCAATACACGACGGCGGACGCGCCGGATTCATCGTGTCCCTCGCGCACGCTCCCGCGCCGCGGGAAGCCGCGGTGAAGGGGCCGCTGTCGGGGTTGCGCGTCCTGCTGGTCGAGGACGAGCCGGATGCGCGCGAGGCATTGACCTCGCTGCTGCGGCTGCACGGCGCGGAGGTGATCAGCGTGGGGTCGGTGAGCGAAGCGCTCGCCGAAGCCCGCCGGCATGCGCCCGATCTGCTGCTCTCGGACATCGCGATGCCCGATCGCGACGGCTACGAGCTGCTCCGCGAGCTCCGATCGCTCCCGCGCTTCGCGCGGCTGCCGGCGGCCGCACTCACCGCGTTCGCAGGCTCTGCGGATCGACAGCGCGCGCTCGCCGCGGGGTTCCAGATCCACCTGGCGAAGCCCGTCGAGCCGGATCATCTGCTGTCTGCCGTTCAATCACTCGCCAGCGCAGCGGCTCATTGACCCTTCACGCCTTCGGGCTGCGGGGCTGATCGGACCTGATCCGCGCCGAAGCGCGCAGCGCGGAGGCGGGACCCGATCCGACCTGATCCGCCCGCGCGCCCGCCGCAGGCGCGGGCGGGACCTGATCAGACCTGATCAGACCCGATCAGACCTGATCCGACCTGATCCCACCTGTCCAGGCACACCTCTTGAACGGCTCTACTGCCGAGCCGCATCCAGCGGCCGAAGGAGATGCGTTCATGAACGTCGACGTCCTGAAAGGCAAGTGGCTGCAGCTGAAGGGAGAGGTGCGCCGGCAGTGGGGGAGGCTGACCGACGACGACCTCGATCAGGTGCAGGGCGACGCCGAGAAGATGATCGGCAAGCTGCAGGAGCGGTACGGGTACGCGCGCGACGAAGCGGAGCGCGAGATCGACGACTTCCTGCGGGCGCGAGCCTGATTCCTGCGGTCCGGACGTGCGGGAGGGCGCGTCCGGACCGCATCTGGTCGCGTCCTTGCAGGGCACGCGTGAGGCGCGGCGCGGTGTCGCGCTCACCGGGGAGGAGGAAGCACGACATGGCCGAGACCAGCACCTTGAGGGAGGCCTTCGTCGAGGAGCTCCGCGACGTCTACGACGCGGAGAAGCAGATTACGAAGGCGCTGCCGAAGATGATCAAGTCCGCGGAGACCGACGACCTGCGCGAAGCGCTCGAGACGCACCTCGAAGAAACGCAGGTCCAGATCGAGCGCCTCGATCAGGTGTTCGAGATGCTGGACATGCGTCCCCGCGGCATACACTGCGAAGGCATGGCGGGCATCATCAAGGAGGGCCAGGACGTCGTGAAGGAACACGACGGTCCGCTCCGGGATGCGGCCATGATTGCCGCCGCGCAGCGCGTGGAGCACTACGAGATCGCGGTGTACGGCACGCTGGCGTCGTGGGCGCGACAGCTCGGGCTGGACGATGCCGCCGAGCTGCTCCACACCACGCTCGAGGAGGAACGGCAGACGGACGAGAAGCTCACCGGGCTCGCCGAGAGCCACATCAACGAGGCCGCGGCCGTCGCGGAGCCCGTTGCCGCCGGTCCGCGACGGGGTCGCCAGGAGCGTGCCGCCGCCGCGGCGAACCGGAGTCCGCGCCGGCGTTGATCGCATCGGGTCCCGGGGACGGGGAAGGCGGACCCCAGGTCCGGACCTCCCGGCCCCGGAACCCGGTTCGCGTCTCATCTTCTTTCTTCTCGCCCCGTTCACATCCTCGGCCCGCCCTCTGGCCGCGCCCACTCGCGACCGAGCCTCTCAGCCATGCCTGGAACCTCCTGCCCCCGACCTGCGTCTCAGTACCGTGCTGAAAGTAAGTGCTTGCATGCAATTGGTCGGACAACCGTCATGGACGCGCGTGAACAGCTTCTCCAGGCCGCGCTGAAGGTCTACGCCGCCTCGGGTTTCCGGGGGGCGACGACGAAGCGGATCGCCCACGAGGCCGGGGTCAACGAGGTCACGCTGTTCCGCCACTTCGGGTCGAAGGAGGCGCTGCTCAACGAGGCCCTTGCCTGGAAGGCCGAGCAGGCCCTGGACTGCCGGCTGCCGGAGCATCCAGTCGACCCCGAAGCCGAGCTTGGCGAGTTCTGCCTCCGCTACCACGCCGCCCTCTGGGAGTCGCGCGATCTGATTCGCGTCTGCATGGGCGAGATCACGGAGTTTCCCGAGGCCATCCGGGCCGCCTGCCAGGCCCCGAACAGGCTCGCCGAGGCATTGGAGGCTTACCTGGAGCGGCTCCGCACGCTCGGGCTGGCCACGGGCAACTGGCTGCCCCGCAACGCGGGCGCGATGCTGATGGGCACGGTCTTCTCTGACGCCATGGGGCGCGACTGCATGCCGCAGCGCTATCCCGACAGCCCGGAGGTCGCCGTCCGCGCCTACGTCTCGCTGTTCCTCCAGGCCATCGGCGCGTCATCCCGCGCGCTGTCGGCGCGCGCGCCGGGTCTGGGTTCCTAACGGTCAGGAGCAACACCGCGTGTCATTGGACAACTCTCCACAGTTCCCGGGCCGTCCGGTCCGCGCAGGCCGTCTCGTGTGCGTGGTCGGCGCGCTCGCCGTCGCGCTCGCGCCCGCGGCGGCCGCGGCGCAGACGGCCGCGCGCACGCTCACGCTCGACGAGGCGTTGCAGCTCGCCGAGTCGACGAGCGAGCAGGTCGCCATCGCCCGCGCCGACGTCACCCGCGCCGAAGCCGGGCGGCAACTGGCCCGGAGCGAGCGGCTGCCGCAGCTGAACGGCGCGGCGTCGTACGACCGGACGCTCAAGTCCGAGTTCGAAGGGCTGTTCGACACGGCGCCGGATCCCGGCGAGGGCGTCGACTTCGGGGAGCTGCCGTTCGGCCAGGCGAACGTGTACCGCCTCGGCCTGAGCTTCTCGCAGCTCCTGTATGCCGGCGGCCGTGTCCGCGCGCAGGAGCGGCAGGCCGAGCTCCAGCGCAACAACGCCCAGCTGTCGCTCGCGTCGGCGCGGGCCCAGACGACGCTCGACGTCGCCGAGGCGTTCTACGACGCGGCGCTCGCGGATCGCATCGTCGAGATCGCGGAGGCGGCCTACGAGCAGGCCGATCGCGCCCTGCGCGTCACGGAGCAGCAGCGCACCGCAGGCCGGGTCTCCGAGTTCGAGCTGCTGCGCGCGCGGGTCGCACGCGACTCGCTGCAGCCGTCGGTGGTCCGGGCCCGCAACGCCCGGGAGGTGGCGTATCTCCGCTTGAAGCAGCTGCTCGATCTGCCGCTGGGCGAGCCGCTGCAGCTCGTCGCCGACCTCGAGGACGCCACGCTGCCGCCGCCGCCGCGCTTCGCCGAGGCGCTGGCGGTCGCCGCGGCGG
Organism: Vicinamibacterales bacterium; assembly: GCA_036381155.1. Lineage (GTDB taxonomy): Bacteria > Acidobacteriota > Vicinamibacteria > Vicinamibacterales > JAENWD01 > JAENWD01. Next base: position 20,662 of record DASVDJ010000049.1, read on the forward strand.
AGTCGGCGCGCTCGCGCCTGGCGGTGGAGCAGACCGGCAATCAGGTCGGGATTGCCGAGCAGGCGGCGGCGATTGCCCGCGCCGGGCGCCGGCCGACCGTCGCGCTGCGATCGGACTACGGACTGGTCGACTATCCCAGCGGGCTGCCGGACTTCACCGACTGGCGGCAGAACTGGACCGTCGGCGTCGGGGTGACCGTGCCGGTGTTCAACGGCGGCCGGATCCGCGCGAACGAGGCCATCGCGCGTGCCGGCGTCGAGCAGGCGCGCGCGGAGCTGCGCCTCACCGAGGAGCTCGCGGCGCTGGATGAAGCGAGCACCAGACAGGACGTCGAGGCGGCGCGCGCGGAGTGGGAAGCCAGCGCCGCGACGATCCAGCAGGCGCAGCGCGCCTACGAGATCGCGGAGCTGCGCTACCGCGAAGGCCTCTCGACGCAGCTCGAGCTGTCCGATGCCCGCCTGCAGCTGGCGCAGGCGCTGGCCACGCGCGCCGAAGCGGCGCGCAATCTCCAGGTGCGCCGCATCCGGCTGGCGCTGCTGCCCGAGCTGCCGCTCGGCGCGGGCTTCGCCGCCGCATCGGCTGCGGCCGGGTCCGGTGCCCAGTCGGCGCAGGGGACGGCCGCTCCGGCCGCTGTGCCCGCCCAGTCGCAGCCGGCCGCGCAGACCACGCCCGGGACGGGCGCGGCCGGATTCACCTCCGGCCCAGGAGGACGGTGATCGTCATGTCGTTCGCATTGCTTCTTCGTCGATTCCTTGCGCTGGCCGTTGCGGCCGGACTCGCGGCCGGCGCCGCGGCCTGCGGCAACGGCGGCACGCCGGCGGCCGCAAACCCCGGACCTCCGGTCATCGAAGTCGGCCGCGAGAACGTCGTCACGGTGGCGGCGGACGAGATCACCGTCGGGCCGCTCATCTCGGGCGAGCTGCGCGCGAAGCGTGAGGCCACGGTGCGCGCGGAGGTCGGCGGATCGGTGCTGGCCGTCGGACCCGACGAAGGCCAGGCCGTCCGGCGCGGCACCGTGCTCGTGCGCGTGGAAGCCCGCACGCAGGAGGACGCGTACCGCTCCGCGCAGTCGCAGGTCCGCTCGGCCGAGGAGAGCCTGCAGGTGGCCGAGCGCGAGCTCGCGCGCACCGAGCGGCTGGTGAAGGGGGGCGCGCTCGCGGAGCGCGACCTCGAGGCGGCGCGGAACACCGCCGTCGCGGCGCGCGCGGCGCTCGACGATGCGCAGGCGCGGCTCGCGTCGGCGAAGAAGGCGCTCGGCGACGCGACCGTGACGGCGCCGCTCGACGGCATCGTCGCCCGCCGTCACGTGAGCGACGGGGACGTCGTGAGCCCCGGCACCGAGCTCTACACGATCATCGACCCGTCGAGCATGCGCCTCGAGGCCTCGGTGCCGTCCGAGCAGCTGGCCGCCGTCCGCGTCGGCGCGACGGTGCACTTCCAGGTGCGCGGCTATCCGGGGCAGACCTTCGAGGGACGGATCGAGCGCATCAGCCCGATGGCCGATCCGCTGACCCGCCAGGTGCCGATCTTCGTCGCCATCCCGAACACCTCGGGGCGGCTCGTCGCCGGGCTGTTCGCCGATGGCCGGGTCGTGCAGGAGACGCGCCGTGCGCTCGTCGTGCCGTTGTCCGCGGTCAACGAGCGCGACGGGACCCCCTGGGTGCTGCGCGTGCGTGACGGGAAGGCCGAGCGCGTGGAGGTCGATCTCGGCCTCCGCGACGCGCAGACGGAACGCATCGAAATCGCGTCGGGTGTCGCGGAAGGCGACCTGCTGCTCGTCGGGGCCGCACAGGGCATGACGCCGGGCACGCCGGTCCGCATCCGGGACGGCGCCACGGGAGACTGACGCCGTGTGGATTTCCGATTTCGCCATTCGCCGCCCGATCATCACCATCGTCACGATGCTGGCGCTGGTGGTGTTCGGGCTCTTCGCGCTCGTGTCGCTGCCGACCGACGAGTTCCCGGACGTCTCGCCGCCGATCGTGTCGGTGGCGATCCCGTACCCCGGCGCGTCGCCCGAGACGGTCGAGCGCGAGGTCATCGAGCCGATCGAGGAGCAGATCTCGTCGATCAGCGGCGTCAAGAAGATCCAGAGCAACGCGCTCGACAGCTTCGGCGTCATCACCGTCGAGTTCGTCTTCGCGAAGAACCTGCAGGAGGCCACGCAGGACATCCGCGACGGCATCTCCCAGATCCGGAACGATCTGCCGCCGGAGATGGAGGAGCCGATCCTCACGAAGTTCGACCCGAACGACTTCCCGATCGTCCAGCTCACGCTGGCGAGTGAAACGCTCGACGGCGCGGAGCTGACGCGGATCGCCGATCCCGGCCTGACGCGGCAGCTGCGCAGCGTCACCGGGGTCGCCGAGGTGCGCGTCGTCGGCGGCGTCGAACGGGAGATGACGATCGAGCTGAAGCCGCAGGCGCTGCAGGCCGCCGGCGTGGCGGTGAGCGAGGTCGTGCAGGCGCTGCAGGCGCAGAACCTGGCGGCCCCGGTCGGCCGGCTGAACGGCACGCTCGACGAGCGGACGATCCGCCTGCTCGGCCGGCTCGAGACGCCGGACGACTTCGCGCGGATCGTCATCGCGCAGCGCAACGGCCGGCTCGTGCGGCTCGGCGACGTCGCCGTGGCCCGCGACGGCACGGAGGAGCCGCGCACGGCGGCGCTGTTCAACGGACGCGACGCGGTCGGCATCGACATCATCAAGGCCGACGGCTACAGCACCACCGAGGTCAGCGATCTCGTGCGCGCGCGCGTGGACGAGATCCGGAAGTCGCTGCCGCCCGGCGTCGAGCTGATCGTCGCGCGCGACGCCGGTCCGCGCGTGGCCAACTCGGTCGCCGACGTGCAGAGCGCGCTCATCGAAGGTGCGGCGCTCACGGTGCTCGTCGTCTTTCTGTTCCTCAACTCGTGGCGCTCGACCGTGATCACCGGCCTGGCGCTGCCGGTGTCGGTGATGGCCTCGTTCGTGGCGGTCTGGCTCTTCGGCTTCAAGCTGGAGACGATGTCGCTGCTGGGGCTGTCGCTCGCGATCGGCATCCTGATCGACGACGCGATCGTCGTGCGCGAGACCATCGTGCGGCACGTCGAGATGGGGAAGGACCATTACACGGCGGCCCAGGAGGGCACGGCCGAGATCGGGCTCGCCGTCGCCGCGACGACGTTCTCGATCGTCGTCGTGTTCGTCCCGGTCGCGTTCATGGGCGATCTGGCGGGTCAGTGGTTCAAGCCGTTCGCGCTGACCATCGCGTGCTCGGTCCTGGTCTCGCTGTTCGTCTCCTTCTCGCTCGACCCGATGCTCTCGGCGTACTGGCCCGATCCGCACCTGGCTCCGGAGCAGCGGATGTGGCTCGCGCGGCTGCTGGTACGGTTCAACCGCTGGTTCGACCGGCAGGCGGACGGCTACAAGCGGCTGATCGGCTGGGCGCTCGACCACCGGCTCGCGATGACCGCGCTGGCGCTCGCGTCGTTCATCGGCGCGCTCGCGCTGCCCGCGCTCGGCATCGTCGGCGGCGCGTTCTTCCCGAAATCGGATCAGTCCGAGTTCCTGATCAACATCGAGACGCCGCCGGGATCGAACCTCGCCTACACGAAGCTGAAGAGCGAGGAGGCGGCGCGGCTGGCGCGCGAGCTGCCCGAGGTCGCCTACACGTACACGACCATCGGCGGCCGCACGGAAGCGGTCGACGAGGGCATCGTCTACGTGAGGCTCAAGCCGAAGTCGGAGCGGTCGCGGCACCAGGCGGACGTGGAGGCGGATCTGCGCCGCAAGTTCGCCGGGCTCGGTGGCGTGATCGCCAGCATCGGCAGCGGCAACTTCGAGAACCAGAAGCAGATCCAGCTGCAGCTGCAGGGGCCCGACACGCGGGAGCTGAACCGGCTCGCGGCGCTCGTGCGCGCCGAGGTGGAGCAGGTGCCGGGCGCCGTGGACGTGGGGCTCTCGACGCGCGGCCAGAAGCCCGAGATCGAGATCGCGCTCGACCGCGGGCTCGCGGGCGCCGTCGGCGTCAGCGTCGGCCAAGTCGCGCAGACGCTGCGCATCGCGTTTGCGGGGCTGGACTCGGGCGACTGGATCGACCCGTCGGGTGAGACGCGCGACGTCTACGTGCGCCTGGCGCCCGAGGCACGCGAGCGCGTGCGCGACCTCGCGGCGCTGCCGCTGTTCGTGCAGGGTCCGGAGGGGCAGGGCGTGGCAGTGCCGCTCGGGCAGGTGGCGCGGATCACGGCGGGGCTCGGTCCGGCGCGGATCGATCACCTGGATCGCGAGCGCGTCATCGCCGTCCAGGCCAACACGGAAGGGCGCGCGCTCACCGAGGTGCTGAAGGACATCAACGCCCGGATCGCGCACATCGACTTCCCTCCGGGCTACACGCTGCGGCAGGGAGGCGAGAGCGAGGACCAGGCCGTGGTGTTCGGCCAGATCTTCGCGGCACTGGCGCTCGCCGTGCTGCTGATGTACTTCGTGCTCGTCATCCAGTTCGGATCGTTCCTCGAGCCGCTGGCCATCATGCTGTCGCTGCCGCTGTCGCTCATCGGCGTCATGCTGGCGATGCTGGTCACCGGCTCGACGCTGAACCTGATGAGCCTCATCGGCGTGATTCTCCTCATGGGCATCGTCGCGAAGAACGCGATCCTGCTCGTCGACTTCGCGAAGTGGTCGGAGGAGGCGGGCGTGCCGCGCCGCGAGGCGATCATCGAGGCGGGTCGCGTCCGGCTGCGGCCGATCCTGATGACCACCTTCGCGCTCGTCGCCGGCATGGTGCCGATCGCGATCGGCGCGGGCGAGGGGGCCGACTTCCGCGCGCCGCTCGGCCGCGCGGTGATCGGCGGCGTCATCACGTCGACCGTGCTGACGCTGCTCGTGATCCCGACGTTCTACGAGATCCTGACCGACTGGCGTGACTGGTTGAGCGCGCGGCTGACGGGCCGGCAGCCCGTCCCGCACGGCCACCGGCCGGCGCCGACGCCGGCGGCGCGGACGAGCGAGGCGTGAGACGCGCCGCCTGAACCGATCAGCGGCACGGCCGGGGTCGAAGCCCGACGGGGCCTTCGCCCCGCGCCGCCCGCGCCGTGTCGATTGTGCCCGCTCATCCGTGCGCCGCGTCGTGCGGCGCGTCGCCATTTCCGCGCTCCGCCGCGCTGGCATGGAGCTTGATGTTCCAGACAGTGCTCCGCAGCGGAGGTGGCACCCGATGAGACGACATGCTTTGCTGACATTCGTTCTGGCTGGGTTCACGGTGGTCGCGGCGGCCGCCTGCGACACGACCCGCGACGACGTGGGCGGCGCGGCGGATTCCGCGACCGAGCGGGGACGTGAGGCGGGCGAGGCCACGCGTGACGCCGCCCGCGACGCCGGCGACGCGATGGAGCGCGGCGCCGAGTCGGCTGGCAGCGCGACCTCGGCTGCCGCCACGACTGCGGCCATCAAGAGCGCCCTGCTTGCCGACCAGTCGATCGAAGGCACCGACATCGACGTCGACACCGTCGCCGACACGCGGACGGTGACGCTCACCGGCACGGTGGAGACCCAGGCCCAGAAGACGGCGGCCGAGCGCATCGCGAAGGAACACGCCGAGGGCTACACCGTCGTGAACAACCTCAAGGTCCAGCCGTAGCGGATCGACCGACGCGGACCCGGGAGCCGGCTCCCGGGTCCGTGGGACCTTTCGCCTCCCGGACGTTCGCACCTCGATCCCGGCCCGTCAGCCGGCCAGCCGACCCTAAATCGAATTAGCGCGCCGTGCCCCTGCGGGCGGCCGCAGGCCCTCCCGAGCCGGCCGGTGTCCGTCGCCGGGCGGGGCGTCTGAACCTGAACCGTTTCGGTATAGACTGCCGCAGCTTTTCCACACATCGGGCCTGGCGGGAGACAGGCCGGGAGAGGTTCGCGGCATATGACGACGCTCGACTGGGTGATGGTGCTGGCGTACTTCGGCGTGCTGGCGGGGCTCATTGGGTGGGTCGTCTCCACCAGCCACAACACGAAGGACGAATACTTCCTCGCGGGCCGCAATCTTGGCTGGCTGATCGTCGGCGCTTCCATCTTCTCCTCGAACATCGGGTCGGAACACCTCGTCGGACTGGCCGGCGCCGGCGCCACCAGCGGCGTCGCGCTCGCGCACTACGAGCTGCACGCGTGGTGTCTGCTCGTGCTGGGCTGGGTGCTCGTGCCGTTCTACATGCGGTCGCGGGTCTACACCACGCCCGAGTTCCTCGAGCGGCGGTTCTCGCCCGCGGCGCGCTGGGTGCTGTCGCTCATCTCGCTCGTCGCCTACGTCGTCACCAAGATCGCGGTCGGCATCTACGCCGGCGGCGTCGTGTTCGCGACGCTGCTGCCGGAGGTGGCGATCCCGTTCGGCGGGATGGTCCTGAACAGCTTCTGGATCGGGTCGATCCTCGTGGTGCTGCTCACCGGCATCTACACCGTCCTCGGCGGGATGCGCGCGGTCGCCTACACGGAGGCGCTGCAGGCGTTCGTGCTCATCGCCGGGTCGCTGCTGCTGACCGTGTTCGGGCTGCAGGCGCTCGGCGGCTGGAGTGAGCTGCGCGCGGCGCTCGGCTCCGACATGTTCAACCTCTGGAAGCCGCTGATCCCGGCAGGGGTCGAGGGCACGTGGGCCCCGGTGAAGGAGTCCGGGCGGATGGCGTGGTACTTCAACACGGACTATCCGTGGGTCGGCATGCTCTTCTGCGCGCCGATCATCGGTCTCTGGTACTGGACGACCGACCAGTACATCGTCCAACGCACGCTCACCGCACCGAACGAGACCGAGGCGCGTCGCGGCACCATCTTCGCGGCGTTCCTCAAGCTCCTGCCGGTGTTCATCTTCATCATCCCCGGCATGATCGCGCTCGCGCTCGCGCAGACCGGACGCGCGCCGGGACTTCAGGTGATGCTCGACGCCAACGGGCGCGTGATCAACGAGGCGGCGCAGGGGGCGTTCCCGCTGATGGTGCAGCAGGTGCTGCCGAGCGGCGTGCGCGGCCTCGTGGTGGCGGGGCTGCTGGCGGCGCTCATGAGCTCGCTCGCCGGCGTGTTCAACGCCTGCTCGACGCTGTTCACGATCGACTTCTACCAGAAGTTCCGTCCGAACGCGCCCGAGCGGCAGCTCGTGTGGATCGGCCGCATCGCGACGAGCGTGATGGTGCTCATCGGCCTGCTCTGGATTCCCGTCATCCAGGGCGCGCGCGGCCTCTACGACTACCTCCAGGGGGTGCAGGGCTATCTGGCGCCGCCCATCTTCACGGTCTTCTTCTTCGGCGTCTTCAACCGGCGGCTGAATGCGAAGGGCTGCCTGGCCGCGCTCGTCGTCGGGTTCGCGATGGGGCTGTTCCGCCTGCTCGTCGACACGCCCGTCAGTCTCGGCCTGGAGGGCTACCAGGGCGGCTATCCCGAGGGCAGCCTGCTCTGGATCGTCAACAACATCTACTTCCAGTACTACAGCCTGCTGATCTTCCTGGTCTCGGCGGTGGTGATGGTCGTGGTCAGCTATGCGACCGAGGCGCCGGATCCCGCGCGCCTCGACGGCCTCACCTACAGCACCGTCACGGCCGCGGACCGTGCGAAGTCGCGTGCGAGCTGGGGCCGGGGCGACGTGTTCGCGTCGGCCGTCGTCCTGCTGCTCATCACCGCCGCGTACGTCTACTTCAGCGGCTGATGCCGCGAGAAGCGGGAAGGGCGCGCCGCCAGGCCGCAGCCAACGGCGGCGCGCCGACCCGATCCGCCCGCGGTCCTGTCGCAGGCGGGCGGGACCTGATCGCGTGTCCGCGAGCAAGGAACAGCCGAACGGGCGCGCGGACCCGATCAGACCTGATCCGACCCGATCGGACCTGATCCGACCCGATCGGACCTGATCCGACCTGATCCCCCTGTATCGAAGCTGTACAGATCCCCCGCCCGTTCCGCCACCAACGCTTCAGCCTGAAGTGTCAGCGGGCCCGCAATTCCCGAAGAACCAATGTGCACGGGGTGGCACGGGACTTGTTGTCGGGTCTCTGTTTCAGGGCCGGACTGACGTTCGGTCCCACCGTCCTCGAGCCACCGGAACGCGGGCCTGAGACGCGGCCCGGCTCCTGTGTGCAAGTGCCCCGACTGCTGCGACGCATACTCCCGGACTTGACTGACGCAACGGGCTGCGGACGGGCCAGCCGGCTGGCGACAGCTCTTGCGGCCGGGTGTCTGCACGCGGTCGGGCTGGCGCGGCGGTCGAGCTTGACGGCGCCGCTCGAGGCCGGCTGGCGGGCAATCGCGAGCCGGAGTTCGTAAGCTGGGGACGAGGCAGAGAGACCGATGAAGGCACCGAAGCGCGTGCTGATCGTGGACGACGAGCCGGATACCGCGGCGTTCCTGGCCGGGCTGCTGGAGACGCACGGCTACACGACGCGGTCGGCGGAGCGCGGCGAGTCGGCCCTCGCCGTGCTGCACGAGTGGTCGCCCGAGATCGTGCTGCTCGACCTGATGCTGCCCGATGCCGACGGGCTCGACGTGCTGCAGCGGATCAAGGAGTCCACGTCCGAGGTCCAGGTGATCATGGTCACCGGCTACGGCAGCGTCCCGAGCGCGGTCGAGGCGATGAACCGCGGCGCGTTCACGTTCATCGAGAAGCCGATCCATGCGCCGCTGCTCCTGGCCCAGACGGAGAAGGCGTGGGAGAAGTACGCGCTGACGGCCGAGAACCGCCAGCTGCGCCAGGAGCTGGAAGAGCAGTCCACGTTCCTCGATCTCGTCGCGCGCAGCCCGAAGATGAAGCAGCTGTTCGGGCTGATCGAGAAGGTCGCGCCGAGCGACGCCTCCGTGCTGATCTGCGGCGAGAACGGCACCGGCAAGGAGCTGGTCGCCTCCGCGATCCACCGGCTGAGCCGCCGGGCGAAGGGGCCGCTCGTCACCGTCAACTGCGGCGCGATCCCGAGCGAGCTGGTCGAGTCGGAGCTGTTCGGTCACAAGCGGGGCGCGTTCACGGGCGCCATCGCCGACAAGGTCGGCCTGCTGGAGCTCGCCGACGGCGGGTCGCTGTTCCTCGACGAGATCGGCGAGATGCCGGCGAACCTGCAGGTCAAGCTGCTCCGCGTGCTCCAGGAGCGGGAGTTCCGTCCCGTCGGCGACACGCGGGTGGTGAAGACGAACTTCCGCCTGATCTGCGCGACGAACATCGACGTCGACGCGGCGCTCGCCGACAAGCGGCTGCGGCCCGACCTGTACTTCCGCATCAACACCATCCTGCTCCCGCTGCCGCCGCTGCGCGAGCGCCCCGAGGACATCCCGCTGCTGGCGTCCCACTTCCTCCAGCAGTACGCGTCGCGGCACGGCCGTCCCGCGCGCGTGATCAGCGACGCGGCGCTGCGCATCCTGCAGCGCCACCGCTGGCCGGGCAACGTGCGCGAGCTCGAACACGCGATCGAGCGCGCCGTCATCGTCGCCACCGGCACGGAGGTGCTGCCCGAGGACCTGCCGGAGGAACTGCACCAGCGGCCGCGTGCCGCGGAGCAGGCCGCGATGTCGATCCCGCCGTTCCACACGCTGGAGGAGATCGAGCGAATGGCCATCCTCCAGACGCTCGAGCGGACCCAGTGGAACAAGTGCGCGACGGCGAACATCCTCGGTCTCTACCGGCCGACCCTGTACAACAAGCTCCGGAAGTACAACCTGCTCCATCCGCCGGGCGGCGGCGCGAAGTCGCGCGAGCGCGTCCGGAAGAACGGGTAGCCGCGATGACGCGTGTTCCGCGCCACGACGGCCGGCAGGGACCAGCTGCAATACACAGCTGTCGCAAATCCCATCGCGTGCGACCACGCGCGCCGCTGGGCGCGACGCCCTGGCGCGCCGTGGGCACGGCCGCCTCACGCTGCGAAGCTGCACCGGCAGTGGCACAGCCAATGCAGGCTTCCTCGAAGCCGCCCGCGCAGTGGAGCGCGGCGGATCGATGCGAGGTGACGCCCATGCTGTGGACGTTGTTCGTGATCCTGCTGGTGCTGTGGCTGCTCGGGCTGGCCAGTTCGTACACGCTCGGCGGGTTCATCCACCTGCTGCTCGTGCTGGCCGTCGTCGCGCTCGTCATCCAGCTCATCCAGGGGCGACGCGTCGTCTGACGACCCTGACGGGCCGCCTGTGCCACGACGGGCAGCGAGGCCGATGATGGCGAAGACCTTCGACGAACGCTTCCCTCAGACCGGTGGCGCGCCGGAACCCGCGCGGGTGCTGCGCCCCCGCGGCGGATGGCCGCGCCAACGGGATCCGTCGCCGGCTCCCGCGCGGCGCGCGGGCGCGCCGCGCCTGCTGCGCGCGACCGGCTACCGACGCGCGTCCCCGTCGCGCCGCGGCGACGAAGGACGGCGACAGTGCAGCACCGTGCTGCCGCGGGAGCGGTGCGTCTGACGGGCGCAGCCGCGCCGGCCGCCGCCCCCGCCGCGTGCCCGGTCTTCCCGTCCGGGCCGAATCCTGCCACGATCCCCCTCGATGACCTTTCATCCCTCGCGTGAGTCCGCCGGAGTCACCCCGTCGCACGCCGGGACGCAGGCGAACGAGGCCTACCTGCGGCATCTCGCCCACGAGCTGCGCGCCTCGCTGAACACCGTCGTCGGCTGGGTGGAGCTGCTGCGGGCGCGCGAGTTCGCGCCCGACGTCGCGCGGCAGGCGGCCGACATCATCATGCGGCACAGCCACCAGCAGGCGTGGCTCATCGACTGCGTCATCGAGGCGTGGCGCGTGAGCACCGGCCACCTGGTGCTCGAGCGCGCGCCGCTCGACCCGCTCGCCGTCGTGCGCACGGCGGTCGAGGCGGTGTCGCGCGCGGCCTCCGCGCGGCGCGTGCTGATCGAGCTCGGCGGCAACGCATCGGACCGGCGCATCGACGGGGATGCGGCCCGGTTGCGTCTGCTGTTCGTCTCGCTGCTGATGAACGCCGTGCACTTCGCGCCGGCCGAGAGCGTGATCGAGCTCGCGGTCACCGCGGAGAACGGGCAGGTGCAGGTACGCATCGGCCATCGCGAGGGACGGCCCGACCCGTCGGTGCTGCCCGAGCGGCGCGAGCAGTATGGCGCCGGGCTCACGCTGCCGCGTGCCCTGGCCGAAGCGCACGGCGGCTCGGTCGTGACCGGAACCGGCGCCGACGAGCCGCTCTTCGTCGTGACGTTGCCCGCCTCGACGGGCCCAGTGCCTCCCGTCACCGGTGGCCCCGCCCGCACATAACCCCGGCCGGTGCGGCCCAGACCGGGACCTGCCACGGCAGCAGTTCGGCCTGATTCCCGCGTCCCTCAGCGCCCCTCTGTGGTCTCCGTGGCTCTGTGAGAGGCGGACGCAACGGGCCAGCCACGCCGATGGGAGATGCCCCGATGCGACGGGGCACGGGCCTTGCTCCAATCCCGGCATGGCCCGCGCAATCTGGAACGGCGCGATCACGTTCGGCCTCGTCACGGTGCCGGTGGCCGTCCACACCGCGGTGCGCGAGAGCCGGCCGAGGTTCCGGCTGCTGCACGCGGCCGACAAGTCCCCCATCAAGTACCAGCGTGTCTGCCTGCGTGACGGCGAGCCGGTGGAGTGGAACGACATCGTCAAGGGCTACGAGTACACGAAGGGGCGCTTCGTCGTCCTGACGCGCGAGGACTTCGAGGCGGCCACCGTCGGGCGCAAGGGAGCGATCGGCGTGCTCGACTTCGTGCCGCGCGACCAGATCGACGATCGCTACTTCGAGAAGCCCTATCACCTCGTGCCGACCGGCCCGGGCGCGCGCGCGTACCAGGTGCTCCGGGCGGCCATGGACAAGACCGGCCTGGTCGCGATCGCGACGGTGGTCCTCCGCCAGTCGCCCCACCTGTGCTGCGTGCATCCGCTGGGCGACGCGCTCGAGCTCTCGCTGCTGCGGTACGCCGACGAGATCGTGGAGACGTCGGAGGTGGACCTGCCGGCCCGCGAGAAGCTGCCCGCGGCGGAAGTCGATCTCGCGGTGCGCCTCATCCGCGAGCTGAAGGTCGAGTGGGATCCGGCGCGCTACACGGACGAGTACCGGGAACGGCTGCAGACGGCCATCGAGGAGCGCGCCCGCGAGGGCAAGGTGCATACGCGCCCGGCGGAGCTCGAGGCGCCGTCGAACGTCATCGATCTCATGGAGCGGCTGCAGCGCAGCCTCGCAGGCGCGAAGGGGCGCCGCCGCCCGGCGGCCGCCGCGGCAAACCGGACGCCCCGGCGCGCGTCCGGCGGGACGTCGCGCAAAACCTCGTCGACGAAATCGGCGAAGGCGAAGCCGGCGCGGCGCCGGCGCTCGTCGCGCAGCAGCGCTGCGTGAGGCCGCCTCCCGCCGAGCCGGACCATCAGCGCCTGGCTGACGGGCTCGGGTGGGGTATGGGCGTCGAGGTCAGGATCTCGGTGAGCGCGCGTCCGGCCGATCCCCCGGGCGCCGGGATGCCGAGGATCGCCGCGACCGTCGGCGCCAGGTCGTTCAGCGCAACCGGATTGTGATACGTCCCGGGCCGGATGCCCGGCCCCATGAACACCAGCGGCACCTGCGCGTCGTACCGGTACGGCGTGCCGTGCGTCGTCCCACGCGACGAGCGCAGCCAGTACGGCTGAAGGATGATCTCGAGATCACCGGACCGCTGCGTGTGGTAGCTCCGCGCCACGCGGCGTCCGATGATGTCGTCGGGCACCAGGCCGGCGAGCAGCTGATCGCGCGTGTAGACGCGGGCGACCTGCGGGACGGCCATCGCCGCGGCAGCCGCCACCTTCCGGACCTCGGCGAGATCGAGACCCCGCTCCGCGGCCACGGCATGATTCAGGTACGGCGAGCTGCCGGCGGTGGCGAGAATCCAGTTCGCCTCGCCGTACTTCGTGTCCAGCGCCGCCTCGATCGGATCGAAGATCGCCGAGCCGGGGATGCGGCCGCCCGGCAGCCGGCGCGCCTGCTGGTCCTCCGGCAGCGGCGCGACACCGTGATCGGCCGTGAGCACGACGATCGTCCGGTCGAGGCCGACGAGCTCGTCGATGCGGGCGAACAGCCGGCCCAGCGCACGGTCGGTCCGGACCGAGATGTCGTGGACCTCGGGGCTGTCGGGGCCGTAGGAGTGCCCGACGCTGTCGTTGGCGGAGAAGCTGACCGAGAGCAGGTCCGTCACCCCGCGCTGGCCGAGCTTCTCGGCCTCGATCGCCGTGATCGCCAGGTCGACCAGCACCTCGTTCCCGAACGGGCTGCCCGCGGCCGAGCTGTAGAGCGACTGGCCGACTTCGCCGGGCATCGCCCGTCCCTTGCCAGACGGCCCACCGGGGAATTCCCAGAGCTTGCCGGCAAACTTGTCGAAGGGCCGGCGCGCGTTGAAGGCCTCGGCCCAGGTCGGGAGCGCCGTGCCGTAGTACGTGCTCGTCACGAACGACCCGCTCGCGGCGTTGAACCAGAGCGCGACGTCCGCCTGATGGCCGCTCGTCAGGATCGCCGACCGATCCTTGATCGACATGCCGATCACCCTGGGCGCCGTGCTGCCGGTGGTGGCAACCTTCAGCTCGTCACCGAGGGTCGGCACCTGCAGCCTGTGGGGCGACGAGCCCGTGCCCTGTGCGCCGATCAGGGTCGTGCCCGGGTCGGAGACGCTGGTCACCGATTTGCCTTCCGCGCGGTCGTACCAGTCGTTGCCGATGATCCCGCTCACCGATGGCAGCGCGCCGGTCAGCATGGTCGAGTGGCCGATCGCGGTGACCGTGGGGTAGTGCTCGAGCCGGGCGTCCGAGAAGCTGGCGCCCTCGGTGAGCAGCCGCGCGAACCCGCCCGAGTACTCGGCCCGGAACCGGGTCAGGTAGTCGTGCCGGAGCTGGTCGACCGCGACGAGCAGGACGAGGCGGACGGAAGGCTCAGATTGGGGGACGGCTGGCGCGACACGCGGCGCGTCGGCGGCCAGCGTGGCGGTGACGAGCAGGACAGCGGCAAGAATGAGGCGGCGCATGCGCCAATGATAATGGAGCGCCGCCGCCGTACGGCTGGCTATTCCGGGCGGGCGTCCCGGATGATGAACAGCTTTTCGCCGGGCTCGATGAACTGCAGATCCCGGCGCGCCGCCTCCTCGATGGCCGAGGGGTCCTCGCGGAGCCGCATCGCTTCCTCGCGCAGACGGGCGTTCTCGGCGCGCAGCCGCAGGAGCGACGCCTCCAGCGCCTCGTGCTGCCGGCGGGCCTCCAGCATCGCGGTCAGACCGCGGGCGCCGAAGAGCGCCTCGATCAGCACGATGGCCGCACCGACCCACAGGAGCGCCCGGATCATCCGCCGCGCGCGGCCGGAGGCCGTCGGCGACGGGCTGTGGGCGGGTCTGGATCGGCGGTCGGACATTGGACGGCTTCCGGCTCGCGGCTCGCGCGCGGCCTGTTCCTTAGTACCTCATCGGACGCTGAAGTACAAGTACGCATTCCTTGTACCGCATCAGCGTGCAGAGTACAAGTGGAATTCCCTTGTACCGCATCGGCGCGCGAAGTACAAGTGTGGTGTTTTTTACCGCACCGCACGCAGAAGTACAAGTCCGGGACCCGTCAGGGCTCCGGCGCGGACCAGAGAAGCCACCAGGAGCACCGAGACCGCAGAGCCCCGGAGGGCACAGAGACCACTGAGGCCGGGACTCGGAAGGGACGAAGCCCGTGGTCGGGGACCGGGGCGTGACCGTGACGAACAGGAGAGACGACACATGGCAGCGGTAATCGTGTTGACGACCATCGGGGCCGACACGGACGGCGAGGCGCTCGCCCGCACGCTGGTGGAGGAACGGCTGGCGGCGTGCGTGAACGTCCTGCCCTCGATGCGCTCGGTCTACCGGTGGAAGGGCGAGGTCCAGGCGGACACGGAGCGGCAGCTCATCATCAAGACCCTCGCTGACCGGGTCGTGGCACTCCAGGAGCGGCTCTCGCAGCTCCACCCCTACGAGCTGCCCGAGTTCCTCGTCGTCCCGTGCAGCGGAGGGAGTGAGGCGTACATCGGGTGGATCAGGGAGTCGGTGGAGTAGCTTGTCGATTGCGGATTCCTGCGGATTGGGGCTTCCGCGTGGCGACTGCGGATCCTTGCGGACTGCTCGCGCGTCGCGCGTTGATGGCGGATCTGATTTCGGATTGAGCTGAACGCTCGCTGATGGGGATGGCTGCCAGCCGCCAGCTGCCAGCTGCCAGCTACAGGTTCCTGCCCCCTGCCCCTGATCGAGCTACTCCAACGCCTGCGCCAGGTCGGCTTCGAGATCCTCGATGTCTTCGATGCCCGCCGAGATCCGGACGAGGCCGTCGGTGATCCCGAGTGCCTGACGCCGCTCCGGCGGCACGGAGCCGTGGGTCATCGTCGCCGGGTGGGAGATCAGGCTCTCGACGCCGCCGAGGCTTTCGGCGAGCGCAATCAGGCGCACGCGTTCGAGCACGCGGCGGGCGGCCTCGAGCGAGCCGAGGTCGAAGGCCAGCATGCCGCCGAAGCCGCGCATCTGGCGGGCGGCGAGGGCGTGCTGCGGATGCGAGGGCAGCCCCGGGTAGTAGACGCGCCGGACCTTCGGGTGTGAGGCGAGGAACTCGGCCAGCGCCTGCCCGTTGCGGTTGTGCTGCGCCATGCGCACGGCCAGGGTCTTCGTGCCGCGCAGCACGAGCCACGAGTCGAAGGGACTGAGGATGCCGCCGGCCGCGTTCTGGTAGAACTTCAGCCACTCGATGTGCGCGTCCTCGACGGCGACGACGATGCCGCCGACGCTGTCGCTGTGGCCATTCAGGTACTTGGTCGTGCTGTGGACGACCAGGTGTGCGCCCAGCTCGATCGGACGCTGGATGGCGGGGCTCGCGAACGTGTTGTCGACGACGAGCGTCAGGCCGTGCCGGCGGGCGAGGTCGGCGGCCGCGGCCAGGTCCGTGAGACCGAGCACCGGGTTCGTCGGCGTCTCGATGAAGAGCATCCGCGTCTGCGGCGTGATCGCCTGCACGATCCGATCGAGATTGCCGGTGTCGACGTAGGTGAACGTCAGGCCCGAGCGGCGCAGGACGCGTTCGAAGAGGCGGAACGTGCCGCCGTAGGTGTTGTCCGTGACGATCATGTGATCGCCGGACTGCAGCAGCGACGCGACGGCGCCGATCGCCGCCATGCCCGACGCGAACGCGAAGCCGGCGCGTCCCCCTTCGAGCGCGGCGATGTTCGCTTCGAGCGCGGCCCGCGTCGGGTTCTGCGTGCGGGCGTACTCGTATCCCTTGTGGCGGCCGAGCCCTTCCTGGACGTAGGTGGACGTCTGGAAAATGGGCGTGATGATGGCGCCGGTGGAGGGGTCCGGCTCCTGTCCGGCATGAATGCACGTCGTGGCGAATCCGGCGCGTTCCGTCAGCTTCACACCGTTACGATATCATTGGGCGGTTCGCGCCCGCACCACGCCCGGCCGCAGGTACGCGGCGCGGACGAGGTGCACGGCACGCTCCCTGACGCGCGATCCGTGAGTCTGTCCTGCCCCAGTGAGGCATCAGGTGTTCCCTCCCGCACGGACGCGCCTGCCCCGGAACGCGCCTGATCGGCATCCCACCGTGCAGGCGCTCGTCGGCACGTGGCCCGGTCGCGCCATCCTGGTCGGCGGCGCCGTCCGCCTGCTCACCGCGATCGTCGCGCGGCTCGGGCTGGGCACGCCCGCGTTGGAACTGGCGGGCAGCCTCGGCATGCTCGTGCTGCTCGTGGGGCTCGCCTATTTCCTCGCGCGCGCGATCACGCTGACCCGCGAGCGGCTGCTGTGGCGCGTCCGGCGCAAGCTCACGCTCTCGTACATCTTCGTGGGCCTCGTGCCGGCGCTGCTGATCGTCGTCTTCGGGCTGCTCTGCGCGCTGCTGCTCTTCGGCAGCGTCAGCCACTACATCCTCGCCTCGCGCTTCACGGCCGCCATCGAGCAGGCGCAGCTGCTGGCGCGCGCGAGCGCCATCGAGATCGCGCGGCTCGTCTCGGACGAGGACGTGCGCGACTATCTGGAGCGGAAGCAGACGACGCTGGCCTCGCGCTATGCCGGCGTGTCGCTCGCGTTCGTGCCGGTCACCAGGCAGTGCCCGTCGGCGGAGGGGAGCGTGGGGCGGATGGCGCTGCGCGCGTCGCGGGTCGCGACCGCGGGCCCGTGGGCGCACCTGGCGCCTCCCGACCGCATCCCGGACTGGATTGGCTGCGACGGCTTCGCCGGTGTGGTGGCGTCGTGTGTCGGCCCGCCGGGAGCGGTTTGCCAGGGCGGCCCGGGTGTCCAGACCACCGGACAGGTGCAGCTCACGGTCCGCGCCGCCGTGCTCGCACCCGGCACAACCCCGCGCTACGCGGTCGTGATCGACCTCCCGCTCAACGAGGAGGCGGCCGCCCGGATCCGCCGTGACACGGGTATCGCGCTGCACGACATCACCGCGACGGGCGCGTCCCCGGCGCCCGCGCCGGCCGGCACGCGCCGGCTCAATCTCGCCGGGCGCGGCGGCGGCGACCGGGACGGGCAGTTCCAGCCGCCGTGGGTCGTGTACCTGGACTACGCCGACTGGGAGACCGGCGTGCCCGGCCGCGCGACGGTGTCGATCACGATGAGCCTCGGCGAGATCTACAACCGGCTGTCGCCGGCACGCGAGGGGGAGCGCACGTTCGGCCAGCTCGTCGTGCTCATGCTCGTGATCGTCGGGATCCTGTTCCTGCTGATCCAGTTCGCGGCGCTCGTGCTCGGCCTGGCGCTGGCGCGTTCCATCACCGGTTCGGTGCACGAGCTGTTCGTCGGGACGGTCCGCGTCCAGCAGGGGGACTTCACGCACCGGATCGCCGTGCGGGCGCGCGACCAGCTGGGCGAGCTGGCGATGTCGTTCAACACGATGACGAGCCGGCTCACGGGGCTGCTGGCGGAGATGGCGGAGAAGAAGCGCCTCGAGGAGGAGCTCCGCATCGCGCGCGACATCCAGATGTCGCTGCTGCCGCAGGGCGAGGTGCGCATGCCGGGGCTGCAGCTGGCGGCGCACTGTTCGCCCGCCCGCGAGGTCGGCGGCGACTACTACGACTTCCTGCCGATCGACGAGCACCGGATCGGGCTGCTCATCGCCGACGTGTCCGGCAAGGGGACGTCGGCGGCGCTGTACATGGCGGAGATGAAGGGGCTGATGCTCTCGCTCAGCCAGATCCACCGGTCGCCGCGCGACCTGCTCATCGCCGCCAACCGGATCATCGCGGGCAACCTCGACCCCCGCAGCTTCATCACGATGACCTATGCCGTCATCGACCTGGAGCGGCGCGTGATCACCTCCGCGCGCGCCGGGCACACGCCGCTCATCCACCTGCCGGCGCGCGCGCCGGAGCGCCGCGCCTGCACGCTGGCGCCGGACGGCATGGTGCTCGGCCTCGCCTTCGATCGCGGGGAGCGCTTCGCCGCGGTGCTCGAGGAGGCGACGCTGCCGCTCGACCCCGGCGACCTGCTCGTGCTCTTCACCGACGGGATCAGCGAGGCGATGAACGACGCCGACGACCTGTTCGGCGAGGCGCGGCTGCGCGCGATCATCGAGGAGCACGGGCACCGGCCGTTCGACGAGCTGCGCGAGCGGATCCTCCGCGAGGTGCGCGCGTTCACGGGCGATCCGGGGCCGCACGACGACATGACGCTGATCCTCGTCAAGATCGACGAGTCGGCTGCGGCGGCCGAGCACGGCGCCGCGGCAGCCGGTTTCGCGGCGACGTGATCTCCTCCGCCATGGACTGGCCGATCATCTTCCGCACCCACTCCGAGGTCGAGGCGAACATCGTCCGGGGTCTGCTCGAGACGCACGGGATCCAGTCGATCGCCAGCAGCGGGCCGGGCCCGGCGCCGTCCGTGTTCCCGTTCAGCGCGCAGGGACTGAGCGAGGTGCGCGTCGCGGTGCCGTCCGAAGCGGCCGACGAAGCGCGGCGGATCATCGCGGAGCATCAGGAGCAGGTGCCCGCCGGCGTCGTCGTGCCGATGGGCGGCGTGCTGGCCGCGCTCGAGCGGCGGATCGGGTACCGGTTCCGCGACCCCGGCCTGCTCGAGCACGCGCTGACGCACAAGTCGCGCGCGCACGAGGACGCCACCGGCGGCGTGCTCGACAACGAGTCGCTGGAGTTCCTGGGGGACGCGGTGCTGGGCTTCGTGATCGCGGACCTGCTCTATCACGAGTTCCCGCACTTCACCGAAGGGCAGAAGTCCAAGGCGAAGGCGACGCTGGTCTCGACGGCGTCGCTCGCGGCTCTGGCGACACGGATCGGGCTCGGCGACTACCTGCTGCTCGGACGAGGCGAGGAGAAGACGGGTGGACGGCGCAAGCAGGCGCTGCTGGCCGACGGCTGCGAGGCGCTGATCGCGGCGCTCTATCTGGACGGCGGCCTGGAGACCGCGCGCGCGTTCCTGCTGCGCGAAATGGCCGACGAGATCGCGCGCGTGAAGTCGCCCGGCTTCCTGCGCGACTTCAAGTCGGCGCTCCAGGAGCGGCTGCAGGCGCTCGGGCGCCCGCTGCCGCGCTACGAGGTCGTCGCCGAGCAGGGCCCGGAGCACGACAAGCGCTTCCGCGTGCGGGTGCGGGTGCACGAGGAGGTGCTGGCGGAGGCGGAGGGGCGGACGAAGAAGGACGCCGAGCAGGCGGCGGCGCAGCTGGCGCTGGAGAAGCTGTAGCAGGCGGCTGGCAGCAATCCGCAATCAGCGAGCGTTCAGCCAATCCGGAATCGGATCCGCCATCGATGCGCGGAGCGCGAGCAATCCGAAACCAGATCCGCGATCAACGCGCGACGCGCGAGCAATCCGCAAGGATCCGCAGTCGGCACGCGTCAGTCCCCAATCCGCAAGAATCGGCACTCGACGCGCGTCAGCGCCGCAATCCGCAATCAATCCGCAATCCGCAATCGGAAAGCGACAGTCAGTCGATCTCGATGATGCCCGACCCGCCGCGCCGGGACGACCCGGCGAGCACCGGCTCGGGATGCGGGAGGCGCGCGAGGGCGTACTGCTGGACTTCCTGTGCGGCGATCGCCTCGTCGGCCGGCTCCGGCCGGCAGTGGATGCGCACCCACAGGCGGAGCAGCGGGTCCGCGAAGGCGTAGCGCTTCTGGTGGACCGCGATGAGGTCGACGTCCTCGAGCCAGGAGAGATAGTCCTTCGTCGACCCGGGCGTCCGCTGCAGCCGGAGCGCGATCTCGGTCAGCGTGAGCGGCTCCTCTTCGGCGAGGATCTCGAGGATGCCCTTCAGCGCGCCGTAGCCGCGCGCGCGGTGCAGGCGCAGCTCGTACGAATGGCCGATCTCGCGATCGAGCGCGCCGCCCGGCGCGATGAGCGCCGTGAGCGCGCTCACCGGGTCGGCGCCAAGCTCGTCCATTGCGCGGGAGAGCGACGCCGCGTAGCCGCAGTGCCCTTCGGTGAGCGCGTGCACGGCGCGCACCAGGTCGTCGTCTCCGCGCTGGGTCGGCGTCAGCAGGTCGCGGGTCTCACCGGGCTCGAGCGGCCCGACGGTGATGAGCTCCACCGAGGGGGGCGCGTTGCGCAGGAAGCGGAGCGCCCGCGTGACGTAGCGCGTCGCGAGTACGCAGCGGTTCGTCGACGCGGCGAGCCCCTCGACCAGGTCGCGCAGCACGTGCCGCAGACCGGGGAAGTTCTCGAAGGTCCGGAACTCCAGGACCTCGTCCAGCAGGAAGATCACCGGACCGCCGTCGGATGCGCGCGCGCCACGGAAGAAGGCGAGCAGCGCGTCGAAGGCGTCGCGCGGCGACGCCGCCTCGGGGGACACGTCGTGCGCGGCGAACCGGGACGCCGCGATCACGGCGCGCAGCAGCCGTTCCGGCGTCGACGCGGCGCGCTCGACGTCGATGTACTGCGTCCGCGACGCGCCGAGCCGCTCCCGCAATCCGCGCAGCAGGGACGTGCGTCCCATGCCGCACCGTGCGGCGAGCACGGGGAGCCTGGGTGGTGACGCCTCCAGGGCGGCCAGCACACGGCGTTCGAGCTGGGGTCGCACGCTCATCATGAAAGGTCTGTAAGGTATGGACCTCTGCGCGCGTTGTCAATCCGCAGAAGAAACATTTATCGATTGACCACGTCCCTCAGGATGTGATCGAGCGCACCCTCGTCGATTGCGGCGGCCAGCGCGGCAATGTCGGGGGCCGGCGGGCGGTCGCCGTCGCGCGCCGGCACGCGCGCGCGCACCACCTCGCGCACCGCCTCGAGCGCCGGCGAGGTACGCAGCGGCGCGAGCAGGTCCACCGCGTCGCACGCGCACAGCAGCTCCACCGCCACCACCGTTCGCGTCAGCTCGACCGCCCGCGCGGCCTTGAGCGCGGCATGCATGCTCATGCTGACGTGGTCCTCGCGGTTCCCCGACGTCGGGATCGTGTCCACCGACGCCGGGTGCGCGAGCGTCTTCAGCTCCGAGGCGAGCGCCGCGGCGGTGACCTGCGCCATCATCAGCCCCGACTCGAGCCCGCCGTGCCGCGTGAGAAACGGCGGCAGGCCGCTCGTCGCCGGGTTCACGAGGCGATCCGCGCGCCGCTCGCTGATGGTCGCCAGCTGGGCGCACGCGATCGCCAGGACGTCGGCGGCCAGACCGACCGGCGCGCCATGGAAGTTGCCGCCCGACAGGATCGCATCGTCGGCGGCGAAGACCATCGGGTTGTCCGTCGACGCGTTCGCCTCGATGTCCACCGTGCGGGCCACGAAGGCGAGCGCGTCGCGGACCGCGCCGTGCACCTGCGCGGCGCAGCGTTCCGAGTAGGCGTCCTGGACGCGTCCGCAGTCGGCGTGCGAGGCGTTGATCGGGCTGCCGGCCATCAGCCGCCGGATGACGGCCGCCGACGCGATCTGGCCCGGATGCGGACGCGCGTCGTGGATGCGCGCGTCGAACGGGCGCGTCGAGCCGCGCAGCGCGTCGATCGACAGCGCCGCGGCCGCATCGGCTGCGCGGATCACGCGCTCGAAGGCGACCGTGGCGAGCGCGAGCACGGCCGTCGAGGCCTGCGTGCCGTTGACGAGCGCCAGGCCTTCCTTGGGGCCGAGCCGGATCGGCGCCAGCCCGGCGCGCCGCAGCGCGTCGATCGCCGGCTCCACGCGGCCATCGGCCGTCAGCACCTCGCCCTCGCCGATCAGCGCGAGCCCGAGGTGCGCCAGCGGCGCGAGGTCGCCGCTCGCGCCGACCGACCCGCGGCACGGCACGCGCGGATGGATGCCGGCGTTGAGCAGCGCGATGAGCGCGTCGAGCACCGCCGGGCTGATCCCGGAATGGCCCCGCGCCAGGACGTTCGCGCGGAGCGCCATCATCGCGCGCACGGCGGGGACGGGCATAGGGTCGCCGACGCCGGCCGCGTGGCTGCGCAGCAGGTTGACCTGGAGCGCATCGAGCGCGTCGGGCTCGATCCGGACCTCGGCGAACGATCCGAAGCCGGTGTTGATGCCGTAGAGCGGCTCGGGACCGGATGCCCGGCGCTCGACCACCGCGCGGGAGGCGGCCACGCGCTCGCGCGCCGCCGGATCCAGCGCCACCGGCGCCCCGGCGGCGACCGCTGCCACCTGCGCGCGGGTCAGCGAACGGCCGTCGAGCACCACACGGGACATCCGTCCCGCATCGTATCACCGGGGCGCGGCCGCCGCACCGGACCCGCATGGCCCGGCGCGGCCGGATGGTGTACGATGATGCGCTTCAGGACATGGCCAAGAATCTCACCGTCATCGGCGCGCAGTGGGGCGATGAAGGCAAGGGCAAGATCGTCGATCTGCTGACGCCGCGCTTCGCGATCGTCGCGCGCTACCAGGGAGGCCACAACGCCGGCCACACCGTGTACGTGCGCGGCCAGAAGTTCGTGCTCCACCTGATCCCGTCCGGCATCCTGCATCAGGGGGTCACCTGCGTCATCGGCAACGGGGTCGTCGTCGACCCGCAGGCGCTGTTCCGCGAGGTCGACGAGCTGGCGGCCCTCGGCATCGACGTGAACGGCCGGCTGTTCGTCAGCGACCGCGCGCACCTGATCCTGCCGTATCACCGCGAGCTCGACGTGCTCTCCGAGGCGCGCCGCGGCGAGCGCCGGATCGGCACGACGTCGCGCGGCATCGGGCCGGCCTACGAGGACAAGATCGCGCGCCGCGGCATCCGGGTCTGCGATCTGGCCAACCCCTCGGTGCTCGAAGAGGGGGTGCGCGAGAACGTCAAGGCGCGCAACCGCGTCATCCTCGACACGACGCTCGACTGGAAGCAGGTCTACGACGAGCTGCTGGCCTGGGGGGAGCGCCTGCGGCCGTGGATGGCGGACACGTCGGTGGTCCTGAACGACGCGATCCGCGCCGGCAGGCCGATCCTGTTCGAGGGGGCGCAGGGCACGCTGCTCGACATCGACCACGGCACGTATCCGTTCGTGACCTCGTCGAACTCGTCCGCGGGCGGCGTCTGCACGGGGCTCGGCGTGCCGCCGCGTGCGGTGGGCACGGTGCTCGGCGTCGCCAAGGCCTACACGACGCGGGTCGGCGAGGGGCCGCTGCCGACGGAGCTGCACGGCGAGATGGGACAGCGGCTGCGCGACACCGGCCAGGAGTACGGCGCGTCGACCGGGCGGCCGCGACGCTGCGGCTGGTTCGATGCCGTCGCCGTGCGGTTCGCCGCGCGCGTCAACGGGCTCGACTCGCTCGCGATCACGAAGCTCGACGTGCTCGACGGCCTCGACCAGGTGGAGATCTGCACGGCCTACCGCTGCGGCGACCGCGTGCTCACCGAGTTCCCGGCCGACCTGAAGCTGCTGGCGTCGTGCGAGCCGGTGTACGAGACCATGCCGGGCTGGAAGACGCCGACGCGCGGCGTCACCCGCCACGAGGACCTGCCGGCCGAGGCCCGCGCCTACATCGCCCGCCTCGAGGAGGTCACCGGCGTGAAGGCCGGGATTCTCTCGACGGGGTCGGATCGCGAGGAGACGATCATCCGCGATCCCGAGCTCGCCGCCGCGACGTTGCGCTCCTAGTCCGTCCCGGGGCGGGCCGTCGGCCGCGGCGCCGCGATCAGTCCTTCGGCCGGTGCCGCTCCGCGTACTCCATGACGGCCTGCGCGTCGGGCGTGGAGAACTCCAGTCCCGCGCGGTAGCGCGGACCGGCGCTGCCGCCGGCAAGCTCGAAGCGCGCCCACACCACGATGGCCGGACAGCGGATCGTGTCGCGATGGTCGACCATCGACACGCGCACGCGCTGGTTGGGCCGCAGCACGGAGGACGAGAGCACCTGCGCGCCGAGCGGCGACAGGTCCACGAGACGGGCCGGGAGGCCGTCGATCAGGATGTCGACGCCTTCCTGGATCACGGTCCGCGGCTGGCGCCGCGTCCCGAGCTGATCGAGCGGCGCGCGCGTGATCGGCGCCTCGGGCTCGGCCGGCTCGTTCCCGCGGGCCGGCGTGCGCCGGGGCGACACGCGCCAGTAGTCGCTGTCGTGGGAGACGATGCGGAACTCGACGTCGGCGAGCGCGGGGTCCGACTTCAGCCGCTCGAGCAGCGCGGCGCCGCGCGACGTGGCCGCGAACAGCCGTTCGAGCGCGACGCGCTGCGGCACGCGCTCGAGCACGATGGCAATCGCCCGCTGGATGTCCGAATCGGGACAGGCGACGATCTCTCCGGGCAGGGACTGCAGCCGCGCGACGAGCGGTTCGAGCAGACCCTCGGGCGCGATTACCACCGTGCATTCAGCCATCGCGTTCCAGCATACAGGATGGACGCGCGGACGAATCAGGCTGCACGATCCCTTTCCGCGTGCGGCCGCGGCGTGATACGAAACATCCCCATGCGTCGCCACCGTTTCACACTCGTGCCTGCCGTGCTCCTGCTCGCCGCCTGCGGTGCGGACGCGCCCGCCGGTCCGCCGGCGCCGGTGGCGTACCTGCCGGGCGGCCGCGTGCTGCTCGACGCACACAACGCCTACCCGTACGAAGGGCAGTTCGCCGACCGTATCGATCGCGCGCTGGCAACCGGAGTGCCCGTCGCCATCGAGCAGGACCTGGCGTGGTGTCCGGTGGAGCCGGACGGCGCGCCGGTACCGGTCGTCTCGCACGAGGTCCGATGTCACGGCGGCGAGCCGGCGCTCGAGCAGTACTTCTTCGCGCGGATTGCGCCGCTGATGGAGCAGGCGCTCGCGCAGGGCCCGTCGCCGGACTGGCCGCTCGTCACGCTCAACCTCGATTTCAAGAGCAACGAGCCGGCGCTGCATCGCGCGGTGTGGGATCTGCTCGGCCGCTACGAACGCTGGCTGACGACGGCGCCGGCGACGCCGGACGGCAGCGTCGCGCCGCTCACGGTCGGACCGCTGCTCGTGCTCACCGGCGAGCACCCCGCACAGGAGCAGACCTTCGCCGGCCCCGGCGTCGAGCGCCTCAGGCTCTTCGGGGCCATCCCGTCGGCTCGTGCAGTCGAGCCGGGAGATCGGCCGCGCGCGCAGCCGGCCACGAACTACCGGCGCTGGTGGAACCATCCGTGGCGGGTCGTGGAGCCGGAAGGGCAGCGCGAAGCGGGCGAATGGACGGGCGAGGACGAGGAGCGCCTGCGCGCGATCGTCGACGAAGCCCGGCGCAACGGTCTCTGGATCCGCTTCTACACGCTCAACGGCCATGACGGCGACGGCCAGGGATGGTTCGCCAGCTACAACTTCGGCAGCGAAGCGGCGGTCCGGCTCCGCTGGGAGGCCGCGACGCGCGCGGGCGTCGACTTCATCGCCACGGATCAGTACGAGGCCTTCGCGGCGGTCAGGCGCGCGGCGCCCGCCGTCGAGGCTGACAGGTCGGACGGATCGTAGCGGCCCACGCGCGATGCGGGCGCGGCGCGTCGCGTTCTTGGCGCAGCTCCCGCCGCCGCGCTACGATCTGCGGTCGTGCCTGCCCTCCGGTCCTCGACAGGCCAGCCGCCATCCGGCACGCCCGCCCTCCGGTGCCGGGGGCTCATCAAACGATTCGGCGACGTCACCGCGGTCGCGGGACTCGATCTGGAAATCCATCGCGGCGAGTGTTTCGGCCTGCTCGGGCCCAATGGCGCCGGGAAGACCACGACGATCGAGATCCTCGAAGGCCTGACCACGCCGGACGAAGGGGAGGTCGAGCTGCTCGGCGAGCGGTGGGGACGCGGACGCGATCGCGAGCTCCGGATGCGCATCGGCATCCAGCTCCAGGAGACGCAGCTCAACGAGAAGCTGTCGGTCGAGGAGACCGTCCGGATGTTCCGCTCGTTCTCGGACCGCGGCCGCTCCGTCGACGAGGTGATCGCGCTCGTCGAGCTGGACACCAAGCGGCGAAGCTGGGTCGGCACGCTCTCCGGCGGCCAGAAGCAGCGGCTGGCGCTCGCCTGCGCGCTCGTCTGCGACCCCGAGCTCCTCTTTCTCGACGAGCCCACCACGGGGCTCGATCCGCAGTCCCGCCGCCAGCTCTGGGACCTGCTGGAACGCTATCGCGCCGGAGGGGGCACCGTCCTCCTGACGACGCATTACATGGACGAAGCGGAGCTGCTGTGCGATCGTGTCGCGATCGTGGACCGCGGGTCGGTCATCGCGCTCGGCACGCCCCGGGCGCTCATCAGCTCCCTCGGTGCCGAGCACGTCGTCGAGTTCGCGGTGAACGACGGCGCGCCGCTCGAGGTCGGCGCGCTGCAGGCGCTGCCTGGCGTCCGCGATGCGCGGCTCGAAGGTGCCACCTGGGCGATCGGCACCTCGGAAGTGCATCTGACGGTGCCGGCCCTGCTCCAGTACCTGTCCGTGCGCGGCGCCGCGCTGTCACACCTCACGACGCACAGCGCGAGCCTCGAGGACGTGTTCGTGTCGCTCACCGGACGTCATCTGCGCGATGTCTGACCGCGGCGGCGCCTCCGCGCCACTCGTCGAGCTGACGCTCGCGCGCCTGCGCGAGTTCGTGCGCGAGCCCGAAGCGCTCTTCTGGGTCATCGTCTTTCCGATCCTCATGGCGATGGCGCTCGGCATCGCCTTCCGCGCGTCCGGGGACGAGCCGGTCGTCGTCGGGCTCACGGGCGGCCCGGGGCGCGAGGCGATCGAGCAGGCGCTCACCGGCGCGCCGGGCGTCGTCGTGCGGCCGATCGAGCCCGGCCGGATTGCGGTGGCGCTGCAGCGGGCCGAGGTGCAGCTGGTGGTCGAGGCGGCGGAGCCTCCCGTCTACCACCTGGACGTCACGCGCGCCGAGAGCCGCCTCGCACGGCGGGTGGTGGACGACGTGCTGCAGCGCGCCGCGGGGCGGCAGGATGTCTTCACCGCGCGGGAAGCGCCGATCGACGCCGTCGGGTCGCGCTACATCGACTGGCTGCTGCCGGGCCTGCTCGGCATGAACATCATGGGCACGGGCCTGTGGGGGCTCGGTTTCTCGATCGTCCAGGCGCGCACGCGGAAGCTGCTGAAGCGTCTGGTCGCGTCCCCGATGCGCCGGCGCGACTATCTGCTGTCGCAGCTGTTCGGCCGCCTGGTGTTCCTCGTCGTGGAGGTCGCCGCGCTCGTGGGCTTCGGCTGGCTGGCCTTTGGCGTGCCGGTCCGCGGGTCGCTGCTGACGCTGGCCGGCACGTGTCTCGCCGGCGCGCTGTCGTTCGGCGGCATCGGCCTGCTGGTGGCGAGCCGGGCGAAGACCGTCGAGGCCGTCTCGGGACTGTTGAACCTCGTGATGCTGCCGATGTGGCTGCTGTCCGGGGTGTTCTTCTCGGCCTCGAATTTCCCCGACGCCATGCAGCCGGCCATCCAGGCGCTGCCGCTCACCGGGCTGAACGACGCGCTCCGGGCCGTCATGCTGGAAGGGGCCGGGATTGGCGCGATCCTGCCGGAGCTCGCGTTGCTGGCGGTGTGGGGCATCGGGTCGTTCGCGATCGCGCTCCGCATCTTCCGCTGGCGGTAGACGCCCGCCCGGCCGGGTGGGCGAGAGGTGTCAACGCGGCGCAGAAAGTGACTCAGTTGACACAATCTGCTGTCCTGTTTGATACAGTTTTTGCCTTCGTGCCGCCTCCCACCCTTGTCGGGCCCGCGGACGCGCACGGATCATCCGGGTGCGGCGTTCAGCGTAATACCTGATGTATCAGTCAGATAACACGCGCATGGACGGCTACGACGATTTCCGGGCCCCGGTGCCGGCCGGCGATCGTGTGCCCCGGTGGCTGGTCGTGCTCGGCGTCGCGGCCGGGCTCGCGCTGTTCGTCGCGCTGCTGCGGTACGCCATCGACCTGCTCGGCGTCGTCTTCGTCATTACGCTCGTCGGCTTCGCCCTGCGGACGCTCAGCGACTGGCTCACGGAAGGGGAGTCGGTCTCGGGCTGGGCGATGAGCGCGGTGTCCTTCAGCCTGATCGGCACCGTGCTGGTGGGCGTCTGGCTATTCAACTCCGGCGGCCGCGGGCGCGAGGTCACGCTGCCGGGGCCCGTCCAGCGATCGGTGGCCTGGCTGGAGCGGCAGGGATGGGGGCAGCGCGTGCTGCTGCCCGGCGGTTCGCTCTCGGCGCCCGCCCCGGCGTCCACGCGCGTGGACGGGGGCACCGGATCCGCGCCGGTGCCGCCGCCGTCGGCGCCCGTCGCCACCGCGCCCGCGCCCGTTGCAGCGGCGCCCGCACCGTCTGCGGCCGCGTCGCGGGGGACGGCGCCGGCGAGCGCGACGCGGACACGGCCGGCCGGCGGATCCGGGTCGGCTGGAGCCGGCAGCGCGCAGACAGGTACGGCCGCGCGCCAGGGCGCCCCGGCAGCAGACAGGGAAGGTGCCGCCGTGCAGCATGCCGCCACAGAATCCGGCACCGCGCCGGAGGCGGAATCCGCTTCCACGGCAATTCCGACGACCCTGTCGCTGACCGTCTCGCCCGACAGCCCGGTCGTGGGCCAGTCGGTGCGGCTCACGGCGAGGCTCTCGATCACCGGCGATGCCACGCCGGCAGGGACCGTGGGGTTCTACGACGGGACGCAGCTGCTCGGCCGGTCGCCGCTGCGGCGCGTGGGTGACGGCTGGGAGGCCTTTCTCGTGACCCTCCGGCTGAGTCTCGGCGATCACGACCTGCAGGCGGTATACGATGGGAGCGACCGGCTCGCCGCCAGCCGGTCCCCCCGGGTTCCCGTGTCCATCACGAGGAGATAGCACGCGGTTCCATGTCCGGCTCTCCGTCCTCGCCCCCCGTTCCGGATCCTCCCCAGTTCGAATCGATCGTCGAAGGCGCGCTCGTCGGCGTGTACGTCGTCCAGGACGGGCGCATCGTGTACGCCAATCCGCGTCTGGGCGATCTCTTCGGCTACACGCCGGACGAACTGCGGCAGCTGCCGTCGATCCAGCCGCTGGTCGCGCCGGAGGACTGGCCGATGGTGGAGGACCGGCTGCGCCGGCGGCTCAGCGGCGCGATGCAGACCAGCACGCACGTGATGCGCGGCGTGCGGCGCGACGGCAGTCTCGTCGAGCTCGAGGTCTACAGCCGGCGGACCGAGCACGACGGACGACCTGCGGTGGCGGGGACCATGGTCGACGTCACGGAGCGGCGCGCGCGCGAGCGCGAGCTCGAGGCGCGCGAGCGGCGATACCGCGAGCTCATCGAGAACGCGCGCGACATCGTCTACACGCTCGACCTGACGGGGCGCCTGACCTCGCTCAACCGCGCGGGCCAGCAGCTCCTGGGCTACTCGGAGGCCGAGGCCTGCACGATGCGCGTCACCGATTTCGTGCCGCTCAACCAGCAGGCCGCGCTGGCGGCGCTCATGGACCGCAACGTGCGCGATCGCCAGGACGTCACCACGGAGCTGGAGATCATCACGCGCACGGGGGAGCAGCGCGTGCTCGAGGTCAGCACGCAGCTCATCGAACGCGACGGCGCCCCGGTCGAGATCCAGGGCATCGCGCGGGACGTCACCGAGCGGCGGGCCCGCGAACGCGCGCTCCAGAGCCTGACGATCGTCGATGATCTCACGGGGCTCTACAACCGCCGCGGCTTCCTGACGCTCGCCGAGCGGCACCTGAAGCTGGCGATCCGCAAGAAGGCCGGTCTCTTCCTGCTGTTCGTCGATCTCGACGGCCTCAAGCAGATCAACGACACGTTCGGCC
Organism: Vicinamibacterales bacterium; assembly: GCA_036381155.1. GTDB lineage: Bacteria > Acidobacteriota > Vicinamibacteria > Vicinamibacterales > JAENWD01 > JAENWD01. The sequence continues at coordinate 50,623 of DASVDJ010000049.1, forward strand.
ACCTGGAAGGGGACCGCGCGCTGGTCTCCGCGGCGCAGATCCTCCGGCAGACGTTCCGCAGCGCCGACATCATCGCGCGGCTGGGCGGCGACGAGTTCACGGTCTTCCCGCTCGAAGCCGCGGACTGGAGCGCCGATCTGCTCCTCAGCCGCCTCGACGAGCAGGTGCAGGCGCACAACACCGCGCACGGCGACCGCGGCTACGCGCTGTCGCTCAGCGTCGGCGTCGCGCGCTACGAGCCGGACAGCGCGCTGACGATCGACCAGCTCCTCGACCGCGCCGACCAGGCGCTCTACGAGCGGCGCCGGAAGCGGCGCACCTGATCTGGCCTCGGTCACGGGCCACAGAGAAACAGAGGGCACGGAGGACGCAGAGGTGCCAGAGGGCACGCTGGCGTCCATCTCTCTCCGCGCGCCGCGTCTTCTGTTTCATCACCTCTGTGGCCTCCGTGCCGTCTGCGACCTCTGTACCCTCCTCGGTGGTGCGTGGTCCCGGCGGGAACCAGTTGACTAAGATGGGATCGTGACCGAAGACGTTCGCCCGCTGGCTGAAGCTCGCCCCTTCATCATCGTCGCGGCGCTCGGCGCGATCGCGGTGAGCATCGTCGTGGCGCTGCTGTTTCGCGACCCGGGCATGCCGGCCCACGTCAACCAGGACTACATGCGGGTGGCGGGCAAGGTGCTGCGGGCGGAGCTCCCGCTGGCCGATGCGCAGGCGCTCACGGCTGCCCTGCGTGACCGCTTTTCGCAGCCGGTGACCGTGCCGGCACTCGCCGACCTCCAGTACGAGCTCGAAGGCGGCGCGATCTCCGAGCTGGGCGGCAGGCCGGCGGCCGTCGCGATCTTCCACAGCGATCGCCGCGACCTGCTCGTGTGGCACGCCTATGAGGGACAGGTCTCGGAGCTCCCGTCGACGCCCGACGTGCGCGACCAGGACGGCCGGCGCTACTACGTGCACCGCAAGACGACCAACACGCTCGTGTTCTGGCAGGACGGGCCCGTCGTGGCCTGCATCACCAGCTCGCTGCCGTCGGAGCAGGTGTTCGAGATCGCGCTGAAGGCGGCGGCGCAGTAGGCGGATGCCTGTTAGAATGCGCGTCCCGTGACAGACCGCACCCTCGGATGGGGCCTGCTCGGCACGGCCCGGATCAATCGCGCCCTGATTCCCGCCATTCGGGCCGCCACGCGCAGCCGGCTCGTCGGCGTCGCCAGCCGCGACGCCGATCGCTGTGCGGCGTACGCGGCCGAGTGGGGAATCGAGACCGCGTATCCCTCGTACGACGCGCTCCTGGACGACCCCGACGTCCACGTCGTCTACATCCCGCTGCCGAACCACCTGCACGTCGCGTGGACGCTGCGCGCCATCGCGCGCGGCAAGCACGTGCTCTGCGAGAAGCCGCTCGCGCTGACACCGGAGGAGGTCGACCGCGTGGCGGCCGCCGCACGGGAGCGCGGCGTCGTCGTCGCGGAGGCGTTCATGTACCGCCACCACCCGCTGACTGCGCGGGTCGTGGAGCTGGTGCGCGGCGGCGCGATCGGCGCGCTGCGCGCGGTGCGGGGAACCTTCTCGTTTCCGCTGACGCGACCGAACGACGTGCGGCTCGTGCCGGAATGGGGCGGCGGGGCGACGTGGGACGTCGGGTGCTATCCGGTGAGCTACGCGCGGCTGCTGGCCGGCGCGGAGCCGGTGGCGGTGACCGCGCAGGCGCGGCCGGGCCCGACGGGGATCGACATGGGGCTGGCGGGCACGCTGATCTTTCCCGACGGCGTGCTGGCCGCCGTCGACTGCGCCTTCGATGCGCACTTCCGGACGTACATCGAGGTGGCCGGGACCGACGGCGTGCTCTGGGTCGATACGCCGTTCAAACCGGGCGCGCGGAGCGTCGTGCACATCTTCAAGGGGGACGAGACGTCGGCCATCGAGGTCACGTCAGGGACACATCTTTATCGTGGCGAAGTCGAGGACATCGAGCGGGCCGTTCTCGACGGCGCGCCCCAGGGCATGTCGCTGGCCGACAGCCGCGGCAATGCCGCGGCGTTGTGCGCTCTGCTCGAGGCCGCACGGATGGGCAGGAAGGTAGTGATCCAGTAGCTGGCAGCTGGCGGCTGGCGCTGGCACCTGGCGGCTGGCAGGTCTTCAGACTGCGACATCCGCCTGCACACGGCCTGTTGGGGAACAGGCGCCCGGCGTGTGTGCCGATTAATACTGTCAGGCCACACACCCAGCGATGTCCGGAGACCCCCCTGTCCGTGTGCTCGTCTCGGTCGGCCAGGTGCGGGCGCGTGCCGATCTGTGCACGCGGCTGTCCGCACTGCCCGGGATCCACCTCGCGGGAGAGGCGGGCGTCGCCGACGAGACAATCGAAGCGATCCGGGAGAGCACGCCGGACGTCCTGCTGCTCGACCTCCACCTGCCCCCGGCCGGAGCCATCGACGTGCTCCGGCGCATCCGGCTCGTGGCCGCCACGCTTCCGACCGTTGTCCTCGTGCCGGACGGGGACGCTGCGAACGTCGCGGATCTCGTGACGGCCGGCGCACATGGCGTCCTCTCGCCCGACGTACCGCCGCCGCTGCTCGGACGCTGCATCGGCTGCGTCCATGCCGGAGAGCTCTGGATCTCGCGCGAGGAAGTGGGCCTGCTCGCCGAGCGGCTTCGCATGGCCTCGTCCGACGAGGAGACGAGGCGGAAATTCGCGGGCCTGAGCCCGCGTGAGCTCGAGATCGTCGCCGCCGTCATCCGCGGCGAAACCAACCGCGCCATCGCGGAGCATCTCGGACTGAGCCCGCAGACCGTCAAGAACCACCTGTCGAACATCTTCGAGAAGCTCGGTGTGGCGAGCCGTCTGGAGCTCGCGCTCACCGCCCTCCATCTGGTTCCCGCGTTCTCGGCTGCCGTACGGGGCGACGACGCGCAGAAGCTGGCAGTTCCGGGTACGTCCGACATCTGAACGCCGGAAGACCGGTACTTTCGGCCCATTGTTGCCGGGAGGGGGACGGCCTACAGTGCCAGGTCCCCAGCATGGCGCCCCCATTCCGTTCTCAGCTCGCGCGCGCGCGACGCTTTCCGCTCGATCTGCCGGCACGCGTCCGGCCGATCGGCGACGCCTCCTGGTTCCAGTCGAACACGTGCAACGTCAGCCGGACTGGTGTGCTGCTGGCCGACGACGGCGGGACGCTGCGGCTGGACGTTGGCGTGGAGCTCGTGCTGACGCTTCCGACCGGTGCGACGACTCGCACCGACGTCGCGGGAGTCGGACGCGTCGTCCGGCGGGGACGCCAGCTGGGGCACGACGTGATCGCCATCGCGATCGATCTCGTTGATTTCCCCGGAGATGAACCCGGGGTGCAAGGGAGCCCGACATGATTCGCCGCTGTGCCGTCATCGCCATCGTGGCCGTCATGGCGTTGTCCGGAGTGCGTGTCTCGGGCGACGTGCCTGACGTCGCCACCAATACCTGGGCGCCCGGCCCGGCGTTGTCCGGCCCCCGGCACGGTGCGACGGCCACGGCGCTGCCGGACGGCAGCGTGCTCGTGGCCGGCGGGCGCGGGGTCGACGGCCCGCTGGCCGCCGCCGACGTGATCTCCGCCTCCGGCGCAGTCCTCCCGGCGGCGCCGCTCGGCGTGGCCCGCGCGGATCATGCGGCCGCGCCGCTGCCGGATGGCCGGGTGCTCGTCGCCGGCGGGCACGTCACGGCCGCCCAGGAGGACGGCAGTTTCGTCGAGACGGTCACGGGCAGCGTGGAGGTGTTCGACCCTGGCGCCGGCGGGTGGTACGCCGCCGGATCGCTGGCGTATCCGCGCGCGGGCGCGACCGCCGCGACGCTTCCCGACGGTCGGGTCGCGATTGTCGGCGGGCGCGACGAGTCCGGGCCGGTGCTGGCCGTGGAGATCTACGACCCGTCGGTTGGCGGGCTGGTCGCGGGCGGCAGCCTGGCCATGCCGCGCGCGGATGCCGCTGTCGCCGTCACGCGCTCGGGACACATCGTGGTGGCGGGTGGCACGGTGGACGGCGTCGCGCAGGCGTCGGCGGATGTCATCGACCCCGTGAGGGGCACCGTCGCGACCGTCGGGTTGCTGGAGGCGCGCGCGGGTGCATCCGCCACGGCACTCGTCACCGACACCGTGCTGATTGCGGGCGGAACGAACGAGCAGGGCGTGCTCGCCAGTGCCGAGGTCCTCGATCCGGAGACCGGCTACTCCGTCGCTTCCGCGACGCTCGCGTCGCCGCGATCCGGGCACCAGGCGTTCCGCCTGGAGCACAACGGGGGCGTGCTGCTGGTCGGCGGGACCGGCGCCGACGGCTCGACCGCGCCGGCCGAGCTCGTCCTGCCGTGGATGAACGTTTCGCAGCCGGTGGGTTCACCCACTCCGCGCACCGGCGTCGCCGGCGCGCCCACGTCGCGTGAAGGCGTGCACCTCGTCGCGGGCGGCCGCGACGGAGCACTCGTCCATGCATCCACGGAGTACTTCGGCTTCGCGACGGTGAAGACCGACAAGGACGACTACGCGCCGGGCGAGTTCGTGACCATCACCGGCACCGGCTGGCAGCCCGGCGAGACCGTGCAGCTCTGGCTGCACGAGGTCGGCACCGGCGCGCCCGACATGCCGCTGAACGCGGTCGCCGACGAGCACGGCAACATCTTCAACGACTTCTGGGCGCCGAATCAGTCGCACATCGGCGTGCGGTTCCATCTGACGGCGACGGGCGCGGCGTCGAGCGCGCAGACGACGTTCACGGATGGGCGCCCGACCGGTGTGACGGTCACTCCAGAATCATCAGACCCAATCACGCCAGGCGGGGACGCAATCTACACAGTACGCGTCACGCTGAACAATCAGGCGACCAACTGCATTACATCGCTCAGTGCCGTGCTGATGGAGAGCCTGCCGCCCGCGGCACCTGCGCTAACCTTCACATTCGATCCGGCGACCGTCTCAGGATCCAACGTAGTTGCGGAATCCACACTCACCGTGACCGTACCGACAGGCATGCCGTCCGGTGACTACCTCTTCAACGTCATTGCGGATGGCAACCTGGGGAGCGGGTGCGCGGGTGCAACGGCTACGACGGAATCACCCGTGAAACTCGTGGTTGCGTCGGAAGATACCACCCGTCCAGCCGTCACTATCAACCGAGCCGACGGTCAGGCGGATCCCACGAACGCACTGACAATCAACTTCACTGTTGAGTTCAGCGAGCCGGTGTCGGGGTTCGAGACCGGCGACGTGACACTCTCCGGTACGGCCGACGCGAAGACCGCTGTGGTCACCGGTTCCGGAACGACCTACAACGTCGCGGTCAGCGGTATGACACAGTCCGGTACGGTCATCGCATCGATTGGCGCCGGCGTTGCGCAGGACAGTGCAGGAAATCTCAACGAGGCCGCCCCGAGCGCCGCTATCGTTACGTACGACATAACGCCCCCGACAGTGACGGTGAACCAGGCTTCTGGTCAGGGGGATCCCACGAACACGTCGCCGATCATCTTTGCGGTTGAGTTCAGTGAGCCGGTGTCAGGGTTTGAGAGCAGCGACGTCCTGGTCTCCGGTACGGCTGAAGCCACAACGGTCCAGGTTTCCGGATCCGGGACGAGCTATGAGGTCAAGGTCAGCGGCATGACGACAGACGGCACGGTCGTGGTTACCATTCCCGCCGGAGCCGCCACCGACGCCGCCGGAAACGGGAACAGCGCGTCGACAAGCACTGACAACGAGGTGACCTACGACACCACGCCACCGGAGGTGACGGTCAACCAGGCGGTCGGCCAGGCCGATCCTACGAACAGCCCGCCAATCAGATTCACGGTGGTATTCAGCGAGCCTGTCTCGGACTTCACGTCTGCCGACGTGGCCGTCTCCGGCACCGCCGGCGCCACAACCGCCACGGTCACCGGTTCCGGTACGACGTACACGGTCGAGGTCAGCGGCATGACGACGGATGGCACGGTCGTGGTGACTGTTCCGGCCGGCGTCGCGAAAGACGCGGCCGGGAACTCGAACAATGCGTCGACGAGCACTGACAACGAGGTGACCTACGACATCACGCCACCGGAGGTGACGGTCAACCAGGCAGTCGGTCAGGCCGATCCAACCAACGCGTCGCCGATCAACTTCACGGTGGTCTTCAGCGAGCCGGTCTCGGATTTCACGTCTGCTGACGTGACGCTTTCAGGTACGGCCGGTGCAACGACGGCCGTCGTCACTGGCTCCGGGACGACCTACAACGTCGCGGTCAGCGGCATGACGACGGATGGTACGGTGGTGGTGACCGTTCCGGCTGGGGTGGCGACCGACGCGGCGGGGAACGCAAACAACGCATCGACGAGCACCGACAACGAGGTGACCTACGACATCACGCCGCCGGAGGTGACGGTCAATCAGGCCGACGGTCAGGCGGATCCCACAAACCAGTCGCCGATCAACTTCACGGTTGTCTTCAGTGAGCCGGTGTCGGGGTTTGATTCCAGCGATGTGACGATCTCCGGCACGGCTGGCGCTACGACGGCCGTCGTCACCGGCTCCGAGACGACCTACAACGTCGCGGTCAGCGGGATGACGACGGATGGCACGGTGGTGGTCAGTATTGGTGCCGGAGTCGTGACTGACGCGGCGGGAAACCAGAACAACGCGTCGACGAGCACCGACAACGAGGTGATCTATGACACGACGCCGCCGACGGGCACGATCCTGATCAACGGCGGGGCAACCTATACCAACTCGGCTGACGTCACGCTGGCTCTGACGTGTACTGACGCTCTCACCGGTTGCGCCCAGATGCAGTTCTCTCAGGACGCTCTCACGTTCACCGACTTCGAGCCAATCGCATCGTCGAAGATGGTCACTCTCATCGGTGCGGATGGCGACAAGACGGTCTACGTGAGATTCCGGGACGGCGCGGGCAATGTCAGCACCGCTGTCTCCGATACGATCGTGCTTGACACCACGCCTCCGGTCATCACGATCGTCGCGCCAGCCGACAACGCCGCGTACGGGCTCAACCAGGCGGTCACGGCTGACTACTCCTGCTCGGACGTGACATCGGGCATTGCGACCTGCAGCGGGCCGGTTGCGAACGGCGCCCTGGTCGACACGAGCACGGTCGGCTCGCACGCCTTCACGGTCACGGCAACCGACAAGGCCGGAAACACGGCGTTCGTGACGCACTCGTATGGCGTCAACTACGTGTTCAACGGGTTCTTCTCACCGGTGCTGAACGGCGCCTGGAACGTCGTCAATGCGGGCCGTGCCATTCCGTTGAAGTGGCAGCTCACCGATGCGCTCGGCAGCCCGATCCTCGATCTCGGGACCGTCGACAGCATCACCTACTACCAGGTGCCTTGTGCCGGAGAGGGGATTGCGAACCCGATCGAAGGCCTTGCCGATGATGCCGGAGCGTCGGATCTTCGGATCACGGGCACCGAGTATCACTTCAACTGGAAGACGGCGAAGGACTTCGCGAACAAGTGCTTCGAGCTGCGTGTGACGCTGGATGACGGCTCAGCGCCGCACGTCGCGAAGTTCAAGTTCGCGAAGTAGCACACAGCCAGCAGGGGGGCGGGCGAACAGCCCGCGCCCCTTCACACCCACGGTCAGTGGCAACACGTGGACAGGTGCGCGCGTGGCGCGCGACGCGGCGGCCTGTCGGGGTATGCTGGTCCTGTGAAGGTGCAGGTCTCGACGATCGTCCTCGCAGTCCTCGCGGTCGCGGTACCGTCCGCCCAATCCTTTCTGAAGAACCAGCCCCAGCGGGTCTCGGTGGAGGCTCGTGCGGTTGCGGGCAGGGGGGCCGGCCGCTTCGAGCTGCAGATCGCCGTGACGCCGAAGCCCGGCATGCACGTCTACGCGCCCGGGAACAAGGGCTACACCGCGGTCGGGGTCACGCTGCAGCCGGTCGAGGGGGTCACGTTCGGCACGCCGGTGTATCCGAAGGCGGAGACCTACTTCTTCGCGCCGCTCAAGGAGACGGTGCTCGTGTACTCGACGCCGTTCACGCTGCGCGTCCCGGTGCGCGTCACCGGCGGAGCGGCCACGATCCGCGGCACGCTCGACTACCAGGCGTGCGACGACCGGCTTTGCTACCCGCCCCGGTCGGCGCCGTTCACCGTGACGGTGCCCCCGCCGAAAGGCGCCGCCGAGCGGACGCGCTGAGCCGCGCCGACCCTGCCACACCCACCGAGGGGCACGCTGCGGTCCGGCCGCACTATACTGAGCGGCCGTGGTGGTTCCGTTCGCCCTGATCCTGTTCGTGCTCGCCCCGGATCCGGCCGCCGCGCCGGGCACGCACCGGGTCGACTGCCGCGGTACCGGCGAGGGCGCCGCGCGCGAGTTCGTCCTCACGCGACCGGCCGCCGACGCCCCCTGGCAGCTGTCGTATCGTGACGCCGGGCGCCGCGAGTGGATCCATCTGCCGCTGCCCGGCGCCGAGCCGTCGTTCGAGGGATCGGGCGCGCAGCTGCGCTACCGCAACGCCAACGGCGGCCGCCAGATCGAGCTCGAGGTGCGGGCGGGGGCGCCGGCGCGCCTCGACGTCTACGTGGATTACGGCCTCGACGTGAACATCGACCCCGACCTCGACCCCGAGGTGGACCGGCTGAACACCGACGGCCCGCTGACGGTCGAGTGCACGGTGTCGCAACCCTGACCGTCCCGAAAGGAGCATCGTGTCGCGAACCAAGGTTGCCATCCTCGGAGCCGGCTTCATCGCCGACATCCACCTGGAGTCCTACCGCCGCTTCGTCGCCGACGCGGAGGTCACCGCGATCTACTCGCGCTCGGCCGAGCGCGCCGAGCGCGTGGCGCGGCACTGGAACATCCCGCATGCGTTCACGGACATCGACCAGCTGCTCGCCGAGGCCGACTGCGAGGTCGTCGACATCTGCCTGCCGAACTTCCTGCACCACCGCGCGACGGTGGCCGCCGCGCGCGCCGGCAAGCACGTGATCATCGAGAAGCCGCTCTGCATGACGCTCGAGGAGGCCGACGAGATGATCGCCGTCTGCCGCGAGCACGGGCGGAAGCTGATGTACGCCGAGGAGCTCTGCTTCGCGCCGAAGTACGAACGCGTCCGGCGGCTCGTGGAGGAGCGGGCGCTCGGCGAGATCTACATGCTCAAGCAGCTCGAGAAGCACTCGGGGCCGCACAGCGACTGGTTCTGGGACGTGGACCAGTCGGGCGGCGGCGTGCTGATGGACATGGGCTGCCACGCCTTCGCCTGGTTCCGGTGGATGACCGGCAACGCCCGCGTGAAGAGCGTCTGGGCGACGATGGACACGGTGCTGCACAAGGAGCGCACCCGCGGCGAGGACAACGCCGTCTGCATCGTCGAGTTCGAGAACGGCGTCATCGGGCTCGCCGAGGACGGCTGGGCGAAGCCGGGCGGGATGGACGACCGCATCGAGGTGTACGGGACGAAGGGGGTCTCGTTCGCCGACCTGTTCAAGGGGAACTCCGCGCTGACCTACAGCGAGGAAGGCTACGGCTACGCGGCGGAGAAGGCCGGGTCGACGCAGGGCTGGACCTTCACGATGTTCGAAGAGGTCTTCAACCAGGGGTATCCGCACGAGCTGCACCACTTCATCGAGTGCGTGCGCGAGGACAAGCAGCCGCTGGTCACCGGCGAGGACGGACGCGCGGTGCTGGAGATCATCTATGCCGCGTACGCCTCGGCCCGCACGGGCGCGAAGGTGGAGCTGCCGTTCGCTCCGAAGGTGAAGAAGCCGATCGATCTCTGGAAGCCTCCGACGGCGTAGTCGTTCGAGTCGGATCAGGTTTGATCGGGTCTGATCGGGTCTGATCGGGTCTGATCGGGTCCCGCCTTCGCCCGCGTGTGCGCCAGGCGCGCGGGCGACAGGCGGATCAGGTCGGATCAGGTCCCGCCTTCGCCGCGCGGGTGCGCCTGGCGCGCGGCGACGGCGATCAGGTCTGATCAGGTCCGCTCGCCTCGCTGCAGTTCGGTGACCCGGACCTCTCGCGCGCCGAGCGCGTCGCGCAGACGCGTTTCCCACGGCCACGGTGCACGGGGGCGGCAGCAGTACAGATTCAGGGCGGCGTATCCCTGCTCGGGAAAGGTGTGGCAGGTCAGGTGAGACTCGCTGAGCACCACGACCCCGGTGACGCCGGCGGGACCGGGGAACTGGTGCCAGAGCGGCGTGGCCACCGGCCGCAGCCGCATCTCCGCGACGATGGCGTTGACCAGCGCCTGCAGGCGGGGAATGGAGCGCAGCGCGTCAGGGTCGCACCCATACGCGTCCACCACCCACTCGCTTCCGCCCTGCACGTTCATCGGCTGCGATCCTACCTCCTCCGCGCTGTCGGCGGCTACGACGGCCAGTCGGCTGTCAGATGCCGAGCGCCGTCCGGATCGCGCGGACCTGTTCCTCGGGCGTCAGCGCGACGTCAATCTCCAACGCTCCCTCCGGAGGCTCCAGCGTCGCGATCTGACTGTCGAGCAGCGCGGGGTTCATGAAGTGCCCGCGCCGCGAGGCGAGGCGCCGCGCCAGGATCTCCGGATCGCCGGTGAGGTGCACGAACGTCACGCCGTCGAGGCCGCCGGCGAGGACGTCGCGATACGCCTGCTTGAGCGCGGAGCAGGTCACCACGGCGTGCGCGCCGTCGGCCAGCGCCTGTTCGATGACGTCCCGCAGCGCACGCAGCCACGGCCACCGGTCCTCGTCCGTCAGCGGAATGCCGGCGTTCATCTTCGCCTTGTTCTCGGGCGGGTGGAAGTCGTCCGCATCGTGGAACCGCCACCCGAGCTCCGCCGCCAGTCTCTCGCCGACCGTCGTCTTGCCCGCGCCGGTCACGCCCATGATCACGAGCACCATCGGCGGAAATGGTACTCTGGAACACCCGATGATCGAGCCGACCTTCAAGGGCTGGACCCGTCCGGGTCCCGTCCCGCCCGGCGCGCGTGAGCCCATCGAGGTCGAGCCGGACGTGACGCTCGACTACATCTGCGGGCACTTCCGGATCTTCCAGCTGCGGCGCGGCCATCGCTTCTCGACCGACGACGTGCTGACGGCGTGGTACGGGACGACGTGGTGTCCGACCGCCGCGCGTGTGCTGGATCTCGGCAGCGGTATCGGCAGCGTGGCGACGATTGCGGCGTGGCGTCTGCCCGGCGCGCGGCTGGTCACCGTCGAGGCGCAGGAGGTCAGCGTCGCGCTCGCCCGGCGGTCCATGCGGTTCAACGGTCTCGAGGACCGCTGCGACGTCCGCTGCGGCGATTTCCGCCACCCGTCGGTCCTGGCCGGTGAGCTGCCGTTCGATCTCGTGCTGGGCAGCCCGCCGTACTTCCCGGTCGGCGCGGGTGTCGAAGGGGATCACCCGCAGAAGGTCGCGTGCCGGTTCGAGCTGCGCGGCGACATCGGCGACTACGCGCGGGTCGCGGCGGCGCACCTGGCGCCGGGCGGCGTGTTCGCCTGCGTCTTCCCGCGGCCCGACGGGCAGCGCGAGCGGGTGCTGGCCGCCGCGGCGGATGCCGGGCTGACGATCGTCCGCGAGCGGCCCATCGTGTTCCGCGAGGGAGCCGACCCGCTCATCGGCCTCTACGCGATGACCCGGTCCGCCGACCTGCCGCCGGACATGCGGCAGGCGACCTGGATCGAGCCGCCGCTGGTCATCCGGTGCAGAAGCGGGCAGGTGCACCCGGAGTACCGCGCCGTGAAGCTCGCCATCGGGTTGCCGCCCTAGGGGGACTCGGGGAGATAATCAGGCGCATGGCTCTCCAGGAAGGGTTCGAGTCGACGGGCGTGAAGCCGGACGTCGCAGGCGCCCCGCCCGACCTGTCCGATCCCTCGCTCTACATCAACCGGGAGCTGAGCTGGCTCGCGTTCAACCAGCGCGTGCTCGATCAGGCCCACGACTCCGCGCATCCGCTGCTGGAGCGCGTGAAGTTCCTGGCGATCGCCGCGGACAACCTGGACGAGTTCTTCATGGTCCGCGTGGCGACGCTGCTGCGCAAGTACCGCGCGGGGGTCACGGACGTCTCGCCCGACGGCCAGCACACCGAGCAGCAGCTGCAGACCATCCGGCGGCGTGCCGCGCGCATGTTCGACGAGCTCGCCGCCTGCTGGCAGGACCGCCTGCGCCCGCTGCTCGCCGCCGAGGGCATCCACTTCCTCGAGCCGGCGGACTACACGCCCGAAGTCATCACGTACCTGGCGAGCTGCTTCAAGACCGACATCTGGCCGGTGCTGACGCCGCTCGCGTTCGATCCCGGCCACCCGTTCCCCTACATCTCGAACCTGAGCACCAGCCTGGCGGTCGTCGTCCGGCACGGCGGGCGCACGCGGTTCGCGCGCGTGAAGGTGCCCGACAAGCTGCCGCGCTTCCTGCGGCTGCCCGACCGGCTCGTGCGCCGCATGCGGAACCTCGAGCCGCACGACCAGGTGTTCGTGTTCCTCGAGGACGTGCTGCGGATGAACATCCAGGAGCTCTTCCCGGGCAACACGGTCAAGAGCGCGCATCTGTTCCGGATCGTCCGCGACACGGACATGGTCATCCAGGAGGACGAGGCCGACGACCTGCTGGAGACGGTCGATCGCAGCCTCCGCCGGCTGCGCCACGGCGCGCTGTCGCTGCTGCAGGTCGAGGCGAGCATGCCCCGGCGCGTCCTCGACATCCTCGTCGAGAACTTCGAGGTCGAAGAGGACGTCGTCATGCGGACCTCCGACCGCATGGGGATGGCGGACTGGGCGGAGCTGACCGCGATGGCGCGGCCCGCGCTGAAGGACCCGCCGTTCGTGCCGAAGGCGCACTGGGCGGGACACGACGCCGAGGCGATCTTCGACGAGATCCGGTACCAGGACTGGCTCGTGCACCATCCGTACGAGTCGTTCGCGTCGGTGGAGTCGTTCCTGCGCGCCGCCGTGTCCGACCCGCACGTCGTCGCGATCAAGATGACGCTCTACCGCATCGGCCAGGATTCGCCGCTGGTCGACCTGCTCATCCGCGCCGCCGACGCCGGCAAGCAGGTCGCGGTGCTGGTGGAGCTGAAGGCCCGCTTCGACGAGCGTAACAACATCATCTGGGCGAACCGGCTGGAGCAGGCCGGCATCCACGTCGTCTACGGGCTGGTCAACCTGAAGACCCACTGCAAGCTCTGTCTCGTCGTCCGGCAGGAGAGCGGCGGCATCCGGCGGTACGCGCACATCGGCACCGGCAACTACAATGCCGACACCGCAAAGGTCTACACCGACCTCGGGCTGTTCACCGCCGATCCGGCGATCCTGGACGACGTCTCGGAGCTGTTCAATTTCCTGACCGGGTATTCGAGCAAGCGGGCCTACCGGGAGCTGCTGGTGGCGCCGGTGAGCCTGCGCAGCGGGTTCAAGGCGCTCGTCGAACGCGAGATCGAGCACGTGCGGGCGGGCCGCCCGGCCGGCGTGATCATCAAGAACAACGCCGTGACCGATCCGGCGACGATCCGGCTTCTCTACAGCGCGTCGCAGGCCGGCGTGCCCGTCGATCTCGTGACGCGCGGCGTGTGCAGCCTGCGCCCCGGCGTGCCGGGCGTCTCCTCGACGATCCGCGTCCGGTCGATCGTCGGCCGCTTCCTCGAGCACTCGCGCATCTACTACTTCGAGAACGGCGGGTCGCCCGAGGTCTACATCGGCAGTGCCGACCTCATGGAGCGCAATCTCGACCGCCGCGTCGAGGTGCTCTGTCCCGTCCGCGACCCCGACTGGCGGCACCACCTGCGCCACGTCGTGCTCGACGCGCTGCTGCGCGACACGGCGCTGGCCTGGCAGCTCATGCCGGACGGCGAGTATGTACGCGTGCGCCCCGCGGAGGGGGAGGCGCCCTTCAACTCGCAGGCGTTCCTGCTGGAGCACTACGCGCAGGACGATCTGTAGCGAACCGGCGGTCCGGCGCCGGCACGGGCCGGCTTGCCGCCGACGCGTCCCTGATCGCAAGATGGACCCGAGCGAGGTGCTGACGTGACCGTAGCCGCCCCCACCGCACTGGCCCCCCAGCTGGCCCGCATCAAGCAGGAACTGCTCGACGCCCGCGAGCGCGCCAGGCGCGTCGCCGCCGGATTGACCGACGAGCAGTGGGGCAGGCGTCCGTCGCCGGGCTCGTGGTCGGTCGCCGAGTGCCTCGTGCACCTGAACCTGACGTCGGAGCGCTCGATTCCGATTATCGACGAGGCGATTGCCACCGGGCGCGAACGCAACATCGAGGGCACCGGCCCGTTCCGGCGCGGGCTCCTCGGGTGGGCGCTCATCCGGTATCTCGAGCCGCCCTACCGGATGAAGGTCGTCAAGACCTCCGAGCCCTTCGTGCCCAAGCGCGTCGAGCCCATGGGGGAGACGCTGGAACGGTTCGACTACCTGCAGCTGGAGCTGCAGGGGCGCGTCGACCGTTCCGCCGGCCTCGATCTCAACCGGCTGACGGTGACGTCGCCGTTCGCCGAGCAGGTGAGGTACAACCTCTACGTGTTCTTCGCGGCCCTGTCGGCGCACCAGCGGCGACACCTCTGGCAGGCGGAGCAGGTCCGCGCGATGATCGCCTGACGGCGGCTCAGTCCCTCGGCTGCTCCGACATGATCGCCAGGAGGTTCCGGTCCGGATCGCGCAGGAACGCCATCCAGAGGTCGTAGCCGGGCATCCGCGCGACCACGTGCGGGTCGCGCTCGAACACCGCGCCGCGCGCCCGCAGCGCCGCGGCCGCCTGTCGCACCTCCGGCACCTTGTAGTAGATGAGCGACGCGGGGTGGTCGAACTCCGGCGACTCCGGCACGGTCAGCATCACGCGAACCCCGCCGCAGTCGAAGAAGGCCATGCCCGAGGCTTCGAACAGGAAGGGCAGGCCCAGGACGTCGCGGTAGAACGCGACGGCCCGTGGCAGGTCCTTGACGGCGATCGCGATCTGGCCGATCTGCGAGATGCCGGGAGTGAATGCGGTCTCGGACATGACGAATCCCTCCGGGTCGCGCCATGATAGTAGAGAAGGCCGCCGGCCGCCTGCCGGATCGGCAGCCGCCCCGGCGCGATCGGGTTCGCGCCCCACACAGATGCTGCCGATGACGGGCATTGCCTCCTCGACCGACTCGTTCTCTGGCTACGTCGAATCGCGCCGCGCCGCCATCGAGGAGGCGCTACGCCGCTTCCTTCCGGCGCCGCCCGCCTGTCCGGCCATCGTGGCCGAGGCGATGCGCTACAGCCTGGACGCCGGCGGCAAGCGGCTGCGCGCGATCCTGACGCTGGCCGCCGCCGACGCGCTGACGTCGGCCCCGGACCGCGCGCCCGGTTGCGCCCGCACCGTGCACGAGGCGCATCACCTCGCGATGCCGGCCGCGTGCGCGATCGAGCTCATCCACACCTACTCGCTGATCCACGACGACCTGCCGGCCATGGACGACGACACGATGCGCCGCGGGCGCCCGACGCTGCACGTCGCCTACGGGGAGGGCATCGCGATCCTGGCCGGGGACGCGCTGCAGGCCGAGGCCTTCGGGCTGCTCGCCCGCGAGCCGGCCACGCCATTTTCCGGGGGAGCGCTTGCGGACAGCGCGGAGGGGCTTCAGGAGCTGCAGACGCGGAAGCTCCGGACCGCCGCGCGCATCGCCGCCGCCGCCGGGGCGTGCGGCATGGTGGGCGGGCAGGCCGTCGATCTGGAAGCGACGGGGACGACGCGCGTGCCGGGACGCGAGCGGCCGGTACTCGACGCGTCGGGCCTGCGCGCCATGCACGCGATGAAGACCGGAGCGCTCATCCGCGCGGCGGCCGTTTCGGGCGCGATCATGGCGGGCGGGACGCCGGCACAGGTGGACGCCATCGACCGGTTCGCCGCCGAGCTCGGGCTGGCGTTCCAGATCGTCGACGACATTCTCGACGTCGAAGAGGCGTCGGACGCGCTCGGCAAGACTGCCGGCAAGGACGCGGCGGCCGACAAGCTGACGTACCCCGCGCTGTTCGGCGTGGAGGCCTCGCGGCGGCTCGCCGACGAGGCGATCGACCGCGCCGAATCCGCGTTGCGCGCGGCCGGGCTGATCGACGGGCGGCTGCTGGACATCGCGGCGTGGGTGGTCAGGCGCCGCTCCTGAGCACCGCTACCGGATTTCCCGGAGCAGCCGCAGACATTCGATCATCGCGCGGCCGTTGTGATACCCGGCCTTCCACCGGTTGGCCTTATCCCCCTGCGGTGTGCCGTCCTCGGCGATCGTCGGGTGCCATTCGCCGGTGGCGCGGTCCGTCTGCCGCGCGTTCGTGAACGCCCACGTCTGCAGGTAGACCTGCGCGTACCGCGGATCACCCGTCAGCCGGTACATCGTCAGCGCGCTGACCAGCGCCTCGGCCTGGACCCACCAGATCTTCCCGCGTCGGTCCGCCGGCTGGCCGAGCGGCCCGCTGTCGTAGAAGCCGCCGGCCTGCGCGTCGTATCCGTGCTCGAGCGCATACGCGAAGAGCTGGCGGAACAGGTCGACGAGGGGCGACGGTGACAGTCCGAGCGCGTCGACGGCGTCCACGAGCAGCCAGATGTTCTCGAGGTCATGGCCGTAGGACGCGCGCGCCGCGTCCCCCTCGAGCACGGGCGTCCAGTCGCGGCGGTGGCGATCCGTCCCCGCGCCAGCCTCCTTCCTGATCACCGCGTTGCTCTGGATCGTCACAAGCTCGGCGAGCCGCGTGGCGACCCGCGGCTGCGGATCGGCGCGGTAGAGCGTCGTGAGCGCCTCCATCAGGTGGAGGTGCGTGTTCATCAGCTTCTCGCCGGGCTCGCCACCGACGTACGGCCGCGCGTCCGCGGGGGCCGGACCCCAGTCGCGCGCGAAGAACTCGCGGTAGCCGCCGTGCTCGCGGTCCCAGGCGTGCCGCTCCACCAGGTCGAACAGCCGTCGCGCGTCGGCGAGCGCCGCCTCGTCCTTCGTCGCCAGGTAGTACTCGGCGAGCGCGTAGAGCCCGAACGCCTGTCCGTAGAGATGCTTGTGAGGCTGCACGACCTGGCGTCCCGTCCGGTCGACCTCCCAGTAGAACCCGCCGTGCTCGGCGTCCCACATCCGGTCCATCAGGAAGCGGTAGCCCTGGCGCGCCGCCTCGCGCATCGCCTCGCCGCCGCGGCCGTCCCGGTACAGCCGCGCCGACAGCCAGACCATGCGCGCCTGCGTCACCAGCGCCTTCGGCCCGTTCCCGCGGAAGCGGCCCGAGGCGTCGTGATCGATCAGGAACCCGCCGTACTGCGTGTCGATCGTCCGCGGGTACCAGAACGGGATGATGTTCTGCGTGAGGTTGGCTTCGAGCTCCGGCGCCGTCGCTTTCAGATCGGCGGCGGTCTGGGCGAGGAGAGGGGCTGGGGAGAGCAGCAGGACGAGCAGAATCAGGCTGCGTGGCATCCGGGTGTGAAACACAGAGGCCACAGAGGGCGCAGAGGCCAGTGAGGCCGCCGAGAACATGAACGTCACAGAGGCCACAGAGGCCACAGAGGCCACAAAGGGGACAGGGTTCATGGAGAACACCGAGAACAGGGGAAACGCGGAGGGCACTGATCAACAGAGGCAGGACGTGGTCACGGGAATACGATCAAGCGAAAGTTCGTGTTCCTGTACGTCCTCAGATCCCCAGGTTCTCTGCGCCCTCTCTGACCTCTGTGCCCTCCGTGCTCTCTGCGCCCTCTGTGTTGCGTGCTGTCGCAGCGGCCGTGATCCAAGTGCCACTGATTACAGCCTGGATCTCCGGATCCTCGAGATTGTCCAGCGTCACCAGATACACCCCGGTATCGACCGTCGCAGGCACCGGTTTCCCCTGCAGGTGGTCGACCATGGTCTTCACGCTCAGATACCCCATGTTGATCGGGTTCTGGACGACGAAGCCCTTGATCTCGCCGCGGCGGAGCGGCTCGATGAACCCGGCGCTGTAGTCGAAGCCGACGAAGGTGATCACACCCGCCTTGTTGATGTCCTGCAGCGCCAGCAGCATGCCCGCCGTGGACGACTCGTTCGGGGTGAAGATGCCGTCGATCTCGTCGGCGTAGCGGTTGAGCAGGTTCTCCGACGCGCGCTTCGCGGTGTCTCGCGTCGCGCCGGCGTACTGGTCCGATGAGATCACGGTGATCCCGGGGTACTTCGTCCGGATCTCGTCGAGGAAACCGGCCTCGCGCTCCTCCGTCGCCGCCGATCCTTCCTGGTAGCGCAGCATCAGCACGCGCCCCTTGCCGCCGAGCAGCTCGCCCATGCGTTGCGCGGCGAGGCGCCCGCCGCGGCCGTTGTCCGTGGAGACGTAGCTGACCGTCTTCGTCCCGTCGGCGAGCGCCGAGTCGAAGATCACGGTCGGGATGCCCGCGCGGGCGGCCTCGTCGACCGGCCGCTGCAGCGCGCGGCTGTCGAGCGGCGCGAGCACCAGGCCGTCGATCCCCTGGCTGATGAAGCTCTCGACGACCTGCACCTGCTGCTCGCGGTCGTCCTCGCGCAGCGGCGCCTTCCAGATGACCTCCACCGGCACGCCGGCGGCGCGCAGCTCGGCGGCGGCCTTCTCCGCGCCGGCGTGCACGCGCTTCCAGTGCTCGTGCGTCGAGCCCTTGGGGACGACGGCGATGCGCAGCGTGCCAGATTCGGAGGCGGCCTGCCCGCAGCCGGCGGCGCCGAGCGCGGAGCAGAGGAGCAGCAGGCCGAGGGTGCGGGTCAGATCAGGCCAGCAGCGCATCAATCGGGCGTCCTTTGCCGTTGTTCGTCACGTAGAAGGGGCGTCCCTCCGTCTCGTACGACCAGTCGGGCGGGATTCCGAGCGTCTTGAAGATGGTCGCGTAGAGATCGATCAGCCGCACCTCGTTCTCGACGGGCAGCATCGGATGACGGTCCGCCGTGCGGCCGTAGGCGAGGCCGCGCTGCACGCCGCCGCCGAACATCAGCATGCAGTTCGTGCTGCTGAAGTGCCCGTGGAAGCCGAACATCCGCTCGTTGTCGATGACCAGCGACTCGCCGGTGTGGCGCTCGGCGAAGCCGTCCGGCTCGACCCCCGCCGCCGGCTGCGACGCGATCGTGCGGCCGAACTCCGTGGCGATGACGACCAGCGTGCGATCCAGCAGCCCGCGCTCGTCGAGGTCGCGGATCAGCTGCGCAATCGGGCGGTCGATTTGGCGCTTCATCTCGACCATGCGCGACCACCCGTTCTCGTGCATGTCGAACCCCTTGAACGGGCCGTACTGGTACTCGACCTGGATGAAGCGCGCGCCCGCCTCGACCAGCCGCCGCGCGAGCAGCAGCCCGTTGCCGAAGCGGTTGCCGTAGTAGTACGACGGATCCTGGATCTGGTACCGGTCCACGAGCGGCTGGTAGGCCGCCCGCACCGACTCCGGCTCTTCCTCGAGATTGAACGCGCGCTTCACCGGCGAGTCCATCATCGCGCGCGCGTTCTCCATGACCTGGAGGTAGTCCTTGACGGCGTTCGCCTCACGGAGCTGTGCCTCGGTGAGGCCGCTGATCGCGCGCAGGTACGCCTGCCGGCGGTCGAGACGATCCGGCTGCATGCCGCTGACCGCGCTCAGCGTCGCCATGCCTTTCGCCGGGTCGGGGATCATGAACGGCGCGTAGCGCACGCCGTAGAACCCGGGGCCGATGTACTCGCTGATGAACAGCTTCTCTTCGTCGCTCGTGTCGATGTCGCGGCCGATGTAGATGTAGGCCGGCACGTCGCGGTGCCGCCGCCCCTTCGACCGGGCGACGATCGAGCCGATGCTCGGCGCCTTCACGCCGGCGGGGAAGAGGTACCCGGTGTTCGCGTAGTACTGCGCCTTCAGGTGAATCGCGCCGAACTTCGTGTCGCTCGTCAGCGTGCGGACGACGAGGCCGCGGTCCATCACCGAGGCGATCGCCTCGAGCCCCTCACCGAAGAAGACGCCGTCGGCGGCCGTCGGAATCGGCCTGCAGGTGCCGAGCAGCTCGGACCCCTTCATGCCCGCCTGATACGGCGTGTACTTCTTGGGGTCCCAGGTGTCGGTCTGGGCGATGCCACCGGGCAGCCAGATGTAGATCACCGCGTCCGCGGTCCCCTCGGTGATCGTGGGCGTCGAGGCGCGAGCCGCATCCGGCAGCATCGCTGCGGCCCCCGCGGCCGCGGCGGTCTGAAGGAACGTGCGACGATCCATGGTCGACATGTCAGCCTCGCTCAGTGCACGAACTGGAACTCGGGGCTGGCCAGCAGCGCCCACAGCAGGTCGCCGAACGCCTGGGCGCGCGCATCCGGTGTGACGCGCCTGAGGCCGGCGGCGTCCCAGGTGGCGCGGCCGCCGACCTGCACGAACGACCAGCCGGTAATCGGCACCCCTTCGCCGAGCCCGACCTCGCCGGCCGGCACCTCCAGGCGCACCCAGCCGCCCGGCTTCGGCAGCGGTCCCAGCCAGCGCCGGTGCGGCGGCTCGGGCAGGTAGTCGGGGCGATCCCGGTCTCCCCACCAGGCGCGATGCTCCCACTCGGTGCCCGCCAGCCACTCCACCATGATCTCGGTGGGGGGCTGCGCCGGATCCAGGTAGACCCAGGTCACCAGCCGATCGTGCGGCCCGGGATTGAGCGGCGGCAGGCCTGACACGCGGTGGAAGGTGACCTCGCTGTCACCAACCTGCGTGTGCGCCCTGGAGCCGGACGGCAGCGGGCCCGGCTCGGAGACCCACACGAACGAGGCGTCGCCCGACGAACCCTGGACGACCGCGCCCTCCGGCAGCCCGTCGTCGAAGACGAGCTCGTCCGGCTTCGCGTCGGCTGGCGCGCGCTCGAGTCCGGCTGCAGCCGTGGACACGCGGACGGGACCTGCCGGCGTGGCGGTGCGCACGTAGTCGAGCGCCAGCCGCGTCTCCTCCGGCTTCGGTGCGCGTCCGAGCGCGCGGCGATACAGGTCTTCGACCGCGCGCGAGACGTCCGCCGGCGAGCGGGCCTCCGCGGCCGTACGCGCGAGCACGGGGCTCTCGTAGACGAGATAGTTCAGCTCGGGGCCGTTCATCAGCTCGAGCGCCGTCAGGACGGGCACCTCCTCCGAGCGCGCGGTGCTGATCTCGTTGCGCGACGCCGGGCGGCCGAGCGCGCGGGTGAGCGCCGTCGAAATGCGATCGAGGTAGATGCGCTGCTTGCGATCCAGGCTGCCGTTGGCGACGAGCCGTACGCTGTCGATGAACTGCTCCGCGGTGAGCCGCCGCAGGCGGGGCGAGCGGAAGTAGCGCGGCTCGTCCGGCTTCTGCACGTCGAAGACGTCGGCGCGCGCCGGGTCGTAGCGATGCTGATACGTGCGGCTGCTCAGGATCAGGCGTGTCGTGTGCTTCAGATCGTAGCCGTGCCGCATGAAGTCGTCGGCGAGCCAGTCGAGCAGCGCCGGATGGCTGGCCTGGCGATCGAGGCGGAAGTCGTCGATCGGCTCGACGAGGCCGAGGCCGAGGTACCGTCGCCAGAGGCGGTTCACGATGGCGCGCGCGAAGCGGGGGTTCGCCGGGTCGGTCAGCAGCAACGCGACCCGGTGCAGCCGCGCCTTCTCCGTCGTCGGCGGTGCGTCCGGCATCCCGGGCAGCGCGAACGGGAAGCGCGCCTCGACGTACTGGCCGGTCCGCTTCTCGCAGCGTACGAGCTCGAGGTCGCCGTCCGTGAACAGCCCGGCGAAGGCGATGAACCGCGACTGCGGCCACTCGTCGTTCGAGAAGTGGTTGTGGCACGACGCGCACTTCATGCTCGTGCCGAGGAACACCTGCCCGACGTTGGCGGCGGTCTGGATGGTGTCGGTCGGCGTGTTGTTGAGCACGTAGCCGATGCGCAGCCGCTTGCCGTTCGGCGAGACCTCGGTCGACGGCTTGTGCCGCGGCATCTGGGGGTCGATGAGCGACGCCGCGAACACGTCGAACGGCACGTTGTCGGCCATCTGCCGGAAGATCCAGTTGCGGTAGTTGCCGCGGGTCGGGATGCCTCCCTGCAGGCTCGTGGTCTGGCTGCCGAGCGCCTCTTCCCAGAACGGGGTCCAGTGCGCCGCCCAATCCTCGTTGCGGACCAGCAGCCGGTCCACCGCCTTCGCGCGCTTGTCCGGGCTCCTGTCGGCCACGAACGCCGCGATCTCCTCGGCCGATGGAATCACGCCGATCACGTCCAGCGACGCCCGCCGCAGGAACGTCGCGTCGTCCACGACCGGCGGCGGCGCGTCGGCTTCGGGCAGCCCGGCCTCCCGCCAGCGCGCGGCGATGAACTCGTCAATCGGATTGTCGCTCTCCGGATGCGCATCCGGCGGCGGCGCCGCTCTGGGCAGCCGCGCCAGCCGCAGTTCGCGGCGCAGGACGAAGAGCCCTTCGGCGTCCTCGCCGAACAGCGCCGCCTCGATGCGGGCGGCACGATCCGTCTCGGGGCCCGCCGACGGAAGCAGTTCCGGCACGCCGGCGGTCTCGAGCGCGCTCGGCCCCTTCGCGGTCACCACGCCGCTGTCGTCGACGGCCCCTTCGGCAATCCACCGGCGGAACAGATCGATCTGCGCATCCGGGAGCGGGCGGTAGTTCCGCGGCATCCGCGGGCGGAGGGCGCCGGTCAGATACCCGATGAGGGGACTGTCCTCGGGGCGCCCGGGGACGATGGCGGGCCCGGACGCCTCGCCGCCGGCAAGGAGGCCGGCGATCGACGTGACGACCAGACCGCTCTCGCGTTCCTGCTCGTCGTGGCACTCGTAGCATTTCAGCTCGAGAATCGGGCGGATCTGGCGGGCGAAACTGACCGGTTCAGGCCCGGACGCGGGCTGCTGGCCGCGTGCGCCAGCCGCGCCCAGCCCGGCCATGACGGCCACGGCAACGGCAACCTGGACGATGAGGCGCATCATGCTGCGCGCATTGTGCCAAGGGACGCCCCGGTTGACAAATGGGATCCCCTGCACGGGCCACCAGATGGCGGTGCGCCTGGCGTACGCGGCCAGGCAGGCGCAGGCCCGCGCATGATTGGTGAGCCAACGAGCGCCGCCGAACGCGTCCGGCGTTGTCTGGGGGGATGCGTGGCGATCGCCCCCGGGAACCCGATCGCGGCGAGTCGCGCGAGGGTGGGATCGCGACGCGCGTCAGTAGCGGCGGTGCCGCTGGCGCGTGATGTCGAACCTGGCGGTATCGGCAATCGCCATCACCGCCATGACGCCGGCCTGCAGCGGATCCGTCACGACCAGGTCGGCGGCATCCGGCACGCTGCCCGCCATGTTGAGGCTGATCACCAGGACGCCCGCGCGCTGGACCTCGCGGACGGCCTCGGTGATCGCGCCCCCCATGAGCGCGCCGGCGAGCACCAGGACCCGGGCGCGGGGCAGCCGGGCGACCCCGCGCACGGCTGCTGCGAGCGTCTCCTCGCCGACGAGCGGAATGGTGTCGACGGAGATGCGCTCGCCACGGATGTTGTGCCGGTCCGCTTCGCTGATCGCGCCGACCGCCACCTGGCCGACCTGCGCGCCGCCTCCCATGATGATGACCCGCTTGCCGTAGATGGCCATCAGCGGCGGCGGCTCCTCGACGTGCCGCACGACCGCCAGGGCCGCGAGCTTGTCGCGAAGGATCGCGAAATCGGCGATCGGGTCGAGCTCCAGATAGACGGCGACCCCCTGTTCCCGGGGGCCGAGGCTTTCGATAAACCGGATATTGGCCGGATGGTCCGCGATGACCTGTGTGATTCGCGACAGGACGCCCGGCGAGTCGTCGGTCGTGAGGAGAAGCGTGTGTCCGACAGCGGCCATTGGCGTATTATGGCCGAGCTTCATGCCATTCGAACGGCGTTCGGCCGGCGTTCGGAGGACGGCCCGGTTCGCAGCCGGGCTGCTGGCGATCGTCGTCGTCCTGGTCCCCGCATTCGCGTCCGCGCGGCACGCCGACCCGTCGGCCGGCTCTGACAGCCGGCTGCGCAACGTCCTCTTCCTCAGCTCCTACCAGCCCGGTCTCGAGTGGAGCGACGACCTGCTTCACACGATCGCGCGGGTGCTCGACGCGCAGACCTACCCGGTCGAGCTCTGGGTGGAGCACATGGACTCCCGCCGGTTCACCGGCCAGGAGTACGAGGAGACGTTCGCCAACCTGCTGGCGCGGAAGTACCACGCGCTGAAGCTGGACGCCATCGTCGCCGCCGACGATGCCGCGCTCACGTTCGTGCGGGCGCGGCATGCGGAACTGTTTCCCGGCGTGCCGGTCGTGTTCCTCGGGATCAACGACGCGGCGCTCGTCGACGCGCTCGACCGGCGCATCTTCACAGGAGTACGGGAAGCGTTCCGCAACGACGAGTTCCTGGACCTCGCGCTCGAGCTCCGCCCCGGCACGCGCCGGTTCATCGTCATCAGCGACGCGACGGAGACCGCGCGGGCCCGGCTGCACGATTACCAGGAGCTGGCAACGCAGCGGCGGGATCTCGAGTTCCTGTTCCTCGACGGGGCGGAGCTGACCTTCGAGGCCATCGCCGACCGGCTGCGCAATGAGAGCCGGCCGGACGACGTGGTCGTGGTCACGTCGTTCTACCGGGATCACACGGGCCGCTACTTCCCGCGCGGGGAGGCGGTGGCGCTGTTCATCGAGGCCTCGCGCGCGCCGGCGGTCACGCCGTCGACCAACGCGCTGGGACTCGGCCTGCTCGCCAGCAGCGAGAACGGGGCGCCGCGACATGGCGAGCTGGCGGCCGCTCTCCTGCTCAAGGTGCTCGACGGCGTTCCGCCCGACCGCATCCCGATCGAGATCGACCACATGCAGCGGTTCGTGGTCGATTACGAGCAGATGGTGCGCTGGGGTGTGAGCCAGAGCCAGCTCCCGCCGAGCGCCGTCGTCGGCAACCGCCCGGCCTCGTTCTTCCAGGACCACCGCGGTCCAATCCTCGGCGGGCTGACCTTCATGCTCGTGCAGGCCGCCGTGATCGGCGCGCTCGTCGTCAACATCTCGCGGCGGCGGCGGGCCGAGCGCGAGCTGAGCGCCAAGGCGGCGCAGCTGGCCGCGTCGAACGAGAGCCTCGAACGGCTCAACGCGTCGCTGCGGACGGAGATTGAGGAGCGGCAGCATGCCGAGGACCAGCTGCGGCAGGCGCAGCGGATCGAAGCCGTGGGCCGGCTGGCCGGCGGCATCGCGCACGACTTCAACAACCTGCTGACGGTGATCAGCAGCTATACCGACATGCTGCTCGAGTCGCTGGTCCCTGGGGATCCGGCGCGCCCGAGCGCGCTGCAGATCCGGAAGGCGAGCGACAAGGCGGCGGCGCTGACGCAGCAGCTGCTGGCCTTCAGCCGGCGGCAGGTCCTCAGCCCCAGCGTGCTCGATCTCTCGGCGGTCGTGGCGGACATGGACTCCATGTTGCGGCGGCTGATCCCGGAGAACGTCCGCCTGGAGCTGCATCTGGCCGAGGCGCCCATCCCGGTGCTCGTCGATCGCAGCCAGCTCGAACAGGTGATCCTGAACCTCGTCGTCAACGGCCGGGATGCCATGCCCGATGGCGGCACGGTGCGCGTCGAGACCCGGAGCGGGGTGCGCGGGATCGACGAGCAGGAGGCGCGGGCCGGGATGCGCGAAGGGGAGTACGCGCAGTTGATCGTGTCCGACACCGGGCACGGGATGGACGACGCGACGAAGGCCCGCATCTTTGAGCCGTTCTTCACCACGAAGGAGAAGGGGCGGGGAACCGGACTCGGCCTCTCGATGGTCTACGGGATCGTCAAGCAGAGCGGCGGCTGGATATGGGTGTCGAGCGAGCCCGGACGCGGCACGACGTTCACGATCGATCTCCCCCTGAGCGATCCGCTCCCGGCGGACACCGCACCGCCCGCAGCCGCCGTCCACGAGCCGGCACCTGTCCGGCCGCCCGCCACGGAGACGATCCTGCTGGTCGAAGATCAGGACGACGTCCGGCGCCTCGCGCGGCGCGTGCTCGAGCGTGAAGGCTATACGGTGCTCGCCGCTGCATCGGGCGACGAGGCGCTCTCGCTGGCACGCGCGTACGACGGCGCCATCCACCTGCTGCTGAGCGACGTCGTCATGCCGGGCATGTCGGGCCGCCAGGTCGCCGAGCAGCTCACGCGGCTCAGGAGCGGGACCCGCGTGCTGTTCATGTCGGGCTACACCGACAACGTGATCGCCGAGCACGGCGTGCTCGATCCGGGCTACGCCTTCCTGTCCAAGCCGTTCACGCCCGACGCCCTCGCGAAGAAGGTCCGGCAGGTCCTCGAGACGGCCGACGTCTAGCGACCCCGCCGCGCAGGCCCGGCGTCCCGGGACCTGTTATACGATGCCGCCGTGAACAGGAGAGAGTGGCTGCGCCATGCGGCGGCGCTGGCCGGCAGTCTCGCCGCCGGTATCCGGACGCACGCCCGCCAGGACGCGGCGTGGACGCCGTTGTTCGACGGCGTCTCGCTCGACGGCTGGGAGCAGACGTCCTTCGGTGGCGAAGGGCCGGTGACCGTCCGCGACGGCATGATCGTCCTCGGGTTCGGCGATTCCCTGACCGGCATCACCTGGACGCGCGATGTCCCCCGCATGAACTTCGAGATCGCGCTGGAGGCGGTGCGGCTTTCCGGCAACGACTTCTTCTGCGGCCTCACCTTCCCCGTTGCGGACTCGTACTGCTCCTTCATCGTCGGCGGGTGGGGCGGGACCACCGTGGGGCTGTCGAGTCTCGACGGGATGGACGCCTCGGAGAACGAGACGACGCGCGAGATCCGGTTCGAGGACGGCCGCTGGTACGGCATCCGTGTCGCGGTGCGGCCGCACGACATCCGTGCCTGGCTGGACGAGGAGGAGGTCGTGAACGTCGCGACCGCCGGGCGGCGGATCGACATCCGGCCCGAGGTGGAGCCGTCGATCCCGCTCGGCATCGCCTCGTACCGCACCCGCGCGGGGCTGCGGAGCATCCGGATGCGGACGATTGCAGGTGTGGAGGGTGGAGCGTGACGCGAGTCGGCGTGCTGCTGCTGTGCCTGGCGCTCATCGGACCGGAGGGCGGTCCGCCGTATGACCCGGAAGACGCCCTGAAGACCTTCCGCATCGAGCCGGGATTCCGGATCGAGCTCGTCGCGAGCGAGCCGGAGGTCACCGACCCGGTGGCGATGGACATCGACGAGGACGGGCGGCTGTTCGTCGTCGAGATGCCGGGCTATCCGATCGACGTCTCGCCCACCGGGCGCGTGAAGCTGCTCGAGGACACCGACGGTGACGGGCGCTACGAGCGCAGTACCGTGTTCGCCGACGGGCTCGTGCTGCCGACCGGCGTGATGCGGTGGAAGCGCGGCATTCTGGTGACGGCGGCACCCGATTTCCTGTATTTCGAGGACGCCGACGGCGACGGCCGCGCCGACGTGCGCACGACCGTCGTCACCGGGTTCGCGGTGACCAACCCGCAGCACTCGGTGAACGGGCCCGTCTACGCGCTCGACAACTGGATCGACGTCGCGTACTCCGGCGGCTCGGGCGCGCTCATCTACGCCGATCTCTTCGGCGATCGCGGCACGCCGCTGACGTTCCCCGCGCACCCGTCCGTCGCACCGGTCGATCCGCGCAGCCGCTCGGTTCGCGTGCGGCTGGATCCCCCCGCCATCACCGTCCGATCGGGCCGGACGCAGTTCGGCACGACGTTCGACGCCTGGGGACGGTACTTCACCTCCAGCAACAACGACCACATCCGGCACGAAGTGGTCGCGGCACGGTACCTCGAGCGCAATCCGTCGCTGCCGGTCACGGCCGCGATGCACGCGATTCCGGACCACGGCGGGGCCGCGCAGGTGTTCCCGATCACGGACCGTCCGCAGTACGAGCTGCTGACCGAGTCGGGCGAGTTCACGTCGGCGTGCGCGCTGACCGTCTACACCGGCGACCTCTTCGAGGGCGAGTACGCGCGCAGCACGTTCGTCGCCGAGCCGGTGCACAACCTCGTGCACCGCGACGTGCTCGAACCGGAGGGCGCGACGTTCGTCGCGCGGCGCGGCGGCGAGCCGGGACGGGAGTTCCTGGCGTCGACGGACGCGTGGTTCCGGCCCGTGAACTTCTACGTCGGCCCCGACGGCGCGCTCTACCTCGTCGACTACTACCGCGCGAAGATCGAGCACCCCGAGTGGACCGCGAGCGAGTTCCACAAGAACCCGGAGGCGTTCGCGCTCGGCAAGGACCGCGGGCGCATCTACCGCATCGTCCCCGAAGGCGCGCCGCGCAAGGCTGCCAGGCCGGCGCTCGGATCGGCGACCCCGGGGGCGCTCGTCGAGGCGCTGGCGCACCCGAACCTGTGGTGGCGCCGGACCGCGCAGCGCCTGCTCGTCGACCGGCGGCCGCCGTCCGCCGTGCCGTTGCTCGAGCAGCTGGCGCGCGGCGACTCGGCGCCCGGACGCCTGCACGCACTCTGGACGCTGGAGGGCATGGGACAACTCGACGAGGCGCACGTGGTCCGCGCGCTCGGCGACACCGAGCCCGGCGTGCGCGAGGCGGCGTTGCAGCTGGCCGAGCCTCGACTTGGGAGCGCGCTCGTGTCCGCTGCCGTCCTGGCCCGCGCGACCGTCGAGCGCGACCCGCGCGTGCGCTTCCAGCTGCTGCTCACGCTGGGCGACCTCGACTCGGCCGAGTCGCGCGCGGCGCAGGAACGGCTGCTGTTCGACGGTCTCGAGGACCGGTGGATGCACGTCGCCGCGCTGTCGGCCGGCCCCGACCGCGCGCAGCGCTATCTGGGGCAGGCGCTCGCAGCCGGCAGCCGCGCCCGCGCACGGGACACTGCCGCCCACCGCGCGTTCTTCGCTCTCGCGGCGTCGGCGGTTGCGGCGCAGCAGGACGCGGAGGCGACGCGGCGCATCATCCAGGACGTGGCCGCAGCCGGTCCCGATGGGGATGGCTGGTGGCAGGCGGCGGTGCTGGACGGGATCGGCCGCAGCTCGCGAAGCGGCGAGATTGCCGGGCTCGTGCCGGCGCGGCCGGCGCTGATCGCGCTGGCGGAGCACTCGCGGACGGAGGTCCGGCGCGCAGCGCTGGGGCTGCTCGAACGGGTCGGCCTCGGCGACGGCGGCAGCGGCCGGCTGGCGCTCGATCGCGCGCGTGCGCTCCTCGACGATGCCTCCGCGCCGGCGGACCGGCGCGCCGACGCGGTGACGCTGCTGGCGCTCGGCGACGTCGCGGCGTTGCGCCCGACGCTGGAAGCGCTCGTCGAGCCGCGGGAGCCGGAGGTCGTGCAGGTCGCGGCGCTGAAGGCGCTGTCGCGGCTGCCGGGCGAAGGCCCCGGCACGTTCGCCATCGCGCGGTGGCCGCAGCTGACACCCGGTGCGCGCTCGGCGGCCGTCGACCTGCTGCTGGCGGACCGCGAGCGTCAGTGGCAGCTCGTGCGCGCGCTCGAGAAGGGGACGATCCAGAGCTGGGGCATGAACTTCTGGCAGAGGCGGGCGCTCATCATGCACCGCGATGCCGAGCTGCGCGCGGCGGCCAGGGCCCTGCTCGAGGACCGTCCGGAGCGACGCGCGGAGGTGGTGAACCGCTACGCCGCCGTCGTCGAGCGCGGCGGCGATGCGGCGCGCGGAGAAGCGGTGTTCGCCCGAACCTGCGCCGTCTGCCACAAGCTGGGGGGCGGCACGGCCGCCGATCTCGGCCCGGATCTCGTAAGCATCCGGCATCGGCCGCCGCTCTCGCTGCTGGTCGACATCCTGTCGCCGAACCAGTCGATCGCCCAGGGCTACGAGACCTACATCGTCGAGCGCACGAACGGCCGCACCGACGCCGGCACGCTGGCCGAGCAGACGCCGACGACCATCACGCTGCGGCAGGCCGGGCAGCCGATCGTCATCCCGCGCACGGAGATCAAGTCGATCGCGATGACGCCGCAGTCATCGATGCCGGCGGATCTCGATCAGGTGATCTCCGAGCAGGAGATGGCGGACCTCATTGCGTTTCTGACGAAACGCTGAAGGGGAAACGGGAAACGGGAAGGGCGGGCTTCCGCGTGTTACTCGAGGCGGAAGCCCGCTGCGCTCCGTGTCGCCGGCCGCCGGCTGCATGCCCGGCCCCTACGACTACTGCAGCCGCCAGCCGCCAGCTGCCAGCTGCCTGCTACACGTCTCAGTGCATCGCCACCGCTTCCCCTGACAGCGCCTTGACGATGTCGCCGAGCACGGCCTTCGCGTCGCCGAAGGCCATCAGGCAGTTGTCGGCGTAGTACAGCTCGTTCTCGATGCCGGCGAAGCCCGGGTTCATGGAGCGCTTGATCGCGATGACGGTCTTCGCGCGGTCGGCGTTGATGATCGGCATCCCGTAGATCGGGCTGTTCCTGTCGTGGCGCGCCGCCGGGTTCACGACGTCGTTGGCGCCGACGACGATCACCACGTCGGTCTGCGGCAGGTCGGGGTTGATGTCGTCCATCTCGGCGAGTGCGGTGTACGGCACTTCCGCCTCGGCGAGCAGCACGTTCATGTGGCCGGGCATGCGGCCGGCGACCGGATGGATCGCGAAGCGGCACTGGATGCCGCGCTTCGTGAGCTGGTCGTACAGCTCGCGGATCCGGTGCTGCGCCTGCGCGACGGCCATGCCGTAGCCCGGCACGATGGCGACGCTGCTGGCGTTCTCGAGGATGTCGGCGACGTCCTGCGGCGTCGCGCTCTTGACCGTGCGCGCCTCGCCGGCGGCCTGCACCGCCGAGACCTGCCCGAACGCGCCGAACAGCACGTTGGTGAACGAGCGATTCATCGCGCGACACATGATCACCGACAGGATGAAGCCCGACGAGCCGTCGAGGGCGCCCGCTGTCACGAGCAGCATGTTCTCGAGCACGAAGCCCATCGCGACGGCCGCCAGCCCCGCATAGGAGTTCAGCAGCGAGATCACCGTCGGCATGTCCGCGCCGCCGATCGGCAGGATCAGCAGCACGCCGAAGACCAGCGACAGGACGACGACGACGGGGAACAGCTGCCAGGTCTCGGGGTTGACGATCAGGTAGATGCCTGATGCCACCGCGATGCCGAGCAGGGCGAAGTTGATGATGTTCTGGTTCCGGTACGTCAGCGGCCGCGTCGGCAGCACCTCCTGCAGCTTGCCGGCCGCCATGAGGCTGCCGGTGAAGGTCAGGAACCCCAGGAGGACCTCGACCACGATCGCGGCCGTCCGGAAGTGCGTGAGCCCGCCATCCTCGAGCCAGAGCATGTACTTCGCCGTGCCGACGAGACCGGCCGCCAGGCCGCCGAAGGCGTGCGACAGCGCGGTCCGCTGCGGCACCGCGGTCAGCGGCACCCACGAGAGCGGGACGCCGACGATCGTGCCGACGACGAGCGCGACGACGATCCAGCGGTAGGTGACGATGTCCGGGTGGAGCAGTGTGCCGATGACCGCGAAGGTCATGCCGGCGACACCGGCGCCCACTCCCCGCCGTGCGGTCTTCGGGCTGTTCAGCCAGCGCAGCGAGAAGATGAAGAGCGCGGCTGCGAGCAGGTAGCTCGCCTGCGTGATGTGCTGCGCGATCACTGCCGTTCCCTCTTGTCGCGGAACATCTTCAGCATGCGGTCGGTGATGAGGAAGCCGCTGACGATGTTCGTCATCGACGCGGCGACCGCGACGGCGCCGAGGATCAGGCTCGTCGTGTCGTGCTCGGCGCCCGTGATGATGAGCGAGCCGACGATCGCGATCGCGGAGATCGCGTTGGTCAGCGACATCAGCGGCGTGTGGAGCAGACGCGAGACGTTCTGGATGACCTGGAATCCGACGAACGTGGCCAGCATGAAGACGAACAGCATGGACCACAGATCGAACGTGGGCTGCACGGCGAATTCTCCTGCGGCAAGACGGGTCCGGCGACGTACAGGGGAGGGCGGTCGCGAGGGCGTCCGCCCGGGAGGGACTGCGCGGGCATGCCGCGCGGCGGTCCGTGCGTCCCTACGCCCCTGGCCGGGCGAGCGTCTGCACGGTCCGACAGTCTATCGTACGCGACCGCGATCAGCGCGCCGGGCGCGCCGCGCGCAGGTGCCGGTCGGCGAAGGCCAGGAATTGCGCCCAGTCGTAGTCGGTGACGTCATGACCGCCGCGGCGCACGTGGTAGCCGATGGTGCGGCCCACCGGCGTGTCGACGGCCGGCCACTCCGTGGTCCCGAGCCCCTCCGTTCCGAGCAGGCGGTAGACGGGATCGGCGCCGAGCGCCCCGAGGAACTCGCCGCGGGGATCGGCCCACAGGTCGTCGGCGGCTGACGCGACGTACAGCGGCCGGGGCGCGATGAGCGCGAGCAGCTGGTGCTGGTCGACCGGGAGCTCCGCCTCGCGGCGGGCGTAGGTCGCGAACCGCGCGGTGAACCAGTGCGGGAAGCTCTTCGTGATGTGCGCGACGGTCTCGCCGAAGATCCGGCGGCTCAGCGCGGCGCCGCCGCAGCCGGAGTCGTTCGAGATCGCGAGCGCGAAGCGCTCGTCCTGCGCGGCGGCCCAGAGCGCCGTCTTGCCGAGACGCGAGTGGCCGAGCACCGCCGCGCGCGTCGCGTCGATGTCGGGGTCGGTCTCGAGGTAGTCGAGCAGGCGGCTCAGTCCCCAGGCCCAGGCGCCGATGGATCCCCATTCGCCGTCCGCCGGCCGCGACTGTCCGGGCCGGTAGAACAGCGGGTGCGCGCCGTTGGCGAACCCGTCGTCGAAGTCGGGATCGAAGTCGCCGTAGTA
The DNA here is from genome assembly GCA_036381155.1 of Vicinamibacterales bacterium. Taxonomy (GTDB): domain Bacteria; phylum Acidobacteriota; class Vicinamibacteria; order Vicinamibacterales; family JAENWD01; genus JAENWD01. The sequence goes on from DASVDJ010000049.1 coordinate 83,157, forward strand.
GGCGGTGGCCAGCGCATAGCCGCGCCCGACGATCGTCTCCACCGGCCAGCGCGAGGCCGCCGTGCCGCGCGACGCGTCGGTGGCCCGGTGGTTGACGACGCCGGGGTCGCGATCGGGAAGCCAGGACTTCGCGAGGCGGATGCCGGGATCGGTGCTGACCGCCTGGTTGCCGCGGAAGTTCAGCCCGAGGAAGACCGGCACCGGGCCGGTCGCCTTCGCGGGCAGGTAGACGAGGAGCTCGACCGGCAGCTCGCGGCCGTTCCGACGAATGCGGAGCGTGACCTGTTTGCGGGTGGCCGCTCCACCCAGCACACCGCGTTCGAGCGCGGGTTCATCGGCCGCGAGCCCGGCGCGTTCCGCCGGCGTCCGCCCGTAGACGTGCGTCTCGAACAGCCGCAGGATTTCGGGGCGCCGCCGCTCGCGCCATGCTGCCGCGTCGCGCACCGGCTCGCCCGATTCCATCGTCAGCGGGTCGGGCAGCGTGTAGGCGGGCACGCGGCTCTCGTCGACGTTCGTGTCGGGCGGGTACTGGGCGGCGGAGAGACCGGCAGCGGTGAGCATGATCAGAAGCAGCGGCAGGCGCATGGGGGGAGTGTATACCGCCGGCGTTGCGGCGTGTCTCCTGGACTATCATGCGCCCATGCTCCTGGCACAGGCGCTCGTCGAGCGGGGGATGCTGGACGCGTTCGTGGCCGGCATCTGGTCGGCGCTCATGCAGGTCGAGTACTACGTCGGCCCCGGCAACGGGAAATGGGTGCTCGTCGGCCTGGCGGTGGTGCTCGCCATCATCGTCTTCAAGCCGCGCCGCTGATCCGCCGTGTCGACCGGACGCCGCTGGTGGACGCTGCTGCGGGCGCCGGTGCTCGGCCTTGCCGCGGCCGTCCTGGTCGCGGTCGGCGCCGGGCTGGTGATGGGGCACGCCGGCCTCTGGCGGACGACCATCGACGAACGGCGTGGCCAGGACTTCCGCATCTTCCTGACGTCCGTCCGCCATGCGCGCGAGGGGCGCTCGCTCTACACGCCGGTCTACGTCCGGCATCGCACCACCGGCGAGCAGGTCACGGGCCCGCCGAACCTGAACCTCCCGCAGACGATGCTGCCGCTGGTGCCGCTGGCGGGGCTGCCCGTGCGCACGGCGCTGGCCGTCTGGGTCGGGGCAGGGCTGCTGGCGCTCCTTGCCGCCACACGTCTGGCATTGCGGACGCTCGCGTGGCGCCGTATGCCCCTGCTGGCGTCGCTCGCCCTCGTCGTCTACCTGCTGGCGTGGGCGCCGGCTGCCGCGTTCTCCCTCACCGCGCAGATCAGCCTGCTGTTGATGCTGCCCGTCGTGCTCGGCTGGCTCGCCGCACGACGGGGGCACCAGCATGCGGCCGGCGTGTGGATGGGGCTGGCGGCGGCGGTGAAGCCGTTCCTGCTGCTGTTCGCCCCGTACTGGATCCTCCGCCGTCAGTGGCGCGCGCTTGCCGCCGCATCCGTCAGCGGCGCGCTGTTCGTGCTGGCCGGCGTCATCGTCTTCGGCCCGCAGGCCTACGTCGAGTGGTTGCGCCAGCTGCCCGACGTGTCGTGGGGCGGCCATTATCTGAACGCGTCGTGGCACGCGCTCGTCCAGCGCGCGTTCGGCCTGTCGGACTATGCACCCGTCGCGGACTGGCCGCGCGTCGTCGCGCTGCTGGGACTCGCCGGCGCGATCGCCATCGGCATCGTCACGCTGTGGCTCACGACACGCGGCACGAATGCCGGGTCGCATTCTGCGGCGCGCGCCGACCGCGACTGGTCGCTGCTCCTTCTCGCGTCGCTGCTGATGTCGCCGCTCGGCTGGAGCTACTACCTGTGGCTCGCGCTGTGGCCCGTCGCGGCGGTCATCGCGCACGCGGAGCCGTGGCGCCGGCGGGCGTGGCGTGACCTGGTGCTGGTGGCCGGGCTCGCCGGTTGGCTGTGGTGGGGCAGGATGACGTACTGGGGCCAGCCGCATCCGGCCGCGACGATCCTGTGTGCGTCGATGTACACATGGACGCTGCTGGCGATGTGGGGATGGCTCTGTCTGGAGATGCGGTCCGATGACGAGGTTGGCGCGTGATTGAGCGAGGTGCTGTGCCGGCATTGCGCAGCGGCGTGATTGTCGTTCTCCTGCTGATTGCGGGCGCCGCAGGCAGGTTGACGGGTCAGGACCGCTCGACCGTGACCGTGTCGTCGCCCGATGGGCGGCTGGTGATGACGTTCGCCCCTGTGAACCCCGGCACGCGGTTCAGCCGCTGGGAGTACCGGCTCGAGGCGGTGGACGGCACGACGCGGCAGGTGCTTCTGGATCGTTCGCCGATCGGCCTGCAGACCGATCGCGCGGACTTCACGGAGCTGCGCCTCGAGCGCGCGTCCGAGGTCCGCACGGTGCGGGACGCGTACGAGATGCCGCACGGCAAGCGGCGCTCGCGGGTGCACGAGGCGCGCGAGCGCGATCTGCATCTGGCGACGAGCGACGGCGCCCGGTTCACGGTGACGGTTCGTGTTGCGGATGATGGCGCGGCGTTCCGGTACGTGCTGCCGGAGCATCCCGATGGGCCGTGGCGCGTGCGGGGTGAGCACACCGGCTTCGCGGTGCCGCCCGGCAGCCGCAGCTGGCTGCTGCCGCACACGACGCCCGGGCGCTGGGCGCCTGCCTACGAGGATTTCTTCGTCGAAGGCAACGCAGGCGGCTCGGCGCCGACGGAGCAGGGGTGGTCCTGGCCGGCGCTCTTTCAAATCAGGGAGAGCGACCGGTGGGTGCTCGTGACCGAAGCAGCCGTCGGACCTCGGGACGCCGGGACGAGGCTGGCTGCCGAGGCGCCGAACGGCGTCTACCGCATCCGGTATCCGGATCCCGCCGAAGGACTCGGCCAGGGCGAGGTCGCTCCGACGGCCGCGGGCCCCTGGGGCCTCCCATGGCGCGTCGTGATCGCCGGTTCGCCCGGCGACGTCGTCTCCTCGACGCTCGTCGAGGACCTCAATGCGGCGGCAGACGGCGACTACAGCTGGGTGAAGCCGGGTCGCGCCTCCTTCGGCTGGTGGATCGATGACGACGCGTCGAAGAAGGAGGAGGTGCTGACGAAGTTCATCGACCTGGCGGCGGCGATGGGGTGGGAATACTCGCTGATCGATGCGAACTGGCACCTCGCGCCGGACGGGGCGATCGACCGCGTCATCGCGCATGCGAAGGAGAAGAACGTCGGCCTCTTCCTCTGGTACAACTCCGGTGGGCCGCACAACGACGTCACGGAGTGGGGACCGCGGGACCGGATCTTCGACCCGGCGGCGCGCCGGGCCGAGTTCGCGCGGCTGAAGCCGCTCGGCATCGCCGGCGTGAAGGTGGACTTCTGGCACAGCGACAAGCCGTCGCTGATGGCGCTCTACCACGACGTGCTGCGCGACGCGGCCGATGCCGGCCTGATGGTCGTACTGCACGGCGCGACGACGCCGCGCGGCTGGTCGCGGACGTATCCGCACCTGCTGAGCGTCGAGGCCGTGCTCGCGGCGGAGCAGTACAAGTACTCGGAGCGCTTCGCGAAAGAGGCCGCCCGGCACAACACCATCCTGCCGTTCACGCGCAACGTCATCGGGCCGATGGACTACACGCCGGTGACGTTGAGCGATGCGAAGTACCCGCACGAGACGACCAACGCGCACGAGCTCGCGCTGCCCGTGATCTTCGAGTCGGGCATCGTGCACTTCCCGGATTCGCCCGAGGCGTACAACGATCTGCCGCCGACGGCCATCGAACTGCTGAAGGCGGTGCCCGTTGCGTGGGACGACACGCGGCTGCTCGACGGCGAGCCTGGGCGTCTTGCCGTCATCGCCAGACGGCACGGCGACACCTGGTGGGTGGGTGCCATCAGCGGCGTGGATGCACCGTCGAGCGCGTCGATCGAACTCTCGTTCCTGGAGAAGGGGGAGTGGGAACTGACGATGGTGCGGGACGGCGGGGCGCCGCGTCACCTGATGTCGGAGGCCGCGCTGGTGCGCCCGGTAGACCGGTTCAACGTGCCGATGCTGCCGCGGGGCGGATTCGTGATGAGACTGGAGCCGAAATGAGCGGCGAACTGACTGACGAGCCGCGGAGGGCGCAGAGGACGCACAGAGAATGACAGGATTGATATGAATCGTCCGGTATGAGCGTCTCTGTGCGTGCTCTGTGCCTCTGCTGTCTCCCCGCTACTCGTACCGCAGCGCGTCGATCGGATTGAGCGATGCCGCCCGCCGCGCCGGCACCCACCCGAAGAACGCCCCGATCGCGAAGGCGCACCCGAACGAGATCAGGATGGCGCGCAGCGAGACGTCGGTCGACCACTGCAGCAGCGCCGTCATCAGCCAGGACGCGCTGACCCCGAGCAGAATCCCCGCCAGCCCGCCGGCGATGCTCAGCGTCAGGGCCTCAACGAGGAACTGCAGCAGCACGTCGCTGCGGCGCGCGCCCAGCGACATCCGCAGCCCGATCTCCTTCGTCCGCTCGGTCACCGAGACGAGCATGATGTTGGTCACGCCGATTCCGCCCACGATCAGCGACACCGCCGCCACCGCTGCCAGCAGATAGCTCATCGTCTGCGTCGTCGAGGTCAGGACGGTCGTCATCTCCTGCATCGTGCGGATCGTGAAGTCATCCGGCTCCCCCTCGGCGAGGCGGTGCCGCTGCCGCAGCAGCGAGGTGATGCCGGCGGACACCGGCTCGATCAGCGACTCGTGCTCCGCCGAGACGGTGATCGAGTTGACGTGCGTGATGCCGAGCAGGCGTCGCTGCACTGCGGTGTACGGCACGATCACCGCGTCGTCCTGGTCGGGCCCCATGGCGGCCTGGCCCTTGCGGGCGAGGACGCCGACCACGCGGAACGGCTGGTTGTTGATCCGGATCGTCGCGCCGACCGCGTCGGTGCCCGGGCCGATGATCTCGTCGCGGACGACGGCGCCGAGCACGGCGACGCGCGCGGCGCGGTCGACGTCGGCGGCCGTGAAGAACTCGCCCGTCTCGACCGTCCACGACCGGATGATCGGGAGCTCCTCGCTCGTGCCCTGGACGGACGTCGACCAGTTGCCCCCGGGCCCCACGACCTGCGCCCGCGTGTTGACGTTCGGCGAGACGGCCAGCACGCCCGGGACCTGCTCCCGGATGGCCGCTGCGTCGGCGGCGTCCAGCGTCGTCACCGCGCCCTGACCGAGGCGCGCGCCTCCGACGACGGCGGAACCGGGAATGACGGTGATCAGGTTCGTGCCGGCGCTCCGGATGCTCGACTCGATCGACGCGCGTGCGCCGTCGCCGAGCGCCATCATGACGATCACCGACCCGACGCCGATGATGATGCCGAGCGCGGTGAGCGACGACCGCATGGCGTTGCGGCGCAGCGCTTCGAACGCCGTGACGAGCACGGCGGCGATCGTGGTACGGCGCTGGAAGCTGTTCATGGCTGTTTCGCTCAACGGGTGGTGCGCCCCGCGCTGCCGCCGGTCGTCCGCCGCGGCCGCGTCGGCACGAGCGGCGAGCCGCCGGACGAGCGGTTGCTCGTCATCGTGGTGCCGGCGAGGACGCCGGTGACGACCTCCGTGCCCTCGTCGAGCTCCTTCGACCGGATGGCCGTCGTGGCGCCGTCCGAGACGTCAGGCCGGACATGGACCGGGCGCAGGAGCCCGTTGTCCACCGTCCAGACCACGACCGGCGCCTCCCGGTCGGCCGCACCCCGCGCGGACTGGCCCTGCGGCGCCGACGCCGCGTCGGGTCCGCCCATGGCCTGGAGCAGATCCGCCGTCGGCCGGAAGCGCAGGGCCGCCGACGGAACGACCAGCGCGTTCTCGGCGCGCCCGGTCTCGATGCGCACCGTGGCCGTCATGCCCGGCTTCAGCAGCAGATCCGGGTTCTCGACCTCGATGATCGTCGTGTAGGTGACGACGTTCTGTTCGACGACAGGCTGCAGCCGGACGGCAGACACCCGGCCGGTGAAGGTGCGGTTGCCGTAGGCGTCGACCGTGAAGGTGACGGGCTGCCCGGCCTGCACGCGTCCGATGTCGCTCTCGTCGACGTTCGCCTGCACTTCCATGCGTTCGAGATCGCGGGCGATCACGAACAGGGTCGGCGTCTGCAGGCCCGAGGTCACGGTCTGCCCGACCTCGACGTTCCGGCTGAGCACGATCCCCGACGTCGGCGAGCGGATGATGGTGTGTCCGAGATTGACGCGCGCCTGCTTCAGCGACGCTTCCGCCTGCACCACCTGGGCGCGGGCCGACACGAGCGCCGCCCGGGCGGCGTCACGCGTCGAGCGCGCGGCATCCAGGTCGGCCTGGGAGATCAGCTGCTGCGCGGCGAGCGCCTCGGCGCGCGCCAGCTTCGTCTCGGCGTCCTGGAGCGTCACCTCCGCCCGGTTGACCTCCGCCTGGAGGCGATGCACCGTCGCGGCGGCCTGATCGACCTGCGCCTGCAGCGCCTCGGGCTCGAGGCGCGCCAGAACCTGTCCCGCGACGACGCGGTCGTTGAAGTCCGCGTGAAGGCTCTCGATGCGCCCCGTCACCTGCGCCCCGACCTCCACGGTGTCGACGGGAGACAGCGTGCCGGTGGCCTCGACGATCTCGACGACGTCGCCGCGGGTGACGACGGCGGTCTGGAGCACCGGGCCTTCGTCGCTTGCGCGGAGGCGGAAGTACGCCGTGCCCGCCACAGCGAGGATTGCGACGACCAGCAGGACTGTCCACCGTTTGCGTGTCATGTCTTCACCGTCATGCGGCTGGCGTTCGTGCCAGCCGCATGCCTCGTTTCACTGTTGCGATTCGGTCGTTCCGATCCGATGGCCCTACGGCTGCTGCGGAGCTCTCTGCTGCCTCCGCTGCTCGAGCCGCTGCTTCATCCGCTCCGCGCGCTCGGCACGGCGCTTCTCGCGCTCGGCGCGCAGCGACTGGAGCTTCGTCTGCTGCTCGGGCGTCAGGACCTGGTAGACCTGCTCGTGCACCCGGGCACGCAGGACCGCCATGTCGGCCTGCACCGCGGCAAGCTCGTTCGCGCGCGCGCGCACCTCGTTCTCGTCGACGGGCACGCGCGTCACGGCCTCGTGCTGGGCACGCGCGGCCGCACGCAGGCGTTCGCCGACCGACCGGAAGTCGGCGCGCCGCGCCTCGATGATGCTGCGCACCTGCTGCCGCTGTGCGTCGCTCAGATCGAGCTGTCGCAGGGGGATACCGGCGACCCCCCTGCGATGCGCACCGCGCATGCCGCGCTGACCGCGCATGCCGCGCATGCGCTGAGGACCGCGCCGTTCCCCGGCGTCCTGCCAGCCGTGCGTCTGCCTGCCGGCCTCCGAAGGCGCCGGCTGACCCGCAGCCGGCCACGCGAGCACGCCGGCCAGCACCAGCGCACCGCCTGTCGTGAGAAGGGCTCCACGTCTCATCTGCTGTCTCCCTGCAACGCGCGCTCCAGCGCGCGGTCTCTGTCGGCGACCACCCGGGGCCAACGTGATGGCCTCCTGCCCGCCGGTCTCTACCCCATTGGACGCAATGGGCTTGGCAGAATCGTGGCGAACTCGTGAAAAAACGATGGCAGCCCATCGGGCCGCGCTCCATTTGGCTAGACTGGGGCTCGAAGCCGCCGGGAAAATCCCCCGGCGACGGGGACTTTCCGGCTGCTGCCGGATCCGGACACGGGAGCATGGAGCAGGAGGAGCGACACCGCCGCGTGCTGGTCGCCGAGGACGAGGCGCACATCCGCGAGCTGGTCCGCCTGCATCTCGGCCTCGAGGGCTGGACGGTCGACGACGTCGCGGATGGCGAACGGGCGCTGGCGCGCCTGCGCGACGAGCGCTACGACCTGGTGGTGCTGGACATCATGCTGCCCGGGCTGGACGGGCTCACCGTGCTGCGGGCGATGCGGCGCGAGGGCGCCAACCGCGACACGCCGGTGCTGCTGCTGACCGCGCGTCGCGAGGAGTCGGACAAGGTGCTCGGGCTCGACAGCGGCGCCGACGACTACCTGACGAAGCCCTTCGGCGTCCGCGAGCTGGTCGCGCGGGCACGGGCGCTGCTGCGGCGGGCACGCTCCGCCGAACCGCGCGACCAGGTGACCGACCTGCCGCCGGTCCGGCTGGGACCGGTCGTCGTCGATCCGGCCCGGCGCAGCGCCGCGGTCGACGGCCGCGACATCGAGCTGACCGCCCGCGAGTTCGACCTGCTGTACCTGCTGGCGTCCCATCCGGGCATCGTCTTCAGCCGCGAGGCGCTCATCGCGCGCGTGTGGAAGGGGGACACGCACGTGACCGAGCGCAGCGTCGACACGCTGATCAAGCGGCTCCGCCGCAAGATCGAACGCGATCCGGCGAACCCCGACTGGCTGCTCACCGTGTGGGGCACGGGCTACAAGGCCGCCGATGTCTGAACGGGTCTGGCACCGGACGCTCTACTGGCGCGTCGCGCTCGGCACGCTGGGGCTCATCGTCCTGCTGCTGGTTGCACAGGCGGCGATCGTGATCTGGCTGGTGGGCCAGTCCGACCGCGCGCTGCTGTCGCGGCCGCCCGTTGTCATCGCCCGCCTCGTGGCCGCCGATCTCGGCGCCGCGCTGGAAGCCGATCCGGCGACCGATCCGGACACGTGGCTGCGCGAGACGTTCGGGCGGCTTCCGCACGACGTCTTCGTCGTGTTCGCGGACGGCCGCGTGGCCACGAACCGCCGGTTCGAGCCGCCCGAACCGCTGCTCGATGCGGTGCGCCGCGCGTTGCGCGCCGCCACCGATCAGGGACCGCGCCGGATGCGGGGCCGGTTCCGGTTCCCCGTCGTGCGTGTCGAGGGCGAGGTCGTCGGCGCTGTGGGCGTCGTGCGAGTGGGTGGCCCGCTCGAAGCCGCGCTCCGCACCTACGGCCCGGCGCTCCTCGGCGCCGGCGCGCTGCTGCTCGTCGTCGGGATCCTGGGCATCGTGTTCTTCGTGCTGACCCCGGCCAGGCGGCGCCTGCGATCGCTGCAACGCGCCGCCGCGGCGCTCGGACGCGGCGACGTGTCGGCGCGCGCGCCGGAAGCAGGCGGCGACGAGATCGCCGAGCTGGCGCGCGCGTTCAACCGCATGGCCGAGGAGCTCGAGGCGCGCCTTCGCGAGCTCGCGGAGGCCGATCGCGTGCGACGGCAGCTGCTCGCGGATGTCTCCCACGAGCTGATGACGCCGCTCACCGCGATGCGCGGTTACCTGGAGACGCTCGCCATGCCCGCCCTTTCGGCCGATCCGGCCGCGCGCGAGCGCTACCTCCGCATCGTCACCGAAGAGACGCTGCGGCTGGAGGCGATCGTGGGCGACCTGCTCGACCTCGCGCGACTCGAGGGCGGTGGCTCGCCGCTCGAGCTGCGCACGGTGCCGCTGAAGCCGCTGTTCGCGCGGCTGCTGGAGCGCCACGAGATGTCGACCGCCTCGCGGGGCATCAGCATCGAAACGGCCATCGAGCCTGGAGCGGAGCAGGTGCGGGGCGACGAGCGGCGGCTCGAACAGGCGCTGCAGAACCTCGTGGCCAACGCCGTGCGCCACACGCCGGACGGGGGGACGGTTCAGGTCAGCGCGTTCCGCGACGACGGGCACGTCCGGCTGCGCGTGCAGGACTCGGGCCCCGGCATCAGCCCCGACCATCTGCCGCTCGTCTTCGATCGGTTCTACAAGGCGGACGCCGCGCGCGCCGCCGGCGACTCCGGATCGGGCCTCGGGCTGTCGATCGTCAAGGCGATCGTCGAGCGGCACGGGGGACGCGTGACCGCATCGAACGCCCCCGAAGGCGGCGCGAGGTTCGAGATCGAGCTGCCTGGCTGACACTTGTAGCTGGCGGCTGGCAGCTGGCGGAAACGTAGGGCCGAACCTCGGTGTGGGGCCGAACTTCAGTTCGGCCATTCGACTGCACGCGGCGTCCCCGAAGGGTGTAGGCTGTCGCCACAGAATGGGGACCGGGCCGGTGCCAGGTCGGAATCGGCTCCCACCACGCGCCAACTGGCCCGCGCTTCTCTGTCTCCCGCTCCCGCTCACCGCACCCGCGGCGTAGCGGCCCTCGCCGCCGGAACGGACGACGCGGCGCAGGTCCGCGAGGACTCATGATCCGGCCGGATCGGCTTACTGCTTCACGCCGCTGATGCGGCGCTGGAGCTCTTCGAACAGCAGCGCGGTGAACCGGTCGGGAGGCACTTCGCGCTCCTCGTCCCGGCGCGGGGGCGGCGACGCCAGGCGGACCGGCGGGTCGAACGGAAGCGGCGGCTGCTCGCAGATGTCCGGCATCGTGGACTCAGGCTATCGGCCGTTGTGCCGGGGAGCAGCAGGCCATGAGCCTCAAACACCGTATCACGGATGATACGTGTTGGCTCGTTCCGGACATCAGGTACTGTCCCGCCTTCAGGAGGATGCGATGCGGGTTCTGGCGGCCGTGGTGATTCTGTCGGTGTCTGCGGGGGTGGCGTCGCTGCGGGCGGCCGAAGGCGACGAGGCCGCCGTCCGCGGGCTGGTGGCCCGCTACGTCGAGGCGCGCGAGGCCCGGGATCGCGCCGCGCTGGAGGCGCTCTTCACCGAGGACGCCGACCAGCTGGTCTCGACCGGCGAGTGGCGCCGCGGCCGGGCGGCGCTCGTCCCCGGCGCGCTGGCCTCCTCTGAACGAACCCGTGGGGTCCGTCGTATTGAGGTGGACGCCGTGCGGGTCATCGCGCCCGGTGTTGCGATTGCGGACGGCGTCTACACGATTGCCGGCAGCGGCCGGCCGCCGATGCGCGCGACGATCGTCGCCGTGCAGCGGGATGGCGAGTGGCGGATCACGGCCATCCGCAACATGCTGCCGGCCGGCCCGGCTCCGGCTGCCGGACGCTGAACCCGGAGCGCAGACAGCCGCGCGGCCGCGGGCCGCGCAGGAGGATGCCATGCCGCGGAAGACTGCCGCGGACTTCGACCCCGAGGTCCTGATTCTGTTCGACGCGTACGTCCACGGGCGCATCGATCGGCGTGGCTTTCTCGACAAGGCGCGGAAGTACGCCGTCGGCGGGATGACGGCGGCGATGCTGCTCGACGCGCTGAACCCGAAGTTCGCCGAGGCGCAGCAGGTCAAGCCGGACGACCCGCGTCTGAAGACGGAGTTCGCCGAGTACCCGTCGCCGCAGGGCCACGGGACGATGCGCGGCTACCTCGTGCGCCCCGCGGGTGCGAGCGGCCGTCTGCCGGCGATCCTCGTGATCCACGAGAACCGCGGGCTCAACCCGCACATCGAGGACGTGACGCGCCGCTTCGGGCTGGAAGGCTACCTGGCGTTCGCGCCCGACGCGCTGTTCCCGGCCGGCGGCTATCCCGGCGACGAGGACAAGGCCCGCGAGCTGTTCCGCACGCTCGACCAGAGCAAGTCGCGCGAGGACTTCGTCGCCGCCGCGCGGTTCCTCCTGTCGCATCCGGAGTCGAACGGACGCCTCGGCGCGGTCGGCTTCTGCTACGGCGGCACGATCGTCAACATGCTGGCGACACGCGTGCCGGAGCTCCGCGCCGGCGTGCCGTTCTACGGCGGGCCCGCGCCGCTCGACGACGTCGCGAAGATCAAGGCGGCGCTGCTGCTCCAGTTCGCCGAGAACGACGAGCGCGTCAACGCCGGCTGGAAGGAGTACGAGCCGAAGCTGAAGGAGGCCGGTGTCCGGTACGAGGCGCACGTCTACCCGGGCACGCAGCACGGCTTCCACAACGACACCACGCCGCGGTACGACGAGGCGGCGGCGAAGCTTGCCTGGAAGCGGACGCTCGACTTCTTCGCGGCGCACGTGAAGGGCTAGTCTTCGGGGTGCACCGCGGCCCCGTGCGCGGCCGGGTGCTCAGCTGAACAGCGCGTACACGACCATCTGCGTCACCGCGACGAACGTCCCCCAGAACTTCACGCTGCGCCACCAGGGTTCGGGCGTGCGCAGCTCGGGGCTCAGCCGTGGCGCGACGACGAAGATGACGTAGACCACCGCGGCATACAACAGGATGACGATGAGGGCTCCCGGTTGGATTGGCATCAGCGCACCCAGCAGACGAGACCGCGGAGCTCGTCTTCGGACTTCGGCGTGGTCACCGCGCTCACGACCAGGAGCGTCCCGGAGGCGGCGACGAACGACCAGAAGGCGGTCCAGAGGAACAGCTGCCCGGTGGCGCTGAGGACGGCCGCCGTGCCGACGCCCGCCAGCATGCCGGCGACGCCCCCGGCCGTCGTCGCGCGCCGCGTCAGCATGCCGAACAGCAGCAGCGCGAAGAGCGCCCCCTGGAAGAACGACAGGAAGGTCTGGAACGCCTCGAACACCGAGCCGAACCGCACCTTCACCTGGTAGCTGACCAGCGCGCCGACGATCAGCAGGATGACGACCAGCCAGCGTCCGACCTTCAGGCACTCCTCGTCACTGGCATGCGGCCGGACGAAGGGGCGGTAGAGATCCGTGACGAGCAGCGTCGACGCGGAGTTGATGTACGAGTCCAGGTTCGCCATCACGGCCGCGATGAACGCGCCCATCAGCAGCCCCATCGCGCCGGTCGGCACCAGCTGCGCGATCATGAGTGGCAGCACGCCGTTGGCGTCCCACCCCTCGCGCGGCGCGCCGAGCTGGTCGGCGTAGAGCGCCAGCGCCAGCAGCCCCGGCAGGACGAGCAGCACCGGAAACACCAGCTTGATCACCGCCGCGAACACGTAGGACGCGCGCGCGTCGGCCTGCGTCCGCGTGCCGAACGTCCGCTGAACGATCGCCTGGTTGCCGACCCAGTAGGCGGGGCCGAGCACGAGGCCCAGTCCCAGGATCACCGCCGGCCACGGATAGGCCTCGTGGCTCGCCGAGGGGAGCAGGCTGAAGTGCTCCTCCGTCCAGGGGAGCGCCGACACGCGCTCGAACATCGCCGCGGGTCCGCCGACGTGATACAGGCCGATTCCGCAGAGCAGTGCCGCGCCGGCAATCAGGACCACGCACGAGACCGCGTCGGTGAACGCCACCGCCTTCAGGCCGCCGGAGGTCGTGAAGATGCCGACGAGCAC
>DASVDJ010000050.1:0-14425 GCA_036381155.1 Vicinamibacterales bacterium
GCGGTGTCACGCTGCACTGGCCATCACTCCGTGACGGTGAAGGTTCGCCGGGTGATCACCACGCCTCCGGTATGCCTCGACGAAGCCGAAGGCCCAAGGCCAAAAGCCGAAGGCCCATGACCGGCCGGACTGAAGTCCGGCTCTGCGTCCCCTGATCCCTGGGCCCCCTGGCCCCTGGCCCCTACGCTGGACCTTGCTACTCAGCTGGCGTAAGATCCTCTGTTGGAACAACTTGAGCCATGCCACTCTACGAATACCGTTGCGACGGCTGTCAGCACCAGTTCGAGGTGATTCAGAAGTTCTCGGATGCCCCCATCGCGACCTGCCCGCAGTGCGGCGGGGGGCCTGTGGAAAAGCTGCTCTCCTCCCCCGCGATCCAGTTCAAGGGGACCGGCTGGTACATCACCGACTATGCCCGCAAGGACCAGGCGAAGAACAACGGCCGCAAGTCGGATGACGGCGGCAAGTCGTCGGCGGACAGCGCCGGCACGTCCGGGAGCACGGGGTCGACCGCGTCCGCGGCGACGACCGGCAGCGGCGACTGACGGCCGCGCTCAGCGCGCCGGCCGGGATGCCAGCGCGTCCCTGAGATAGTCCGTGAACGGCCCGGCGAGCTCGGGCCGCTTCAACGCGAAGTGCACGACCGCCTTCAGGAACCCGAGCTTGTTCCCGGTGTCGTGCCGCACTCCCTCGACCTGACACGCATAGATCGGCCGCGACCGCAGCAGCCTGCGCAGCCCGTTCGTCAGCTGAATCTCGCCGCTGCGATCGCTGGCAGTCTCGGCGAGCGCCGGGAAGATGTCGGGCGTGAGGATGTAGCGGCCGATGATCGCGAGGTCCGAGGGGGCTTCCTCCTTCGGCGGCTTCTCGACGAGATCCGTGACGCGGACGACCCCCCTCGGCAGCGCGGGATCCGCCTCGAACGCGACGACGCCGTAGCTGGAGACCTCGTCGCGGGGCACGCGTTCGACGCAGAGCACCGGCCCGTGCACCTTCTCGAACACGGTGATCATCTGCTTCAGCGCCGGCGGATCCGCGTCGATCACGTCGTCGCTTAGGATGACCGCGAACGGCTCGTTGCCGACCAGCTCGCGCGTGACCAGCACCGCGTGTCCGAGGCCGAGCGGCTCGCCCTGCCGCACGTACGCGAAGTTGATCAGGTTCGAGATCTTGCGGACCTCGGCGAGCATCTCGTGCTTGCCGCGCGCCTCGAGAAACGTCTCGAGCTCCACCGAGACGTCGAAGTGGTCCTCGATCGCATTCTTGCCGCGCCCGGTCACCAGCAGGATGTTGTCGACGCCGGAGGCGAGGGCTTCCTCGACACCGTACTGGATGATCGGCTTGTCGACGAGCGGCAGCATCTCCTTCGGCTGCGCCTTCGTGGCCGGCAGGAACCTGGTGCCGAGACCGGCGGCGGGGAAGACAGCTTTGCGGATACGCGACACGAAACGACCTCCATGTACCGCGCCGGCCGTGGGAACGCGGCGCGGCAGGACCCATCGCTCAGTATAAGATTGCCCACGCCATGCTCGATCCCGTTTTCGTCCGCGATCGCGCGGACGAGCTGAAGACCGCACTCGAACACCGCGGCGTCGACGCCGCCGCGCTGCTCGATCCGCTGCAGCCGCTCGACGCCCGCCGCCGCGCGCTCATCGTCGAGGTGGAGAATCTCAAGCGCGAGCAGAACGCGGCGGCCGAAGACGTCGGACGCCGGAAGCGCGCCGGCGAGGACGTCAGCGCGCTCGTCGAAGCCAACCGCGCGCGCGGCCAGCTGGTGAAGGAGAAGGACGCCGCGCTGCAGGCGCTCGAGGAGGAGCGCCGTGGTCTGCTGCTGCTGATCCCGAACGTGCCGCACGCCTCCGTGCCCGTCGGACGCAGCGCGGACGACAACGTCGAGGTGCGGCGTGTCGGCGAGCCGCGTACGTACGACTTCGAGCCGAAGGCGCACTGGGACCTCGGGCCCGAGCTCGGCATCCTCGACTTTGAGCGCGGCACGAAGATCGCGCGCGCGCGCTTCACGGTGCTGCTGCGCGAGGGCGCGCGCCTGGCGCGCGCGCTGATCAACTTCATGCTCGATCTGCACACGCGCGAGCATGGCTACACCGAGGTCGAGCCCCCGTTCCTCGTCAACAGCGCGTCGCTCACCGGCACCGGCAACCTGCCGAAGTTCGAGCAGGATCTCTTCCGCATCGACGGCGACTGGGATCTCTATCTCGTGCCCACCGCGGAAGTGCCGCTGACGAACCTGCACCGCGGCGAGATCCTCGACGGACGCCAGCTGCCGATCCGCTACACGGCCTACACGCCGTGCTTCCGCAGCGAGGCCGGATCGTACGGCGCCGACGTGCGCGGCCTGATCCGGCAGCACCAGTTCGACAAGGTGGAGCTCATGGCGTTCACGACGCCGGAGGCGAGCTACGACGAACTGGAGCGGCTCACCTCGAACGCCGAGCGCGTGCTGCAGCTGCTCGATCTGCCCTACCGCACGGTGCTCCTCTGCACCGGCGACATGGGCTTCGCGTCGGCGAAGACGTACGACATCGAGGTGTGGCTGCCCAGCCAGCGCACGTATCGCGAGATCTCGTCGTGCAGCAACACCGAAGCGTTCCAGGCGCGCCGCGCCGGCATCCGCTACCGCCCGCACGGCAGCGGCAAGGCCGACTTCGTGCACACGCTGAACGGCTCGGGCCTCGCCGTCGGCCGTACGCTGATCGCGATCCTCGAGAACTACCAGCAGCAGGACGGCTCGGTCGTGATCCCGGAGAAGCTGCGCCCGTACATGGGCGGCCAGGAGATCATCGAACCCAGGCGATAGATCCTTGTCGGGCCTTGGGCCTTCGCCTTCGGCTGGCCCTGGACCTTCGGCTGGCCCTGGACCTTCGGCTGGCCTTGGGCTTTCGGCCTTCGGCCTTGGGTTTCATCGGGGCCTATCGGACGCCTGACGATCACCCGGCGAACGTTCACCGTCACGCTGATCGTCGAGGCAGCGTGACTGCGAGCGCCGCAACGAAGCGGTCCGGTTGCCGCCTCGCAAGAATGCCAGAGGCCTGAGGCCCAAAGCCCAACGCCTGCGTCGGACTTGGGCCTCAGACGTAGGGCCGAACCTCAGTTCGGCCAATTCTGGGCCCTGGGCTTTCGGCTTTGGGCCTTGGGCTCGACCGGAGTGTTGCGACTCGCCGCTTTCAGCAGCGGCGCCCGCCAATCACGCCGCGCGGTAGAATTCAGGAGTCCTGCCGCGGAGGGATGGCCGAGTGGTCGAAGGCGGCGGTCTTGAAAACCGCAGTGGGGGAAACCTCACCGGGGGTTCGAATCCCTCTCCCTCCGCCAGCCTTCGCCCAACTGTCGCCGCGCGTGCCGAGTCGGGGCCGAACTGAAGTTCGGCCCTACGCTGGCCCTACGCTGCCCTACGCTAGTCCTACGCTTGCGTCGTCGCCGGCGGTTCCCCAATCAGCGCCCGGTGCGCGACCTCCCCGTACCGCCGCTCCGCTTCTGGCTCCGGGCTCGCGAGCGCGACGACGAAGGCGACCAGGAACCCGAGCGGCATCGAGATCAGGCCCGGGTTGCTGAGCGGAAACGGCGCCGACGCATTGCCGAGCAGGTTCACCTGGATCGTCGGCGAGAAGTAAATCAGCACCAGGCTCGACACCGTGCCCGCCACCATGCTCGCCGCGGCCGCGCGGGTCGTGAACTTCCGCCAGAACACCGACAGCACCAGCGCCGGGAAGTTCGCGCTCGCCGCGATCGCGAACGCCAGGCCGACCATGTAGGCGACGTTCTGCCCCTTGAACGCGAGCCCCAGCAGGATCGAGAACAGCGCGAGCACGATCGTCGCGACCCGCGCGACGCGCAGCTCCTCCGTCGGGTTGGTCTTCCCGCCCCGGACGACGTTCACCCACAGGTCGTGCGAGAGCGCCGCGGCGCCGGCCAGCGTCAGCCCCGCGACGACGGCGAGAATCGTCGCGAAGGCGACCGCGGTGATGAACCCGAGGAACATCTGCCCGCCGACGGCTTCCGCCAGCAGCGGCGCCGCCATGTTGCCGCCCGCGTCGATCGCCCGGATGGCATCCTGCCCGACGAGCACCATCGCGCCGAACCCGAGCACGAACGTCAGCAGGTAGAACGCGCCGATGAAGCCGGTCGCCCAGTTGACGGAGACCCGCGCCGTCTTCGCGTCGGGCACGGTGTAGAACCGCATCAGGATGTGCGGCAGCCCCGCGGTGCCGAACATCAGCGCAATCCCGAGCGAGATCGCGTCGAGCGGATCGGACACCAGCCGCCCGGGCCCGAGCACGCCGTTGCCGTACGACTCGGCCGCCGTCGCGAACAGCCGCAGCGGGTTGAACGAGAACTGCGCCAGCACCATCAGCGCCAGCGCCGCGGCGCCGGTCATCAGCAGCACCGCCTTGACGATCTGCACCCACGTCGTCGCGATCATCCCGCCGAACAGCACGTAGGCGAGCATCACGAGACCGACGATGACGACGGCCACTTCGTACGAGAGGCCGAACAGCAGCCGGATCAGGTTGCCGGCGCCGACCATCTGCGCGATCAGGTAGAACGCCACGACCGCCAGCGATCCGATCGCCGACGCGATCCGCACGGGCCGCTGGCGCAGCCGGTACGCGACGACGTCCGTGAAGGTGTACTTGCCCAGATTCCGCAACGGCTCCGCGATCAGGAACAGGACGACCGGCCAGCCGACCAGGAACCCGATCGAGTAGATCAGGCCGTCGAATCCCGACAGCGCGACGAGCCCCGCGATGCCGAGGAAGCTCGCGGCGCTCATGTAGTCGCCGGCGAGCGCCAGGCCGTTCTGGAATCCGGAAATGCTGCGGCCGGCCGTGTAGAAGTGCTCCGCGCTCCGCGTCCGCTTCGCCGCCCAGTACGTGATCCCGAGCGACAGCGCGATGAAGATGAAGAAGCCGGCGATCGCGACGACGTTCGGCTCCGTGTTCACCGCCCCTCCCGAATCGCAGTCACCGCATCGTCATGGTGCCGGTTCGCCCACCGCACGTAGATCAGCATCAGCACCCACGCCGCAACGATGACCAGCGCCCCGAGCAGGATCCCGACGCTCAGGCCGGGGACGACCACGCGGGTCAGCAGGGCCTTGTCGTAGGCGATGAGCAGGATGAACCCGAAGTAGAGCACCATCATGGCCGCGGTGAGCGAGGCGGCGACGCGCCACCGGGCAGCCGCGAGCCGTCGGATCTGTTCGGACATGGTTGGGGAGGATACAACAACAGCGGACGCGCGCAGCGGCTCGCGTTGCGGTCCGGCAGCGGCCCGGCGTGCGGACAGCCCGGACGGGCCATGTGCTGCCGCGCGCCGCGTGCTGCTAGCATACGCACGGCTTGGCGGACCGGCGCGCACCGGCCCGCCCCCACCCACAAGGAGAGGCGATGGCGATTCGTCCAGCTGGTCTCGTACTCGTCGCCCTGACGCTCGCGATCTGGCTGCCGCGTCCCGCGGACGGCCAGCTGTTCACGCTGACCCGGGAGCAGATGATCGAGCTGAGCGCCGCCAACCCGTTCGAGCGGTTCCCCGACGGCCGCCCCCGCATCCCCGATGCCCTGCTCGAACGCGCGCGCGGCCTGTCGGCCGAGGAGATCTGGGCCGTGCTGCCGCGCAAGGGGTTCCCGAACCAGTACGCCGACGGGTTCCGCATCCTGCATCCGGGCACGAAGCTGGTCGGCCGCGCGTTCACGGTGCAGTTCATGCCGCTGCGCCCCGACATCGACGAGGTCATCCAGGCCAGGGCGAAGGCGGCGGGACACGGCCGGCTCACGAATCAGACCGCCATCGACATGCTGCAGCCCGGCGACGTCCTCGTCGTCGACATCTTCGGCAAGAAGGAAGGGGGCACCGTCGTCGGCGACAACCTCTTCTACTACGTGATGAAGGCGACCAAGGCCGCCGGGCTCGTCGTCGACGGATCGATCCGCGACCTCGAGGGGATCGCGCAGATGCCGATGCCGGCGTACTTCCGGCACGCGCATCCGACACCCATCAGCGGCGTGATGCTGACCGGCATCAACGTGCCGGTGCGCATCGGCGAGGCGACGGTCATGCCGGGCGATCTCGTGTTCGGCGACCGCGAAGGCATCTACTTCGTGCCGCCGGCGCTCGTCGAAGAGATCCTGGACCGCGCCGACGAGACGCACATTCACGACGAGTGGACGAAGCGGAAGTTCGACGAGGGCAAGTACAAGTCGCGCGAGATCTACGGCTCCCCCAGCGACCCGGCGCTTCGGAAGGAGTACGAGGAGTATCTGAAGAAGCGCCTGGAGGAGATCAGGAAGGAGCGCCAGCAGGGCTGACGCAGGGCCGAACTCCAGTTCGGCCATTCTGGGCCTTTGGCTTGGGACCCTGGGCCCTGGGTGTCAGCTGAACTGCGGCAACCAGCCGCTCTCAGTGGCGACCCTCGCTGTCACGCTGCCAGATCGTCCGGTCCGGATGAACGGAGCGCCCGGATCCCCGAGGCCCAGAGCCTCAAAGCTGCAGGCCCGCTTACCTTGCTGCCGGCACCGGGGCGCCCGCCCGGGTCGGACTCTCGTGCATCTGGGGTGGCCCATTATCCGCCGTCCTGGTTGACAGCGCGGCGCGCGGACCCGGTGCTCCGGCCGTCTGCCTCGTCCCGGCGGTCCCGGCAGGCATCGTGTAACATGCATGAGCTCCCGGCATTTGCGGGGCGGCACGGTCCCGCGAAGGTCAGCTCTGACTCCTGCGCTACACGTGAGCTCGAACGTCCGCCCGCTCCTCTTCCCGCTCGCGCACCTGCTCGGTCTCTGGGCGTTCGGCGTCGCGCAGCCGCTCTTCGACATCCTCAGGCGGAACGGCGACTTCTTCGTCGCCCATCGGGCCGGTCCCACCGAGATGGTGGGGTTCGCTGCGGTCATCTCGCTGGGACTGCCGCTGCTCCTGGTGCTCCCCTGGATCGTCGTGGCGCTCGTCCGGCCGCGGGCCGGCCGCGTGGTGCTCGTCGGGCTGGTGGCGCTGCTGGCCACGGCGCTCGCCTCGCAGGTGATGGCGCATCGCCTTGCGCTGTCGACGTACGTCCACTACGCGATCGCCGGCGCGATCGGCATCGCGGTGGCCTGGGGTTACGCACGGTTCCCGATCGTCCGTTCGTTCTTCTCGGTGGCCTCGATCGGGGTCGTGCTCTTCCCGCTGCTCTTCCTCACGCAGCCGGGGATGACGACGTTCATGCGCGGCGATTCGCATGCACTCGACGCGCGCGCCGCGATCGACAAGCCGGTCCCGCCGATCGTCTTCGTTGTCTTCGACCAGCTGCCGCTCACGTCCCTGATGGACGCGAACGGCGGCATCGACCGGGATCACTACCCCGCGTTTGCCGAGCTGGCCGACACGGCGACCTGGTACCGCAACTTCAGCACGATGGCGGACTTCACGGGCTGGGCGCTGCCGCCGCTGCTGACGGGCCTGACGCCGACACCCGGACGCGTCCCGACCTGGAAGACCTATCCCACGAACCTCTTCACGTGGCTCGGCGGGCACTACCGGCTCGAGGTCATGGAGTCGATCACGCAGTTCTGTCCGGAGTCGCTGTGCGACGAGGGACGCGAACCCCTGGCCGTGCGGCTCGCCTCGATGGTGCTGGACTCCTCGGTCGTGTACGGATCGCTGGCGCTGCCGCGCGACCTGCGCGCGCTCCTCCCGCCGTTGACGGAGAACTGGCGCGACTTCATCGCCGCCGACAACTGGCGCCGCCGCTGGGTCGTCGAGAGCCGCCGCGATCGGCGCGCGCTCCCCGAGGAGTTCATCCGGTCGATCAGCCGCGACGACCCGCAGCCGACGCTGTACTTCGCGCACGCGCTGCTGCCGCACGAGCCGTACGTCCTGCTGCCGTCGGGCAAGCAGCTCGGCGCAGACACCCGCATGCCGGGCGTCGACCCCAGGACCGGCATCTGGGCGACGGACGAGTGGCTGCCGACGCTGGGGTACCGGCGCCACCTGCTGCAGGTCGGGTACGTCGACTCGCTGCTCGGACGCCTAATTGCCCGTCTGAAGGAAGCCGGTCTGTATGACGATGCGCTCATCGTCGTGACGAGCGATCACGGGGTGAGCTTCAGGGCCGGCCAGCCGTTCAAGGGCGTGGACGCCGACACGCTGCCCGACGTGGTGTCCGTGCCGCTGTTCATCAAGGCGCCGGGTCAGCGGGAAGGCGTGATCGACGACCGCAACGTCCAGAGCTTCGACGTCATGCCGACGATCGCGCGGCTGATCGGCGTGCCGCTGACGTGGCCGGCGGAGGGATCTCCCGGGGGCGAGGCGAACGACTCGGTCAAGACGGTTTTCTATCACAACGCACGCGATCGGCTGCGGATCGACACGGCGACCCTGGCTGCCGGACGCGACGAGGCCGTCGCGCGAAAGGTCGCGCTGTTCGGCAGCGGGCCGGGCTGGCCGCCGATTGCGCCCGAGGGTACGCCCCGTGCGCTCCTGGGCCGCAAGGTCGACGAGTTCCGGGTCGTGACCGGGCCCTGGCACGCACAGATCGCGGCCGCGGAACGCTGGTCGTGGCTGACCGACGAGGATGTCATCTGGCCCGTGCTGGTGACCGGCGAAGTGCGCGACGGCGGCGGCATTCGCGCCGATGCCCAGCTCGCCATCGCGGTCAACGGCACCATCGCCGCGGTCACCCGGACGTTCGACCCGGACTTCGACCGCGGACGATGGGGCGCGCTGCTGGCGCCGGAGGCGCTGTCGCCCGGACGCAACGACATCCGGGTGTATGTCATCCCGGACGAGAACCCCTCGCGACTGCATCTCGCCTACACGCTGGAGTCGAGACCGTCGTACCTGAACCTGGCCTCGCGGACCGCAGCGGAGAACTGGAAAATCCGTCAGTCCGGCTTCTACGACGAGGAAGGGGCACCGATCGGTTTTCGCTGGACGGACGGGAACGCGAGCCTCGTGGTGCCGGTCGAGCCCGATCGTGTACCGCGATCGCTCCGGGTGGTGCTGCGCGGCGCGCAGCGCGGCGGCTCACCGCTGACACTCACCGTCAACGACTGCACGCTGTTCTCGGACACGGTCCAGGCCACGTGGAACCGGACGCTCTCGCTGCGGTCGTGTCCGCCGGAGTCGCTCAGGCCGCGCAACTGGGAGATCAGGCTCGTGACGCCTCCGTGGAAGGCCGGCGACGACCCGCGGCAGCTCGGGGTCGGGGTGGAGTCGATCACCCTGATGACCGACGACTGGCCCGTGCCGGACGGCCGCACCCGTCAGGCGCGTGGCCAGCTGCGCGTCGTCGGCGGCACGCGCGAAGTCAGGTCGGGCACGTCGATCGAGATCATCGCGAACAACGCCGGGGAGGCGGTGTGGCTGCCGGTGGACGAGGCCTCCGGCGCCGGCTGGCCGGTGCAGCTCGCCCTCCGCTGGCGCCCCGCAAACGGCAACGCGCCGGAGCACGAGCAGCGGATGAACATCCCGCGCGCGATCTTCCCTGCCGAGCGGGCGGCGATCCAGACGCCGCTCGTGCCGCCCGACGAGCTGCGCGACCGCGGCCCGTGGAAGCTGACGATTGCGCCGGTCGCGGCGGACGGCACCGCGATTCCGGTCGAGTCGCCGCTGACGCTCGACGTCGCGCCCGGCGCGTAGAATTCTTCGTTACGCTCGCCACACACAGAGTCACAGAGTTCACAGAGGACGCACAGAGACGTCTTCTCTGTGGTTGCTCTGTGGCCTCTGTGCCTCTGTGTGCGGCGTACGCAGCGTTCGCGACTGCGATTGAACTCGCCTTAGTCCTCGCCCGTCAGCGCGACGCGTTCGGGATGTGCGTAGACGTTGAACCGTCCGTCGCGCACGAAGCCGAGCAGCGTGATGCCTGCCTCGCGCGCCAGATCGACGGCGAGACTCGAGGGCGCGGACACCGCCGCGACGAGCGGGATACCGCCGAGCCAGGCCTTCTGCACGATCTCGAAAGACGAGCGGCCGCTGACGACGAGCAGGGATTGCGAAAGCGGGAGAGCGCCGGCGTCGAGCATGCGGCCGAGCAGCTTGTCCACCGCGTTGTGGCGGCCGACGTCCTCGGCGCTGGCCTGCAGCCGTCCATCCGGGTCGAACAGACCGGCGGCGTGAAGCCCGCCCGTCTCGGCGAACGCACGCTGTGCCTCGAGGAGCGCGCCCGGCAGCCCGGCGATCACGTTGCCGGACACCCTCCACCCGGCGCGCAGCGGGGTGAGCGGCACACGGAGCGACTCGAGCTCGCGGCGCCCGCACAGGCCGCACGACGAGTTCATCGTGACCTGACGCCGCGAGCCGAGCGCCTGCAGCGCGACCGCGCGGCGTTCGCCGGCAAGGTGAACGTCGACGGTGTCCGAATCAGAGGCGACCACGCGCTCGACGTCTTCGCGCGCGCGGACGACTCCCTCGGAGAAGAGGAAGCCGAGCGCCAGCTCACGGTCGGCGCCCGGCGTCCGCATGATCACCGAGAACGGCTCGCCGTTCAGCCGCACCTGCAGCGGCAGCTCGACCGCGACCCGATCCGCGACAGGACCTGCGGCGCCGCGGCGGTGCACGTCGACCTGTCGAATCGCGGGGTTCACGGGCGTGCCGGACATGAGCGCACCGTATGATAGCCGCTGGTCATGGCGCTCTTCGGACTCGACGCACAGAAGCCGCGTCACTACCGCGAGATGCTGCGGGTGGCGTGGGAGAACCGCGACCAGCTGCCGTTCGCGTGGCGCATCCTGAAGGACGGCGTGTGCGACGGCTGCGCGCTCGGCACCTCCGGGCTGTCTGACTGGACTCTTCGGGGGACGCACCTGTGCCTGGTGCGCCTGGAGCTGATGCGCCTGAACACGGCGCCGGCGCTGGATCCGGCGGTGCTCGCCGACGTCGGGCCGCTCGCGGGCAGGCGGTCGAAGGCGCTGCGCGAGCTCGGCCGGCTGCCGTATCCGATGCTGCGCCCCGCCGGCGCGCGCGGCTTCCAGGTCATCTCATGGGACGAGGCGTGCGAGCGGATCGCGCAGGTGGCGCGCGAAGCCGATCCCGCCCGCCTGGCGTTCTACCTGACGTCGCGCGGCATCACCAACGAGGTCTACTACGCCGCCCAGAAGGCGGCGCGGTTCCTCGGCACGAACCACGTCGACAACTCCGCACGGCTCTGCCATGCGGCCTCGACCGCGGCGATGAAGGCGACGCTCGGCCACGGCGCCTCGACCTGCAGCTACGTCGACTGGCTCGGCGCCGACCTGATCGTCCTGTTCGGATCCAACGTCGCCAACAACCAGCCGGTCACGACGAAGTACCTGCACGCGGCGAAGCAGAACGGCGCCCGGATCGCCGCCGTGAACCCGTACCGCGAGCCGGGGCTCGAGCGGTACTGGATCCCGTCGATCGCGGAGAGCGCGCTTCGCGGCACGGCGCTGGCGGATCACTGGTTCCACGTGCATACCGGCGGCGACCTGGCGTTCCTCGTCGGCGTGCTGCGCGCGCTGGCCGAACGCGGCGGCATCGACGAGGCGTACGTGCGCGAGCGCACGGTCGGCTTCGACGATGCGGTGAGGGCTGCGCGGGAGACGGGGTGGGATCGGATCGAGGCGGAGAGCGGCGTCTCGCGTGAGCAGATCGAAGCGTTCGCGGACCTGCTGATCGCGCGGCCGAACGCCGTGTTCGTGTGGTCGATGGGGTTGACGCAGCACGTGCACGGCGTCGAGACGATTCAGGCGCTCATCAACGTCGGCCTCGCGCGGGGACTGCCCGGCCGGCCGAACCGCGGTCTCGTGCCGATTCGCGGCCACTCGGGAGTGCAGGGAGGCGCCGAGGTCGGCTGCGTGCCGCGCGTCGACGCGCAGACCGCCGCGCGATGGGCGGAGGTGTGGGGGGTCGACGTGCCGGACACGCCCGGCTGGAGCGCGACCGAGATGGTCGCGCATGCGGCGCGGGGGGACGTCGACCTCTTCTGGATGGTGGGCGGCAACTTCCTCGAGACGGTCGCCGGCGAGGCGCAGTCGCTGGAGGCGCTCCGCCGGCCGGCGCTCCGCGTACACCAGGACATCGTCCTGTCGTCCGCGATGCTGGCGCCGTCCGACGGGGACGTGCTGCTGCTGCCGGCGACGACACGCTACGAGTCGCCGGGCGGTGGTACCGAGACGTCGACGGAGCGGCGGATCATCTTCTCGCCGGAGATACCCGGGCGGCGTATCGGCTCCGCCCAGCCGGAGTGGTGGGTCTTTCGCGAGGTGATGGTCCGCGCCAGGCCCGATCGCGCCGCGCTGGTCGGCCTCGAGGGCGCCGCGGCGATCCGGCGGGAGATTGCGCGGGCGGTGCCGCTCTACGCCGGGATCGAGAGGCTGGCCGCGAAGGGCGATCAGATCCAGTGGGGCGGACGGACGCTGTTCGCCGACGGCCGGTTCGCGACGCCGGACGGCAGGGCGCGCTTCACCGCCGTCACGGTCACCGGCGTCGTGCCGGACCCGGAATCGCTGGTCGTCTCGACGCGGCGCGGGAAACAGTTCAACTCGATGGTCCAGCGCGAGGTCGACCCGCTCACGGGGGCGGCCCGCGACGACATCCTGATCAGCCGCGACGATCTCGCACGGCTCAGGCTGGAGCCAGGCGCCCGCGTGATCCTGAGATCCGCGCACGGTGCGTTCACCGGACGCCTCAGGGAAGCGCCGATCAGACCCGGCAACATCGAAGTGCACTGGCCGGAAGGCAACGTGCTGCTGGATCCGGACCGTGTCGCGCCCGGATCCCTGGAGCCCGACTACAACGCCCGCGTGACCGTGCAACGCGCCGACCAGGTACCTTGCTGATCGCTGGACCCCGGACGTAACATCCTGTTCATGCGGCGTCTCGTTTCAGTGCTTCTGGCCCTGGGACTTGGCGCGTGCGGCGGCCCCGCCAGGCCCACCCCGGTCGATGTTGCGGGATTTCCCCTGCCCGAGGGCCGCCACCTGCTGATGGTGGTTGATGCCGAGCTGGGCATGATCTGCAGCGGCATCGGTGGCGGCGGCCTGTCGCGTTACCCCGCGGCAGTCGCCGTGCCGGGAACTGCGACGATGCAGGGGGACACGTGGGTGCTGAGACCCGATGACCCTGCGTCCGGCAGTTTCGAGGTGCGGCTGCGCGTCGCCTCGGACGCCGGCTCGGCGACTGGCGTGGCGCTGACCGGAAGCATCACCGGGGTCGCGAACCATTTCACTGCCGGGTTCCCGGCGCTGTCGCAGCACTTCCCCGGCTTCGGCACGGAACCGGCGCAGGCGAACTTCGGAAGCGGCGTCACGGCGACCGGGCACGCGATGTCGTCGGGCCGGATACTCGCCAGCGGCGAACTGCGCGGTGAGGTGACCTTCATCGGTGGCGGGATGTCGTGCGATGGATCTCCCGCCTGGTCGATTGGCTCCCTGGCCGGCCTCCCGTAGCCTCGAAGGCTCACCCATTCGGCCTGCGCCGGTCGGGCGGGGGCGGCGCCCGCCCGCGGGGCGGCTTGCCCTGCAACCTGGCTCCGGATGGTATCGTCCAATCCACCGATGACGCTGGACCACATTCACCGCGACCTCCGCTCCGCCGTCCGCAACCTGGTGCGTGCGCCCGGGTTTGCCGCCGTCACCATCCTGACGCTCGCGCTCGGCATCGGCGCGAACACCGCCATCTTCTCCGTGGTGCGCGGCGTCATCCTGCGGCCGCTCGGCTATCCGAACCCGGAGCAGCTGGTGTTCCTGACCAGCCGCTTCCCGGCGATGGGATTCGACCAGTTCTGGGTCTCGCCTCCCGAGTACTTCGAGATGAGCGAGATGAATCAGTCCTTCTCGGTCATCGGCGCGTTCACGACCTCGGAGGTGAACCTCGCCGCGCTCGACCGGCCGCGGCGCGTCGTCAGCAGCAGCGTCGACGCGCAGCTGCTGGAGGCGCTGGCGGTCCCACCGCAGGTCGGCCGCTGGTTCACCCGTGAGGAGACGCGGGCGAACGGCCCGGACGTCGTCATCCTGTCGCACGAGATCTGGCAGTCCGCTTTCGGCGGGCGCGATCTGATCGGGCAGACCGTCGACGTCAACGGCGTCCGCCGCGAGGTCGTGGGCATCATGCCGCCGCGCTTCGACGTGATGGACGCCGGCGTGCAGGTGTGGCTGCCGCTCCGGCTCAATCCCGAGAACCGCCAGAACCGCGGGAACCACTATCTCTATCTGATCGGGCGGCTGAAGGATGGCGTGACGCTCGAGGCCGCGCAGACCGAACTGCGCACGCTGATGTCGAACTGGGGCGAGCGCGTCGGCGTCGCCAACCACGTGTACAGCCTCGCCGAGAACGCGCACGCGATGCAGATGGAGCCGCTCCAGGAGGAGATCGTCGGCTCCGCGCGCCGCGCGATCTGGGTGCTCCAGGCGGCGGTCGGCTTCGTGCTCCTCATCGCCTGCGCGAACCTGGCGAACCTGCTGCTCGCGCGCGCGTCGAC
>DASVDJ010000051.1:0-4708 GCA_036381155.1 Vicinamibacterales bacterium
GATAACTGCCCCCCAGCGCCGCATGGATCCGCTGAACCAGCCTGCGACGCCGGCCCGCGTGCGTGCGGCGCTGGCCGTCCTCGATGTCCCCGACACCGAGGCGCGCGCGGTGTTCGCCGCGGCGGCGGCATCGCCCGCTCCACGGGAGTGGGCGCGATTCGGATCCGCCGCCCTGCTCCTCCTCGGCGCGGCGCTCCTCCTCGCCGGCATCGTCACGTTCTTCGCCTTCAACTGGGACGCCATCGGCCGGTTCGGCCGGCTCGGGGCGCTGCAGGCGGCCATCGTGCTCTGCGCGCTGGCCGGCTGGCGCTGGCTCGGCACGTGGACCGGACGGGTCGCGCTGTTCGCGGCCGGCGTGCTGGTCGGTCCGCTGCTCGGCGTGTACGGCCAGACCTACCAGACGGGGGCCGATCTCTGGGGGCTGTTCGCGGCGTGGGGCGCGCTCATCCTGCCCTGGGCGATTGCGGCCCGCTTCGGCGCGCTGTGGGTGCTCGTGATCGCGCTCACCGACGTCGCGGTCGTGCTCGTCGCCTATCAGACCGCCGAGCTCTCCGGTGATCGCGGCCTGCTTCCGTTCCTGGTCATCGCCGTTGTCCACGTCGCCGCGGTGGCGGCGTGGGAGGCGCAGCGCTTCCGGCTGAGGCCGTGGCTCGACGAGGTGTGGGCCGTGCGACTGCTGCTCGCGAGCGGCCTGGTCGCGGCCGCCGTTCCGGCCGTGGTGCTCGTGCTCGGGTTCGGCGAGCGCGGACCATTCGCCGCAGGAGGCCTCGCCGTGTTCCTCGTGCTGACGGCCGCGGTCATGACGTGGTACCGGAGCGTGCGCCGCGACCTCTTCATGCTGACGGCGGCGGCCGGGACGCTGCTCGTCGTCGTCACCTTCGCCCTGTTCCGGCTGCTCTTCAAGGATCTCGATCTCGAGATGGGCGGCTTCTTCCTGATGGCGATCGTCGTCATCGTCGAGATGGTCCTCGCCGTCATGTGGCTGCGATCGACCGCGAGAGCGTGGCAGTCGTCATGACCGGCGGGCCGACCCTGCACGACGTGCTGCACGCCGCGGGACGCTCGATGGGCCCGGAGGAGGAAGCGCGGCTCCGCGCCGCGCTCACAGGATCCGGCGGGATGATGCCGTGGTACGTCCGCGTGCTGATTGGCGGCGGCACGTGGCTCGGCACGCTGTTCCTGCTCGGCTTCTTCTTCCTGCTGCTCGGCGACGCGTTCACCGATCCCACCACGCCGGCAATCGGCCTGGGTCTGCCGATGGTCGCGGCGGCGCTCTGGCTGCAGCGGTTCCGGGGCGACTTCGCGCGGCAGCTCGCGCTCGTGCTGAGCCTCACGGGCCAGATGCTCGTCATCTTCGCCACCGGCGCCGTGACCGGGTCGGAGGAGCGTGCGGCCCTGCTGGCGCTGCTCTTCGGCATCGGGCTGCTGCCGCTCCATCCCGATCGCGTGCACCGGTTCTTCTCGACGCTGATCGCGATCGGCGGGCTGCTGGTGCTGCTGCACGAGTCGCGCGTGCCCGGCGGCGCCCAGATCGGCGCGCTGCTGCTCGTCGCACTCGCGGCGGGATTCTGGCGGCTGTTCCCCGCAGCGTGGCGCGGCCGGCATCGCGAGCTGCTCGACGCCGCGGTACCCGCGATTGTCGTCGCGCTGCTGGTTCTGCTGGCGATGTCGTCGTTCGAGGGACTCGGGTCGGCGGACGTGACGTACTGGCACCGGTTCGGTCCGGTGACCACCGTGGGGACCGCCGCTGCCCTGCTGGCCGTGGGTGCGTCGATCTTCCGTGAGCACCGGGTCGAGCTGACGGCGCCGATCCCGCTCGCGGCGGCGGCAGCGGTAGTCGCCATCGCCGTGTTCGCATGGCGGGCACCGGCGATCCCGGTTGCGCTGCTCGTCATCGTGCTCGCCTTCGATCGGCGCAACCAGGTCGTCCTCGGCCTGGGGGCCGCGTTCTTCGTGATCTTCGGTGCGCTCTTCTACTACGACCTCCAGCTGACGCTGCTGCAGAAGTCGGGCGCGCTCGCCGGCAGCGGCCTGGTCTGCCTCGCGGCCTGGGTCGCTCTTCGCGCCGGAGTCCGGAGGCCCGCATGACGCCCCGCGGGCTCGTGCTCCTCGGCCTGCTGCTCGTGCTCGGCGCGGTGAACCTGAACATCGCCGAGAAGGAGCGCCTGCTCGCGCGCGGCGAGACGATGCTGCTCCGTCTCTCGTGGGACGACGACCGGTCGATGATGCAGGGGGACTATCTGCGGCTGGACTACGCACTCAGCGACGTCGCGGTCCCTCCCGGCACGCCGCGCGACGGACGCATGGTGGTGAGGCTCGACGCCAACCAGGTCGCGCAGTTCGTGCGCTTCGACGACGGGACGCCGCTCGCGCCCGGCGAGCATTTCCTCCGGTATCGCCTCCGGCGCGGCAGGCCGCGCCTCGGCACCGACGCGTACTTCATCCAGGAAGGCCGGGCGGACCGCTACGAGACCGCACGGTACGGAGAGTTCCGCGTGGATGACGACGGCACCAGCGTCCTGACCGGTCTGCGCGACGAAGCGCTCCGGCCGCTCGACTGACCCGGCGCCCACCACTCGTCCCGCGCACTCCACATCCTGTCCCTCGATAGTCACTACTCGTCCCAGTCGACTTGCGATAGCATTTCATCGCTCGGACAGCTCGACCGCTTCGATCCCCAGCGCGAGCGGCGACCCTCCGGATGTGCGCTCCCGGATCGTCCTCCGCCCGGAGGCCTCCGAATGACGCGCATCCTCGGGTTTCTGGCCGTCCTCTTCTGCGCAACCGCCCCGGCTCACGCCCAGGTGTCCACGCCGGCGCCCTCCGCCACCGGCCGGCACCCCGAAGTCGGGCGCCCCTTCGTCCGCCACTACCGCCCGTTCGACGTCAACGCCGCGTACCAGAACTGGGCCATCGTCCAGGACGAGCGCGGGCTCCTGTACGTCGGCACGGCCACCGGCATCGCCGAATACGACGGCACGTCCTGGCGGGAGATTCGTCTTCCGGTCCCGTCGGTGGTGCGCTCGCTGGAGATCGACGCGTCGGGGCGGATCTATGCCGGCTCCGTCGGCGAGCTCGGGTATCTCGCGCCGGACGCCCAGGGGGCGCTGCAGTTCGTCTCGCTGCTTCCCCACATCCCGGAGGACGCGCGGCAGTTCGCCGATGTCTGGCGCATCTTCGCCACGCCGGATGGCGTGGTGTTCCAGACCGAGCGCGTCATCTTCCGCTGGGACGGCTCCCGGATGGCGGTCATACGGCCCCAGTCGATGTTCAACCGGGCGCAGATGGTGGACGGGCAGGTCTACGTGCCGACGCCGGAAGGAGGGCTCAACCGGCTCGACGGGACCGAGCTGCACCCGCTGCCCGGCACGGCGGCGCTCGGCACGGAGCCGTACCCGGTCGTCCTGCGCTACGACGAGAAGCGTCTGCTCGTCGGCACGCGCACGTCGGGGCTGTTCCTGTACGACGGCACGGCGCTGACTCCCTTCCGGACGGAGCTGGACGACGTCTTCCGCAGCTCGTTCGTCTACCGCGGCACGGCGCTGCCGGACGGCACTTTCGTCATCGTCACGAACCGGTCGGGTGCCGCCATCATCGACCGGCAGGGACGCACGGTCATCCATCTCACCCGGGAGGCCGGTCTTCCGTCCGATGTCGTCTACTACGCGGCTCCGGATCGCGAGGGGGCGCTCTGGCTGACGCACGACAACGGTCTGTCCCGCGTGGACATGCCGGAGGCCGCCTCGTTCCTCGCGGCGCAGGACGGCCTCAGCAGCCTCCCGAACGACATGCGGCGCTTCGGGGGGCGGCTGTATGCCGCCACCGGAACCGGGCTCGTGTACCTCGCGCACACGCCGGCGGGCCCGCGATTCGAGCCGATTCCGCCCATCGTCGGCCAGTGCTGGTCGCTCACCGAGTTCCAGGCGCCCGACGAGCCGGACTTCCGGTTCCTGGTGGCGTGTACGGAAGGGATCTTCGAGATCGAGGGCACGCGCGTCCGCCCCGTCTTCGCTCCGGACACCACCGCGTTTCGGCCGACGTTCCTGCTGCACTCCGCAACCGATCCCTCGCGGCTCTGGGTGGCGCTCTTCGACGGCCTCATGTCCTTCCGGCGCACGGGCGGCCGCTGGGCGCGTGAGCCGCGCGTCGACGGCATCCACGACGAGGTCCGCAGCCTGGCCGAGAACCCGGACGGCTCGCTCTGGGCCGGCACGTCGAACACGGGTCTGATCCGCGTGTCCTTCAACGAGCCGCCCCGTCCGGGAGCGGCGCGCCCGGCCGCGCGCGTCGAGCGCTTCGGCGCCGAGCACGACCTGCGCGGCGGCGTGTTCGTGCAGGAGGCTCACGGCACCCCGTACTTCGTGGCGCTCGACGCCGACGGTCTCGTGCGGTTCCTCACGTACGACGAGTCGTCGGACACGTTCGCCAGGGTGCGCGCCTTCGACGTGGCGGGTACCAGTCCCTATTCACCCGGTCTGCTGCAGCCCGGGCCGGATGGCCGGATCTACATCAACAACGGGCAGGGCACGGTGGCCTTCACCCGGGCCGGCGATGGCACCTGGCAGTCGGACGAGAAGCTCTTCGCGCGCTTCGGCCGGGTACCGATTGTCGGCCTGTGGGCGGAGCCCGACGGTGTGGCGTGGCTCGTCACGAGGAACGACGAGCTCGTCCGGTTCGACACCCGCCGCACGGGCACCCTGTCGGCGCC
>DASVDJ010000052.1:0-5553 GCA_036381155.1 Vicinamibacterales bacterium
GCCCGAGCCGTCGCGCCCTTCCTGTTTCCCGTTTCCCGCTTTCCGTTGATCAGTTCTGCGTCTGCGTCTGCGTCGCGGGACGCTCCTGCGGCTGCGGCTTCGGCAGCGGCTTGCGCGGGAGCAGCGCCTCGCGGTTCGCGGTGTGATAGACGAAAGCGGCGACGATCACCGCGTTCTTCATCATGTCGGAGCTCTGCAGACGCTCCCACGTGTCCATGTTCGAGTGGTGCGTGCGCGTGCTGTACTCGATCTCGTCTTGGATGAACTGGAATCCGGGAATGCCGACGGCGTCGAACGAGAGGTGATCCGTGCCGTAGGTGTTCCGGATCGTCAGCGTCTTCATGCCGAGGCTCTCGAACGGCTGCATCCAGGCCCGGAAGATCGGCGCCACCGCCTCGTTGCCCTGCAGGTAGACCCCGCGGATCGCGCCGGTCCCGTTGTCGACGTTGAAGTAGGCGCTGATCTTCCCGTGCGCCGGTTTGAGCGCCATCGTCTCGCGATCGCCGAAGGTGGCGGTGACGTACTCGCGCGAGCCGATGAGCCCCTGCTCCTCGCCGCCCCAGAGCGCCAGCCGCACCGTGCGGCGCAGCTTGAGGCCGGACGCCTTCAGGATGCGGAACGCCTCCATCATCACGGCCGATCCGGCCGCGTTGTCCGTCGCGCCGGTGCCGCTGTGCCACCCGTCGAAGTGCGCGCCGAGCATGACGAGCTCGTCCGCCTTGTCGGTGCCGGGCAGCTCCGCGAAGATGTTCAGCCCCTCGACCCCTTCCGTCATCGTGTTCTCGAGCGTCAGCTCGATCTTCACCGGCACGTTCTTCTGCAGCGTCCGCGCCAGCCGGCCGTAGTGCTCCACCGCCAGCACGACCTGCGGCGGCACCTGCGCCGGATACCGGACATAGCTGCGCTGCGAGGCCGGGTTGAACGCACCGCCGCCCTGCACGAAGATCGTGCCGCCGTCGCCGCGGCCGGGCTCGAACACCGCGAGCGCCTGCTCCTGCAGCAGGAACTCGAGCCGTTTCGGAATGAAGGCGTACGCCGATCGGTCGTAGCGCCGGCCCTGGTCCGTCGGATCGAACTGCGCGAGCTTCTCGAGATCCTCGTCCGACATCCGCGACGCATCCGGGTCGAACCGCGCCGGCACGTCACGCGTCGGGAAGGCCAGCACGATCTTCCCGGCCAGCTTCCCCTTCCACTTCTCGAAATCGGCCTCCGACTGGATCGGCGCGTAGATCGCGTCGGCGATCACCGTCCCGGCAATCCCCGGCGTCCACGCCTTGGGCACGCCCAGGATGGTCCACGGCTGCGGGCCCGAGACCACCCGCGCCGCGAAGCGCTCGTTGACCCAGCCGCGTCCGAACGTGCCCCACGGCTCGATGCGCGGATTCGAGGCGCCCCACTCGCCCAGCTGCTTGACCGCCCACTCCGCGGCCGCGCGGTAGCTCGGTGATCCGGAGAGCCGCGGGCCGTACACGTCCGTCAGCCAGCTGGCGATCTCCATCACCTGTGAGCGCTGAAATCCTTCCTCCTTGATCCGGACGACCGCGTCGTAGTCGACGGTCTCCGCCGGACCCTGTCCGGCGACCGGCGCGACGGCCGCGAGCGTCACCACCAGCACCGCGTATCGCACTCGTGTTCTCACTGGGACCTTCCTCGAATCTCGATGGGAGTGAACGCGCGCGCCTCGCCGGGCGACCAACTCCGGGCGCGGGCAAACACCCCAACATACCACGCGCAGGACGCCTGTCCGACACACGCACAAGACCGGTGTTGGACAGCCGGTACCGGTGAGGCAGCGCGCCAACTGTGGGCATCGTGGACGCCCCTCGTCCGCCGGAAGCGAAATCGTGACGACAGAGCTGTAATCGCGCAGCCTCCCTGCCGCCGCTCGCGCGAGATCGAATCCCGCAGGTAAGTCTCTGACAGCTTTCGAGTTGTTCCTGTCGATCCACGGCCGGCTCCGGGCCGTCCCGTGTCTTGCAACGCGCGCACATGGAGAACCACCTCCACCTGGGTCGCGGTGTGACTGTCCTCCACCGCCGGAGAACCGATGACGCCCGGACCTTCAGCTCCCAGCCAGCCGGCTTCGGCTCCACCCGTCGACTTCGTCGACGGCTTCGGCACTCGCTGCCCTCTTCCCGACAGCGGCCCTGAGCCGCTGCAGATGCTGCGCCTCGCCCGCCATCTGGGCTCGGCGCCCGGCTTCGACTTCGCCCTCCGCGAACGTGTCAGCCGCCTCGCGAACTTCCGGCACGCCTACTACGCGCGCGTGCGCCGGGTGGATCGGATCGATGGCGGCACGGGGCTCGGCCTGGTGTCGGAGGTGCCAGCCGGCGCCCGCCTGTCGCAGGTGCTCGAGATCGCGGAGCGCCACGAGCTCGATCTCGACGTCAATGCCGCGCTGTGTCTGATCCGGCAGCTGGTGCCTGCCGTGGCGCTGCTCCACCAGAACGCGCGGGACGTCTCCCACGGCGCCATCGCACCCGAGCGCATCGTCGTCACGCCGAATGCCCGGGTCGTGATCGTCGAGTACGTGCTCGGCGCGGCCATCGAAGCGCTCGGCTACAGCCGCGAACGGCTCTGGAAGGAGCTCCGGGTTGCCGTGCCGCCCGGAGCCGGCACACCACGTCTGAGCCACCGCGTCGACGTGATGCAGATCGGCGTCGTCGCGCTGGCGCTCGTGCTCGGACGGCCGCTTCGCGACGACGACCTGCGGGATCCCGGCATGCTCGTCGCGTCGGCGACGGAGAACTCCGCGCTCGGCGGCCGGCAGCCGCTCTCCGAACCGCTCCGCCGCTGGCTGACCCGCGCGCTGCAGCTCGATCCCCGCGGCTCGTTCGAATCGGCGCTCGAGGCGCAGCTCGCCCTGGACGACGTGCTGTCGGGAAGTGGCGGGTACGTCGCGGCGCCCGTGGCGCTGGAGTCGTTCCTCGCGGAGTACGACGCCTGCGCCGAGGTCGCGTCCGCGTCCGCACAACCGGCGGCGGCACCGGCGCCCACACTGTCCGAGCCCGCCGTGAGCGCGGCCCCGGAGCCGGCCGGCGCTGCGGCCGTGGCTCCGGCATCGACGGCCCGTGTCGTCGTGCCGCCGTCGCCCAGGCTCGGCGTCACGCAGGTCTCGGCGGACGGACCCGCCGTCCCGACGTTCCGCGCGGCCGTGTCCGCACCCGTGCGCGCTCCCGAGCCGCCGCCGGTGATCGAGACGCTGGCAGGCGGTCCGGCGGGTGAGAGCAGCGAGCCGACGCCGGTTCCGTCACACACGCCGGCGGCGCCGGTGAAGTCAATCGCGCCCGAGCCGCCTGCGGCGGAGCGCGACGAGCCGTTCGACGAGTCGGCGCTGCGCGCGCGATTCCTGCAGGCCTCGTCGGCAGCCGAAAAGCCGGTATCGACCGGTGTCGCGCCGTTCTGGCGCATCGCGGCAATGCTGCTGGCACTCGTCGCCATCGGAGAAGGGGCGTACATCGGCTGGCTGCATCTCGGCGGCCGGGGGAGCGCCGGCGGGAACGGCACGCTGAAGGTCGATTCCCGCCCCAGCGGCGCGGAGGTCAAGATCGACGGGAAGGTGCGGGGGACGACGCCGCTCAGCCTGCCGCTCCAGCCGGGCGCACACGTCATCGAGATCGCCGCAGGCGCGGAACCGCGCGTGATTCCGGTGACCGTCTCGGCCGGCGAGACGTTGTCGCAGTACGTCGAGCTGGCCGGCGCGAACGCCCTCGGGCGTCTGTCGATCGCGTCGACCCCGACGGGGGCCAACGTCCTCGTCAACGGGCAGCCGCGCGGCGTGACCCCGCTGGAGCTGTCCGACATCGAGCCGGGTGAGCACGAGATCGTCCTCGAGCTCGACGGCCGTCGCGTCAGGCAGGCCGTTACCGTGACCGGTGGCGCGACGACGACCGTCGCGCTCTCGCTCGAGGGGCAGCCGGTGACCGAGCTCGCGGCAGGGATGCTGCCGTCGCCGCCGGCCGCGCCGGCGCTCGGTCATCTCGTCGTGCAGGTGCCGTTCGAGATGCGGGTGCTCTCGCGCGGCGCGCAGATCGGGCTGACGTCGAGCCGTCTCGCGCTTCCGCCCGGGACCTACGACCTCGAGATCGTCAGCGACACGCTCGCGTTCCGGACGACGGCACGCGTCGACATCGTCGCGGGCAAGACCGTGAGGCTGCCGGTCTCACTGCCCAAGGGCGTGGTGCACCTGAACGCGACGCCCTGGGCGGAGGTGTGGATCGACGGCGCGAAGGTCGGTGAGACGCCCATCGGCAATCTGCCGGTCACCATCGGCCCGCACGAGATCGTGTTCCGCCATCCCGAGCTGGGGGAGCAGGCGCATGCCGCCACCGTGACGGCCGCCGCGCCGCTGCGCCTCAGCGTGGATCTCACCAGGAAGCCGTGATCGATTCATGAGGAGACGAACCATGCGCCATCGCCGTCCGTTCCGCCTGGCGGCCGCACTCGTGGTCGCCATCCTCATCTGCGCGATACCTCGCGCGGGTGTCGCGCAGGAGACGGTGCAGACGGCGCAGGCGTTGTACGCGGCCGCGGCGTACGACGAAGCCCTGGCGGTGCTGGATCGCCTGCAGCAGCAGGGATCCGGCATCGCGGATCCCAGGGTCCTCAACCAGCAGCGCGCGCTGTGCCTCCTCGCGCTCGGGCGGGATCAGGAAGCGGAGCTGGCGATTGCCGCCGTCGTGCAGGCGGACCCGACGTACCGTCCGTCCGAGGACGCCGTCTCGCCGCGGGTCCGGTCGGCGTTCCGCGACGTGCGTTCGCGCCTGCTGCCGTCGATCGTGCAGGCGCAGTACACGGAAGCGAGGCGCCTCTACGACGCGCAGTCCTGGAAGGAGGCGGCGGCTGCGTTCCGGCTGGTGCTGACGCTCGCGGCCGACCCGGACCTCGATGCAGCGGGCGCGGAGAGCCTGTCGGACATCAAGGTGCTGGCGGCGGATTTCGCCGAGCTCGCCGAGAAGGCCGCGACCCCACCGCCGCCGCCGCCGGCTCCGGAACCGGTGCCCGCACCCGAGCCGCCGCCGGCGCCCGTCATCGACTACGACCGCGTTTACGAGGCGTCGGAGCCCGGCGTGATCGCGCCGGTCACGCTCCGGCAGCAGGTGCCTCGCTGGGAGCACTCGACGGTGCCGCCGCCGTCGGTCGAAGGGACGCTGGAGCTGATCATCGCGAAGGACGGCACGGTGGAGCGCGCGTCGCTGCCGCGGTCGCTCTCGCCGCTGTACGACCACAGGCTCCTCGACGCGACGAAATACTGGCGGTATCGCCCGGCGCAGTTCAACGGTCAGCCCGTTCGCTTCCGGAAGGTGATCAGAATCGCGTTCGAGTGATTACACTAGCGCCTATGGCGCCAGCTCGACCGCACTCGCGCTCCTTCCGGCGGCCACCTGCGCACCCGCGCCGCGCCGTTCCTGCCCCGCTCCTCCGTCTGACGCCGCTCCTGTTCCTCCTGCTCGCAGGCGCGGCGTGTGCGACGGGCTCCGACGCGACCCCGTACCAGCCGCGGCAGGGGACCGATTACGAGCTGCCGGTCGACAGCCGCATCCTTCCGGGGCG
>DASVDJ010000053.1:0-9644 GCA_036381155.1 Vicinamibacterales bacterium
GCCGAGCAGGATGCCCAGGACGACGGGGCCCGTCGGCACGTCGCGCCGATCGAGCGCGAACCCCAGCAGCCCCATCAACCCCATCACGGCGACGTCGAAGTAGCTGCCGTTGATCGAATAGGCGCCGGTGATGCAGAAGAGCAGCACGAGCGGCAGCAGCACCCGCCGCGGCACGCGCTGGATCAGTCCGGCCGTGCGGATGGCTGCGATGCCCGCGATGACCAGGACCAGGTTCGCGATGACGAACAGCAGGTAGATGCTGTAGAGGATCGGCGCCTGGCGCGTGAAGATGTCGGGCCCCGGCGTGATGTCCTTCATCAGCAGCACGCCGATGACGATCGCGGTGATCGAGTCGCCCGGGATCGCGAAGACGAGGGCCGGGATCCAGGCGCCGGCGAGCGCCGCGTTCTTCGCCGTAGCGCCGTCGGCAACCCCTTCCATCGACTGCCGCCCGTAGTCCTCGGGCTTCTTCGAGAAGCGCTTCGACACCGCGACGGAGACCCACGACGCGATGTCGGCGCCGGCCCCGGGCAGCATGCCAATCAGCGAGCCCACGGTGCTGGAGCGCAGGAGATGCCAGGGGCGTCCGAACATGAACGATGTCCCGCGCGTCAGGCCGTGGCCCCCGGCAAGCGCGGCCAGCCGCGAGAACCGGCCGTCCGTCGCGTCGGACCGCGGTGCCTCCACCGGCCGCTCCTCCGCCAGCGCCGGCGCGAACAGGCTGCGCAGGATCTCGGAGGCCCCGAACAGCCCGATCATCGCCGGGATGAAATTGATCCCCTGGTAGAGCTCGGGACGGCCGAACGTCAGGCGCGCTTCCGCGTGTACGGCGCTGAGCCCGATCGAGCCGAGCAGCAGCCCGATGACCAGGCCGAGCAGCCCGCGCAGCATCGAGTCGCGCGACACGACGACGGCGCAGCTCAGGCCGATGACGTACAGCCAGAAGTACTCGGCGACGCTGAACGTGCGGGCGGCGACGTCGGCCAGGAACGGCGCGAACAGGATCAGCAGAATCGTGCCGAACATGCCGCCCACGGCGCTGCCCATCAGGCACACCGCCAGCACGCGCTCCCCGTCGCCCCGTCGCGTCAGCCCGTACGCGTCGTCCGTGATGGCGGCGCTGGCGGGCGTGCCCGGAATGCGCAGCAGCGCCGCCGGGATGTCGCCCGCGAAGATCGCCGCGGCGGTCAGCGTGACGAGCGCGGCGAACGCCGGGACCGGGTCCATGAAGTACACGACCGGCACCAGCAGCGCGACGGCCATCGTCGCGCTGAGCCCCGGCGTCGCCCCCATGAACACGCCGTAGAAGGCGGAGAGGCCGATCACCACCCAGACCACCGGGTCGAGCAGCACCAGCTCGACCGCCTGCAGGAACGCGCCGTCCGTCATCCTGTTCGATTCCTACCAGCCAAGCACTCCGCGCGGCAGCGGCACGCGGAGCAGAACGGCGAAGACGTGATAGACCACCGCGACGACGGAGGCCGAGACCACCAGCGCGGTCCGCACCCGCACGTCCAGCAGCCACATCAGGAAGGCGGTGATCGCGCCGGCCGTGAGCACGAACCCGACCGGCTCGGCCGCGACCAGGTACAGGCCGATCGCACCGAGGACGAGCGCCACCCGTCCCGCGCCGCGCGCGGAGAACCCGTCGGCCGCGGCCGTGGTCCGCAGACCGCCGGTCGCGAGCAGGATCCCCAGGATGACGACGCCGAGCCCGGCGATGATCGACGGGAACGTCATGGGCCCGACGATGTGGCTGCCGAGATCGGCGAAGGCGTCCGTGGCGAGCAGCCGGCCGAAGGTCCCGTCGAGCCGGTCGAGCGTCGCGCCGAACTCCTCGGGCCCCTCATAGGCCCAGTTGAAGCCGGAGCGGCGCATGAAGTCGCGGTACTCGTCGCTGTTGACGACCTTCTCCAGCGCCGACACGAGGACGGCCGCCTCGGCCTCGGGCGTCTCCGCGGGCACACCGACGCCACGCCACGTGCCGATCACCGCCTCCACGCCCTGTTCCGCGAACGTCGGCACGTCCGGGAACTGCGCGACCCTCTCGGTGTCCATGACGCCGAGCGCCCGGATTTCGCCGGCATCGAGCAGCGAGCGCGCCTCGGGCAGGCTCGTCACGACGATTTCGAGCCCGCCGGCCATGAGCTCCTGCATCGACGGCGCCGCCCCCTCGATCGAGATCCAGCGCACCGCGTCGGACGGGGCGTCGATGGCCGTCAGCCACCCGACGAGCGCGAGATGCCAGATGCCGCCCAGCGCCGTGCCCGATGCGCGCAGCGTGCCCGGGTGGGCGCGGACGTGGGCGTTCAGCTCGGCGAGCGTTTTCCAGGGCGCGTCGCGGCGGACGAAGAGCGCCGCCGGATCGCGGTTGACGAGCGCGGCGGGTCGGAAGTCGCGCCAGGTGATGGGCGTCAGCCCACGCCAGTGGAGCATGTTGAGCTCCGCCGTCATGAGCGTGATCGTGTAGCCGTCGGGCCGGGCGAGCGCACCTCGCGTGTGCCCGGTGACCCCGGACGCGCCGGTCGCGTTGACGACGTTGACCGGGACGCCGAGCTCCTGCTCGAGGCCGACCGCGAGCTGGCGGGCGACGCGGTCCGTGCCGCCGCCGGCGGACCACGGACAGATGAGGATGATCGGCCGATCGGGGAAGCGGCCTCCGCCGCCGGAGCAGCCGGCGGCGGAGGCGACGAGGAGGAAGAAAATCAGCCCGCGCTGGAGCGCTCGTCTCATGCCGGACCGGCCGCGGGCCGGCCGCGGCGGCCGCCCTGGAGCACTTCGCGGATGCGCCGGGCCACGATCGTGTGCTCGCCGGGACGCATCATCCACACGCCGACCGTCATGTCCTCGCGGCTCGGCCTGACCCGGATCGACGGCTCGCCGTCGCGCAGCGCGGTGATCGCGTCTTCCACGCTGATGCCGACGTCCTTCGGGTCCCACGTGATCCGGACGTGCGGCACGTGGTTAGCCACTTCCGGCACGAAGATCTCGGCCTGCACGCCCTTCACCGAGGTCGCGGCCTTCCGGATCGTCTCGGCGCGCTCGTCGAAGTCGCGGCGCTCGGCCTCGTGATCCTTCTTCAGGTACAGCTCGAGCGCGACCAGCATCCCGAGCATCTCTTCCTTGTTGACCTTCATGCCGCGGCCGATCGCGTTGCCGTTCGGCGGCGCGTTCAGCCGCGCGGCGGCAATCAGGTCCTTGCGCCCGAGCAGCAGGCCGGCGCTCTGCGGCCCGCGGATGCCCTTGCCGCCCGAGAACGCCACCAGGTCGAACCCCATCTTCGTGTACTTCCAGAGGTTCTCGACCGGCGGCACGTCGGCGGCCGCGTCGTTGAGCGTCGGGATGCCGTGCTTCTTCCCGAGGCGCACGAACTCGTGATCCGGGATCTGCCCGACGCTGTTGTTGTTGTTGTAGAAGAGCATCATCGCGGTGTGCCACGTGATGGCGCGCTCCAGCTCCTCCACCGTCTCGACCTCGATCAGGCGCACGCCGCAGTTGCGCACGGCGTGGTCGTAGCCGAAACGGTGGGACTTCTGGATGATCACCTCGCTCTTCATGCCCTGGAGGTTCGGCAGGTCGGCGATCTTCCGCCGGTCCGTGCCGGTGAGCACCCCCGCGGTGCCGAGCGTGAGCGCCGAGGCGGCGCCGGCCGTGACCATCGCGGCTTCGGCCTGCACCAGGCTGGCGATGCGCTCGCCGATCTTGTCGTGCAGGTCGTTCAGCATCACGAAGTGCTCGGATGCGTAGTTGATCGCCTGCATCACCTCCGGCGGCATCAGCGACGCGGTCATGTCGGTGTACGTGCCCGCGGCGTTGATGAACGGCCGGATGCCGAGCTCGGCGAAGAAATCGCGGCCGTTGGCGGCGGCGCGTGCCGGAGCGGCGGACGCCCCGGAGGGCAGGCCGAGCAGCGCGCCGAGGAACGGCACGGTGGAGAGGCTTTCGAGAAAACGGCGGCGACTGAACATGGTGCGCTCCACTGGCGCCCCGCCGGAGCGGGGCGCCTCTGCTTCAATCTAGCGGCGGGTGCTCTGTCTCTGCCGCCCGCTGAAATCCGGCGGCGGCACCTTCTCCCAGGGGAGGTGCGAGATGCCGTTGAGGTCCCACACGACGCGGCCCGCGCGGACGGTCAGCTCGCACTCGAGCTTCTGCGTCCCGGTCGCCTTGCCGCCGCCCGTGTCGACGAACCCGAAGTTGCCCTTCACCACCCGGAGCACCGCCAGGTCGGCCTCGGCGCCGACGTCGAGATTCCCCAGATCCGGCCGCTTGATGACCGCGGCGGCGGTGGCGGTGTTCGCCTTGATCACGTCGTTGAGGGGCATGCCGAGGTTCAGGAACTTCGACATGACGTTGAGGATGTCCTTCATGCCGCCGTTCATGCTGCCGGCATGCAGGTCCGTGCTGATCACGTCCGGGAAGAAGCCCTGCTGCGTGGCAGGCACCGCCTGACGGTACAGGAAGCTGCCGCCGCCGTGCCCGGCGTCGAAGATCACGCCGCGCTTGCGGGCCTCCCAGACGTAGGGGCGGACCTTGCCGTTCTCGTCGACGATCGGGATGCGCCCGCGCACGTGCGCGTAGGTGTGCGTGAAGATGTCACCCGGCCGCAGGTGCTTCAGCAGCAGGTCCTCCAGCGACAGCGGCGGGTTGTGCCCGCCGAAGTCGATCATCACCGGCACGCCGGTCTCGGTCCCCGCCTGCACGGCGCGGAGCACAGGGTCCCACTCGGGCCCGCTGTAGTGCGCGACCTTGATCCCCACGATGTAGTCGCGGAACTGGCGGATGCGCATCGCGGTGAGCTTCGCGTCCATGTCGTTGAGGTCCTGCTCCACGGGACCGCCCTTCATGCCGTTGCCGACGATGTTGAGGAAGGAGAGGACACGGGTGCGGGACGTGTCGATGACCTCCCGCTTGAACTGCGGGAAGTTCCGCCAGCCGGCGCCGCCCACGTCGACGAGGGTGGTCTGGCCCGAGCGGAACGAGTGGGCATCGGGCTGCGCAGCCGTGAGCCCGCCGCTCAGGTACGAGTTGTCGGCCGTGCCGTAGAACACGTGCGCGTGGATGTCGATGAGCCCCGGGACGACGTACAGCCCGGACGCGTCGGCGACCCGCCGTGCACGTGACGCGTCGATGTTCGGGGCGACCGCCGCGATCTTGCCGCCCGCAATCGCGACATCCATCACCCCGTCACGGCCGTTCTTGGGGTCGATGACGTGCCCCCCTTTGACGAGCAGGTCGTACTGTGGCTCCTGCCCGGCGACGGGCAGCACCGTGCCGGCCGCGGCAACCGCCATCGCGACCGCCAGACTGCACAAGAAACGAACCCCCGTATCGCTCACTGGCTCCTCCCGTGAACCGAACCCGCCACGCCGGGACCCAGCGCCCGGCCCGGCCTGCCGCGTGTGACCGGGCCGTCCGCCGACGAGGCGGACGGCCCGTGCCGCCGCTCAGAAGCTGAGCTTCGCGCCGAGCTCGGCCCGACGCATCGGGCCGGCGCTGGTGACGTTGCCGAAGTTGGCGGCGCCGAACGTCGTGTTCGGGGCGCCCCAGTTGACCGTGTTGAACACGTTGAAGATCTCGGCGCGGATCTGCAGCTGCGTCGTCCCGATCGGGAACGTCTTCGCGAGCGCGATGTCCGTGGTCTTCGACCCGAGGCCCCGCAGCATGTTACGCGGCGCGTTGCCAAATGTGAATGGCTCCGGCAGGGCGAACGCCGACGGGTCGATGCAGCCGACCAGCCCGGGGCCGTTCGGGTTCGGCCGGCAGTTGACCGTGGGCGTCCCGACCACGTTCGGCCGCTGGCTCGGGCTGCCGACGTTGGCCCGGTCCCCCTGGATGGTCACGTTCAGCGGCGTGCCGCTCTCGAACGTCGAGACGCCGCTCACCTGCCAGCCGCCGAGCACCCCGCGGACGATCGGGTTCTCGTGGTTCCGCAGGAAGGGGATCTCGTAGATGTAGCTCAGCACGAAGCGGTGCGGGATGTCCCACGCCGCCGGGCCGTAGTCGCTCCAGATGTCGTAGTTGTTGACGATCCGGCCCCCGGAGTTGGAGTGGTTCGCCATGTCGCGGGTCCGGGACCAGGTGTAGTGCGCGTTCACCTGGAGGCCGTCGGTCATCCGGCGCCGGAGCACCACCGCCAGCGAGTCGTAGTTCGCGATCAGGTCGTTCTGGATGACCCGGATCTCGCGGAAGTTCGGGTTCGGCCGCCGCGCGTCAATCGGCCCCGGGCCCGGCAGCGGCGTGTTCGGGTAGTAGCTGCGATCGAGATTCTTCGTCCGCGACGCCAGGTACTGGATGTCGACCACCGTGTTCGGCAGGATCTCGTGCTGGACGTCCACGCTCCACTGGTTCTTCCGCGCGTTCGGCAGGTGCCGGTTCGGCGTGATCATGTTCGGCGGCCCGCCGGGTCCGACGGTGCCGAAGGGGTTGGCGAACGACAGGGTCGGGTTCGCCGGGTCGTTGCTGAACGTGAACTGCGCCGCCAGCGGCGGGTTGTTCGTCAGGAACGTGAACGAGTTCATCTGGTTGGGGTTGTAGTAGATGCCCCAGCCCGCCCGCACGATCGTCTTGTCCGACAGGCGGTAAGTCGCCCCGAGCCGCGGCGCGATGTCCTTCTTGTTCGGCTCGTGGAACTCGAAGCCGGGCGACGGGAAGGTGTTCGGGATGATCTGCTGCAGGTTCGCGTCGAGCATCGACGCAAAGCCCGTGTAGGTCTGCGCCGGCGTGTTCAGCTCGTACCGCAGCCCCAGGCTCAGGGTCATCCGCGGCATCACGTTCCAGACGTCGTTGATGAAGAAGCCGTTCCGCCACTGGCCGACGTGGCCGAGCAACTGCTCCGAGGGGGTGATGATCGTCCGGGGCAGCCCCAGCAGGAAGTCGGCCATCGAGTAGCCGGTCATGTCCCCGTTGAAGGTGAAGCTGCCGCGCGGGGTGTTCTGCGCCTGACGGCCCGTGGCCATCTTCCGCGCGTCGAACCCGGCCCGGATGTTGTGCTTGCCCCGGGTGTAGGACAGCACGTTCGACATCTGGAACGTCGTGTCAAACTGGTGCCAGTTCGTCCCGCCGGCACCGAGACCCGAGAACGCGCTGATGCCGATCGTCGGGATCCCGTGGTTCCCGTAGACCACGTCGCCGTCGAACCCGGGGATGCCGAGCGCGGCGCCGACGCCCGTGATGCCGTTGACCCAGTAGTAGTTCAGCGTGTCGAAGTCGATCCGGTGATAGCC
Source organism: Vicinamibacterales bacterium (assembly GCA_036381155.1). Lineage (GTDB taxonomy): Bacteria > Acidobacteriota > Vicinamibacteria > Vicinamibacterales > JAENWD01 > JAENWD01. The sequence goes on from DASVDJ010000053.1 coordinate 7,224, forward strand.
GATCCGGAAATCGTTGTGCAGCGACGGGCTGAGCGTGTGCTGGTACGAGAACAGGTAGTTCTTGTTCACACGGGGCTGGATGACGCTCTGCGTGTCGATGGCGGAGCCGTCGTAGAAATAGCTGTCGTGCCAGTTGTAGCGGCCGTAGAGGCGCACCCGGGTGCCGACGTTCTGGTCGACCCGCACCAGCACCTGGTCGGCGTCATCCCGATCCGAGACCGGCCCCTGGTAGTTCGACGCCGTCCCCGGCAGGTTCGGCAGCGGGTAGATCTCCAGCAGCTTCTGCGAGACCGGCGAGATCAGCGACGCCGGAATCTGGTTCCCGGGGAACACCTCCCCGGTGAAAGGATTGCGAATGGGGGTGGATACCTCCGAGAAGTCGCCGCGGCGCATCTTCTCGGTCGGCACCGAGATGATCGAGCTGCTCGTATCCTTCGAGCGGACGCCCTCGAATGCCCCCATGAAGAAGGTGCGGTTCCGGCCATCGTAGAGGCCCGGTATCAGCACGGGACCGTCCAGCTCGACGCCGTACTGGTCACGCCGGCGGGGATTCTTCGGCAGCGAGCGGTTGTCGAAATAGCCGCGGGCGTTGAGCGCCTCGTCCTGGAAGAACTCGTAGAACGTGCCGTGGAAGTCGTTCGTGCCGCTCTTCGTGACGACGTTCACGTGGACGCCGAGATAGGAGCCGTACTCCGCCGAGGTGCTGCCGGTCTGGACCTGCACCTCCGTGACCGCCTCGGCGATCGGCCGCATGCTGGTGGCGGCCAGCAGGTTCGAGGTCGCGTTGATGCCGTCGAGAGTGAGGCTGTTCTGGATGTCGCGCTGCCCGGCGCCCCGGAAGGTCAGGCCGATGTCGCTCGTCTGCCCGCCGAGCACACCGGGCGTGGTGCTGGCGAGCTGCCACACGTTGCGGCCGGCCAGCGGCAGCTCCGAGATGGCGCGCTCGTCGACCGTCTGGGAGATCGCCGCCCGGTCCGTGGCGAGCATCGCGGCGGCCGCTTCCACGGTGACGACCTCGGACAGGTCGCCGACCTCGAGCACCGCGTCGGTGCGGACCACCTGGTTGCCAGCCAGCTCCACGCCGGTGGCCTTGAACGTACGGAACCCGTCGAGGGCGATGGTGATCTCGTAGCGCCCCAGGCGCGGGGCGACGATCGTGTACTGGCCCTGCGCATTCGTCACGGTTTCGTACGTGTCCTGCGTCTGAATATTGACGGCACGGACGGTCGCGCCGGGCACGACGCCCCCGCCGCTATCCGTGACCGTGCCGACCAGCGCCGTCTGCGACGCGAGCTGGGCCCACGCCGCCGCCGGCATCAGCAGCACGGTCAGTGCTACTGACAGCAGTGATCGCACCATTGGAAGCCTCCCTCACATGGAGACCGAGCCCAGACCGGGGAGCGGCTCGTCTCGCGGGTGTTCATACCAATCGGCCCCGATGAGGTCTGTTACATATGTCGCAAAGATCAGCAAAACGGTCGCATGCGACAGGTGACCGTCGATTCCGGTGTTCACCCGCTGGAGGGACAGCCCGAAGGAGCTGAACCGTTTGAGGACGGCAGGCGGTGCGAACGGGGCGTTCACGCCGCCGGGAGGCGGCGGGCCGGCAGGGCGCCCGGGTTCCGGGGCCCGCCGGCCCGCCGCGGCGGAGGGTCAGAACAGGTACTTGAGCGAGAGCTGCATCTCCCGGGCCGCCTGGGCGCTGGAGATGACCCCGAAGTTCGGGTTCCCCAGGGTGCCGTTCGGGTTGTTCCAGTTGACGGTGTTCAGCGCGTTGAAGATGTCCCACCGGAACTGGAGCCGCTGCTCCCCGTGCACCCGGAACGACTTGGCGAACGAGACGTCGAGCACCTTGCGCCCCGGACCGACCACGGGGTTGCGCGGGGAGGTCCCGTAGGTGACCGTGGCCCGCCGGAAGGCGTCGGTGTTGAACCAGCGGTCGATGCTGCGCTGGGACCGGGGGAGGTTCGGGTCCTGCCCCGGCACGAGGTCCGGCCGGATGTCTTCCGAGTCGGTGTTCAGCGTGTCGCCGTCCTGGTTGATGAAGATCGGCGACCCGGACTGGAAGGTCCCGATGCCGCTGATCTGCCACCCCGAGAGCAGCGCGCCGCGCAGGCCGGTCAGGCTGGACCCGAGCGGCACGTCCCAGATATAGCCGATGACCAGCCGGTTGCGGATGTCGTCCGCCGACTGGGCCCACTCCGTCGACGTGTCGCGCGGGTTCTGCCGGCGCGCACGCGAGGCGTTCAGCCCGCCCTGCTGGTTGTCCCTCAGAGTGGACAGCGTGTAGGCCGCGGTCAGGTTCAGCCCCCACGGACCCCGCTGCTTGTACTCCGTCTGCAGCGCGTGATACCGGCTCTCGCCGTCGGTGACCCACATGCGGATCCGGCCGAACGCCGGGTACGGCCGCCGCGACTGGAG
>DASVDJ010000054.1:0-61412 GCA_036381155.1 Vicinamibacterales bacterium
GTGCTCGACGCGATCGACGTGCGCGCCAGCAGCGTCCGCCGCGCGCAGGCCGGCGGCATCACGACCGCGAACGTGATGCCCGGGTCGGGGCACGTGCTCAGCGGGCAGACGCTTTACCTGAAGCTTCGCGGCGGCGGCACGGTCGACGACTTCCTGATCCGGCTGCCCGATGGCCGCATCGCCGGCGGCGTGAAGATGGCCAACGGCACGAACTCCATCCGGACCGACAGCGGCACGTTCCCGGGAACCCGGGCGAAGTCGGCGGCCCTGGCGCGCGCGTACTTCCTGAAGGCGCAGGAGTATCGCGAGAAGCTCCGGAAGGCGGGCGACGATCCCGACAAGCGCCCCGCACGGGACCTGGCGATGGAAGCCCTGGTCGACGTGCTCGAGGGGCGGCGTGTCGTGCACTTCCACACGCACCGCCACGACGACATCCTCACGGTCATCCGCCTCGCGCAGGAGTTCGGCTTCAAGCCGGTGCTGCAGCACGTCTCGGAAGGCTGGCGGGTCGCCGATGCGATCGCGAAGTCCGGATTGCCGGCGTCGATCATCATGATCGACTCGCCGGGCGGGAAGCTCGAGGCCGTGCACCTCTCGATCCGCACCGGCGGCGCGCTCGAACAGGTTGGCGTGCCCGTCGGCCTGCACACCGACGACCCGATCACCGACTCGCGGCTCTTTCTCCGGTCCGCGGGGCTGGCCGTCCGCGGCGGCATGTCGCGTGACGCCGCCCTGCGCGCCGTCACCCTCACCAACGCGGCGATGCTGGGGCTGCAGGATCGCATCGGGTCGCTCGAGCCCGGCAAGGACGCCGATTTCATCGTGCTCAACGGCGATCCGCTGAGCGTCTACACGCACGTCGAGCAGACGTGGGTCGAAGGGCGGAAGGTCTTCGACCGGAGCGATCCGAAGGACCGGCTCTACGCGACGGGCGGCTACGGCGCCAGCCGCGGGGAGGCGTTCGATCTGGTCGAGGAGGAACTGCAGTGAGCCGCCGGCTTCGTCCATCCGTCATCGCGGTTCTGCTCGCGCTCGTATTGCCCCCCGTGGCGCACGAGGCCGTTGCGCAGGTCGCCATCCGTGGCGATCGCGTCTACACCATGGCCGGCGATCCGATCGAGCGCGGCGTCGTCCTGATCGGCCCCGACGGGAAGATTCAGCGCGTGGGTCCCGCCGCGAGCGTCCCGATCCCGGACGGCTGGCGCGTGCTGGAGGCCCGCGTCGTCACGCCGGGCCTGGTCGACGCGCGCTCCGTCGTCGGCCTCGCGGGCTACCTGAACCAGCCGCACGACCAGATGCAGCTGGATCGGTCCGCGGCGATTCAGCCGGAGCTCCGTGCCGTCGACGCCTATGACGCGCGCGAGGCGCTGGTGGGCTGGCTGCGGCAGCACGGCATCACCACGATCCACACCGGCCACGCGCCCGGCGCGCTCGTGCCGGGGCAGACGCTCATCGCGAAAACGCGCGGCGACACCGTCGACGAAGCGGTCATCCAGCCCGTCGCGACGATCGCGGCGACGCTCGGCACGGCCGGCCTGGCCTCGCAGGGCAAGTCGCCGGGCAACCGGTCGAAAGCGGTCGCGATGCTGCGCGCCGAGCTGATTCGCGCGAAGGAGTACGTCGCGAAGATGGCGGGACCGGAGGACAAGCGTCCTTCAAGGGACCTCCGGCTCGAGGCGCTGGGCCGTGTCGTCCGCGGCGAGCTGCCGCTGCTCGTCACCGCACACCGGTCGCACGACATCCTGACCGCCCTGCGGATCGCGAAGGAGTTCGGGCTGCGCATCATCCTCGACGGCTCGTCCGAGGCGTATCTCGTCACCGATCAGATCAAGGAAGCCGGCGTGCCCGTGATCCTGCATGCGACCATGCAGCGCCCGGCAGGCGATGCGGAGAACATGAGCATGGAGACCGCATCGGTGCTGCGGAAGGCCGGGATCCCGGTCGCGATCCAGAGCGGCTACGAGGGGTACGTGCCCAAGACGCGCGTCGTCCTGTTCGAGGCCGCCGTGGCCGCGGCCAACGGGCTCGGCTTCGACGCCGCGCTGGCGGCGGTGACCATCGACGCCGCGCGCATCCTCGGCATCGACAAGCGCGTCGGCTCACTGGAGCCGGGCAAGGACGGCGACGTCGCGCTGTTCGACGGCGATCCGTTCGAGTACACGTCGCACGTCACGGGCGTCGTCATCGACGGCGTGGTGTACTGACCCGGCCCCAACACAGGCTTCACAACAGGGGGCACAGAGAGATCACAGAGGTGATTTCTCTGTGGCCTCTGCGTTCTCTGTGGCCTCGGTGTTCCTGATGGTTGCTCGGTAGGCTTACGAGAGAAGCCCCGACCGGAACGCCTTCAGCACCGCCTCGCTCTTCGAATGCACGTGCAGCTTCTCGTAGATGTTGCGGATGTGAAACCGGATCGTGTCCGGGCTCACGTCGAGCGCGGCGGCAGCGGTCTTGTAGCTGTGGCCGTCGGCGAGCAGGCGCAGCGTCTGCGTCTCGCGCGGCGAGAGGTGGTAGCTGGTGTTGCGCGGCGGCGCGACGCGCTGGAACATCGTCACCACCTTGCGCGCGATCTCCGGCGACATCGGCGCGCCGCCGTTGACGAGCTCGCGGATGGCCTCGAGCAGCCGCGCCGGCGGCGTGTCCTTCAGCAGGTACCCTGAGGCGCCGGCGCAGATCGCCTCGAACACGCGGTCGTTGTCGCCGTACACCGTGAGCATCAGCACCTGCACCTTCGGGTACCGCCTCCGCAGGTGTTCCACCCCGGCAATCCCCGACATGCCCGGCAGCTGCACGTCCAGCAGCGCGACGTCAGGCTCCGCTGCCAGCCGCGCCGCGAGCGCCGCCTCCATCGACTCGAAGCTGCCCACGACCCGGTAGCCGGCGGTGCCGTCCACGAGGCGGCTCAAACCGTCGCGCAGGGCCCGCTGATCTTCGACGATCAGGACCGATATCGACTCGGACATCGCTCAGTCGCTCCACGGTACCCGCCCGCCGGGCGGCCGGCAACTACCCGATGGTGCGGGGGCGGCGTCGCGGCAGCGGCGCGATCAGGTGCACGCGGGTGCCGCCGCCGGGGCGCGCGCCGACCGAGAGCGTTCCGCCGAGCGCCGCCGCCCGCGCCGCCATGTTCCGCAGCCCGCACCCGGACGCGGGCTCCGCCCCCAACCCGCGGCCGTCGTCCTCGACGATGAGCTCGACATGGCCGTCGCGGAGCTGCAGGTCGATGCAGGCGCGGGTCGCGTCGGCGTGGCGCGCGATGTTGGTGACGGCCTCCTTGAGGATCAGCAGGAGGTGGCGCCGGCGATCCGCGAGCAGCGCGATCCCGCCGAGCGCCTGATCCGGCGGGGCGTGGAACCGGACGTCGAGACCGTCGACCTCGAGCAGGTTGAACGTCGCCTGACGCATCCGCTGCACGAGGTCGAGCAGCCGATCCTTCCGCGGGTCCACGGCCCAGACGATGTCGCTCATCGATTCGCGGAGGGTGCGGGCGATGCCGGCGGCCTGATCCAGCAGCGGCACGGCCGCCGGCGGCGCGTCCCGCTTGGCGACCTCGTTGAGCACGGCGATCTGCGACAGCCCCGAGCCGACCTCGTCGTGCAGATCCGTCGCGATCTGCGAGCGGATGCGTTCCATTGCCAGCGCCTGCCGCAGCCGCACGCGGTGCGCGAGCACGATCAGCGCGGTCACGCCCGCGGCGGCCAGCAGGAGCACCCACCAGCGCTGCCAGATCGGCGGCTGCACCTCGAACGGCAGCATCGCCGCCGTGGCGCTGACGGTGCCATCCGGTGCGACCGCCCGCGCGTGCAGCGTGTAACGCCCCGCGCGGAGCCTGGCGAAGTTCACCGCCCGGTCGGCCGACGGCGCGCTCCACTCCTCGCTCGCGCCATCGAGCCGGTACTGGTAGCGCATCGGTGCGCGGCCGAGGCCCACGGCCGTGAACTCGACACGCAGGTTGTTCATGGCGGGACCGAACGACAGCGGCGGCAGGTCTTCGAGCCCGCGCTCGGCCACCGCGCGTTCCTCGCCGGCGACCGTGAGCGCCGTGACATAGATTCGCGGAGGCGGCGGGCGAACGGCCTCACCGCCGGGGACGATGTGCGAGATGCCGGCTGACGTCGCGACCCAGACGTGCCCCCGGCGATCCGTCGTGCACGCGTTCACGAGGCTGCCCGCGAGGCCGTGCTGCGCCGCCAGGTGGGTCAGCGTCTCCGACTCCGGGTCGTAGCGATCGAGCCCCCGTCCGGTGCCGAGATACAGCCGGCCTCTGGCGTCCTCCGCGATGCACCAGATCGTGCCGCTCACCAGACGCGAGGGCGTGAGCACGTGCGAAAAGGTGAGCCCGTCCGAACCCGTGGCAGGGCTCATCGCGAGCCCCTCGAATCGCAGGCCCACCCAGAAGCGCCCCTGACGATCGAAGTGCAGGGCGCGCGCGCGCCGTTCGGGAAGCCCCGTCAGGTCCTCGCGCACCTCGAAGGTGTCGCCGCGCACCGCGCCGATCTGTTCGAGCGACGCCATCCACATCGTCCCGCGGCCGTCGCTCGCCAGGCGCACGTACAGGTTCGGAAGCGCGCCCACGCGGATGAACTGCGTACCCCCCGGGTCGCTGCGATAGAGCAGGTTGGGCTCGGCGACGATCCAGATCCGCCCCTGCTCGTCTTCGGCGATCACGCCGGGCGCATCGGGCACGCTGACGCCGGCCAGCCCGTGCGCGGCGCCGAGCTGGCGCACCTGGCGCAGGTCGAGCGACGGTCCCGGCGCCATCCAGATGCTGTCGCTGGTGGCGAGCCACCAGCGTCCGCGGCTGTCCTGGAACAGGCGTCGCCGGACGACGGAGAACGTGGGGGAGTCGCCGGGCACCGGGCGGACGCGATCCCGCTCGATCGCGGCGAGCCCGGCGGGCTCGGCGGTGACGTACACGCGGCCGTCCAGTCCGGCCACCACGTGGACCGGCATGCCGTCAGGCAGCCCGTCGGCACGCGTGAAGCTGTTGATCCCGGAGGGCGCGAAGCGGACGAGCCCGCGCGCCCAGCTGCCGAGCCAGAGGGCGCCGTCGCTGCCTTCGATCAGCGCCCGGATGTTCTCGTCGGGCAGCCCGTTGGCGACGCCGTAGCGCCGCAGGTCGATGCGATCCCACGCCAGCAGGCCGTCCGTGGTCGCAATCCAGAGCACGCCGCCGAGCGCGACCCTGATGGCGCGCACGCGCTGCTGCCCGCCGAGCGCGATCGGCAGCTTCGCCCAGTCGTCGTGTGGGCGGTGATACAGCTCGCGCTCGCGCGCCACGATGAGCCCGTCGCGAGGCGACCACGTGATCCCGAACAGATTGCCGGTCCCCGGGAGCTCGATCTCGCGGACCTCGTCGCCGCGCACCCGCACGAGCCTGTCCTCGATGCCGAACCAGTGCTCGTCGCGGCCGTTCGTCCAGGCCGGCATGAGCGCATTCGTCTCCGGGTGCGGCAGCGCGGGCGTGAAACGCCATCCCCCCACGGCCTCCTCGCCGCGATACAGTCCTGCGTCGGTAGCGCACCAGGCGACGTTGCGCACGTCGAACAGCAGCGCGTTCACGCGATTGGCGGCTTCGACGTCGGCGCTGACCCGCACGGGCACGAAGGCGAGGTCCTGCCGCGGGTCGCGCGGGCGCATGCCGGTCCGGCCGGCATCCTGGAGCCTGGCGATGCCTCCGCCGTTGGTCGCCACCCAGAGCTGTCCCTGACGGTCCTCGACGATGTCGTTGACGAGCAGGTGGGGCAGGCCGTCGCCGGTGTCGTAGGTGCGGAACTGCGTGCCGTCGAAGCGCCCCAGTCCCTCGGGCGTCGCGACCCAGAGATAGCCGCGGCGGTCCTCGTACAGCGCGTTCACGCGGACGTGCGGCAGGCCGTCCGAGACGTCGTAGACATGTGCGGGCAGACGCTGCGCGAAGGCCGGCGCCGCCCAGAGCAGGGAGAGCAGAAGCGTCGCAACCCGGCGCACGGGCGCATTATGGCACCGGCCGTCGGGGTGCTCCCTGTCCCGACCGCTGGTAGTATTGCGGGCCATGCTGTCACGCCGCCGGTTCCTCGCCGCGACCGCCGCCGCCGGTGCCGGGTTGCTGGTTGCCCCGCGATCGGTTCGCGCCGCCGACTCCCGCATCGACATCCGCCTGGACGAGCCGATCGGCACGATCGCGCCCGAGATCTACGGCCACTTCGCCGAACATCTCGGGGGCGTCGTCTACGACGGCATCTGGGTGGGCCCCGACTCGAAGGTTCCGAACGTCGGCGGCATCCGCAAGGCGCTCGTCGACCACCTGCGCCGGATCAAGGCGCCGGTGATCCGCTGGCCAGGCGGCTGCTTCGCCGACAGCTACGACTGGCGCGACGGCATCGGCGCCGCCGGGGAACGGTCCGTGCGCACGAACTTCTGGGTCAACACGAAGGTGCCGCCCGGCCCGCAGCAGTACGACCCCAACACGTTCGGCACCGTCGAGTTCGTGCGGTTCTGCCGGCTGTCCGGCGCCGAGCCGTACATCGCGGCGAACGTCCGCAGCCTGCCCGCGCGCGACTTCTACCAGTGGGTCGAGTTCTGCAACGCGCCGGCGGGGACGACGACCCTGGCGCGAATCCGGGAGGCGCAGGGTGAGCGGGACCCGCTGAAGGTGATCTACTGGGGAGTCGGCAACGAGCCGTGGGGCTGCGGCGGCGACTTCTCGCCCGAGGACTACGCGGTGGAGTTCCGTCGATACACCGCGTGGGTTCCCGGATTCGACCTGGGGCTCCGCTTCATCGGCGCCGGTCCGAGCGGTCCCGAGTTCGAGTGGACGCGGCGCTTCTTCGCGAAGCTCACGGAAGAGAACCGCGGGCTGGTGCGGCGGCTGTGGGCCTGGTCGGTTCACCACTACTCCACGAACGTGAGCGGCGGCCGATCGAACGACTGGAACGAGAGCAAGGGGCCGGCCGTCGGCTTCACGCGCGAGCAGTGGTTCGAGCTGCTGCGCGAAGGCGAGAAGATGGACGGCTTCATCGAGGGGCACGCGCAGGCCATCGCGCCGTTCGACCGGGAGCGGCGCGTGAAGCTGGCGATCGACGAGTGGGGCTCCTGGCACCGGCCCGGCACCGAGGCGGTGCCGTCGCACACGCTGGGGCAGATCTCGACGCTGCGCGACGCGCTGCTCGCCGGGCTCACCCTCGACATCTTCCACCGCCACGCTGACGTCGTCGCGATGGCGAACATCGCGCAGCTGGTCAACTGTCTCCAGTCGCTGTTCGTCGCGCACGAGGACAAATTCATCGTCACGCCGAACTATCACGTGTTCGAGATGTACCAGCCGCACATGGGGGCGCAGGCGGTGCGGACCGTGGTGTCGGCGCCGCGGGTGGGCTACACGCGCAACGGGCAGCCGGCCACGCTGTTCGGCCTCGCCGGCTCGGCGTCGCTGCGCGATCGGACGGTGACGCTCACCGTGGTCAACCCCAGCCCCGACGAGCCACGCGAGGCGGAAATCGCGATTGCCGGCGCCGCGCCGACCTCGTGCACCGTGCGGACCCTGACCGCACCCGCGCTCGACGCGCACAACACGTTCGAGCACCCGGACGTCGTCTCGTCGCCGCAGCCGGTCGCGACGCCGATCAGCGGCCGCGTCCCGGTGCTGACCTTCCCGCCGGCGTCGGTCACGGCGGTCACGCTGGCGATCTGAGCCGCGGGTGCTGGCTGCAGCGGCCGGCCGCGTGGAATGATTGAGCGGGTGTCCGGGCGCCCCGGCGCCGGGTGCCCGCCGCAGATCAGGAGATTGGAGACGAGAATGCTGATGCGATCCGCGATTGCCGTCCTTGCCCTCCTCGTGTCGGTGACCACGCTCACCGCGCAGCGGCCCGATCGGCCCCGGCTGGCCGGGGAGGACTGGGTCCAGCTGTTCAACGGCAAGGACCTCACGGGCTGGATACCCGTCGGCAACGAGAAGTGGACCGTCGAGGACGGCGTGATCCACGGCATCACGCTGACCGACGGCTACGGGTATCTCAAGACCGAGAAGCCGTACAAGGACTTCCACCTCTCGCTCAGGTTCCTGTGCGTCGGCAGCGGCAACAGCGGCCTCTTCTTCCACACCGACTTCAAGCCCGGCACCGCCGACGTCAGCCAGGGGCTGCAGTTCGAGATCGACTGCACCATCGGCCGGCACACGGGCGGCATCTACGGCGACGGACGGAACTGGGTCGTCTGGCCCGCGCCGGAGAACGAGACCGTCGTCCGGAAGGGCGAGTGGAACGAGCTGCTGGTGAAGGTGGAGAACAACCGCTACGTGTCGCGTCTGAACGGCGTGCTGATGGTCGACTTCACCGATCCGCGCCCGCGCTCCTTCGACGGCGCCATCGCCCTCCAGCTCCACTCGGGCGGCGACGGGCACATGCAGTTCAAGGACATCTGGATCCGGGACCTGTCGAAGCGGTAGCAGGGCCGAACTTCAGTTCGGCCTTACCAGGCGTCACGCTTCGAGAACAGAGCAGAATTCCATGAGACGAACGTCCGCATTCTTCCTTGCCATGCTGTGCCTCGCGTTTGCGGGCACGGCGGCCGCGCAGTCCACCGGTCACCTCGTGTACATCGGCACGTATACGGGCGAGAAGAGCCAGGGCATCTACGCCTACCGGTTCGACCCGGCGACCGGCTCGTTCACGCCGCTCGGTCTGGCGGCGGAGACGCGCAACCCCAGCTTCCTCGCGCTGCATCCGAACGGGCGCGTCCTCTACGCCGTCAACGAGGTCAGCGACTTCGACGATCAGAAGAGCGGCAGCGTCAGCGCCTTCGCGATCGACCGCGAGACCGGGAAGCTCACGCTGCTCAACACCCGTTCGTCGCGCGGCGGCAGCCCCTGCTACATCGTCGTCGACAAGGACGGGAAGCACGTGCTCGTCGCGAACTACTCCGGCGGCAACCTGGCGGTGCTGCCGATCGGCCCCGACGGCAGCCTCGGCGAGGCAACCCAGGTCGTCCAGCACACCGGAAGCGGTCCCAACGAGCGGCGCCAGCGCAGGCCGCACGCCCACTCGGTCGATCTCGACGCGGCCAGCGCCTTCGCGATCTCGGCGGACCTCGGCGCCGACCGGCTGTTCGTCTACCGCTACGACGCCGGCACGCTGACGCCCGCATCGGTGCCGTCGGTCGCCGCCGAGCCCGGCGCGGGCCCTCGCCACTTCGCGTTCCATCCCGGCGGGCGGTTCGGCTTCGCCGCCAACGAGCTCTCGTCGACGCTGACCGCGTATGCCTGGGACGCCGCGCGGGGCGAGCTGCGGACGCTCGCGTCCGTGTCCACCCTGCCGGCCGGGTTCTCCGGCGACAACTACCCGGGCACGGTGATCGTGCATCCGGGCGGGCGGTTCGTGTACCTGTCGAACCGCGGGCACGACTCGATCGCCGTGTTCGAGGTCAACGCCGGGACCGGCGCGGTGACGCCGGTCCAGCACGAGTCCGTGCGCGGCCGCTGGCCCCGCCATTTCAACATCCACCCCGGCGGGGAGTGGCTCGTCGCCGCGGGCCAGCGCAGCGACTCGGTGGCGGCCTTCCGGATCGACCGGAACACCGGGCGCCTGTTTCCGGTCGGCGATCCGATCGAGGTCGGATCGCCCTCCTGCGTGCTGTTCGTTCCGTAGTCCGTACCGTCCGGCGTGCGGGCCGCACGCCGACGGCAGTTCGTCCGGCCCGCGAAGCGGCCTCGCCGACGCCCAGGGGCGAAGGCGGGGCTGCCCGCTGCCGGTCACGATCCCGGGTTCCCTGCTGTATCCTCTCGTCGGACATCCCTTCCGCTCCGAGGTGCCCATGCTCCGCCGATCCGGTGCCGCCGCGCTCGCGGTCCTGCTGCTGCTCCCGGCGCTCGCGCTCGCGCAGAACGCCCGACGTCCGTACAGCCTCGACGACTTCGCGAAGCTGAAACAGGTCAGCGATCCCCAGGTGTCGCCCGACGGCAAGTGGGTGGCCTACGTGGTCAGCTCGGCGAATGTCGAGAAGGACAAGCGCGACAGCGACATCTGGATGGTGAGCTGGGACGGCAGCGAGACGGTTCAGCTGACGTCGAGTCCGGACAACGAGTCGCGCCCGCAGTGGAGCCCGGACGGGAAGTACCTCGCGTTCACCGCGTCCCGCGGCGACGAAGAGGAGAAGAAGAAGGGGGCGCAGGTCTGGCTGCTCAATCGGGCCGGCGGCGAGGCGCAGCGCGTCACCGACCTCAAGGGCGGCGTCACCGACTACGCCTGGTCTCCCGACAGCACACGGCTCGTGCTCGTCGTCAACGATCCGGATCCCGCCGACGAGCCCGAGAAGATCGAGGGGTGGAAGCGCAAGACCCGCCCGCCGATCGTGATCGACCGCTACGACTTCAAGCGCGACTACGCCGGGTACCTCGAGCGCCTGCGGACCCACCTCTACGTCTTCGACGTGAAGACGCGGAAGGCCGAGCAGATCACGTCGGGCGACTTCGACGACAGCCAGCCGGCCTGGTCGCCCGACGGCACCCGCATCGCGTTCGTCAGCAAGCGCGGTCCCGCGGCCGAGCGGTCCAACGACACGAACATCTTCGTGGTCGAAGCGAAGGCCGGAGCCGAGCCGAAGGCGGTCACGACGTTTCCCGGCGCCGACGGCGGGCCGATCGCCTGGAGCCCGGACGGGCAGTGGCTGGCCTACCTGCAGGGGGACGTCGCGAAGTTCTGGGCGTACCAGCAGCGCCAGCTCGCCATCGTGCCCGCCACCGGGGGTGAGGCGCGGCTGCTGACCAGCACGCTCGACCGCGCCGTCAGCGACCCGAACTGGTCGCCCGACGGGCAGAGCCTGCTGGTGGTGGTCGAGGACGATCGGGTCGAGTACCTCGCCAGAGTCCCGGTGTCAGGCGGGAAGGTCGAGCGGCTCACGACCGGGCGGCGTGTGGTCGGATCGGTGTCCGTCTCGCCCAGCGGCGCGATCGCGCTGCTGTCGTCCACGGCGAGTGAACCCAACGAGGTCCACAAGCTCGAAGCGGGCCGGCTGGAGCGCCTCACGAGCCACAACGACGACTGGCTGAAGGGGGTCGTGCTGTCGAGCGTCGAGGACGTCACCTTCACCGCGAAGGACGGCACCGTGGTCAACGGCCTGCTGGCGCGGCCGGCCGGCTCCGTCGGGAGCAGGCTCCCGTTCATCCTCTGGATTCACGGCGGGCCCAACGGGCAGGACGACCACTCGTTCGACTACATCCGCGAGATCCTCGCCGCCAACGGGTATGCGGTCCTGCAGGTCAACTACCGCGGCAGCTCCGGCCGCGGCTCGGCGTTCCAGAAGGCGATCTTCGCCGACTGGGGGCACCTCGAAGTCGTGGATCTGCTCGCCGGCGTCGACTGGGCCGTCCGCAGCGGCGTCGCCGATCCGGAACGGCTCGGTATCGGCGGGTGGAGCTACGGCGGCATCCTGACCAACTACACCATCGCGACGGACAACCGGTTCAAGGCGGCCGCCTCGGGTGCCGGCAGCTCCCTGCAGCTGTCGATGTACGGCACGGACCAGTACATCGTCCAGTACGACACCGAGATGGGGCAGCCCTGGAAGAACCCGGACGTCTGGATGAAGGTCAGCTACCCGTTCTTCAAGGCCGACCGGATCACGACGCCCACGCTGTTCATGTGCGGCGAGAAGGACTTCAACGTGCCGATTGCGGGCAGCGAGCAGATGTACCAGGCGCTCAAGAGCAACGGCGTCGAGGCGCAGCTCGTCGTCTATCCGGGACAGTTCCACGGGCTCTCGATCCCCAGCTACCAGCGGGACCGGCTGGAGCGCTACGTGAAGTGGTTCGATCGCTTCCTCAAGGGTGCCCCCTCGTCGCCGCAGACGCAGACGACGGCCACCGCGGCGCGGTAGGACAGGTGGCACCGAAGCGCAGGGCGCCGATGGAGCTCGCGCCGTCGGATTTCCGGCGGCTCGGGCACGTCCTCGTCGACCACATCGCGGACTTCCTCGAGACGCTGCCGTCGCGTCCGGTCGTGCCGGCGCTGTCCCCGGCCGAACTGCGCCAGCGGGTCGGCCAGACCGGCCTTCCTGCGACGGGGGCAGCCCCCGAGGAAATCATCGATCGCGCGGCACGCCTGCTGTTCGAGTCCTCGCTCTTCAACGGCCATCCGCGCTTCATGGGCTACATCACCTCCTCGGCCGCGCCCATCGGCGTGCTCGCCGAGCTGCTGGCCGCGTCGGTGAACCCGAACTGCGGCGGCTTCACCCTGTCGCCGGTCGCGACGGTGATCGAGGAGCAGACCGTCGCCTGGATCGCCGAGCTCGTCGGCGCCGCTCCGGGCAGCAGCGGGCTGCTGGTGAGCGGCGGCAACATGGCGAACATGGTCGCCTTCTGGGCGGCACGCGCGGCGAAGGCCACCTGGCCCATGCGCACGGACGGGATCGGCGCCGCCTCCGCGCCGCGCATGACCGCGTACTGCTCGGCGGAGACCCACACCTGGGTGCAGAAGGCCGCCGATCTGTCCGGGCTCGGCACCGACGCGGTGCGCTGGATTCCGGTCGACCGCGACCAGCGCATGCGCGTCGACGAGCTCCGCGCGCAGATCGCCGCGGACCGCGCCGCGGGGCTGCTGCCGTTTCTCGTCGTCGGCACGGCCGGCACCGTTGCGACCGGCGCGGTCGATCCGCTCGAGGAGATTGCCGACGTCTGCGAGGCCGAGGGGCTGTGGTTCCACGTCGACGGGGCGTACGGCGCGCCGGCGGTGCTCGTCCCGGACGCGCCGCGCGATCTGGCGGCGATGCGGCGCGCCGACTCGATCGCGGTCGACCCGCACAAGTGGCTCTACGCGCCGCTGGAGGCGGGCTGCACGCTGGTGCGCGACGCGGCGTACCTGCGGGGCGCGTTCAGCTACACGCCCGACTACTACCACTTCCACGAGGGGGTCGCCGAGCCGCCGCCGAACTACTACGAGTACGGCCCGCAGAACTCGCGCGGCTTCCGGGCGCTGAAGGTCTGGATGGGGCTGCAGCAGGTCGGACGCGACGGCTACGCGCAGATGATCGGGGAGGACATGCGGCTGTCGCGCGAGCTGTTCGCGCTCGCGCAGGCCCATCCGGAGATCGAGGCGGTCACCCAGTCGCTCAGCATCGCGACCTTCCGCTACGTGCCGCCGGGCGTCGACCCGGCATCGCCGGCCAGCCTGGAGCCGCTGAACCGGCTGAACGAGCAGGTGCTCGAGCGGGTGCAGGCCGGCGGCACCGCGTTCGTCTCGAACGCGATGCTCAACGGCCGCTTCCTCCTCCGCTCCTGCATCGTCAACTTCCGGACCGATGCGAGCGACCTGCACCTGGTGATCGACGCCGTGGTCGCCGCAGGCCGGGCGCTCTCAGGCGGGCGCTGAAGGCTCAGAGGGCACGGCGAGCGAGACCGCGAGAAGCGTCCGGGAACCAGAGCGCCCGTGCGAACCCCTCTTCTCTGTGCCCTCTGTGCGCTCTGTGGCCTCCGTGCCCTCTGCGGTCTCTGCGGTCTCTGTGGTCTCTGGGTTCGAGCTGCCGCCCCACAGGAGCACGCAGATCAGTTCGTCTGCGCCCTCCGCCTCGGCGCCGGCGCGGGCGTGCCGACCGGCGCGACGATCGACTGATACGCCAGCGCCCGGAACTTGCCGTGCAGGTCGCTGCCCGTCGCGGGCAGCAGCTGCGTCATCAGCACGCCAACCAGCTGCTCCTGCGGGTCCGCCCAGTAGTCGGTGTGGTACGCGCCGCCCCACGAGAACATGCCGACCGACCCGTGCTCGCCGGAGCGTCCGACGTGCTCGACCACCTCGAAGCCGAGACTGAAGCCGGTGCGCCCCTGGTTGTACAGCGAGCCGACGTGGTTCGACGTCATCAACTCCACCGTCTTCGGGCTGAGCAGCCGCACTCCGTCCAGCTCGCCGCCGTTCAGGAGCATCTGCAGGAAGCGGGCGTAGTCCGATGCCGTCGAGAGCAGCCCGGCGCCGCCCGAGAAGCTCTGTCGCGGTCCGTCCACGTAGTCGCCCTGCCCCGTGCCCTCCTCGGGCGCGCGTACGAGCTTGCCGTCGCGCAGCGAGTAGACGGTCGCCAGCCGGTCCCGCTTCTCCGGCGGCAGATAGAAGTGCGTGTCGACCATCTTCAGCGGCTCGAAGATCCGGGTCCGGAGGAACTCGTCGAGGCTCATCCCCGACGCCTTCTCGATGACGACGCCGAGGACGTCGGTGCTGAAGCCGTAGACGAACCGCTCGCCGGGCTGGGCGTCGAAGGGCAGCTTCGCGAGCCGGTCGATCGTCACTGCGATCGGCTCCGCCTTGTCGGCGAAATACCAGCCCTGCACGTTCGCGGCCTTGTATTGCGCGGCCGCCGGGCCGTAGCCGTAGCTGATCCCCGACGTGTGCGTCAGCAGGTCGCGGATCGTGATCTGCCGGTTCGCCTTGACCACCGAGACCGGCGTCCCTTCCACCGCACCGGGCGGCGGCGGCACGGCCACCGTCGTCTCCCTGAACGACGGGATGAACTTCGACACCGGGTCGCTCAGGAGCAGCTTGCCTTCCTCGAGCAGGATCATCGCCGCCAGGCTCGTCACCGCCTTCGACATCGAGGCGATGCGGAAGATGGTGTCCGTGCGCATCGGCGCCTTCGACTCGAGGTCCCGGTAGCCGACGGCCTCGAGGTGCACGACCTTGCCCTGCCGCACCAGCAGCGTCACGATGCCGGCCGCGCGCTGCTGGTCGACGTACTGCTGCATCGTCGCCGTCAGGCGGTTCAGGCGATCGCCCGACACTCCGACCGTTTCAGGGGGCGCCTTCGGGGACCCCTGTGCCGCCGCGAGCGCCGGCGCCAGCACCAGCGCGCATACGACCAGCCACGACCGTCTCTGCATCGTCTGTCCGATCATCGTTGCTTCAACTCCCAATCCAGGAGGGCCGGCGTCCGGCCCTACAGGCGCAACAAACGCGTCGCGTTCTCGTTGTAGACCTTCCGCAGGATCTGATCCGGCAGCCCCAGGCCGTAGATGCGCCACCGGCCCTGAGGCGGCACCGGCGCGGGCGCGTAGTCGAAGTACTCGTCCTCCGTCTCCAGGAAGCGGAAGTAGATCTGGTACAGCTCGTCGCCGAAGACCTGCTGCGGCGTCTCGTGTCCCTCCGGGATCGCGTCCGTTCCGAAGAGGATCCGGTCCTGGTACTTCTCGAAGAACCGGCGGGCCGTCCGCGGCTGGCGTCCGAGCTCGCCGATGCGGGCCCCGATCTCGACGTTGAAGTTGGGGAACCGGTCGAGCGCCTCGCCCACGGCCGCGAGGTTCTCCGCGTAGTGCCCCACGTGCAGCCCGATGAACGTGGTCTTCGGGTGCCGCGCCAGCACCCGATCGCGGGCGGCGAGCAGCTCGTGGAACGCCGGGAAGTCCTTCCCGTGGAACGACCAGTCCGGGTGCGCGTGCAGCTCCTCGTAGCGCTCGTTGAAGCGGTCGATCGGCAGGAAGAACGCCACGGGGTCGGCGATGTGGATCGCCACCGGCAGCCCCAGCGCGCCGCAGGCCTCCCACATCGGGTCGAACCGCGGGTCGTCGATCTTCACGAGCGGCCCCGATGTCCCCTGCTCGCGCAGGTACAGGCCGAGCGTCTTGAGCACCTTCAGGCCCCTGGCGCCGGCCGCCTTCGCCCGCTCGAGCTCCTCGGCCTGCCACTTCGCGTAACCGGGCTCCGACACCCGTTCCCACGACGGCTCGGTGAACACGACGAACCGGCCGGGGTGCGCCTGCTGCCACGTGGCGATGGCTTCCCTGAGCCCGGCGCCGACGCCGCCCGTCAGGTTGACCATCGTCCGGATGTTCCGGCGGTCCATCGTCGGCAGCAGGTCCGCTGGCTTCGCACGCGCGCGGATGCCGTCGCCCGCCTGCGAGCCCCGGCGCGCGCGGAAGGTCACGTGCGTATGGACGTCGATGACCGGGAACTTCGCGCGGGGGACCGGCGTCTCCGGCACTTCCAGCATGCTCCGCGGCTGGAACTCCGTGAGCGGCAACGAGCCGGCGGCAGGCCCGGACGGGGCCTGCCGGGCCCCGGCGGCTGCGGGGCGTCCGGCGGCGGCTGCGCCGGCCACGCCGGCTGCCAGCGTGCCGAACCAGCGGCGACGGGACAGTTGAGCCACGACTCTCCTCCGGCCGCTGCCCGCCCGGCGGCGGCGCGGCGGCTCCTGCAGGTGCGCCGGTTGCCGGCGCACGACGCCCCGCATGGTAGCCGATCACCGCTGGCGGCGCGCGCCCGCACGCGCGTCCGGGGCTGGTAACATTGAAGGTTCGCCATGTCTGAACCCGGGACACCGCCGCTCACCGAGCCGCTGGACTTCATCCGCGAGATCATCGTCGCCGACCGTGCCGCCGGACGGCACGGCGGCCGTGTGCACACGCGGTTCCCGCCGGAGCCGAACGGCTACCTCCACATCGGACACGCGAAGGCCATCTGCCTGAACTTCGGGATCGCGGAGGAGTTCGGGGGGCTCTGCAACCTCCGGATGGACGACACCAATCCGACGCGGGAGGACATCGAGTACGTCGAGGCCATCAAGGAGGACGTCCACTGGCTCGGATTCCAGTGGAACAACGACGTCCTGTACGCCGCGGACTACTTCGACCAGATGTACGAGTACGCCGAGGCTCTCATCCGCATGGGCAAGGCGTACGTCGACGACCTGTCCGCCGACGAGATCCGCGAGTACCGCGGCACGCTGACGGAGCCCGGGCGCGACAGCCCGTACCGGAACCGCAGCGTCGAGGAGAACCTCGATCTGTTCCGGCGCATGCGCGCCGGCGAGTTCCCCGACGGCGCGCGCGTCCTGCGGGCGAAGATCGACATGGCCTCGCCGAACATCAACCTGCGCGACCCGGTCCTGTACCGCATCCGGCACGCGCCGCATCACCGGACCGGCGATCGGTGGTGCATCTACCCGATGTACGACTTCGCCCACCCGATCGAGGACGCGATCGAGGGCATCACGCACTCGCTCTGCACGCTCGAGTTCGAGGATCACCGCCCGTTCTACGACTGGGTGATCGCGACCCTGCAGACCCCGGCGAAGCCGCAGCAGATCGAGTTCGCGCGGCTGAATCTCAGCTACACCGTGATGAGCAAGCGGCGGCTGCTGCAGCTGGTGGAGGAGGGGCACGTCGCGGGCTGGGACGACCCCCGCATGCCGACGATCAGCGGGCTGCGGCGGCGTGGCTACACGCCGGAGTCGATCCGCGACTTCTGCGACCGCGTCGGCGTCGCGCGCAAGGAGAACGTCATCGACGTCGCCCTGCTCGAGCACTGCGTGCGCGAGGATCTCAACCGGCGCGCGCCGCGCGCGATGGCGGTGCTCCGCCCGCTCGAGGTCGTCATCGAGAACTATCCCGACGACCTCGTCGAGGAGATGGACGTCGTCAACAACCCGGAGGATCCGTCGGCGGGCACCCGCAAGGTCCCGTTCTCGCGGGTGCTGTACATCGAACAGGACGACTTCCGCGAGGATCCGCCGAAGAAGTTCTTCCGGCTCGCCCCCGGCCGCGAGGTGCGGCTGCGCAACGCGTATCTCATCACCTGTCGCGAGGTCGTGAAGGACCCGGCCACGGGCGCGATCGTGCGCCTGATCTGCACGTACGATCCGGCGACACGCGGCGGCGACGCGCCGGACGGCCGCAAGGTGAAGGCGACGCTGCACTGGGTCTCGGCGGCCCACGCCGTCACCGCCGAGGTCCGGCTCTACGACCGGCTGTTCACCGTGCCGGACCCGACCGAGGGGGAGCCCGGGCAGGACTGGCTCCGCCACCTGAATCCCGCGTCGCTCGAGGTCGTCGAGGCGAAGCTCGAACCGTCCCTCGCCGCGCGGCCGCCGGGCACGCGCGTGCAGTTCGAGCGCCTGGGCTACTTCTGCGTGGATCCCGACTCGACGCCGGAACGCCCCGTCTACAACCGCACGGTCACGCTCAAGGACACCTGGGCGAAGATCGAGGCCCGCGGGCAGGGCTGATCACGGGCCACGAGGCACGGAGGGCACGGAGGACGCACGGAGACTCGAGGCAGTCGGGAACGCTCTGGCTCCTCTGTGACTCTGTGTGAGGCGAACGTCCGGACCAGCCTATTGCGAACTGGCCGTGCACGCCGGGCCGGACACCACCGACAAGACGATCAGCGGGTTGCGTCCGCTCCGGGTCAATCCGCGGACCGTGCCCCGCGGCACCACGGCCATCGTCGATCCGCTGAGCGGCACGTCGCGGTTGCCGAGCCGAAGCGTGCCCTCGCCCGCGACGACATAGAGGACTTCGTCCGCGTCGGGGAGCGCGCGCTCGGGAACCGGCTCGCGGATCTGCAGCAGGGTCGTCTGCGCGCTCGCCGTGCACCCGAGCTCGTCACGCTTCATCTGGTCGCGGCTGCTGATGAAGTTCCGCTCGATGAACGACACCAGCTCGACGACGTTCGGATCGCCGGGCGGCGCCGCTTCCTTCGGAGCCTCCGCCGGCTTCTCGGGTTCCGGGGGCGCTTCGGGCTCGGGCGCGCGTGTGAGCATCACGTCGATGGCCAGCGGCGCGCCGGCGCGGATGGTGACGTCCCGTTCGAGCAGGACGAACTTCTCGTACGCGAAGCGCAGCCTGTACTGACCCGCGCGCATGTTCAGGAAGCGCACGACGCCGTTCGGCAACGTGGTCCCTTCCCGCTCGAGCGGTCCCGTCACGGTGACCTGCACCCCCTGGAGCGGCAACCCGCCGCCGTCGGTCACCGTCGCGGTCAACGTCGACGTCGCCGCTGCTGCGCGACTGCGCTGCTGGGCGTCTGCGGCTGGCGCGGAAATCAGAATCAGGAGGGGAAGGAGGGCGATGAACCGCATACGCTGCATCTAATCGCCCCCTGGAACATGAGTCAAGCACTCGAGCTGCACCGATGAGCTTGATCCCTCGCCCGGTTCCTGCCGTTTGACGCGCTGTCCGGTCATCCGTAGATTGCCGCCATGCGCATGCGGGTGCTGATGGTCGTCGCTGGTCTGATGGCGGCAGGCGCGACGGTCGCGGGTGGGCCGATCGTGCCGGGCCGCGACTGGCCGCAGTTCAGGGGTGTCGGCGCGCGGGGCATCGCCGACGGCACCGCGCCGGTCAGCTGGGACGTGCCGAACGGGAAGGGCGTCCGCTGGAAGACGCCGATCCCCGGTCTTGGCCACTCGAGTCCGGTGGTCTGGAACGACCTCGTCTGCGTGACCACGGCGGAGAGCGGGAAGGCCGACCCCGAACTGCGCGTCGGACTCTACGGGGACATCCGGCCCGTGGACGACGACTCCGTGCACCGGTGGAGCGTGCTGTGCCTGGACAAGCGGAACGGGCAGATCCGCTGGCGCCACACGCCGGTCACCGGCGTGCCGAAGATCAAGCGGCACACCAAGTCGACGCACGCCAACTCCACGCTCGCCACCGACGGGTCGACGCTCGTCGCGTTCTTCGGATCCGAAGGGCTGTACGCCTACGACCTGGCGACCGGCCGCCTGCGCTGGTCGAAGGACTTCGGCGTCCTCGACTCCGGCTTCTTCATGGTTCCCGATGCGCAGTGGGGATTCGCCAGCTCGCCGGTCATCCACGGCGACCGCGTCATCGTCCAGGTGGACGTCCAGAAGGGGTCGTTCCTCGGGGCCTTCTCGCTGAACGACGGCGCCGAGCTGTGGCGCACGGCGCGCCAGGACGTGCCGACGTGGAGCACGCCGACGGTGCACGAGGCCGGCGGGCGCACGCAGGTGATCGTCAACGGCTGGAAGCACATCGGCGGGTACGACTTCGCGACGGGTCGCGAGCTGTGGAAGCTCACCGGCGGCGGCGACATCCCCGTGCCGACGCCGGTGACCGCCGGCGAGCTCGTCTACATCACCAACGCGCACGGCTCCATGGCGCCGATCTACGCGATCCGCACGAACGCCAGCGGCGACATCACGCCGCCGCAGGGCGGCGAGTCCGCACACATGGCCTGGATGCACACGCGCGAAGGCGCGTACATGCAGACGCCGCTCGTCCACGACGGGCTGCTCTACGTCTGCCGCGACAACGGCGTGCTGAGCGTCTACGACGCGCGCACGGGCGAGCGCAAGTACCAGCAGCGCCTGGCGGAGGGACGGACCGGCTTCACCGCATCCGCCGTCGCCGCCGGCGGGCGGATCTACTTCACCAGCGAGGACGGCGACGTCTACGTCGTCAAGGCCGGACCGGTGTTCGAGCTGATCGCGACCAACTCGATGGGCGAGGTCTGCATGGCGACGCCGGCGATCTCGGAGGGCGTGCTCTTCTTCCGCACGCGCGGCCATCTCGTCGCGATCGGGTGACCTGAGCCGACCCGATCGGACCCAATCAGGAACCGAACCCGAGCACCTCGCGGCAGTACTTGATGCTCCGCTCCAGCTCGCCGCGCTGATAGTCCTGTTCCGCCTGCCGGCGAGCGGCCCCCTCCGGTGGCCGGAACGGCTCGCGGGGGCGGCCGGCCCTGGCCAGCGCGACGAACCGGGCGAAGCGGGCCGCAGGCATGTTCGGCCAGGCCTTCCAGAACTCCGGCGTCAGATACGGGAGCTCGCGGCTGAAGCCCGAGATCGTCTCGATGTGCACCGGCACCCCCGGGCACAGTTTCCGGAACTCGTCGAAGTACGTCTTCAGATCGATCTGCCCTTCGCCCATCGCGGTCCACGCGACCGCAGCGCCCTTCTCCGTCTCCCACACCGCCGAGTCGCGCAGGCTCGTGGTGACGACGTAGGGCGCGAGCGTGCGGAGGTTGTCGAGCGGGTCCTCGAGCGTCCAGAGCGCGTTGCCCGAGTCGAGGTTCACGCCGACGTATTCCGTCCCGGCGGCCTTCACGAGTTCGGCGAGCTCGGTGGAGTGCATGTCGCCGGCGTGGTTCTCGACCGCAATGCGGACGCCGGCATCCATCGCGCGCGACCGCTGCGACCGGCACACTTTCACGACCGCTTCGATGTGACGTTCGATGCCGCCGTCGGTCAGCCGGTCCTCCCACGTGCCGAGGACCACGCGGATGACGGGGGAGCCGAGGGCGCGGGCCATGCGGACGCCGAGCGCCAGGTGCTCCTCGGCCGTACCCCAGTTCGGGCGGAAGGCCTTCGACGTCGGGTCGATGCTCCAGGTGCCGAGGTGGATGCGCACGCCTTTCGCGTCCGCCTGCGCCTTGACCTTCCGCAAGTACGCATCGTCGTGCGATTCCAGCGCGTCGAAGTCGGTGATGAACAGCGACGTGCAGCCGAGCGACGCGGTGTAGTCGATGAGCTGCGGTGCCTTCCAGCCCATCGCCCGCACGGCGAAGTTGTCGATTCCGAGCGCGTGGCCCGCGGCGGCTGCCGGCACGCCTCCGCGCAACGCCGCCGTCGCGGCGCCCACCGCTGCGCCGGCCGTCTGGAGGAACTGCCGTCTCGTCGGAAGACTGCTCATGCGTCTCTCACCTGCAATCCGGAACGCGCATCAGGCCGCCTGCGTCGGCAGCGTGTCCGCGATCTCGCACAGAAGCGGCGCATGATCGCTCGTGCCGATCTCGGCGAGCACGTCGCACCGCGGGATGCGGGAGAAGAGGTCGCGCGACGCCAGCACGTAGTCGATCCGCCATCCGATGTTGCGGGCCCGCATGTTACGCCACGGTGCCCACCAGGTGAACAGCCCGTCGTTGTCCGGCTGGAGCGCGCGGGTCACATCCACCAGTCCTGCGCCGAGCAGCGCGTCGAAGGCGGCGCGCTCGTCCGGACGCTGGCCGATGGCGGTCGCCTTGCGCTCCTTCGGGTGCACGTCCATGTCGGTATGGGCGACGTTCAGGTCGCCGCACAGGACCAGCGGTTCGCCGCGCGCGATCACGGATGCGGCCCACGCGGTGAGCTCCTCGAGGAACCGCATCTTCGCCGGGAAGTCCTTGCCGCCGTTCGGCACGTAGACCGAGGCGACGCGGATGCCGCCGACGAGGGCGGTTGCGATGCGGCACTCGAAGTCGAGCGGCGGATGCTCGACGGCCGGCGCCTCGGGGACGGTCTGCCGGTTGAACAGCATCGCGACGCCCGAGTAGCCGCCCGCCCCGTGCCAGTAGCACTGGTAGTCCTCCGGCTCGTAGAGCAGCGGTGGCAGCTGTTCGGGCCTGGCCTTGATCTCCTGCAGGCACACGACGTCGGGCCGGTCGCGCGCGACCCACTCGTGCAGCTGGTCCTTGCGCGCACGGATCCCGTTGACGTTCCAGGTGGCAATCTTCATCGCGCGGATCCGCTTCCCGGCGAGGCGTCCAGCGCTTCGGTGAGGACGCGCCCCTCGACGTCCCGCAGCTCGACCCCCAGCAGGCGCGCAATCGTCGGCGCGATGTCGAGGCTCCGCACGTGCCCGATGCGGGCCCCCTTCCGCACGCCGCGTCCGGACAGCACCACGGAGGTGTGCATGTCCGGATGCGCCGGCAGGTAGCCGTGCTCGTACCGGGGCGAGACCATCCTCACGCGCGCCGTGGACGACGACTCGGGGCTGGCGGTCAGGAACGTGTCGATCTCGCCGATGAGCATGTAGTGCCCACGCACGTACGGGCTCTCCTCGTACGTCGGCAGGCCCAGCGCGTGGAACTCCTGCGGACGCACGGCACGGGCCACGCCCGGCAGCCGGAGGGCGGCCGCGAGCGCCTCCTCGAGCGCTGCGCCGTCGCGCTGGCGGTCGAAGGACGGAAGGAGCTCGATGTACAGGCTCCACCCGCCCGGATGCAGCGCCACGCGATCGCGCAGGCCCGCGAACAGCGGGGCGACGTTCACCTCGTGATCGATGGTCGCGAACCCGTGGTCGGCCGTGACCACGAACGTCGTGTTCGCGGCGATCCCAGCCTTCTCGACCGCCTCGACCAGCAGGCCGACCGCCCGATCGGCCGCCGTGAGCGCCGCGCGCGACCGGTAGTGCGCGGGGCCGACCTCGTGCTGGACGATGTCGGTTTCGAGGAAGTGGATGGCGGTCAGCGCCGGCCTGTGCGTGCGGATGGCATGCGCCGCGGCCTGCGCGAGCACCAGGTCGGATGCGCTGTGCGCGTGCGGGTCGTGGTAGTAGCGGAAGTAGTCGTCGATGTCGATGCCGGCGTCGCGCAGCTCGCGGAGCACCGCCTCGGGCACGGCGGCCGGATCGGGCACGTTCGTCGCCGCGAAGACCTCGGGGAAGTTGAAGTCGATCGCCGGATCGTCCTTCGTCTCCGGCCAGAAGAACGACGCGGACGTGAGCCCCTTGGCGCGCACGGCGTCGAACAGCGTGGGCACGCGCACCATCTCCGTCCGCGGCTTGTTCGTGACGTGGAACCGCTCACCGGTGGTGCGGTTGACCACCCGGTTCGACAGCACGCCGTGACGCCTCGGCGTGACGCCGGTCACGAGCGTGGTGTGCGACGGGTGCGTCACGCTCGGAAAGACGGTCTCGCCGCTCTCCGCCTCGACGCCCCCGGCAGCCAGACGGCGGATGACGGGCAGGTCGAGCGTCCGGTCCTTCAGGTGGAAGTTGGCGAACCCGTCGATGGTGACGAGCACGACATGGC
Organism: Vicinamibacterales bacterium; assembly: GCA_036381155.1. GTDB lineage: Bacteria > Acidobacteriota > Vicinamibacteria > Vicinamibacterales > JAENWD01 > JAENWD01. The sequence goes on from DASVDJ010000054.1 coordinate 23,481, forward strand.
GGCTCTCCCCGCCGGGGAAGGCCAGCGACGCCAGCACGAGGAGGCAGGTGCAGAGGAGGAGTCGCATCGCAAGAGCATAGCGGGGATTTCATCCGATGCGTACGCCGCACACGGGAGCGCATCTCATCGAACTCTGTGCGTCCTCCGTGACATCTGCGTCTCTGTGAGTGGCGTACGCCCGGTCCCGGGATCCGGGGCAGTAAGCTGGAAACGATGCGGGTTCGGGTCCTGAAACTGCACGCCGGCTACCGGTGCGGACACTCGGGGATGTGCTGTGCGGCCCCGTGGGGCGTGCCGGTGGAAGCACCCGTCTACGCGCGGCTAATGCATGCGCTGCGCACGGGGGAGCTGCGTGCGGGACAGGTGGGCCCGGAGGATGCGTTCATTCCCGCGGAGACCGTCGGTGCCGGCGGGCCGGGGCAGATGCTGCTCGCCAAACGCGGCGACGCCTGCGTGTTCTTCGAGCCGGATCGCGGCAACCTGTGCGCGGTCCACCGTCAGCTGGGACCCGAGGCGCTTCCCTCGACCTGCCGTCACTTTCCGCGCGTGGCGCTGCTCGAACCGCGCGGCGTGTCGGTCACGCTCTCGATGCTCTGCCCGACCGCCCGCCGGCTGCTCACCGCCGACATCGACGCTCCCTTCGACATCGTCGACAGCGGAGCGGTCACGGACGGGCAGACGGGCTGGGAAGGGCTCGATGCCCGCCACACGCTGCCGCCGGCGCTGAGCCGATCCGTGCTGTGGGACTGGGACGGGATCTCCCGATGGGAGGAGAAGGTGCTGCAGACGCTCGCAGCCGGGTTGCCGGTGGACCAGGTGCTCGCACGGGTGTACGAGGCCGGCGTCCGGATCGAGCGCTGGCGGCCCGCGGACGGAACCACCCTGGCGCAGCACGTCGAGGCCGCATTCGCCAACGACGCGCTCCTGCCCGACTGGCTGCGCGATTTCGACGCGCTCGATGCGCTCGCCCGCGCGAGCGTGCCCGCGCCGCTCACCTGCAGCCCGCCGCCGGCCGATCGGATGAACATCGACCGCCGGCTCGTGGCGCCCGCATGGGATGCGGTCCGCAGCCCCGTCCTGCGCTATCTCGCCGGACGCGCGATTGGCAACTGGACGGCCTGTCACACGTCTACGGCGCGCAGCTGGGCCGCGACGCTCGCCGTATCCTGCGCCGTGCTCCGCGTCGAGGCGGCGCGCGCGTGTCGCGATGCGGATCGCCTGCTGGATCACGATCTGCTGGTTCGGGCTGCGGGAGAGGCCGACCGCATCCTCGTGCACCTCGTCTCGCCGGCGGACCTGGCGAAAAGGATTGGCGCTACGATCGATCCATCATGACCGTGAAGCTCGACGACCGCGGGGTCCTCGTCACGTGCCCCAGCTGCGGCACGGCCAATCGCATCGCCTTCGACCGCATCGGCGACAGCGCGCGCTGCCCGAAGTGCAAGGCCGAGCTGCCGCAGCCGGCCGCGCCGGCGGACGTGCGCGCCGACGCCGAGTTCGATGCCGCCATCGCCCACGCCGCGGTGCCGGTGCTCGTGGACTTCTGGGCTCCGTGGTGCGGGCCGTGCCGGATGGTGGCGCCGGAAGTGGAGAAGGTCGCGGCGTCAATGCGGGGGAAGCTGCTGACGCTCAAGGTGAACACCGACGAGCGGCCGGCGCTCGCGCAGCGTTTCAACGTGCGCTCGATTCCGACGCTTGCCGTGTTCTCGAACGGGCATCTCGTCGAGCGGACCGCGGGCGCGCTGCCGGCGGCCGGCATCCTGCAGCTCGTCGAGAAGGCCTACCAGCGGTTGTAGACGGGACGGGGTGCGGGCGCGGCGGCCGCTGCCGCTGCGGCGCCCTTGCCCTTCTTCGACGGCGGTGGCGGGGGAGGTTCCTCGACGGGCGCCGCCGTCGCCGGCAGCGCCGATTCGTCAACGGGCAGCTCGACCCGGCCTTCGAACGCGATCGCGGACTGGTAGTGCAGCACGCCGCCGCCGCCAATCGACGAGACCTGACACCGGACGACGCGCCCCTTGATCTGCGACGGCTTGACGGGGCCTTCGAAGATCACGTTGACGCGCGTGCCGGGGACGAAGCGGGTCTTGCCCTCGACCAGCACGCCGCTCGCGGAGATGTTCACGAGCGTCACGGCGTCGCCGGGCGACAGCCGCATGCCCGTGATCGCGGGTACCGCGGATGCCGGATAGCGCGTGTCGACGCGCTTGCTCGTCTCGACCGCCGCCGCTTCCCCCTTGCTCGCCATCACCGTTCTCCGCCATCAGCCCGGGGAAGGTAGAACTCCAGGACGAGAATCGACGCGCCTTCGCGCGTCACCCAGATCTGTCCGCCGCTGCCGACGAGCGTCGTCCGGGCCTGCTGCAGCTCCTTGCGCATCTCGCGCCAGCCACGCGGGTCGCCGCTGTCGAACACTTCCGGCGCGATGCCCTGCTGCGCGCCCGGCCCGTCGACCTGCATCACCGCCAGCACGTAGGCGCCCGGCGACAGCCCGCGCGCGCGCCCCGCGCCGTCGTCCACCTCGACGTCGGCGAGCTCGACCGTCGCGCGCCCGCTCAGCATCGACACCCGGCGCGAGTCGGCGAAGGCGCCGAGCACGTCGACGATGGTGGCCGCGGGCAGGGCGATCGTCGAATCGCCGCTCGCCACGAGCAGCGAGAATTCGATGCCGTCGCCGAAGCGGCGCGCCAGCTCGGACTCGAGCGTCGTCGCGATCTCGCGCGTCTTCGTGACGGCCGCGGGCGCGACGGCTGCCGTGTCGACGACGACGCCGCCGGCCAGCTTGCCGAGGGCTTCGACGAGCTGCTTGTGAGCGCGCTCGGCGGTCGTGCGGGCGGCGATCTCGTCCGCCAGCGCCTTGCGGGCCGCCCGCTCGGACTCGACCGCCGCCAGCAGCGCGTCCTCGAGACGCCGGACCTCCGCGCCCTTCTCCTCGGCGACGCGGTCGCGTTCGGCCGTGAGCCCCTCGATGGTGGCGCGGGCCTCGGCCAGCGCCGCTTCCAGCTCGCGCCGTGACGCGGCGTGGGCTTCCTCCAGCTCGCGCAGCCGGGCCGCGTGCGCCTCCTCGAGCTCCGCGATGCGCTGGTCGAGCGACGTCTCGACCTCGCGGATCCGCGCGGCGTGGGCGTCTTCCAGGTCCCGGACGCGCGCGTCGTGCGCGGCCTCGAGCTCCTGGATGCGGGCCGCGTGCGAGTCGTAGGCCTCCGACAGCTTCGCGTCGAAGGCCGCGCGCTCGTCGGCGAGCAGTCCTTCGAGCTCCGCGATCCGCGCAGTCCGGGCGGCCGCCTCTTCCTCGCCGGAGGCGAGCGACTGGGCCAGCCGCGCCTGTTCGCCCAGCGCCTCGTTCAGCGCGTCGCGCAGCGCGCCCGTGTCGGTGGCGTAGCGCTCCTCGAGCTGCTGCAGCTGCTCGAGCGTGGCCTCCGCGCTGGTGCGCAGCCCCGCCTGCTCCGCCTCCAGTGCCTCGATGCGCGAGGCCAGCTCGTTGGCGAGGCTCGTGCGCGATTCCAGCTCGCGCGCCAGCTGTTCGCGCGCTTCCTCGGCCTGCCGGTGATCCGCTTCGAGCAGCTCGAGACGCGACGTCAGGCCCGCGATCGTCGCCTCGCGTTCGTCGAGATCGAGCCGCAGCGCGCCGGCGGCGTCGACCGCCTGCTGGCGCTCGAGCTCGATCGCGTCGAGCCGCGCCTGCAGCTCGTCGATCGACTGCTGCCGCGCGTCCGCCTCGGCACGGACCACCGCCGCGGTCTCGATCAGCTGCTGCCGTTCCGATTCGAGCGCCTCGATGTGGCCACGCAGATCCGCGAGCTGGTCGTCGAGGCTCGACGCACGCGCCGCCGCTTCGGCGTCCGCACGCGCCCGCGCCTCCTCCAGTTCGGCCCGGAGCCGCTCCAGCTCCTCGTGATGCGCCCGGACCAGCGCCGCGCGGCTCTCCTCGGCCTCCGCAAGGCGCCGCTCGAGCTCCGTGAGCTGCTCGTCGACGGCCGCCTGGTCCGACCCGGCGCGCCGCGCCTGCTCCAGATCCGCCAGCAGGCGCGCGCGTTCGGCCTCGTGCGCGTTCTCGAGCTCCGTCTGGCGCGCCGCCGCGTCGACCAGCGACTGCTCGAGCCGTCGCGCCTCGGTGACGTCGCGGAAGGTGACGAGGGCGGATGCGATGCCGTCGGGAGCTCCGGGGTGGGGGCTGGCGTGCACCTCGAGGGTGTGATGCGCGCCCGTGAAGTCGACGAGCTCGACCTCGATCGAGCCGCGCTGCCCGCCGGCGGCGCGTTCGAGGAACGTCTTGCAGGCCTTCTGGTCTCCCTCGCCGACCAGGCTCAGTATGGAGCGCCCCAGGACCTGTTCGAGTCCCGCGGCGCCGAGCATGGACAGGCCCGCGCCGTTGACCGCGAGGAAGGTGCCATCGGCACCGACGCGGCACAGCACGACCGGCTGCGACTCGAGAATTGCACGCAGGTGAGGCTCGCCCTCGACGGGGGCTTCCAGCCCCACAGCCTGGTTTGCGGCCGCCTTGCTCACGGCAAGGCTATCGGCCGGAAATACAGAGAAGATTACTTACCCGGCAGACCTTTACGCCTCTTCACGGGACCGCGCGCCGCTGCCTGTCCTGACCGCGCGCTGCCGCTTTCCAGCAATCGCGGTACGCCCGTGTCAGCGAGCGGTCGGCCGTCGCAGGCGAGACGGCGACGGGCTCCGGGCGGGCCCGTCGACCCGGCCCCGCGCCCGCCGCCCACTCAACGGGAGGCGTAGACGCGCTGGCTGCCGTTCTGCTCGAAGGCGATGACGTTGAACTTCTCGGTGTAGGGCCCTTCCATGCCCGGGGAGCCCATCGGCATGCCCGGCACGGCGATGCCGACGACCTTCGGCTTCTCCTTCAGCAGCTGCCGGACGACGTCGGCGGGCACATGGCCCTCAATGGCGTAGCCCTGCACCATCGACGTGTGGCAGGACTGCAGCTGCGGCGGAATGCCGGCCGAGGTCTTCACCGCCATCAGGTTCGGCAGGTCCTCGACCTTCGGCGCGAACCCGTTCGCGCGCATGTGGTCAACCCACTTCGCGCAGCAGCCGCAGGTCGGGGTCTTGTAGACGGTGATCGGGATCGCGACCGGGCCCTGTGCGGCAGCGGGGATCGTGAGCGCAATCACGCCGAGGATGACGGGCAGAATGGGGCGCATTCCCGAATTGTAGCGTAACGCGCCGGCCGGTCGGGGCGGCGCACGTCGCGCGCCGGTGCTCGTGTCCGGCGGCGATCGAAGATGTCCGACCAGGTTGAGATCGCCGTCAGCGCGGGATAGTGTTTAGTGGCTGGCGGTGAAGGTCGATTGACCGAGATGACGGATCCCGCGTGCGGCGCGATCAGAGGGCCTGTCCGCAAGCACGGCCGCAAGTGGCGCACCTGTCGAGTGTTAGCAGAGTGTGCGTCGAGCGGCTGGCACTACCACATCCTTGACCTGACGTGATCACTCTGATATTTCTCTCAGGTCGGAGCGACCGTGTCGCGTCCCGCCTGTACGGAAGCGAGGAGCTGTCGGCCCCCTCTCTCTCGCAGGCCGTCGGCTCCGTTGCGATCCCTCGCGCGAGCCGGCAACCGGCCGGTGCCGTGAAGGGCGCATGGCCGTGCGCCCGGGTGACTCCCGGATTGATGACCTGAGATGGCGCAGATCTTCCCCCGCAGTGCCAACACCTATGCCCGGGGCAGCATCGTGGTGCTCGTGGTCCTCGTGGCCACGCTCGGCGCGACGCTGTACGCCCTGAGCAAGTCGACGTACGTGCACAAGGCCGGGGTCATCGTGCCGCAGCCGGTGCAGTTCAGCCACCAGCACCATGCCGGCGGCATCGGAATCGACTGCCGTTACTGCCATACGACGGTGGAGACGGCGGCGTCGGCCGGCATCCCGCCGACGAAGACGTGCATGAACTGCCACTCGCAGATCTGGCTCGACAGCCCGTATCTCGAGCCCGTGCGCGCCAGCTTCCGCGACAACGTCCCGCTGCGGTGGACGCGGGTGCACGACCTGCCCGATTTCGCCTACTTCAATCACAGCGTCCACGTGAAGAAGGGCATCGGGTGCTCGACCTGCCACGGCCGCGTCGACCGGATGCCGCTGATGTACCAGGAGGCCTCGCTCCAGATGGAGTGGTGCCTCGAGTGCCACCGCAACCCCGAACGGTACGTTCGTCCGCGGGAGGCGGTGTTCCAGATGGATTACGTGCCGCCGCCGAATCAGCTCGAGCTGGGGCGCCGGCTGGTGGAGGAGTACGGCATTCAGTCGCTGACCTCCTGTTCGACCTGCCACCGATGAACCGGCCGTGCCGGCGGGCCCGGTCCGGCAGGACCCGGTCGTGCCGTGGACGCGCCAGGCGGGGCAGTGCCGCCGCGCGACGACATCTGACATGAGCGCAGACAAGACGATCGACCTCGCTTCGGTGCGCACGACGTTCGCGTCGGGCGGCGGGAAGCAGTACTGGCGGAGCCTCGACGAGCTCGCCGACTCGCCCGAATTCCGCGAGTTCGTGCAGCGCGAATTCCCGGAGCGCGCCTCCGAGTGGCTCGATCCGGTCGGCCGCCGCGGGTTCCTGAAGCTGATGGGGGCCTCGCTGGCGCTGGCCGGGGCGTCCGCATGTACGCGGCAGCCTCCCGAACTGATCGTCCCGTACGTCCGGCAGCCCGAGGAGGTCGTTCCCGGCCAGCCGCTGTTCTACGCGACGGCGATGACCCTCGGCGGCATCGCCACCGGCCTGCTCGCCGAGAGCCACATGGGCCGGCCGACGAAGATCGAGGGGAACCCGGAGCATCCCTCCAGCCTCGGCGCGACCGACCTGTTCGCGCAGGCGTCGGTGCTGACCCTCTACGACCCGGATCGGTCGCGGGCGATCCGGCATCTCGGCGAGATCCGCCCCTGGTCCGCGTTCACCGCGGCGATGCGCTCGATTCAGACCGAGGTCGCGGCGGTCGGCGGAGCCGGCATCTGTTTCCTGTCCGAGTCGATCAGCTCGCCCACGCTCAAGGCGCAGATGGCGGAGCTGCAGACCCGGCTGCCGGGGGCGCGCTGGTATCAGTACGACCCCGTCTCGCGCGACCAGATCCATCTCGGCGCGCAGCTGGCCTTCGGGGAGCCGGCCGACGTCCACTACCGGCTCGCCGGCGCGCGCGTGATCGTCGCGCTCGACGCCGATCTGTTCGGCCCGACGACGCCGGGATCGGTGCGCTACGCGCGTGACTTCGCGGACGGGCGCCGGGTGCGCGGCGCGTCGGCGGAGATGAACCGCCTCTACGTCGCCGAGCCCACGCCGACGCCGACCGGCGCGGCGGCCGATCACCGGCTGCCGCTCGCGGCCGGGCGCGTCGAGGCAGTGGCGCGGGCGATCCTCGCGGGCGTGCAGGGAGGCACGCCTCCGTCGCTCGGTTCGGAGGAGATCGACCGCTTCGTCGCGGCCGCGGTGAAGGACCTGCTCGCCTCGCGCGGCCAGTCGGTGTTCGTCGTCGGCGAGCGCCAGCCCGCGCCGGTCCACGCGGTGGCCCACGCCGTCAACGCGGCGCTCGGCAACCTCGGCACGACGGTCATCGTCACCGACGTGATCGCCGGCGACGGCACGTCGCAGATCGACGGGCTGCGCGCGCTCGTCGAGGCGATGAACGCCGGATCCGTGCGGCTGCTCGTCATCCTCGGCGGCAACCCGGTGTACACGGCGCCGGCGGATCTCGCGTTCGCCGAGGCGCTCCGCCGCGTGCCGACGCGCGTGCACGTCTCGCTCTTCGAGGACGAGACGTCGGCGCTGTGCCACTGGCACGTCAACGGGACGCACTATCTCGAGGAGTGGAGCGACGCGCGCGGCCACGACGGCACCGTGACGCTGGTGCAGCCGCTCATCGAGCCGCTCTACCAGGGTCGGTCGATTCACGAGGTCGTGGCGGTCTTCAGCGACCGGCCGGAGCGGCGCGGGTACGAGATCGTCCGCGAGTTCTGGCAGGCGGCGCCGGAGTTCGCGGGGCAGCCGTTCGAGGAGGCCTGGCGGCGCTTCGTGCACGACGGCGTGCTGGCGAACAGCGCGCTGCCGCCGAAGGCGGTCGGCACGCCGCAGGTGCCCCCGCCCTCCGGGGCGGCGGCGCCCGCAGCCGGCGCCATCGAGGTCGACTTCGCGCCCGACCCGACGATCCACGACGGGCGCTTCGCCAACAACGGCTGGCTGCAGGAGCTGCCGAAGCCGATCACGAAGCTGACCTGGGAGAACGCCGTGCTCATGGCGTACTCCACGGCCGAGCGGCTGCGGGTCGGCAACGGCGATCACGTGTCGATCACCGTCGACGGCCGGACGATCACCGGTCCGGTGTGGGTGCAGCCGGGGCACGCGCCGGATGCCGTGACGGTGTATCTCGGCTACGGCCGGTCGCGGGCCGGCCGGGTCGGCACCGGGATCGGCTACGACGCGTACGTGCTCCGTGCGGGCGGCGCCCCGTTCCTGCGTGGCGCGGAGATCCGCCGCACCGGCGAGTCGACGCTGCTCGCCTCGACGCAGGGGCACCACGCGATGGAAGGGCGCGCGATCGTGCGCGCCGGCACGCTCGAGCAGTACAACCACGACCCCGGGTTCGCGCAGCACATGGCGCACACGCCGGCGCCGGACATGACCATGTTCCCGCCCTTCCGCTACGAGGGCTACGCGTGGGGCATGGCCATCGACCAGACGGTCTGCACCGGCTGCTCGGCCTGCGTCGTCGCGTGCGTCGCCGAGAACAACATCCCGGTGATCGGACGCGAGCAGGTCATCCGCAGCCGCGAGATGCACTGGCTGCGGATCGATCGCTACTACGAGGGCAGCGTCGACAACCCGGCGATCTACCACCAGCCGATGCTCTGCCAGCACTGCGAGAACGCGCCGTGCGAGGTGGTGTGTCCGGTGGCGGCCACGGTGCACAGCAGCGAGGGCCTGAACGACATGGTCTACAACCGCTGCGTGGGCACGCGCTACTGCTCGAACAACTGCCCCTACAAGGTCCGGCGGTTCAACTTCCTGCTCTACGCGGACTGGGACACGCCGAGCCTGAAGCTGCAGCGCAACCCGGACGTCACCGTGCGCAGCCGCGGCGTCATGGAGAAGTGCACGTACTGCGTGCAGCGCATCAACGAGGCGCGGCAGACGGCGAAGGTCCAGGACCGGACGATCCGCGACGGCGAGATCCGGACCGCCTGCCAGCAGGCGTGCCCGACCGACGCGATCGTCTTCGGCGACATCAACGACCCGAACAGCCGCGTGTCGCAGCTCCGGAACGAGCCGCGGAACTACCAGCTGCTGGCCGACCTCAACACGCGTCCGCGGACGACGTATCTGGCGGCGATCCGGAACGTGAACCCGGAGCTGGGCGGCGGGCCGGACGGCCACCGCGAGCCGCTGGTGGGCGTGCCCGAGCAGGTGCCGCCCCCGGGCATGACGGAGACCAACAGCATGAGGCGGAGATAGCGGAATGGCCGACCGTCATCCCTCGATGGAAACGCACGCCGAGGCGCGTCCGGCCGGCATGGCCCGCATGCCGGTCTCGGACGTCGTGGAGCCCGGCCACTCGTTCGGCTCGATCACCGACAAGATCGCGACGGCGGTGCTCCGCCCCGGCTTCCTGCCCGGGTGGACCGTCGGGTTCGTGCTCGCGTTCGGCGTGGTGATGATGTTCTTCCTCGCCCTGACCTGGCTCGTCATGAAGGGCACGGGCATCTGGGGCGTCAACCAGCCGGTCGGGTGGGGCTTCGCCATCATCAACTTCGTCTGGTGGATCGGCATCGGCCACGCCGGCACGCTGATCTCCGCGATCCTGCTGCTGTTCCGGCAGCGGTGGCGCATGTCGATCAGCCGCTTCGCCGAGGCGATGACGATCTTCGCCGTCATGTGCGCCGCGGTGTTCCCGGTCTTCCACACCGGCCGTCCGTGGGTGGCGGCGTACTGGCTGTTCCCGTATCCGAACTCGATGGGGCTCTGGCCGAACTTCAAGAGCCCGCTCATCTGGGACGTCTTCGCGGTCTCCACCTACGCGACCGTGTCGGTCGTGTTCTGGTACGTCGGGCTCATCCCGGACCTCGCGACCATGCGCGACCGGGCGCGCTCGCTGTGGGTCAAGCGGATCTACGGCGTCGTCTCGCTCGGCTGGCGCGGGTCGGCGAAGCACTGGCAGCGCTACGAGATGGCATCGCTGCTGCTGGCGGGACTGGCCACGCCGCTGGTCCTCTCGGTCCACACGGTCGTCAGCTTCGACTTCGCGGTGTCGGTCGTGCCGGGCTGGCACGCGACGATCTTCCCGCCGTACTTCGTCGCCGGCGCCATCTACTCGGGCTTCGCGATGGTGCTGACGCTGGCGATCCCGATCCGTGCCTACTACGGCATGGAGGACTTCATCACGATGCGCCACATCCAGAACATGGCGAAGGTCATGCTGGCGACGGGGCTCATCGTGTTCTACGGGTATGCGGTCGAGGCCTTCATGGCGTGGTACAGCGCCTCGTCGTGGGAAGGCTTCATGATCAAGAACCGCATGTTCGGGAACTACTGGTACATGTACTGGGCGCTGATCTTCTGCAACGGGGTCGTGCCCCAGCTGCTCTGGTTCAAGAAGGTCCGGACGAACATCGGCCTGCTGTTCGCGATCGCGATCGTCGTCAACATCGGCATGTGGCTCGAGCGGTACGTGATCGTCGTCACGAGCCTCTCGCGCGACTTCCTGCCCTCGTCCTGGAGCATGTACTCCGGGACGATCTGGGACTGGATGACCTACGTCGGCACGATCGGCCTGTTCGTCTGGCTGATGTTCCTGTTCCTGCGGGTGGTCCCGATGATCTCGATGTTCGAGATGCGGACGATCATCCCGTCGGCCAAGGTCAAGTCGGAGGGCGCCCACTAGGGCGGCAGGCGCATGGCACACGAGCCGTCGTCATCGTCTGAGCTGTTCGGCCTGCTGGCCGAGTTCGACTCGCCGACCGCCATCGTGGAGGCGGCGCGCCGGGTGCGGGAAGCCGGCTACACGAAGATCGACGCGTACACCCCGTTCCCGATCCACGAGCTGGACGAGGCGCTCAGGCTGCGCCGGACGATCCTCCCGTGGCTGGTGCTGGGCGGCGGGATCACCGGCATGCTGGCCGGCTTCGCGCTGCAGTACTGGACGTCGGTGATCGACTACCCGCTCAACATCGGCGGGCGGCCGCTGGCGAGCTGGCCGGCGTTCATCGTCCCGGCGTTCGAGACGACGATCCTGTTCGCCGCGCTGACGGCGGCCATCGGGATGATCGCGCTCAACGGCCTGCCGCAGCCCTATCACCCGGTGTTCAACGTGCCGGCGTTCGGCAACGCGTCGGGCGATCGCTTCTTCCTCAGCATCGAGAGCGCCGACCCGCGGTTCGACCAGACCGCCACGCGGCAGTTCCTCGAGAGCCTGCATCCGCTGGGAGTGTCCGACATTGCTGCGTAAGAGCCCGCTGCTGCTGATCGCGGTGCTGGCGCTCGCCGGATGCCGCCAGGACATGCACGACGCGCCGCGCGTCGAAGCCTACGAGGCGTCCGAGATGTTCGCCGACGGCAGCGGCGCCCGTACGCCGCCCGAGGGCACCGTCCCGCGCGGCTTCCTGCGCGACGACGAGCTGCGCTACACCGGCAAGGAGGGAGGCCAGCACGCCGACATGTTCCCGTTCCCGGTCACCCGTGAGGTGCTCGAGCGCGGGCGGGAGCGCTACGACGCGTTCTGCACGCCGTGCCACGGCGCCACCGGCCGGGGCAACGGCATGGTCGTGCAGCGCGGGTTCCGGCCGCCGCCGTCGTTCCACGACGAGCGGTTGCGCTCGTCGCCGGTCGGCTACTACTTCGACGTGATGACCAACGGCTTCGGCGCGATGCAGGACTACCGCTCCGCCGTGAGCGTGGACGATCGGTGGGCCATCGCGGCCTACATCCGCGCGCTGCAGTACAGCCAGCGCGCGTCGCTGGCGGACGTGCCCGAGAGCCGCCGCGGCGAGCTCGACGCCCCCGAGGGCGCGGCGGCGCCTGCGGCGCCCGCGCCGGGGAGTGGACACTGAGGCATGACTGAAGCGGGCATCTCTGAAGCCACCTATACGCTGCCGCCGCGCGCCGCGGGCATCCAGCGGCTGGCCGCCGGCGTCGGTGTCGCCGGGCTGGCCCTCTGTGCGGTGGGCTACGCCGCCAGCCACGAGCAGTTCTTCCGCTCGTACCTGATGGCGTACGTCTTCTGGAGCAGCGTCGCGCTCGGGTCGCTGGCCTGGCTGATGGTCCAGCACCTGTCGGGGGGCGCCTGGGGCGTCGTGTCGCGCCGCGTCTTCGAGGCGGCGAGCCGGACCCTGCCGTTCATGGCGGTGCTGTTCGTGCCGCTCCTCTTCGGCCTGCACGAGCTCTACCTGTGGGCCCGGCCGGAGGTGGTCGCCGAGGATCCGGCGCTGCAGTTCAAGTCGACGTACCTGAACGTGCCGTTCTTCGTCGTGCGGGCGGTGCTCTACTTCGTCATCTGGAGCGCGCTGGCCTGGACGCTCTCGGCCTGGTCGCTGCGCCAGGACCGCGAGCCGGACCAGGCCCTGACGCTCCGCATGCAGCGGCTGAGCGGCGGCGGGCTCGTGATCTACGCCATCACGGTCCTGTTCATGTCGGTAGACTGGATGATGTCGATCGACCCGCACTGGTTCTCGACCATCTACGGGATCCTGTTCATGGGCGGGCAGGGGCTGGTGGCGATGGCGTTCACCATCGCGGTGCTGGTGCTCCTGTCGCGCTCCGAGCCGATGTCGCGCGTGATCGGGCCGTCGCACCTGCACGACCTCGGGAAGCTGCTGCTGGCCTTCGTGATGCTGTGGGCCTACTTCAACTTCTCGCAGTTCCTGATCATCTGGTCGGGCAACCTGCCGGAAGAGATCCCGTGGTACCTCGTGCGGCTGCGCGGCGGCTGGGAGTGGGTCAGCGTGCTGCTCGTCGTCGGGCACTTCGCGCTGCCGTTCCTGCTGCTGCTCAATCGCGACCTGAAGCGGACGAGCACGACCGTCGCGGCGATTGCCGTGCTGATCATCGTCATGCGGCTGGTCGACGTCTTCTGGCTGCTCGGTCCCGAGCACGGGCAGGAGCTGGTCAGCGTGCACTGGCTGGACATCGTCGCGCCGGTGGCGCTCGGCGGCATCTGGATCGCGCTGTTCCTGTGGCAGCTCGGGACCCGTCCGCTGCTGCCGCTCGGGGAGCCGACGCTGGACGAGGCCATCGCGCAGGGCAGGCACCACTGACGCGGACGCGCCGGTTGATTCCGGATCGACGGATTGAAGACGATGAGTGAGACGCACCAGCCGCCCCAGGATCCGAGAGTGGTCGGGCACGAGACGTCCGACGCCGAGATCGGCCCGCTGCTCAAGTTCGCGGTGTTCCTGACCGTCGTGGTCGTCATCGTCTCGGCGCTGACGGTCGGGCTCTACAAGTACCTCGACGCCCGCGAACTGGCGGAGAAGGCCCGGCGCTACCCGCTCTCGACGGCGCAGCGGCCGCTGCCCCCCGCGCCGCGGCTGCAGACCCACCCGTTCATGGACGTGCAGCAGCTGCGCCGCGAGGACCAGCGGTTCCTGAACCGCTACGCGTGGGTGGATCGCGACGCGGGCGTGGTGCGGATTCCGGTGGAGCGCGCCATCGAGGTGCTGGCGGAGCGCGGGCTGCCGCACCGCGAGGCGCAGGCGGGGAACACGGAACAGCCGGAGGCCGGGACTCCGGAGCAGTAGGCCTGCCATCGGGCAGGACCCGCTGCGCCGGCCCGGCCGTGCCGGCGGGTGAATGACGATGAAGAGACTGGCTTCGGTTCTCGTGCTGATGCTCGCCGCGGCGACGGCCGCCGCGCAGGAGCCCGTCCGCACGCCGCAGGAGCGGCCGCGCACCAGCGCGCCGCCGTCGAGCGCGATGCCGGCGCTGATCCAGGAGATCGGCCTCGACCAGAAGCTGAACGAGCAGCTGCCGCTGTCGCTGACGTTCCGGGACGAGTCGGGACGCGAGGTCGCGCTCGGCGACTACTTCGGCCGGCGGCCGGTGATCCTGGCGCTCGTCTACTACGAGTGCCCGATGCTGTGCACGCAGGTGCTCAACGGGCTGACGAGCGCGCTGACGGTGATGAACCTGAACGCCGGGCGGGACTTCGACGTCGTCGCGGTCAGCTTCGATCCGGGCGAGACGCCGGAGCTGGCGCGGGCCAAGAAGGCGTCGTACGTCGAGCGCTACGGGCGCGAGGGATCGGAGGCCGGCTGGCACTTCCTGACCGGCGGCGAGCGCGAGATCTCGGCGCTGACGCGCGCGGTGGGGTTCCGCTACGCGTACAACGCGGAAGTGGACCAGTACGCGCATCCGAGCGGCGTCATGGTCGCGACGCCCGAGGGGCGGCTGTCGCACTACTTCTACGGCATCGAGTACGCGCCGCGCGACCTGCGGCTGGCGATCGTCGAAGCGTCGGAGCACCGCATCGGCAGCCCCGTCGACCAGCTCCTGCTCGCGTGCTTCCACTACGACCCGTCGAGCGGGAAGTACAGCCTGGCGGTGATGCGGCTGGTCCGCGTCGTCGGCGTGATCACACTCGTGGCGATTGGCGGCACGATCGTGCTGCTGCGCCGGCGGGAGCGGCAGGGGCCGCCCCCCGGCAGCCCGCGGGCCTGAGCCGCGGCCGGAACGGACCCGAGACGAGCGCACATGCAGTCTTCCATCCCCATCTTCCCGGATCAGGCGTCCACCATCGCGTCGCGGGTGGACAACCTGTACTTCTTCATCACGGCCGTCGCGACCTTCTTCGCGGTGCTCGTGACGGTGCTGGTGATCGTGTTCGCCGTCAGGTACCGGCGCCGGAAGGCGGACGAGGTCGGCGAGCCGATCCACGGGTCGCTGGCGCTCGAGATCATCTGGACCGGCATCCCGTTCGTGCTGGCGATGACCATGTTCGTCTGGGGCGCCAGCGTGTTCATGGCGATCGCGCGCGTGCCGTCGGAGACGCTGGACATCTACGCCGTCGGCAAGCAATGGATGTGGAAGTTCCAGCACCGGGAGGGGCAGCGGGAGATCAACGAGCTGCACGTGCCGGTCAACACGCCCGTGCGGGTCATCATGACCTCGGAGGACGTCCTGCACGACCTCTACTTCCCGGCGTTCCGCGTGAAGATGGACGCCATTCCGGGGCGCTACACGCAGCTCTGGTTCACGGCCACGCAGACCGGGCGGTTCCACCTCTTCTGCGCCGAGTACTGCGGCACGAACCACTCCGGGATGATCGGCAGCGTCGTGGTGCTCCCGCAGGAGGAGTACGAGGCGTGGCTGGGCGGCGCGTCGACGGGCGAGACGCTGGCCCAGCAGGGCGAGAAGCTGTTCACCCAGTTCGCGTGCATCACCTGCCACAGCCCGACGGCGGCGGTCCGGGGGCCGCTGCTCAACGGGCTCTTCGGGCAGACCGTGCAGCTGGCGAGCGGCACCAGCGTGGTCGCCGACGCCGACTACATCCGCGAGTCGATCCTGAACCCGCAGGCGAAGATCGTCGCCGGGTACCCGCCGATCATGCCGACCTTCCAGGGGCAGGTCAGCGAGGAGCAGGTGCTCGCGCTCACGGAGTACATCCGCTCGCTGCCGCCGGCCGAGGGATCCGCGGCGGCGCCGCAGCACTAGAAGGACGGGCAGGGGTATGTCGACACCGATCACCGGCACCGGCAGCGCCGTTCCGGCGCCCGCGCTTCCCGAGCGTCACTACCTGAACGCGACGCACGGGCTCAAGAGCTGGCTGCTCACGACCGACCACAAGCGGATCGGCCTGCTGTACCTGTTCACGATCACGATCTTCTTCCTGCTGGGCGGGCTGTTCGCGCTGCTGGTGCGCCTCCAGCTGCTGAGCCCGCAGGGCGCCATCATGACGCCGGACGTGTACAACCGCGCGTTCACCATGCACGGCGTCATCATGGTGTTCTTCTTCCTGGTGCCGTCGATTCCGGCGACGCTCGGCAACTTCCTGCTGCCGATCATGATCGGCGCGAAGGACCTGGCGTTCCCGCGCATCAACCTGCTGTCCTGGTACCTCTTCGTCATCGGCGGGATCTTCGGGATCGTCGCGCTCGCGGGGGGCGGCGTGGACACCGGCTGGACGTTCTACACCCCCTACAGCTCGATGTCCTCGAACAGCCGGGTGCTGACCGGCGGCCTCGGGATCTTCATCTCGGGCTTCGCGTCGATCCTGACGGGGCTGAACTTCATCGTCACGACGCACCGGATGCGGGCGCCGGGCATGACCTGGTTCCGGCTGCCGCTGTTCGTCTGGGCGCACTACGCGACCAGCCTCATCATGATCCTCGGCACGCCGGTGGTTGCCATCTCCGTGCTGCTGGTGATGTTCGAGCGCGTCCTGCGCGTCGGCATCTTCGACCCGTCGATCGGCGGCGACCCGGTGCTGTTCCAGCACCTGTTCTGGTTCTACAGCCACCCGGCGGTCTACATCATGGTGCTGCCGGGGATGGGCGTGATCTCGGAGCTCATCGCGGCCTACTCGCGGAAGAACATCTTCGGCTACGCGTTCGTCGCGTTCTCGAGCCTCGCCATCGCGGTGGTCGGCTTCCTCGTCTGGGGGCACCACATGTTCGTGGCCGGCGAGACGCCGTACTCCGCGCTGCTGTTCTCGGTGCTGTCCTACATCGTCGCGGTGCCGTCGGCCATCAAGACGTTCAACTGGACGGCCACGCTCTACCGCGGCTCGATCTCGTACGACACGCCGATGCTCTACGCGTTCGGGTTCCTCGGGCTGTTCCTGGTCGGCGGCCTGACGGGGCTCTTCCTGGCCGCGGCGGGGCTGGACGTGCACGTGCACGACACCTACTTCGTCGTCGCGCACTTCCACTACATCATGGTGGGCGGCACGCTGATGGCCTACCTCGGCGGCATGCACTACTGGTGGCCGAAGATCACCGGCAAGCTGTATCCCGAGGGCTGGTCGAAGCTGAGCGCGCTCATCATCTTCGTCGGCTTCAACCTGACGTTCTTCCCGCAGTTCCTGGTCGGGTACCTCGGCATGCCGCGGCGCTACGCGATGTATCCGCCGGAGTTCCAGATCTACAACGTGCTGTCGACGGCGGGCGCGACGATCCTCGGGGTCGGGTACCTGCTGCCGATGATCTATCTCACCTGGTCGTGGTTCTACGGCAAGCCGGCGGGGAACAACCCGTGGAACGTCAAGGGGCTCGAGTGGCAGACCACGTCGCCGCCGCCCACGTTCAACTTCGACGAGACGCCGATCGTGACCGACGCGACCGTGCTCTACGGCCACCCGGAGGAGGTCAAGGTTGCCTGAAGCGGCGGTGACTCATCACGGCGCGCACGCCATCCCGCGCCTGCAGCACCACTTCGACACGATGGCGCAGCAGAAGGAGGCTGCGACCCTCGGGATGTGGGTGTTCCTGGTCACGGAAGTCCTGTTCTTCGGCGGGATGTTCTGTGCCTACATGATCTACCGGATGTGGCACTACGACGGGTTCGTGGCGGCCAGCCGGGAGCTCGACCTCGGGCTCGGGGGCATCAACACGGCGGTGCTCATCGGGTCGTCGCTGACGGTGGCGCTCGGGGTCCACGCCGCGCAGACCGGGAAGCAGCGGCAGCTCGTGTGGATGCTCATCGCCACCCTGGTGCTCGGCCTCGTCTTCCTCGTCATCAAGTACTTCGAGTACGAGTCGAAGCTCCACCTGCACGAGGCGCACCACGCGGCGGCCATGGTCCGGCTCTTCCCCGCGGCGGGCTGGTTCGAGGTCACCGGGGAGCTGGCGCCGCTGGCCGGCGGCATCCGGCTCTTCATGGTGCTCTACTTCGCCATGACCGGCATGCACGCGATCCACATGATCATCGGCATCGGCATCCTCGCCGTGATCCTGCGGATGGCCATGAAGGGCGAGTTCACGCCGCAGTGGTACGCGCCGGTCGAGATCTTCGGCCTGTACTGGCACTTCGTCGACATCGTCTGGATTTTCCTGTTCCCGCTGCTCTACCTGGTGAACAGGCACGGATAGAGGGCGCACGGCATGTCATTCCACCCGCAGGACGCGGAGCTGCACGACCACATCATCCCGGCGAAGGTCTACTACGCGATCTTCGCGGCCCTGATGGTCCTGACGGTGATCACCGTCGCCGTCGCCTGGGTCGACCTCGGGCTCCTGAACATCGTCGTCGCGCTGGGCGTGGCCGTCCTGAAGGCCTCGCTCGTCGTGCTGTACTTCATGCACGTGCGCTACGCCTCCCGCCTCACCTGGGTCGTGGTGGGGTCGGGCTTCTTCTGGCTCTTCATCCTCCTGTCGATCACGCTGACGGACTACCTGAGCCGCGGCTGGATGGAAGCGCCGATGCTTGTGCGCTAGCTGTCGGATCTGATCGGGTCGAATCAGGTCAGATCCGGTCCGATCAGGTCAGGTCGGGTCGGATCAGGTCTGATCGGGTCCGATCACGTTGTGGCACCGGGTCATGGCCCGGTCTGAAGAGACCTGATGCGCCGCGTACGCGGCGCGGCCTGGTGCTCACCCGAAGAGGCTCCGTCACGCTGCCCGACGAAGGCGCAGCGTGACAGCGAACGTCGCAACTGAAAGCGGCAGGTTGCGGCCGCTCAGGAACGCCTAAAGCCCAACGCCCAACGCCCAAAGCCCAAAGCCCAGAGAGGCCCAAGGCCCAGAGGAGGGCCCAACCCCGGCAGGTCAGGCCTTTGGCGTGAGCCCCTTGAGCGCGCGCACCTTCATCGGCAGGCCGAACAGGTCGATGAAGCCGCGCGCGGCGGTGACGTCGTAGCCTTTCATCGCGAAGCTGGCCAACTTCGTGTCGTACAGCGAGGTCGGCGAGGTCGCGCTGACCGCCGTTGCCTGCCCCTTGAACAGCTTCACCCGGACCTTGCCCGTCACCGTGGCGCTGGCGGCGTCGACGAAGGCCTGCAGCGCCTCGCGGAGCGGGTGGAACCACTGGCCGTAGTAGACCAGCTCGCCGTAGCGCAGGGCCGCCTGCTGCTTGTAGTGGTAGAGCTCGCGCTCGAGGCACAGCTGCTCGAGCGCCTTGTGGGCCTCGTAGAGGATCGTCCCGCCCGGCGTCTCGTAGACGCCGCGGCTCTTCATCCCCACCAGCCGGTTCTCGACGAGCGTCACCTGCCCGACGCCGTGCCGGCCGCCGATCCGGTTGAGCGTCTCGATCAGCTCATGGCCGGCGCCCTTGAACCGCCTGCCGTTGACGGAGATCGGGTTCCCTGCCTGGAAGCCGATCTCGACGTACTCCGGCCGGTTCGGCGTCTTCGTGACGGGTGCGCTGATCGTGTAGACCTGCTCCAGCGGCTCGCGCGCCGGATCCTCGATCTCCGCCCCCTCGTGCGAGATGTGCCAGAGATTGCGGTCCTGCGAGTAGATCTTCTTCTTCGTCTGGGTGATCGGGATGCCGTGCTTCCGGGCGTACTCGATCGCGGTCTCGCGGTCGGTCAGGCCGTCGGCCAGGAACCGCGGGTCCTTCCAGGGGGCGATGATCGTCAGCTTCGGGTCGAGCGCCATGCAGGTGAGCTCGAACCGCACCTGGTCGTTCCCCTTGCCGGTGGCGCCGTGGGCGACCGCATCGGCGCCGGTCTCGTGCGCGACGTCGACCTGCGCTTTCGCGATGAGCGGCCGCGCGATCGATGTTCCGAGCAGGTAGTCCCCCTCGTACGTCGCGTGCGCCCGGAGCATCGGGAAGCAGTACTCCTCGGCGAACTCCCGCCGGAGATCCCGGACGACCACCTCGTCGGCGCCGCTCTTCCGCGCCTTCCGCTCGATGCCCTTCAGCTCGCTGCCCTGGCCGAGCTCCGCCGCAAACGCGACCAGCCGGACGCCGGGATAGCGTTCCTTGAGCCAGGGAAGGATGACGGAGGTATCAAGCCCGCCGGAGTAGGCGAGGACGATCTTCTTCGGAGCGGTATCGGCCATCAGGGTTCCTCGGACAGGTGAGAAACCTCGAATGTACTACGGCGGGGCGTCGTCAAACCACAGAGAACACGGAGGCCACAGAGAACACGGAGACTGTGAACGAGGACGAGGAAGCCTGGCCCCCAGGCTGTCGATCCGTTCTGGGTGGGCTCCCACCATGCCTCTGCGGCCTCTGGGTCCTCTGCGACCTCTGTGATTGAACGGTTGCCCGGGTCGGCTCTCCTCGGTTGCCCGGTCAGCTCTCCTCGTCGATTCCCAGCACGGCCCGCACGTACATCGGCTCGGGCAGCGCGCCGAGGATCTCGATCGACTCGTTGACGACCGTCTTCGGCACGCCGGTGACCCGGTACTTCCGCGCGAGGTCGTAGAACTCCGTGGCCTGGACGGTCACGGCGGTGATGTTGGGATTCTCGAGCGCCATCCGGTTTGCGAGGCCCACGGCCCGCGGACAGTGCGGTCACGTCGGGGTGACGAACACCTCGATGCGGCGGGGCTCGGTCACCGTCGCCAGCAGCCCGACGCTCTCCTCGCTGAGCGCCATGTCGCTGGCGCCGCCGGCTGCCAGGATCGCGTCGACGAGCGACATGAAGTCGTAGCCGGCCGGCGCCCCCAGCATGCGGATGCGTGTGTCCTTCCCGTCCACGAGCAGCGCCAGCCCGGGTGCCCGGTCGATGCCGTACTCGGCGGCACGCTCCTTCTCGAGGACGAGATTCACCTCGTCGACGACGATCCGGTCGGTGAGCCCGGTGAGCTCGCCAAGGATGCGCTTGGTGTCGTCGCAGGTCTCGCAGCCGATCGTCTGGGTGAAGAACAGGATCGTGACCGTCTGCTTCATGTCCGCGAACATCTCGCGGAGGGTCTGCTGATCGCTGGCTGACAGTAAGGACATGTCGCTCCCGGCAGGACGCCGCCCCGGCCGCACTGGCCGCTGACGCGCCTCTTCGCGATTATCCCACGTGCTAGCATCCCGGGTATGACGTCGTGCCTGAGCTGGCGTTCAGCCCGGATCGCGCTCGTTGCGCTCGCCGCGTTGCTGGCGGCTGCCGAGCGTCCGGTCCGGCTCGATGCCCAGCCTCCCGCCCAGCCAATCGAGTACACGCTGTCGTTCCCCGAGCCGCAGCACCGGTGGATGCAGGTCGAGGTGGTGTTCACCGCGCTCGGCGATGCGCCGCTGAGGGTCCGGATGAGCCGTTCGTCGCCCGGCCGCTACGCGCTGCACGAGTTCGCGAAGAACGTCTACGACATGCGCTTCGAGAACGCCGCCGGCCGCCCGCTGGAGGCGACCCGGCCGAGCCACCACGAGTGGGAGGTCGCCGGGCACGGCGGCACGGTGAAGGCGCGCTACCGCGTGTTCGGTGACCGCGTGGACGGGACGTACCTCGCCATCGACCACACGCACGCCCACATCAACATGCCGGCCGCGCTGCTCTGGTCCGAGTCGCTGCAGGACCGGCCGGCCCGTGTGACGTTCCGCCAGCCCGAGGGCGCCTCGTGGCGTGTCGCCACCCAGCTGCTGCCGACGGACGACCCGCTGGTCTTCACCGCGCCGAACCTGCAGTACCTGATGGACAGCCCGGCCGAGTTCAGCGCGTTCACGCTTCGCGAGTTCCCGGCGCCACCCGGCACCGGCACGCCGCCGATCCGCATCGCACTGCACCACCTCGGCTCCGACGCCGACGCGGACGCCTTCGTCCGCGACGTCGCGCTCATCGTCGAACAGGCACACCGGCTGTTCGGCGAGTATCCGGCCTTCGAGAGCGGGGCCTACACGTTCCTCGCCGACTACCTCCCCTGGGCGAACGGCGACGGCATGGAGCACCGCAACAGCACCGTCGTCACCGGGCCGATCTCGCTGGCGTCCAGCCGGCTGCGCGCGCTCGGCACCGTTGCGCACGAGTTCCTCCACGTCTGGAACGTCGAGCGGATTCGCCCGGCGACGCTGGAGCCGTTCGACTTCGCCCGCGCCAACGTGACCGGCGAGCTCTGGCTCGCCGAGGGCGTGACGAGCTACTACGACGACGTGCTGCTGGCGCGGGCTGGACTGATCGATTTCCGCGAGCTGCTGTCGCGGCTGTCCTCGACGGTGGAGGCGGTGATGCGGAGCCCGGCCACGCAGTTCCGCTCCGCCGAGGACATGAGCCGGATGGCGCCGTTCGTCGACGCGGCGAGCTGGATCGACCGGACGAACTGGCAGAACACCTACATCTCGTACTACACGTTCGGCGCGGCGCTCGGGTTCGGGTTCGACCTCGCGATCCGGGAGCACACGAACGGGCGGGCGTCGCTCGACGACTTCATGCGCGCCATGTGGCGTGCGCACGGCCGGCCGGGCGGCGCGCGTCCGGGCTACGTCGATCACCCGTACACGATCGACGACGTCGAGGCGCGCCTCGCGGAGGTGACGGGAGACGCCGCGTTTGCGCGCGAGCTGCTGAGCCGGTACGTGCGCGGCCGCAAGGTGATCGACTACGAGCGGCTGGTCCGGCAGGCGGGTCTGGTGCTCCGTCCGCGATTTCCCGGCCGCGCCTCGCTCGGCCCGCTGGAGCTCGAACGGGCCTCGGACGGCATCCGGGTCGCCGGGCCCGCCGTCATCGGCTCGGCCGCCTACCGAGCCGGGCTCGCCGAAGGCGACGTCATCGCGTCCATCGACGGCGATGCCGTGGGGACGCCCGAGCAGCTGGACGCGGCGCTCCGCGGACGTGCGCCGGGCTCGACGGTGACGATCGGCTGGCGTCGTCGCAGCGGTGAGACCGCGCAAGCCCGGGTCGTGCTGGATCAGGATCCCGGCATCGAGATCGTGCCGGTGGAGTCCACGGGTGGAACGCCGACGGAGACGCAGCGCGCCTTCCGCCGCGCGTGGGTCGGAACGGAACGCTAGCGTCAATCGAGGGCCTATGGATCGTCGAACGCTTCTGTCGTCGCTTCCCGCGCTCCTGGCCGGCGCGTCGGCATCGGCCGCCGGGCTCCGGCCCCGGGCTCACGGTGCCCGGTCCCCTCTGGCCCCTGACCCCCGGGCCCTGACCCCTGATCCTTCGCCCCTGATCCCTTCATTTCAGGAAGGCAGCACGACCTCACGCGCTCCCGTGCGTCCGCGCCGGCTCCGCCCCGGCGACACCGTTGCCATCGTCGCGCCGGCGACCGCGACCTTCTTCCCCGTGGACCTGGACATCGCGCGGGAGTCGCTCGAAGCGATGGGGCTCAAGGTCCTCGTCGGCGAGCACATCTTCGCGCGGCACGGCAACCTCGCGGGCCGCGACGACGAGCGTGCCGCGGACCTGAACGGGTTCTTCAGGGACCCGACCGTCTCCGGCATCGTCGCGCTCCGTGGTGGGTGGGGCTCCGCGCGTCTGCTGCCGCTGCTCGACTACGACGCCATCGCCGCGAACCCCAAGGTGCTGCTCGGGTACAGCGACATCACCGCGCTGCTGCTCGCCATCCATGCGCGCACGGGGCTGGTGACGTTCCACGGCCCGGTGGCCTCGTCGCGATGGAACCGGTTTGCTTACGGTCTGATGCGCCGGCTGATCTTCGACGGCGAGGCGCTGACCTTCGAGAACGTCAGGCAGGTCGAACCGGGCGAGCTGGCGCAGCGCCAGCATCGGATCCGGACGCTCACTCCCGGCACGGCGCGCGGCCGGCTGCTCGGCGGGAACCTCACCGTGCTGACGGCGCTGCTCGGGTCCCCCTACCTGCCCGATTTCTCCGGCGCGATCCTGTTCCTCGAGGACACCAACGAGGCGCCGTACCGCATCGACCGGATGATGACGCAGCTGAAGCTGGCGGGGGTGCTCGACAAGGTCCGCGGACTCGTCTTCGGCGAGTGCACGGAATGTCAGCCCGGCGAGGGCACTTACGGGCAGCTCACGCTGGAGGAGATCCTGCTGGACCACGTGAAGCCGCTCGGCATCCCTGCCTGGCACGGCGCGATGATCGGCCATATCCCGCGGCAGTTCACGCTGCCGGTCGGCAGCGAAGTGGTCATCGACGCCGGGGCTGGAACCATCCGGATGCTCGCGCCGGCCGTCACCTGAGGCGTCGAGTTGGTCCCGTAGAATTGGGGGTGATGCGCCCTGCCGCTCTTCTCGTCCTGGCCCTGCTGTCCATGACTACGCCGTCCGCAAGCGCCGCGCTCCCTGAAGCGCAGCCGGCATCGCTGCCGCCCATCGCCTACGTCCTGCGTTTCCCCGAGCCCCACACGCACTACGTCGAAGTCGAAGCCACCGTGCCAACGGGTGGACGCGACGCCATCGAGCTCACGATGGCCGTGTGGACGCCGGGGTCGTACCTGGTTCGTGAGTATTCGCGCCATGTCGAGGACGTGCGCGCCGAGGCCAATGGTGCCTCGCTTGCCGTCGAGAAGACGGCGAAGAACCGTTGGCGCGTGAACGCCGGCGGCGCACCGTCGGTCACCGTCAGCTATCGCGTGTACGGCCGAGAGATGTCGGTGCGGACCAACTGGGTCGAGGCCGGCTTCGCGCTCATCAACGGCGCGCCGACGTTCCTGACGCTCGCCGACGAAGCGGCGCCGCGCCCGCACGAAGTCCGCGTCGAGCTGCCCGACGGCTGGCGCACGGCGATTTCCGCGCTGCCCGCCGCGTCCTCCGCGCCGAACCACTTCGTCGCGAAGGATTTCGACACGCTCGTGGACTCGCCGCTCGTCGCCGGCAGCCCCTCGGTCCACGAATTCACCGCTGCGGGACGGCCCCACGTCCTGGTGAACGTCGGCGACGACTCGATGTGGGACGCCGAGCGGTCGGTGGCGGATCTCACGAAGCTGGTGGAGGCGCATGCCGCCTTCTGGAAGGACGTGCCGTACGACCGCTACGTGATCTTCAATGTGATCACCGAGGCCAGCGGCGGGCTCGAGCACCGGGACTCCACGGTGCTGATGACGAGCCGATGGAAGACGCGGACCAGGCGCGCCTACGTCGACTGGCTCTCGCTGGTCAGCCACGAGCTGTTCCATGTGTGGAACGGCAAGCGGCTGCGCCCCGTCGAGCTGGGGCCGTTCGAGTACGGCCAGGAGAACTACACGCGGTCCCTCTGGGCCGTGGAAGGCCTGACCAGCTACTACGGCGATCTGCTCGCGGCACGCGCCGGCGTGATCGGAGAGGACGAATATCTCGGCGAGCTCGCCTCGATGATCGCGGACCTGCAGGCGACGCCGGGCCGCCTTGCACAGCCGGTCACCGAGGCGTCGTTCGACGCCTGGATCCGCTACTACCGGCAGGACGAGAACACGCCGAACACCACCGTCAGCTACTACACCAAGGGCGCGATCGTCGGCCTGCTGCTGGATCTGGAGATTCGCCGCGTGTCGAACGATGCCGTGTCGCTCGACGACGTCATGCGGGCGGCTTACCGTCAGTACTCGGGCGCGACGGGCTTCACGTCGGCGCAGTTCCGGGCGCTCGTGTCAGAGGTGGCCGGACACGACCTTTCGGGCTGGCTGCGCAACGCACTGGACACGACCAGCGAGCTCGAGTACGCGCCGCTGGCCCACGTCGGGCTCCGGGTGAACATCGAGTCGACGGGCGCTGGCGGCCGTGCATGGCTCGGGCTGCAGCTCTCCCGCCCCGCGACCGTGAAAGACGAGGGCGGACGGCTGGTGGTGACGCAGGTCCGGCGGGGCACGCCAGCCTGGAAGGCCGGCGTGAACGTCGACGACGAGATCATCGCACTCGGCGGCTACCGGGTGCGCCCGGACCAGTGGGAGGCACGGCTCGCGGCGTTCCAGCCCGGCGAAACGGTGCCGCTGCTGGTCGCGCGCCGGGAGCGGCTGCTGACGCTGGACGTCACGCTGGGAGCGGAGCCGTCGCGCGCCCGCCTCGAGCCGGATCCGAACGCGTCCGACGACGCCCGCCGGCGGCGGAGCGGCTGGCTGGGCAACGGCTCCTGATCATGTGCGCGGACGCATCGGATGAGCCCGGCGGACGGGAGCCGCTATACTTCGAACAGATGCGCTTCGCGCCCGAGTACATCGCCTACGTCCTCAACGAGAACTTCGAGGACGCCAAGCGGCTGTTCCTCGCCCCGCTCATGGCGATTCACCGCGCGCATCTCGTCATGCTCGCGGACCGGGCCATCATCAGGCCCGACGTCGCGCGCCTGATACGCGACGCACTCGAAGCACTGGACGAAGCGGAGGTCCGTCGCGTCACCTACGACGGCAGCTGCGAGGATCTGTTCTTCTACGTCGAGCGCCTGCTGATCGAGCGCTGCGGCGAAGACGTCGCCGGCCACCTGCACACCGCCCGCAGCCGCAACGACATCGACATGACGATGTACCGGATGCGGCAGCGGGAGTTCGTGCTGGCGCTCTACGAGCGGACGCTCGCGCTGCGCGACAGCCTGCTCGAGCTCGCGGGCCGTCACCGTGAGACGGTGATGGCCGTCCACACGCATACCCAGCCGGCGCAGCCGAGCACCGTCGCCCACTACCTGCTCGCGGTGATCGAGCAGCTCGAGCGCGATGCCGTCCGGCTGCGCGCCGCCTACGAGACGACCAACCGGTGCCCGCTCGGATCCTGCGCGGTGACGGGGACCGGCTTTCCGATCGACCGCCAGCTCACGAGCGACCTCCTCGGCTTCGACGCGCCGACCGGCAACACTTACGGCAGCATCGCGACGGTCGATTACCTGCTCGAGAGCGTCTCGGCCTCGGCGGTGCTGCTGGCCGGGCTCGGCCGGTTCGTGCAGGACCTGCTGCTCTGGTCCACCCGGGAGTTCGGCGCCCTGCGGTTCGGCGACGGGTTCGTGCAGTGCAGCAGCATCATGCCGCAGAAGCGGAACCCGGTCGCCATCGAGCACGCCCGTGCCCTCGGCAGCAAGGCGCTCGGCCAGGCTCAGGCCATCATTCTCGCCGTCCACAACACGCCCTTCGGCGACATCGTCGACACCGAGGACGATCTGCAGCCGCTCGTCTCGTCGATGTTCGTGGACGCGTCCCGCGCCGTCGGCCTGATGGCGGCGGCGATGCAGAGCGCCCAGTTCGACGTCGAGAAGCTCGAGGCGCGGGCCGGCGAGGGCGGGACCACGCTGACGGAGCTGGCCGACACGCTGGTGCGCGATCATGGCCTGTCGTTCAAGACGGCGCACGGCATCGCGGGCAAGGTGCTGCGCGGTCTGCAGGAGAACCCGAACGCACAGCCGGCCGCCCTGCTGGCAGCGGTCTCGATGCACGCGGCCGGACGGCCGCTGCTGTACTCGGAGGCGGACCTCGCCAGAATCCTGAGCCCGCGGCACTTCGTGGAGGTCCGGCAGACGCCGGGCGGGCCGGCTCCCGCACAGACCGCCACGGCGGTGGCGGAATCAGCGGCGCGGCTCGAGCAGGACCACGGCTGGCTGATCGAACGGCGCGAGGGGCTGTCCGCGGCCGAGGCGAGGCTGCGGGAGCGGATTGCCGCGCTCTGAGCCGTCCGATCGCTTCACTCGCGATGGGTCGCGCGGACGGGAGGATTCAGGAACCGGGCATGAGCGACGTCCCCGAACGTCCCTTCTCGCACACCGCGATCAGGGTCCTCCTGGTCGAGGCGCTGGTCATCGCCCTGCTCTGGCTCTCCGGGCGTCATTTCGGCTGACGCATGCACCTGCTCGACTGGCTCGTCGTCGGCGCATACCTCGTCTGGGTCGTCTCGGACGGGATCAGACGCACGCGTGGCACCGACAAGGTCGAAGGCTATTTCCTCGCGCACCGCAGTCTGCCCTGGTGGGCCGTCGGGCTGTCGGTGATGGCCACCCAGCTGAGCGCGATCACGCTCGTCGGCACGACGGGGCAGGGCTACCGCGACGGCATGCGGTTCGTGCAGTTCTACTTCGGGCTGCCGATCGCGATGCTGATCCTTTCGGTCACCGTCGTTCCCTTCTTCTACCGGGCGAAGGTCTACACCGCGTACGAGTACCTGGAGAAGCGCTTCGACGCGAAGACGCGGACGCTGACGAGCGCGCTCTTCCTGCTCTCGCGCGGGCTCCAGTGCGGGGTCATCATCGCGGCGCCGGCCGTGATTCTGTCCATCGTGCTCGGCTGGAACCTGACGCTGACCGTGCTGGCGATCGGGCTCCCGACGGTGCTGTACACGATGGTCGGCGGCGTGCAGGCGGTCACGTGGACCGACGTCAAGCAGATGGCGGTCATCGTCGCCGGCATTGGCGCGGCCGTCGTCATGCTCGTCGCGGGCCTGCCGGAGAACGTCGGCGTCACGCACGCGCTGCACGTGGCCGGGACCGTCGGCCTGATGCAGTCGGTCGACTTCTCCTTCAACCTCGAGGACACCTACACGTTCTGGTCGGGCATGATCGGCGGCCTGTTCCTGATGCTGTCGTACTTCGGCTGCGACCAGAGCCAGGTGCAGCGCTATCTGACGGCGAAGTCGGTGGAGGCCGGCCGCCAGTCGCTGCTGATGAGCGCCTACGCGAAGATCCCGCTGCAGGCGCTGATCCTGCTGACCGGCGTGTTCGTGTTCGTCTACTACCTGTTCGTGACGCCGCCGATGCTCTTCAACCCGGTCCACGAGGAGGCGGTGCGATCGGGTCCGCTCGAGGATCGGTACGCAGCCCTGGAACGGGAGTTCGAAGCCGCGGTCGCGGCACGGCGCGAGGCGGCCTATGCGCTGGCAGCCACGCAGCGGATGAACGACGAAGATGCCATCGCGCTCGCCAGGCACCGCTTCGGCGTCGCCGAGGGACGTGTGCGGGTCATCCGCCGCCACGCGGCCGAGCTCGTGCGCGAGGCGACGGGCGACAGGGGCTACAACGACGTCAACTACGTCTTTCCGACGTTCGTGACGACGCAGTTGCCTGTCGGGCTGGTCGGGCTCATCATCGCCGCGATCTTCGCCGCGGCGATGTCGAGCATCGCCGCCGAGCTCAACTCGCTGTCCACCGCCACGCTGATCGACTTCTACCGGCGCTACGTGAAGCCGGTTGCCAGCGAGCGCCATTACCTCGCCGTGTCCTGGACTGCCACCGCGATCTGGGGCCTGCTCGCATGCGTCATCGCGGTGTTCGCGGCCAACCTGGGATCCCTCATCGAGGTCGTCAACCGGTTCGGCTCGTTCTTCTACGGCTCGCTGCTCGGGGTGTTCGTGCTGGCCATCGGCACGAAGCGCGCGACCGGGACCGGCGCGTTCGTCGGGCTGATCGCGGGGATGAGCGCGGTCGCCTGGGTGGCCTTCAGCTACCCGCAGATCTCCTTCCTCTGGCACAACGTCGTCGGCGTGGTGGTCGTGACCGTCGTCGGCATGGCGGTCAGTCTCGTGACGCCGGCCCGCCCGACGCCGGAGGTCGTTCGTAGGGCCGGACTTTAGTCCGGCCGTTCACCGGACTTCAGTCCGGCCATCCACGCAACGAATCCGGCCATGTATGATCTCCCTGATATGTCGCAGTCACCGCTCGTCGGCGTCATCATGGGCAGCAAGTCGGACTGGGAAACCATGCGTCATGCCGACGCGATGCTGACCGAGCTCGGCGTGCCGCACGAGTGCCGGATCGTCTCCGCGCACCGGACCCCGAAGGACATGGCCGAGTACGCCGAGGCGGCGGAAGCGCGCGGGCTTCGTGTCATCATCGCGGGCGCCGGCGGCGCCGCACATCTGCCTGGAATGGTGGCCGCGCATACGACACTTCCGGTCCTCGGCGTGCCGGTGGAGAGCCACGCGTTGAAGGGCATGGACTCGCTGCTCTCGATCGTGCAGATGCCGGGAGGCGTGCCCGTCGGCACCCTGGCGATCGGGAAGGCCGGCGCCATCAATGCCGCGCTGCTGGCGGCCTCGATCCTCGCGACGACCGACGAGGCACTGCGAGAGCGCCTCCGCACGTTCCGCGCGAACCAGACCGCGCGCGTCCGCAGCGACACCCTTCCATGAAGCCGCTGGCGCCGATCCTGCCGGGCGCGACGCTCGGCGTCCTCGGCAGCGGCCAGCTCGGGCGGATGTTCGCGATGGCCGCGCGCCGGCTCGGCTACCGCGTGCACGTGCTCTCGCCCGACACGGACACGCCGACCGGACAGGTCGCCGACGTCGAGATCGCCGCCCCGTACGACGACCTCGACGCCATCCGCGCGTTCGCGCGCCGCGTCGACGTCGTCACGTTCGAGTTCGAGAACGTCCCGGCCGCGACCGCGGAGGCGGCTGCGGAGATCGTGCCCGTCCGGCCGAATGGGTCGGTGCTGCACATCGCGCAGCAGCGCGCCCGCGAGAAGGGGTTCCTGGCCGACAGGGGATTCCCGGTCACGCCCTTCGTGCGGGTGAGCGCGGAAGACGAGCTCGAAGCGGCGCTCGCGCAGACCGGCCTCCCGGCAGTCGTGAAGACGGCGAGCTTCGGTTACGACGGCAAGGGGCAGGCGAAGGTCGCCGATCTCGCGGCCGCGCGCGACGCCTGGCGCCTCATGGGAGGCGCCGAGGTCATCGTCGAGCGCTTCATTCCCTTCGACCGCGAGGTCTCCGTCGTCGCCGCGCGCGGCGTGACCGGCTGGACGACGTCGTATGGCGTGATCGAGAACACGCACGCGAACCACATCCTCGACGTGTCCGTGTGGCCCGCCGCGGTGCCTCCGGACGTGGAGCGACGCGCCTCGGAGATTGCAGAGGGCGTGCTCGAGGAGCTGGACGTCGTCGGCGTCCTCTGCGTCGAGTTCTTCCTGACGATGGACGGCGAGCTCCTCATCAACGAGCTCGCGCCGCGCCCCCACAACTCCGGGCACCTGACCATCGACGCGGCCGTCACCAGCCAGTTCGAGCAGCAGGTGCGGGCGATCTGCGGCCTGCCGCCCGGGTCGGTCGAGCGCCTGCGCCCCGCGGCCATGGCCAACCTGCTCGGCGATCTCTGGTCGGCCGGCGAGCCGGACTGGGCGGCCGCCTGCCTGGTTCCGAACGTCAAGCTGCACCTGTATGGCAAGGCGGAGGCTCGCCCCGGGCGCAAGATGGGGCACCTGACGGCGCTGGCGGACACGCCGCAGCACGCGCGGGAGCTGGCGGTGAAGGCGAGGGCGGCGCTTCTCAGGTCGGATCAGGTCTGATCAGGTCGGATCAGGTCGGATCAGGTCTGATCGGGTTCCGCCGCGTCGAGTGTGTGGTCTGGCTCGACGCGGCGGATCAGGTCGGATCAGGTCTGCGCCCCCGCCGCCTCAAGAGCGGGTGCAGGCCTGCCGTCGTGACTGTTTGGGCTCGAATCGTGCCGCCGGTTGACTCCTGCCCGACGGAAGCATGACGATCAGGCCGCGCCCGCGGCCGGGCGCGCCCCTTTTGCCCATGCCCCTTCGACTCGGACTTTCCCCCTGGGCCACGCAGCTGCCCCCGGCGCGGCGCCGGATCCATCCCCGGTTCACCGGTTCTCTCGAGATTCCCGTCGCCATCGTCGGCGGCGGCCTGACCGGCTGCGCGACCGCCTACGCGCTGGCCGCGGCGGGCGTCAGGGTCGCCCTTCTCGAGGCTGAGGGGATTGCCGGAGGCGCCACGTCGCGCGCGTCGGGCCTGCTGCTGGCCCGGCCCGAGGCGGCCTACCTGGAGCTCGAGCGCCGGCACGGACGCCGCATCGCCCGCGCGCTGTGGCAGGACACCCGTCGTGCGGCGCTCGACGCGCAGGCCACGCTGCGGCGGCTCGGGATTCGCAGCGGCCTCGCCACGTACGACGCCGTCCTCGCGGCGCGGCGGGACGACGATGCGAAGGTGCTGCGGCGGGAGCTGGCGGCGCAGAAGGCTGCGGGGATCGAGGGGAGCTGGGTGTCCGCACGCGCGCTCGCGCAGGCGACCGGACTCGAAGGCGACGGCGGCATCAGGTCGCAGGGGCATGCCTGGGTGGACCCCGTGCGGACGGCGCTCGGACTGGCGCGCGCGGCGGCGGTTCGCGGCGCCGCGGTCTTCGAGCGCAGTCCCGTCGACAAGATCCGGTTCGGCCGGCACCACGTCGAGATCGCGTCCGGCAGGCACGTGGTCACCGCCGGTACCGTCATCGTCGCGACGGGCCAGCCAGGCAAGCTGTTCAAGCCGCTGGCGCGGCACTTCGTCGAGGCGGAGACGTACGCGGTCCTGACGCCGCGGATGAGCGCGGCCGTCCGCAGAGCGGGCGGGGCGCGCGCCTCGATCGTCCTCGATCGCCACGAGCCGCCGCACCGCCTCTGCTGGCTTGGCGGGGATCGCATCCTCTGGACCGGGGCCGATCAGCCGCCGGTTCCCGAACGGAAGCGCCGCGAGGTGCTGGTCCAGCGCACGGGACAGCTGATGTACGAGCTGCTCCTCGCGATTCCGGCCATCTCGGGCACGCAGCCGGACTTCTCCTGGCATGCGCCCGTCGTCCGTGCCGTCGACGAGGTCCCGTTCGTCGGCGCGCACCGGAACTATCCGCGGCACCTCTTCGCGCTCGGCCTGGGCGCGAACCTGGCGGCGTCCTTCCACGCCGCCCGCCTGCTCGTGCGCGCCATCCAGGGTGCCCCCGAACGGTCGGACGAGTACTTCGGCTTCACCAGGCTCGCGAGCCGCTGAGGAGGTGGCTTCCGGAAAGGTAGACTGACAGTCATGTCCCGCCGTCCGTTCGCGTTCGCGCTCGCCGCGCTGCTCGCCCTCCTCGTCACTGCTCCTGCTGCCCGTGACGCCGTCCCCGACTCGGGGCTGGTCGGCCTCCAGCTCCTGCTCCGCAAGCTGGCCGTCGCCGGCACGGTCATGCATGTCACCGCGCATCCGGACGACGAGAACAACGCGCTGCTCGCGAAGCAGAGCCATGGCGACGGATTGCGGGTGGTCCTGGCCACGGCGACGCGGGGTACCGGCGGCCAGAACGAGATCGGGCCGGAGCTGTTTGACGCGCTCGGTGTGCTGCGCACGGAGGAGCTGCTGGCCGCGCACCGCTTCGACGGCGCGGAGCAGCGCTTCGCGCGCGCCGTCGACTTCGGCTACTCCTTCAGCGTCGAGGAGAGCTTCGAGAAGTGGGGGCGCGAGGAGATCGTCGGCGATTACGTGCGGCTCGTCCGCCTGATTCGCCCCGACGTGATGGTCACCATGCGGCCCGACCTCGGCGGCGGCGGACAGCACCACCAGGCCTCGGCGCACATCGGACTCGAAGCGTTCCGCGCGGCCGGCGATCCCGCGCGCTACCCGGAGCAGTTCGCTGAAGGGCTGCGCGCCTGGCAGCCGGCGAAGATCTACACGTCGGCCTACTACGGCTTCTTCAGGGGGGAGCCGAAGCCCGACGACTTCGACAGCCTCCTCGCCTTCGACGCCGACACGTGGGACCCGCTGCTGGGGAGCACGTACAACGAAATCGGAAGCCGGGCCCGGGCCATGCACAAGTGCCAGGGGTTCGGACAGCTGCTGGCCCTGCCGGGTCCGTTCGTCATCCGCTACCGGCTCGCGGACACCACGCTTCCCAATCAGAAGGGGAAGCGCGAGACGTCCATGCTGGACGGGCTCGATCTCTCGCTGCCTGGCCTCGCGCAACGCTTTGCCGGCCCCAATCCGCCGAAGCGCCTCACCGACGCGCTGGCGGCGATCGACGGGTCCGTGAAGGAGGCGGGGCGGCGTGCGGCGTCCGGCCGGCCCGAGGACGCGCTGGCGCCGCTCGCAGCCGGACTGGCATCCACGCGTGAGCTGAGAGGCTGGCTGAGCGCGTCCGGGTTGTCTTCCGACGCGGTGTACGAGATCGACTTCAGGCTCGACCGGACGGAGTCGCTCTTCCAGGACGCGCTGGCGACCGCGCAGGGGCTGCGGTTGGAGGCTCTGTCCGACACCGGCATCGTCACGCCCGGCCAGACCGTGACGCTCCAGATCATCGCTGCCAATCGTGGCGGCGTTCCGGTCGATCTTCAGCGGGTCGTGATCTCCGGGCTGCAGAGCACGGGCGTGTGCGACGCGGGCCGACTGGACGGCGGTTCGGTCCGGAAATGCGACGTCGAGGCGACCGTGCCGGAAGACGCGGCGCTCACCGAGCCGCATTTCCGCCGGAGCCGTGAGGCCGCCCGCTACATTGTCGACAAGGACGTGCCGTTCGGCTACCCGTTCCGGCCGACACCGTTCCGCGCGCGGTTCGAGTTCGTGATCGCGGGCGCGCCGGTGAGCGTCGACGGGCCGATTCAGTACCGCTACGAGGGGAACATCTTCAGCGGCGAGAAGCGCTCCGAGCTGCTGGTGGTGCCGGCGCTGAGCGTCCGTGTGCAGCCGGCGATCGCCATCGTGCCGGCCGGCGTGGAAGCCGGCGAGCGCGTCCGCGACGTGCAGGTCACGGTGACGTCGAGCGCGCCGCAGCCGATGAACGCGACTGTCACCATCGAGACGCCAGAGGGCTGGCAGGTCGAGCCGGCGCAGCAGGAGGTGCGCTTCGCGCGAGCCGGCGAGGCCTCGACCGTCCGCTTTTCCGTCAGGCCCCCTGAGTCGCTCGCAGAAGGGGAGCAGACCGTCACCGCTGTGGTCAGCGCGGGCGGGCGGCGCTGGACGAAGGGGTTCGAGGTCGTCGAGTACCCGCACATCCGGCGGCGGCACATCTACGCCCCGTCATCGACCGTGGTGAAGGCGATCGATGTCGCGGTGCCGAAGGGCCTGCGCGTCGGCTACGTGATGGGCGTCGGCGATCAGGTGCCCCAGGCGATCGAGCAGCTCGGCGTGGACCTGCGGCTGCTCACGGCCGTCGACCTCGCCGCCGCTGACCTCTCGCAGTACGACGTCATCGTCACCGGCGTGCGTGCGTACGAGCGGCGTGGCGATCTCCGGGCCTACAACCACCGCCTGATCCAGTATGCCGAGCAGGGCGGCGTCGTGCTGGTCCAGTACAACAAGTTCGAATTCAATGCCGCGCAGTACGGTCCCTACCCGGCGAAGGTCAGCTCCGGACGCGTCACCGACGAGACGGCGCCGGTGACCGTGCTCGTCCCCGATCATCCGGTGTTCAACACGCCCAACCGGATCGACGAGCGTGCCTGGGCAGACTGGGTCCAGGAGCGCGGGCTGTACTTCCTCGGCGAGCGCGACGACCGCTACGTCGATCTCGTCGAGCTGACCGATCCGTTCCCGGAGAACGCCGGCCCGAAGCGCGGGGCGCTCGTCGAGGCCCGCGTGGGCCGCGGGCGGTGGATCTACATCGGGCTGGGCCTGTGGCGGCAGCTGCCGGCGGGCACGACCGGCGCGTACAAGCTGCTCGCCAACCTGCTGGCGCTCGGCGGCGAGGCGCGCTGAGTTCGGTCTGCAGTCTTCGCGCCGGCAGGTCAGGACCGTGACACCTCTTCCGGACGTCCTTGTCGTCGGCGCAGGACCCGCTGGCTCGACGGCCGCCCGTGCGCTGGCGCTCTCTGGCGCGCGCGTGCGGCTCCTGGATCGCGCGCGCTTCCCGAGACACAAACCCTGCGGCGGCGCGATCAGCATGCGCGCGGTCGCGCGGTTCCCGTGGCTCGCCGACGCGCTGGGCCGCATTTCCACGCACAGGATCTCGACGCTCTATCTCGAAGGCCCTTCCGGCACCGGCGTGACGCTGCGGTCGCCGGGTCCGGCGGCCCTGATGATTCGCCGTGTCGAGTTCGACCACCTGCTCGCGCAGCTTGCGGTGGAGGCAGGGGCGGAGCTGATCGAAGGCGTTGAAATCGGGCAGGCCGAATCGCGTGCTGACGGCGTGCGGCTCCGCGCCCGAGACGGGCGCACCTTTGACGCGCCGCTCGTCATCGCCGCCGACGGCGTCTACAGCGTCGTCGCGCGGCGGCTCGGGTTGAATGCCGGATGGCGCGCCGACGCCATCGCGCTCGACATGATGGAGGAGACGCCCGTCGACACGCTGCGCTGCACCGAGCCGGGCAGCCTCTGGGTGTCGTACGGCCATCGTGGCGGCGAGGGCTACGCCTACGTCTTCCCGAAGGCCGGGCACGTCAACGTCGGGATCGGGTACGTGCTCGACTACTACCGCTCGCGGGTCGCGACGCCACCCTACGAACTGCAGCGCGGCTTCGTCGAGGAGCTCTGCCGGCGCGGCGTCCTCGCGGGCCGTTCGAGCCGGGAGCATTTCACGCCCTACCAGATTCCCGTCGGCGGCGTGCTGCCGAGGACCGCGACGTCGCGCGTGCTGCTGGCGGGAGACGCCGGCGGGTTCGTCAACGGCATCACCGCGGAAGGGATTTACTACGCGATGGTCTCGGGCGACCTGGCCGCACGCGCGATCACGGACGGCAGTCCGGAGTCGTACGAGCGGCGCTGGCGCGCGGAGATTGGCGCCGAGCTGCGCGACGCCGTGCTCGTGCAGCGGCACCTGCTGCGGGCGCCCGCACGCATCGACGCCGTCGTCGCCGCTGCCGCGCGGGACAGCGGCCCGGCGGACCGCGCGATCCGCTACCTGATGGGTGTGACGCCGTACGCGGCGGCGCGGCGCGGGCTCGTCATGGCCGCACCGCTGGCGGCGGTCCGGCTGGTAGTGGCGGGGCTGACGGCACTACATGGTAGCGCCCTGAGGACAAGAACCTCCACGACTCGGTGACGACTGTACATTCGTGAACGACGGAGCTGATGGCCGGGAGCAGCGAGTTGACCTACTGGGCTCCCGGGGGTTCTGCTGCTAGAGCAGTCGCCTTGTTGTTCATGGAGAGCCAGTGGCGCCAGCCCGCAGCCCCTCCCGGGCGAGCATGATGCACCGGTGAGCCCCCTAGAAGCTACAATCACTGGCACAGACTCCGGGCGCGATGCGGCCCCGGTGTGAACAAGGGCTGACCGCGGGCCATGCCATCGAGTCTGGCGAGACGCGCGCGGCCGGGCCAGCCCTTTTTGGAGTGTGTTAGCGTGTCCGCGCGCTGAAGCCAACAGCGCTCCGAATTGGCACAGACTTCGCCGAAAGGAGTGCGCGCATGTTTGCTCTGCTTCGGTTCGGGCTGTGCTGCTTCTTTGCAGTACTGGTGGGGTCGGCTGTGGACAACTCGGACGACCGGATTCTGGCCGCGAGCAACTGTCACTGTAACGGAATCGCCTTCGGCCACACCTACTCGGGGATGTTCGTCGGCTCTCAATCGGGTTCGAAGCATCAGGTCGCGACCAGTAATGCCCAGTGAGCAGCGACTATCTGCCAGACTTGGGCATGGTCGCTCGGCGACGCTGTCTGTAACGCACACAACCTGAACGGTAATGGACCGAACGCAGGGTACGTGGTGATAGACTGGAACTGGTACTACCAGTCCTGGAACGGCAACCTCGTGCAGCAATACGACTGCGACGACGTGTGATTGTCACTGCGTGAGAGGGACGGCGACGACGCAGGGGCTGGTCGTCGCCTTTCCCCTTGTCTACCAGGCCTCCTCTCCTGTTCTCGCCGTCCTAGGAATGCGACAGTTTTACCCATACGCAGGACCGCTGTTGCTCGGCCTGTTAAGTATCTACACGGCCGCGCTGTCTTTCTATTCATTGGTGAATGCCGGCTGGAAACCTCATCGAGTCGAGACAGCATGGCTGCTGTTTGCGTTCTGGTTCCTTTTCTTAATGCTAGGTCGGCTAGCTCACGTGACACGCGGCGGATCCATTCCCACCAGTACCACGCGTCGATGGGTTGTGGCTGGGAGTGGTTCTGGTCTGCACGTTGTTTGTATATCGCGGTGCATTATGGGTTGGCTACTTGTCGGACGACTTCGTCCTAGTGAATGCTCATACGGGTGTGTGGCGCCAGGGTTCGAGCGAGTTATTCCGTGTTCTCCCCGTTGTTCTAATCCGGTGGTCCGCCGACTCGTTCGGTGGATCAACGGCCTCGCACGCAATCAATATCGTCCGACACTGCGTCAACGGCCTATTAGTGCATCGATTGGCACTAGCGGTCGGATTCAGTGAAGGAGCCTCCATCCTCGCGGCGTCTCTGTTCTTGGCGTTTCCCGCCGCTGCTGAGCCCGTAGTCTGGATCTCAGGATTGCAAGATCTCCTGATGACAACGGTAGTGTCTTGAGTCTGGTGGAAAAGTAGAAATCGCGTCATCATCCGGCGCAGTTCCGATTCAAAGAGCTGCGCCCGCTTGGCGGCGGGTGCCGGAGGATGACGCGATGGAGCACTGTACCAAGAAGGCAGGCGACAAG
>DASVDJ010000055.1:0-16668 GCA_036381155.1 Vicinamibacterales bacterium
TCGGCATCCTGCTCGAGCCGTGCCCGCGCGTCGGCGACGCTGGACTGGAGCTCGCGCGTGGCGCGCTCCGTGGACTCGGATGCCCTGGCCCGGGCTTCGGCCAGCAGCGCGGCCCGGCGGGCCTGCGCCTGCTGCCGCGCCTCTTCCATCTGGCGGTAGACCTCCGCGCGCGCGGCGCGGGTCCGGGTCTCGAACTCCTCGGCGCTCGCACGCGCCTGGGCGGATGCCGACTCCGCCATCTGGCGAGCCGAGCTGACCGCCTGTTCCCGGGCCTGCATGACGGCGGTCAACGGCCGGAAGAGCAGGCGATTCAGGATCGCCGTGATGAGCAGCACGAATCCGATGACCCAGACGACCGACAGGTCCGGCAGCACGCGAGCGACCTCCCCGCCATCCCCGGGCGGGGATGGGCAAACACCCGTTTATACCACGCCCCGACGGCCCCCTCCAACTGCAGAGCGCCAAAAGTACTGATAGAGTACTGACAATCGCCCGATCTGACAGGTGTCCATGAAGCGCTCGCTCGTCCAGACCGGCAGTTCGCTCGCCGTCACGCTGCCCATGGAGGTCGTCCAGGCCTTCAATCTGCGGAAGGGACAGGAGGTGGAGGTCTCCGTGCACCCGCTGACCGGTGCCGTGACCATCCGCCCCGGGATCGCCCGGGTCGAAGGGGGCCAGGTCACCGCCACCTTCCGCTCGCTCGCCGATTCGGTTCTCGCTCGCCGCGCCGGCGCGCTGCGCCGGTTGAAGGCATGATCCGGCACCTGTCGCTCGAGCAGGTGGTCAGCCTGCACCAGAGCCTGATCGGGCACCTCAGCGCCGACCCGGGCGTGCGCGACCTCGCGGCGCTCGAAGCCGCCGTCGCGCGCCCGACTCTCACGTTCGAGGGGGAGGATCTGTATCCCTCCATCGACGCCAAGGCGGCCGCCCTGCTCCAGGCGCTGATTGCGGAGGCGCCGTTCGTCACCGCCAACCAGGGAACGGCGTTGCTGGCCGCTGAAGTCTTCCTGCTCGCGAACGGACGGACGCTTCAGGCGGCCGACAAGGATCTGGAGCGGCTGATTGCGCTGGTGGCCGCCGGCCAGATCTCCACCGAAGCGATTGCGATCTGGTTCGCGCAGCGGACCGGAGCGAGATAGACCGCGCGGACGCGCGGTCCGGAACGACTCCGCCTGGCGAGCGCGAATCGGCGCGATCAGGATCGGAGCTCGACGCGGTACTCGGTGCGCGGATGCACCTCGCCGACGATCACGGCGGCGACGTCGGCGTCCCGCAGCGCCGCCACGATCGCGTCCGCCTGCGCGGCGTCGACCGAGACCAGCAGCCCGCCGGATGTCTGCGGGTCGTAGAAGAGCGGCAGCAGATCCGGCGCGACCCCCGCCGCCGAGACGCCGGACCCGAAGTGGTCGATGTTCGATCGGAGTCCGCCCGGCTGGTTCCGCGCCACGATCTCGAGCACGCCCGGCAGGATGGGCACCCGCGAGGCGTCGAAGGCGAGCGTCACCACGCTGGCGGCCGCCATCTCGCTCGCATGGCCGATGAGGCCGAAGCCGGTCACGTCGGTGCAGGCGTGAATGGCATCGCCGAACGTCCGGAGCACCGCCGCCGCCGTGCGGTTGAGGCGAATCATCGAGGCGACGGCTGCGTCGACGAGCGCCTGGGGCGCGGTTCCCTTCTTGATCGCGGTGCCGAGAATGCCGGTGCCGAGCGGCTTCGTCAGGACGAGGCGATCCCCGGGCCGTGCCGCGGCGTTGGACCAGATGCGATCGGGATCCACGCGGCCGGTGACCGCGTAGCCGAACTTGATCTCCGGGTCGCGCACGGTGTGGCCACCGAGCAGCGCGACACCGGCTTCGCGCAGCTTGTCGTAGCCGCCGAGGAAAATCTGCCGGATCGTCGCGGCGTCGAGCCTGCCGTCCGGAAAGCCCGCGATGGCGAGCGCGGTCAGCGGCTCACCTCCCATCGCGTAGACGTCGCTCAACGAGTTCGCCGCGGCGATCTGCCCGTAGATGAACGGGTCGTCGACGATGGGCGTGAAGAAGTCGACGGTCTGCACGAGCGCCGGGCCGTCCGGTCCGAGCCTGTACACACCCGCATCGTCAGAGGTCCTGAAGTCGATCAGCACCCCGGGATCGGTCTGCGGGGGTAGGTCGCTCAACACGTGAGCGAGCTCGCCAGCGGCGAGTTTGCTCGCTCAACCCGCGCAGGCGACGAGCTCGGTCAGACGCTGCTTCGTCACGGTCTCCTTCTCCGTTGTGGGCGGAGCATCCGCTCCGCGGCTGCGAATGCTCGTAAACCGGCCGTGTATAGCCGGCCTGAGGGCCGGCCCTCCTGGTGCCCTGACGGTCGGCCCAACTGCCTACTGCCTACTATCCACCAGCATCTCGTAGATGCGGATCAGCTCGTTCTCGCTGGTGAAGTCGATCTCGATCCGGCCTCCCTTGCCCTTCCGCTTGATCCGGACGCGCGTGCCGAAGTGCAGCTTCAGCCGGTCCTCGGCCGCGCGCGTGTGCACGTCCGGCTGGGGCGTGCCGCCTTTCGGCGCCGGCGCGGTCTGACGCGTCGCGCTGCCGTCGAGGATGCGCTTGACCAGCGCTTCCGTCTCGCGCACCGACAGCCCGCGCGTCTTGATCTCGCGCGCCAGC
Organism: Vicinamibacterales bacterium; assembly: GCA_036381155.1. Lineage (GTDB taxonomy): Bacteria > Acidobacteriota > Vicinamibacteria > Vicinamibacterales > JAENWD01 > JAENWD01. Next base: position 2,646 of record DASVDJ010000055.1, read on the forward strand.
TCGAGCTGCGTCTGCGCGTCGCCGAGCGCCAGCAGCGCGCGCGCATGTCCCATGGTCAGCGCGGACGCGCTGACGTCGTTCTGCACTTCGGCCGGCAGCTTCAGGAGCCGCACCGTGTTCGCGACCGTCGCGCGGTCCTTCCCCACGGCTTCCGCCACCGCTTCCTGCGTGAGCTGGAACTCCTCGAGCAGCCGCCGGTAGGCCTGTGCCTCTTCGATCGGGTTCAGGTCCGCGCGCTGGATGTTCTCGATGAGCGCCATCTCCAGCACGCGGCGCTGCGCGTCTGCGCCGTCGACGGTCTTCACGACCACGGGCACGCGCTCGAGGCCGGCTCGCCGCGCGGCGCGCCAGCGCCGCTCGCCCGCGATGATGCGGAACCCGTCGCCGTCGCGCCGGACGACGATCGGCTGGATGACGCCGTTGGCGCGGATCGATGCGGCGAGCTCCTCGAGTCGCGCGTCGTCCATGTGCGTGCGCGGCTGGAGATCGTTCGGCGTGAGGCGATCGATCTCGAGCTCCGTCACGTCCGCGGGACGCGGCGGAGCGGGCAGGTCGGGAATGAGGGCGCTCAGGCCCTTGCCGAGTGCGGGGCGTTTCTCCACGCGTCCATCACCTTCGGAAGGCCGCGCGCGAGCGCGCGGGTGTGGTTCGAGCGTGCCGGACGGGCCGGCGGATCGTGCGCATCGGGCGATCAGCTCGCGGGCGACGGCATGGCCGCGGCGCTGCGCGCCAGGAGTTCGCGCGCGAGGTTCACGTACGCGGCGGCGCCGCGCGACTTCGCGTCGTACAGCACCACCGGCTTGCCGTGGCTCGGCGCTTCACCCAGGCGGATGTTGCGCGGGATCACCGTCGTGAACACCTTTTCCTGGAAGAACTCGCGCACGTCACGTGCGACCTGCTGTCCCAGGTTCGTCCGCTCGTCGTGCATCGTCAGCAGCACGCCGTCGATGTCGAGCGAGGGATTCAGCGAGGCGCGGACGCGGCGCAGCGTCGCGACGAGATCCGCCAATCCTTCGAGCGCAAAGTATTCGCAGTGCAGCGGAATCAGCACCGCGTCCGCCGCGACGAGCGCATTCAGCGTGAGCAGGCCGAGCGACGGCGGGCAGTCGATGAAGATGCGGTCGAAGCGATCGCGCAGCGGCTGCAGGAACCGGCGCAGGCGCGATTCGCGGTTCGGCAGCGAGACCAGCTCGATCTCGGCGCCGGTCAGGTTCCGATCCGCTGGAATCACCGAGAGGTTGTCGACCGCGGTCGGCAGCAGGAACGCGTCCGGGTCGGGGTTCTCGCCGGTCAGGGCCTCGTAAACCGTGCCGCCGGCGGCGCGCTGGCCGCGGAGACCGACGCCGCTGGTCATGTTGCCCTGGGGGTCGAGGTCGACGAGCAGAACACGCTGGTCGGCGAGCGCCAGCGACGCTGCGAGGTTGATGGCGGTGGTGGTCTTGCCGACGCCGCCTTTCTGGTTCGTGATGGTGACGATCCGGGCCATGCTGGGGTCCGACGCAGAGCCGAACTCTAATCAGCTCAACAACTTTGGTCAGCCACCCAAAGCGTGGCGGCCACACCTCGGGGAGCGCCGTGACATCGTAGCACAGCCACGCCGCCGCCTCGGCCGGGACGTTGAGCCGGGCTCCTTTTCAGGACTGGGTGTCGCGGCGCAGGGGAGACTTTGCAGGGCCGAACTTCAGTCCGGCCATCAGCAGGCCGGCTCTTCGGTCGACACTCGCTCGCTGTGTTCCACGGGGAACGACTGCGACCGACATGCCGCAGGATGGGTGACCACCTGGTGGCCGAACTGAAGTTCGGCCCTACGTCGTGTTCCACGTGGAACGTTCGCTGCCTGCGCATGAGGGTGGATGGGACTCGCAGGGCCGGACTTCAGTCCGGCCATCAGCAGGCCAGCCCCTGGGTCGACACTCGCTCGCTGTGTTCCACGTGGAACAACCGCGACCGACATGCCGCAGGATGGTGACCACCTGGTGGCCGAACTGAAGTTCGGCGCCATGTCGCGTTCCACGTGGAACAGTCGCTGCGCGTGAGGGTTCGGCCCGCGTCTCACCGGAGCACCGGACCCCAAACCCGAGTCAGGCGGAATCAGCGCGCGTCCTTCTTCAGGACGACCAGCCCGCTCCCCCGCTCCTCCAGGAGCACGAGGCTCCGGTCCAGCACGAGCGGATACGGCGCGTCGACGTTGCCGGCGCCCCGTCCCAGCGTCCGGAACCACAGGATCCTGCCGCCAGGTTTGAGAAAGGCCTGCAGCGTAAGCAGCACACGCGACTCGACACGCACTGCCCGGATCGTGAGCGTGTCGAAGCCTTCGTGGAACTCGGGGCGCGTGAGCAGGTGCTCGAAGCGGGCGGTTTCGACGGTGACGGAGGTCAGATTCAGGTGCCGCGCGACCTCGAGGAGGAAGACCGCCTTCCTGGTCTTCGCTTCGACCATCGTCAGCGCCGCGAGCGGGCGCATCAATCTGATCGGAATTGCCGGTGAACCGCTTCCGGAGCCGATATCGATGGTGTATCCGGGCTCGAGCTTGAGCAGCTGAACGGCCGCCAGCGGCTCGACGAGCAGCCGGTCGATGGCCTCGTCCGACGGGTCGGAGAGGTCGAAAGCGGTGAGATTGATCCTGGCGTTCCAGCGCGCCAGGAACTCGAAATACGAGGTCAGCCCGGTGGCGAGATCCTGCGGCAGGCTCAGGCCGGCGCGCCGCGCGCGCCGCCGCAGCCGGTCTTGTACGCTCCGCGCCAATGACACGGCGGGGACTCTACTCGCTGGGGTCGGCTGAAGTCCAGTCGCCAGATGTAGTGGACGCGTCGGACCCCCCGGTCTTACAGTGAGGAGCGGTCCGCCGGGCGCGCGCCGGCGGCGCGTGCCCGCTCGGCCGCCCGGTGGGCCGCAGCAGCCAGGATCGCGACGGCCGCCGGCGTGACGCCCGGAATGCGGCCGGCCTGGCCGACGGTCTCGGGTCGAACTTCGGTGAGCCGCTGGCGCACCTCACGGGACAGACCCGGGAGCGTCCCGTACTCGAGTGTCGCCGGGATGCGCAGGCCGTCCAGTGCCTGCCGCCGCTCGACCGCCCGTTCCTGCCGCCGAAGGTAGCCCTCGAAACGAAGCGCCGTGCGAACGCTGAGGAAATCGAGCTCCCTCTCGACGTCGCTCGGGGACAGGTCCAGGGCCGCCATGATTCTGTCGAACGACCTATCACCTGGCCCGCGCAACGCGCGGGCCTCGGATGCAACCGCCGGATCGCGATCGCGTTCGAGGCGCGCGATCGTCTCCAAGTTGTTGTTGTAGCGTGATTTCCGCCGCACGAACCGCTCCCACCGCTCATCGTCCACGAGACCGGCGCGGCGCCCTTTCGCCGTGAGCCGCAGGTCCGCGTTGTCGATCCGCAGCAGCAGCCGGTGCTCCGCGCGCGACGTGAACATCCGGTACGGCTCCAGGCAGCCGCGCGTCACCAGGTCGTCGACCAGCACGCCGATGTAGCCCTCGGCGCGCGAGATGGTCAACGGCTCGCGTCCGAGAATCTGCAGGCCTGCGTTGGCGCCCGCGACCAGGCCCTGCGCCGCCGCCTCCTCGTAGCCCGACGTCCCGTTCACCTGACCCGCGAAGTAGAGCCCCTCGACCCGATGCGCCTCGAGCGTCGACTTCAGTTCCGTCGGCTGGACGAAGTCGTACTCGACGGCGTACCCGGGGCGCAGCATCTGCGCCGACTCGAGCCCCGGCAGCGACCGCACGATCTCCAGCTGCACGTCGGTCGGCAGGCTCATCGAGAGGCCGTTGACGTAGATCTCCTCGACGGCGAGCCCCTCGGGCTCGAGGAACAGCAGATGCCGCTCGCGCTCGGGGAAGCGCACGATCTTGTCCTCGAGCGACGGGCAGTACCGCGGACCGATGCCCTGGATCTGGCCGTTGAAGAGCGGCGAGGCCTCGAGGTGCGCGCGCACGAGCTCGCGCACCCGCTCGTTCGTGTGCAGTTGCCAGCAGACGATCCGCGGCCGATCGATGCGATCGGTCAGGAACGACAGCGGCACCGGACGGTCGTCGCCGGCGTCGCGCGTGAACCATCCGCGCCGGCATGCGTCCTCGAAGTCGATGCTCGCGCGCGCCAGTCGCGGCGGCGTGCCGGTCTTCAAGCGCCCGTGCGTGAAGCCGAGCGCCTTGATCGACTCGGCCAGCGCATGCGACGGCGGTTCACCGGCACGGCCAGCCGGACGCTGCTCGCGTCCGACATGAATCAACCCGTTCAGGAACGTCCCCGTCGTCACGACGAGCGCGCGACAGCGGATGGCATCGCCATCCTCCAGCGCGAGTCCCGTCACGCGGCCGTGCTCGACGAGAATCGCGCCGGCGCGGCCGACGATCCACTCGATGTTCGGCACCGATTCGAGCGTCTCGCGCACCCATCGCCCGTACGCGCGCTTGTCCGCCTGCGCGCGCGGCGACCACACCGCCGGCCCGCGGCTGCGGTTCAGCAGCTTGAACTGGATCCCCGTCGCGTCGATCGCACGCCCCATCAACCCGCCGAGCGCGTCGATCTCGCGGACGAGATGCCCCTTCGCCGTGCCGCCCACGGCCGGATTGCACGGCATCGCGGCAACCGTGTCCTTCGAGAGCGTGCAGATCCCGACCCGCAGCCCCAGCCGGCTCGCCGCCCACGCGGCTTCCACTCCCGCGTGCCCCGCGCCGATGACGATGACGTCGAACATCTCAGGTCGGATCAGGTGTCACGGACCACAGAGTCACAGAGGGGACGGAGGAACGCAGAGTCATCCGGTTCTCTGTGCTCTCCGTGGCTCTGTGGTTCCTGAATCAAGTCCTGGCGCGTCCTCACTTGCCGATGCAGAACCTCGAGAAGATGTGGTTCAGCAGATCGTCGGGATCGTGCGCGCCGACGACCCGCTCGAGTGCGTGCCGCGCCTCGTGCAGATCGGCGAGGACGAACTCCTCCGGCATCTGCTGCTCCCCCACGGCCAGCGCTGCGCGTTCCAGCGCGGCGCCGGCTTCCTCCAGGAGCAGCACGTGCCGCATGTTCGTGACGACCGGCAGCTCGCGGCTCAACGACGCGGCGCCGAGCCGATCGGCGATCCCTCCGGTCAGCGCGTCCATGCCGCTGCCGGTCCTTGCCGACACCTCGATCGCACCCTGCACGTCGCTGAGCGGCCACGCCGGCGCGAGATCCGACTTGTTCGCCGCGATCAGTGCCTCCGGGGTGCGTTCGAGCAACGCGCGATCCTCGTCGGTCAGCACCTCGGATCGGTCGAGCACCAGAACCGTCAGCGTCGCGGACTCCGCGGCGGCGATCGCGCGTCGCACGCCTTCCGCCTCGATCGGATCGGCTGTCTCCCGCACGCCGGCCGTATCGACCAGCGTGGTCCGGACGCCGGCGAGATCGATCGTCTCCGTCAGCACGTCGCGGGTCGTGCCCGGTGTCGCGGTGACGATCGCCCGGTTGAACCCGACGAGGCAGTTGAAGAGGCTCGACTTCCCCGTGTTCGGCCGCCCGGCCAGGGCGACCACGGCGCCTTCACGCAGCAGCCGTCCGCGCCGCCCCGCCGTGGCAAGCCGCAGCACGTCCGCCCGCAGCGCCGAGATCGCGCCGCCCAGCTCATCCCCCGTGATGAAGTGATAGCCCTCTTCGGGGAAATCCAGCGACGCCTCCAGCCGCGCGATGAGCTCGAACAGCCGCTCGTGCAGCGCTCGGATGGCCGCCGAGAGCGACCCGTGCAGCTGCTCGCTGGCCGAGCGCGCCTCGAGCCTGGTCGACGCCGCCGCCAGGTCGGCGACGGCCTCCGCCTGCGCCAGATCCATGCGCCCGCGCAGGTACGCGCGCATCGTGAACTCGCCCGGCTCCGCCAGCCTGGCGCCGAGCGCAGCGGCGCGCTCGACGATCGCGCGCAGGATCACGGGGCTGCCGTGCGCGCTCAGTTCGACGACGTGCTCGCCGGTGTAGGAGTGCGGGGCCGCAAACCAGGTGACGACCACCTGGTCGTGGAGTGTCTCGTGTCCGTTGCCGAGCGCGACGCGCGCCAGCGTGGCACGGCGCGGCTCGTCGAGCGGTCTGCCGACGAGCGTGCTGGCGATCTCCGGCGCCTGCGCGCCGCTCAGCCGGACGACGCCGATGCCGCCGTGGCCGGCGGGCGTCGCGATCGCCACGATCGTGTCGTCGACGCGAAGCATTCGCCGCTGAATGGACGCGAACGGGACGTGCTGATCGCGCCGGGCCCCGCCGTCGGCGGAGCCGTCAGCGCGGCGCGATGATGACGGTCTTCACCGCGGCGTCGCCGATGCTCTCCGACGTGACGCCTTCGATCTCCGCGACGGCCAGGTGGACGATGCGGCGCTCGTATGAATTGAGCGGCCCCAGCTCCTGCGGCGTGCCCGAGGCGAGCGCCTTCTCGGCGAGGAACTTCGCCATCTTCCGCAGCTCGGTGTCCTTGTCGCGGCGGAAGCCCTGGCAGTCCACGAGCACCTTGCCGTTGTCGCCCAGTTGCTTCCGGAACGCCGTGTTGACGATCGTCTGCAGCGCGCGCAGGGCCTCACCGCGCCCGTAGAGCAGCGCCTCGCTGCCGTCGCCGTTGATGTCCACCCTGAGGCCGTCCGCCGTCTGGCTGGCCACGACGTCGGCCGTCAATCCCATGGCCGACGTGACGTTCTTCACGAACTCGACGATCTGATCCGCTGTCCCGCTCATATCGGCTACCGTCCGGCTCCCCGGGCTCCCTCCGTCTTGCCTGCGCCCGCCTGCTTCAATCGGCGCTCCGCCGGCGGCCGGACCTGCCGGACCACGGGCTTGCCGATGATCCGGTTGGTCGCATACTGCTGGCCGATCGCCAGCAGGTTGCTCACCAGCCAGTAGAGCACCAGCCCGCTCGGCGCCCACAGGAAGAAGAACAGGAAGATGACGGGCGTCAGCATCATGATGCGCGCCTGTGCCGGGTCGGCCATCGGCGTCATCCGCTGCTGCCACACCATCGTCAGGCCCATCAGCACCGGCGTGATGTACAGCGGGTCGTGCCGCGACAGGTCCGTGATCCACAGCGCCCAGGGCTCGCCGCGGATTTCGACGGCCACCGAGAGCATGGAGTAGAAGGCGAAGAGCACCGGGATCGTCAGCAGCATCGGGACGCACCCGCTCGCCGGGTTCACCCCCTTCTCGCGATAGAGCTGCATCAGCTCTTCGTTCATCTTCCCGCGGGCCGGGTCGGTGAGCTTCAGCTTCGAGTAGCGATCCTGGATCGCCTTCACCTGCGGCTGCAGCTCCTGCATCTTCCGCATCGACACCACGCTCTTGTGGCGCAGCGGGAACATCGCCGCGTTGATCAGCACCGTCAGGATGATGATCGACCAGCCGTAGTTGCCGACGAGGGCGTTGATCCACTTGAGCGATCGCAGCAGCGGCACCGCGAGGAACGAGAAGACGCCGAAGTGGATCGACCGCACGAGATCGCGGTCGACCGACGCGAGCACGTCGAACTCCTTCGGTCCGAAGTACACGCGCTTGTCGCGCACCTCCGACTGGTACACGACCTCGAAGCCCATCATCTCGCGCTGCACGTCCGCCTGACCCGGCAGCGGCGCCGTCAGCGGCTGGAACGTCAGGCGCGCCGGGCCGGGGCGCACGAGCGTCGCGATGAAGTAGTGGTCGTCGATGCCGGCGAACGGGAAGTCACCGGACCAGGTCGGCTGTTCCGCGACGTCCGATGGCCTGAGCCGCTCCACCGAGCCGTCCGCGTAGACGATCGCCTGCGGCTTCTGGTGGTAGGTGCCGAAGCTGCCGCTGCTCTGCGCCTCGAGGTGCGTCGCGTCGCCGAGCCCCGGTCCCCATTCGATGGCGGGGTTCAGCGGAGCGCCGTTCAGCGACGCCTCGACCGAGTAGGTGATCACGTACGACTCGGGATCGATGCGGAACGTCTTCCGCACCTGCAGGCCGTTGGCGCCCTGGTACTCGAACCTCAGCGTCGCCGGCTCGTTCGTCGCGTCGATCGTCGCAGGCGCGTCCGTCCGGAACAGCGCCCCGCGCAGCTGCGCGGTGTGCGCCGGATCCGGCATCCGCAGCGAGAATGGTCGCGCGGCCTGGGGTGGCAGGTCCGCGGGGACAAGGTCGATCGGCTCGTCCTTCTCATCGAAGAAGCGGTTCAGCCGCCAGCTCGTGATCACCGCGCCGCGGTTGGAGAACACGGCGCGGAGCGGGCCGCTCCGGACCACGATCTCGCGCGCCGCCACGTCGGCGACGGCGTCGGCGGCCGGCGCCTCGACGGGGGCCGTCTGCGCGGCATCCGCCTCCGTTGCGGCTGGACTCGCGGATTCCGGGACGGCCTGGCTCGACTCGACGGCCGCAGGCGCGGGCGTGCTGCCCGGCCGCTTCGGCGGCGAGGGCACGAGCGCCTGGTACACGAGCAGCACCAGGAAGGAGAGCGTGACAGCGAGCAGAACGCGCTTTTCCATCGATCAGTGGCGGGGCGGCACCGGGTCGACACCCGATCCCCCGAACGGATGACACCGGGCCAGCCGGCGGATGCCAAGCCAGCCGCCGCGCATCACGCCGTGGGTCCGGATGGCCTCGGCCGTGTACGCGGAACAGGACGGGTGGAACCGGCAGGCGCCGGCGAACAGCGGCGACAGCAGCAGCTGGTAGGCCCGGATGGCGCCTGTCGCAAGGCGGACGGCCACCGACTCACCGGGCGCGGGCCCTGGGGCGCAGCCGTCCAATGATTGCGACATACTCGGCCTCGAGACTGCTGTAGGACGCGTCGAAGAGCGACCGGCGGGGAATGACGACGATGTCGAACCCTGGCGGCGCCGGGTGGCGGCGGAACAGCTCGCGAACGAGCCGCCGCGCCCGGTTCCGTTCAACCGCGATTCCGAGTTTGCGCGTGGCCGCGATGCCCAGCCGGGGGGCTTCCGTATCGCCCCGGTCGAGCGTGAACACAATCAGGAAGCGGCCCTGATGCTTCCGGCCGCGCTCGTAGATCAGCTGGAACTGGCTGCGCTGGCGGACGTGCTGATGTCGGCGAAACCGCTGATCGTCCATGACCAGCCGGCGGCAGCCCCACACAATCATGCCTCCCGGCGCGCCTCGGGGCCGGGATGTGGCGTCAGTTCGAGGAGACGGTCAGGCGCTTGCGCCCCTTGGCCCGCCGCCGTCTCAGCACCAGACGGCCATTCTTCGTCGACATCCGGACCAGAAACCCGTGCGTCCGGCGACGCCGGCGGTTGTTCGGCTGATAGGTGCGCTTCATTGCGAAAGAGTCCTCGTTCCTGCGTGCAACCCGGTTCCCCGGACCCGATGTCCGAGGGAACCCTGAATCGTAACAAGTGCCCCGGAGTGTGTCAATTCCGGCGCTTCCGGGACGCGCCGCGCCGCCTTCCACCAGCCCGGCCGGCCGTGATAAAGTTGACGACTTCCTGCCCCGGTCAGCAAGCCGTTCAGAAGCGCGCCAGCGGCTCCGGTTCTTCAGGTTTTCCACACCTGTGGAAAAAGTTGTGGAAAACCGCTGGCATTTTCGGCGCCCGCCGGGGCCGGGAGAGCGGAATTCCGGGCTATTTGCCCACGGCGAAAGGGCTTGGAGCCCGTCGGAACGGCGCTTCCGGGTGGTCAGTCCGGCTGAGACCGTGTAAATCCGGCACACAGGCCGGGGCGAAAGTCCACGACAGGCGGGCGGCGGTCAGGCAATGCCAAACATCTGGGACGAGGTCCTCGCGCGGATTGAGGCCAAGATCAACCGCCATACCTACTACACCTGGTTCAAACCCACCGCGTTTCTCGGCGACAGGGACGGCCGGATTTACGTCCGGGTCCCGAATCCCCTCTTCCGCGAGTGGCTGACGAAGCACTACGCGGCGGTCATGAACGAATCGCTCGCCGAGACCGGGCGGGCCGGGGCGACGCTGACCTTCCTCACGGACGGCGAGGAGCCGCCGTTCGAGTCCCCGTCGGACCCGGATTCCGACGACATGCCGGTCCTGGACGACGTCAGTCTGGCGGACCTGGATTCGGCGCCGGAGCCCATCACGGCTCCCGGCAGTCTCAACCCCCGCTACACGTTCGACACGTTTATCGTCGGCTCGTCCAATCAGTTCGCGCACGCAGCGTCCAGAGCGGTCGCCGAGGCGCCGTCGCGCTCGTACAACCCGCTGTTCATCTACGGCGGCGTCGGACTGGGCAAGACCCACCTGATGCACGCGGTCGGCCGGTACGTGCTCCAGCACAACCCGGGCTTCCGGCTCACCTACATCTCGTCCGAGCGGTTCATGAACGAGATGATCAACGCCGTCCGCTTCGACCGCATCCTGGACTTCCGCGAGCGGTACCGATCCGTCGACATGCTGCTCGTCGACGACGTGCAGTTCCTGGCGGGCAAGGAAGGCACGCAGACGGAGTTCTTCCACACGTTCAACGCGCTCTACGACGCGCAGAAGCAGATCGTCATCAGCAGCGACTGCCCGCCGCACGAGATCCCGTCGCTCGAGGAGCGGCTGCGTTCGCGGTTCGAGTGGGGGCTCATCGCCGACATCCAGCCGCCTGATCTCGAGACGAAGGTCGCGATCCTCAAGAAAAAGGCCGAAAACGAGGCCGTTCCGCTGCCCGACAACGTCGCGATCTACATCGCCGGCAAGATCAAGTCGAACATCCGCGAGCTCGAGGGATCGCTCATCCGGCTGCTCGCGTATGCGTCGCTCACGGGCCGCGAGCTCACGCTCTCACTCGCCCAGGACGTTTTGAAGAACGTCCTGGCGCACGACGAGAAGGCGGTGACGATCGAGATCATCCAGAAGTTCGTCGCCGACTACTACCAGCTGAAGGTCGCGGAGCTGAAGTCGCGCAACAACTCGAAGTCGGTCGCCATCCCGCGGCAGGTGGCGATGTACCTGTGCAAGCAGCTCACGCACGCGTCGCTGCCGGAGATCGGCCGGAGCTTCGGGGGGAAGCACCACTCGACCGTGATCCACTCGATCCGGAAGGTCGAGGAGATGCGCCAGCGGGACGGCGCCTTCCACAATCTCATCAACAGCTTCCTCGAGTCTTTCCGGTGAGATCACCGGTTTTCCACAGCTCTGGCGGGAGCCGGGCTGTTGGCATGCTGTGGACGGGCTGGCGCGTGCGGATTCCGACAACGGCGGCAGGGTCCGCCGACACCGGGATCCACAGATTCGTGCACAGCGTAAGTTATTGCAGGAAGGCCACTAAGTGGCCGGGTTTGCCCTTTTCGACAGCCCCTTTTTTCTGTATAATTTCTTGATCTTCTGATCCTCTGAACCTGTTACAGGCGACCCGCCAACCACCACTCGAGGACTACGCCACATGGAACTGGTTGTCCGGAAGAACGACCTCTTGCGGGAACTGCAGTTTTTCCAGGGCATCGTGGAACGGAAGAGCACGATCCCCATCCTGGCGAATGTCCTCTTCGAGGCCTCGGGCAACGAGGTGCGGATGCTGGCGACGGATCTCGAGGTCAGCCTCCGCAGCCGCTGCGAGGCCTCGGTGGCGCGCGGCGGCGCGGTGACGCTGCCGGCGAAGAAGCTCTTCGAGATCGTCAAGGCGCTGCCCGATACCGACGTGCGGATCGAGCAGGACGGATCGGGCGTGAAGGTCGCCGCCGACCGGTTCGAGTCGCGCATGCAGACGCTGCCGCGCGAGGACTTCCCGACGCTGCCGGAAGCGGCGTCGGACAAGGGCATCACGCTGCCGCGGAAGGCGCTCCGCGAGATGATCGCGAAGACGCAGTTCGCGATCACGGGCGAGGACACGCGCTACTACCTGAACGGCGCGCAGTTCGTGCTGAAGGACTCGTCGATGACGCTCGTGGCCACCGACGGCCACCGGCTCGCGCTCGTGACGTCGCCCATCGAGGGGAACGGCGTCCCCGAGCTGAAGACGATCATCCCGAAGAAGACCCTGGGCGAGCTCTCGCGCCTGCTGGCGGAGGGTGACGGCGATGTCCGCTTCGAGCCGGGCGAGAACCACCAGTTCTTCGACGTCGGCGGGCGGCTGCTGATCTCGCGCATCACCGAGGGACAGTTCCCGGCGTACGAGCGCGTGATTCCGAAGGGGAACGACAAGAAGATCGAGTTCGAGCGCGATCGCCTGACGAGCGCCATCCGGCGCGTCGCGATCCTCTCGAACGAGCGCTCGCGCGCGGTAAAGTTCGACGTGCAGCCGGGACGCGTGGAGATTTCCTCCAACAGCCCCGATTTCGGCGAGGCACGCGAGCAGCTGACGGTGGAGTACGACGGCGCGCCGCTGCAGATCTGCTTCAACGCGCAGTACATCGCCGACTTCCTCGGCGCGGTCGAGACCGACGGCGTCCGCCTGGAGCTCAAGGACGAAGTGAGCCAGGCGGTGATGCGGCCGGTCGGCGCCGAGGGCGGCGAGTATCTCTACGTCATCATGCCGATGCGCCTGTAGCGCAGCGGCCCTGGTGTCGGCGCCCACGCCGGGCGGGGCCGTGCGGGCATGATTCGGGGCGGGAACAGCGAAGAAGGAATTGTGTCTCAGATCGAATCGCGCAACGACGAGACGGTGACGGGCGGAGTGGACGCGGCGGCGCAGACGGTCGAGTCGAACGGCTACGGCGCTGACAAGATCAAGGTCCTGGAGGGTCTCGAAGCCGTCCGGAAGCGCCCGGCGATGTACATCGGGTCGACCGGGCCTGCCGGACTCCATCACCTCGTCTACGAGGTGGTCGACAACTCCATCGACGAAGCGCTCGCCGGCTTCTGCAACCAGGTCACCGTCACCATCCACACCGACAACTCGATCACGGTCATCGACAACGGCCGCGGCATTCCGGTCGACATGCACGAGACCGGCCGTCCCGCGGCGGAAGTCGTCATGACCGTGCTGCATGCGGGCGGCAAGTTCGAGAACGACGCCTACAAGGTGTCGGGCGGCCTGCACGGGGTCGGTGTGTCCGTCGTCAACGCGCTGTCGGAGTCGCTCGATCTCGAGATCTGGCGCGACGGGCAGGTCTATCAGCAGAGCTACGAGCGCGGGAAGCCGACCACCGATCTGCTCGTCACCGGGACGACGAAGCGCCGCGGCACGAAGATCCGCTTCAAGCCGGACGCGCAGGTTTTCGAGTCGATCGAGTTCAGCTTCGACACGCTGGCGAACCGTCTGCGCGAGCTCGCGTTCCTGAACGGCGGCGTGACGATCACGCTGGAGGACGAGCGCGAGGAGGGCAAGAGCCACCGGTTCCACTACGAGGGCGGGATCCGCGAGTTCGTCCAGCACCTGAACCGGAACAAGTCGACGGTCAACGACACCCCGATCTACATGCAGGGGCAGAAGGACCGGATCGACGTCGAGATCGCGCTGCAGTGGAACGACGGCTATGCCGAGTCGGTCTACTCCTTCGCGAACAACATCAACACACACGAGGGCGGCACGCACCTGTCCGGGTTTCGCGCGGCGCTCACGCGCACGATCAACGCCTACGCGTCGGCGAACAATCTCGCGAAGGACCTGAAGGAGAGCATCAGCGGCGACGACATCCGCGAGGGGCTCGTCGCGGTGATCAGCGTCAAGATCCCGCAGCCGCAGTTCGAGGGACAGACGAAGACGAAGCTCGGCAACACCGAGGTCAAGGGGATCGTCGAGCAGATCGTCAACGACCGCCTCGGTGCCTTCCTGGAGCAGAACCCGGTCGTCGCGCGGCGCATCATCGCGAAGGCGGTGGACGCCGCCCGCGCGCGCGAGGCGGCGCGCAAGGCACGCGACCTGGTCCGCCGGAAGGGAGCCCTGGACAGCTCGACGCTGCCGGGCAAGCTGGCCGACTGCCAGGAGCGCGACCCGGCGCAGAGCGAGCTGTACATCGTCGAGGGCGATTCGGCGGGCGGCAGCGCGAAGCAGGGGCGCGACCGGCGCTTCCAGGCGATCCTGCCGATCCGCGGGAAGATCCTGAACGTCGAGAAGGCCCGCTTCGACAAGATGCTCAGCAGCGAGGAGATCCGCACGATCATCGCGGCGCTCGGCTGCGGCATCGGCACCGACGACTTCGACCTGTCCAAGCTGCGGTACCAC
>DASVDJ010000056.1:0-9982 GCA_036381155.1 Vicinamibacterales bacterium
GTCGCCATCGACGGCGAGGTCTCCGTCGACGGGGACCTCACGGTCGACGGGCGTATCACCGGATGGGTCGTCGTCCGCGGCGGCACGCTCACGATCGCCTCGGGCGCCCGCATCGACGGCGACCTCCGCGCCCCGCGCATCGTCGTCCACGGCCGCGTACGCGGCGCCGTGCTGGCGTCGGAGCTGATCGAGCTGGGCTCGAGCGCGGTCGTCGAAGGGGGCCTCAGCGCCGATCGGATCGCGATCGCCGACGGCGCGTGGTTCAGCGGCACGCTCGACATGGGCCGGCGCACCATCGCCGCCAAGGTCGCGGAATACAAGGCCGGCAGGACCGAGCGCAGCGCTGAAACGCAGGGCCGAACGTAGGCCGAACTTCAGTTCGGCCTTGAATCGGCCATGCAGGGGCCAGGGGCCAGGGCCAGGGACCAGTGCTCACTCCCACCACGACCAATGACTCGCACTCCCACATTCGAGCCGCGTGAGACCCCCGCGCCGCATCGCATCTGGGGCCAGGACCTGGACGCGGCGGCGATCCGGCAGCTGGAGCACGCGTGCGCGCTGCCGGTGTCCGTGGCCGGCGCGCTGATGCCGGACGCGCACGTCGGCTACGGCCTGCCGATCGGCGGCGTGCTGGCGACGGAGAACGCGGTCATCCCCTACGCCGTCGGCGTCGACATCGCATGCCGCATGAAGATGTCGGTGCTCGACCTGCCGATCCGCGCGCTCGACGAGGACCAGGAGCGGCTGAAGCAGGCGATCGAGCGCGAGACCCGCTTCGGGGTCGGCGCGACGTTCAAGCAGCGGCGCCAGCACGACGTCATGGACGAGGACTGGACCGTCTCGCCCGTGACCGCGTCGATGAGGGACCGCGCCTGGTCGCAGCTCGGCACCAGCGGCAGCGGCAACCACTTCGTCGAGTTCGGCCGGCTCGTCGTCTTCGATCCCGCCGTCGGCCTCGCCCCGGGCGAGTACGTCGCGCTGCTCAGTCATTCCGGCAGCCGCGGCGCCGGCGCACAGGTGGCGCAGCATTACAGCCAGCTCGCGCGGAAGCTGCACCCGGAGCTGCCGCGTGAGCTCGCGCACCTTGCCTGGCTCGATCTGTCCACCGAACCCGGCCAGGATTACTGGGCGGCAATGGAGCTGATGGGGCACTATGCGGCCGCGAACCACGCGCTGATTCACAGGCACGTCGCCGGCGCGCTCGGCGCCGGGGTGCTGCTCGACATCGAGAACCACCACAACTTCGCGTGGCGCGAGCGGCACACGCTCCCCGATGACACCGAAAAGGACGTCATCGTCCACCGCAAGGGCGCGACGCCGGCCGGCGAAGGGGTGCTCGGCATCATCCCCGGCTCCATGGCCGCACCCGGCTACGTCGTCCGCGGCCGCGGATCGGAGGCGTCGCTGCGATCGGCCGCGCACGGCGCGGGACGCCGCATGAGCCGCACCGAGGCGATCCGCACGTTCAAGTGGAGGGATGTGCAGCAGTACCTGCGCGACCGCAACGTCACGCTGATCTCGGCCGGCCTCGACGAGGTGCCGATGGCCTACAAGGACATCGACGAGGTCATGCACGCCCAGCGCGATCTCGTCGACGTCGTCGCGCGCTTCGAGCCGCGGCTGGTGAAGATGGCGCCGGCCGGGGAACGGCCGGAAGATTGACACCAGGAGGGCCGGCCTTCAGGCCGGCGGCAACGAGTAGCTGGCAGCTGGCGGCCGGCAGCCGGCAGCGCGCGCACGCGCGCCGACCTGATCCGACCTGATCGCGCGCCCGCGAGCAAAGAGCAGCGAGCGGGCGCGCGGACCAGATCAGACCTGATCCGACCTGATCCGACCCGATCCCGTGTATCCTGTCCGCCAGGCGTGCAGGGCGCCTCCCGTCCGCGGACAGGACCGAGTCCACCTGCTCACACCACGCGCACGACACGGGTTCCAGTACGAACCTCCTGTCACCCGGCGGAAGCGGACCCCGGGCTCTGCAAGGAGGCTCGTCGTGTCTACGCACCGCCTGCCGGTCCGTCCGAATCTCGATCAACTGAAGCGGCAAGCCCGGGAACTGCTGCGCGATCTGCACGGCGGCGACGGCGGCGCGCTCGCGCTGCTGCGGGAGCACCATCCCGATCCGATCGACCCGGCGGCCGCGAAGCTCGCCGACGCGCAGCTCGTCGTCGCGCGCATGCACCAGTCCCCGGGCTGGGGGCGGCTCGTCCAGGCCGTGCGGCTCGCGACCGCGATCTGGGAGGACGATTCCGCCACCGTGCGTACGCTCGTGACGGCCAACCCCCGCCTGCTCCATGAGGAAGTCCTGATCCGGCAGGACAGCAACTGGGGGCCGCCGCTGACGTACGCCGCCAATCTCGGGCGGGACGAGATCATCCGGATGCTGCACGCACTGGGCGCCACGGATCTCGAACGTGCGGCCGGGCGCGCCGCCCTCCAGGGCAAGGTCGAGACCGTCCGGATGCTCCACGAGATGGCGGGCCGACCCGGGTTCGAGGGAGACGCGCTCGGCGGCCCGGCGTACACGCTGAGCGTGGAAGGCACCGCGGTGCTGCTGGCGCTCGGCGCGCCGGTGGTCGACGCGTCAGGCCGACGGCTGGCGCCGGTGGACGTCGTGCTCCAGACCGACGGCCGCAATCCGGACGCGAAGCACGCCATCCTCGAGATGTATGTGCGGCACGGACTGGAGCTTCCCGACACGCCGGTGATGGCGCTGCACCGCGGGCGGCTCGATCTGCTCGAGGCGCACCTGGACCGCCATCCCGATCTGCTGACCGGGACCTTCACGCACCGCGAGACTACCCGGCGGAGATGGGCTGCGGCGATCCGCTCGACGCCACAGTCGGCACGCCGCTCGGCGGGACGACGCTCCTGCACATGTGCGTGGAGTACGGGGAGCTGGAAATCGCGCGATGGCTGCTCGACCGCGGCATGGACCCGAACGTCCGCGCCGCGTCCGGCCCCAGCGGCTTCGGCGGCTACACGCCGCTCTTCAACGCCGTCGTCTCGCAGCCGAACTTCTGGATGAACTACCGGAAGCGGGGCCCGTTCACCGCCCCGTTCGCGGAGCTGCTGCTCGAGCGCGGCGCGGATCCGAACGTCCGCGCTTCCATCTGGAAGCGGCTCCATCCGGGACACGGCGACCCGGCGCGGCACGACTATCGCGACGTCACCCCCCTTTCATGGGGCCGCCGCTTCCACGCGCCGATTTTCGTGAGCGAGCCGGCAATGCGGCTCATCGAAGCCGCCGGGGGACGGGAGTAGATCTTGTAGCTGGCAGCGGGCAGCTGGCGGCTGGCAGTAGGGGATCCAGGTAGCTGGCGGCGGGCAGCTGGGCGGCTGGCAGCGCGCGCACGCGCGGGAATGATCACCGCGCGTGCGCGCCGACCCGATCCGACCCGATCCGACCCGATC
This sequence comes from Vicinamibacterales bacterium, assembly GCA_036381155.1. Lineage (GTDB taxonomy): Bacteria > Acidobacteriota > Vicinamibacteria > Vicinamibacterales > JAENWD01 > JAENWD01. The sequence continues at coordinate 3,415 of DASVDJ010000056.1, forward strand.
CGACCTGATCAGACCTGATCCGACCCGATCAGCTTCTCGAGCAGCTGGTAGCTCTGCTCCATGCCGTCGGTCATCCCGGTCGAGAGCGCGGCGTCGCGCCCCTCCTTCGATCCGAAGTCGATGATCGACGTGAGCGTCGTCACGCCGTCCTCCTCGGTGAAGGTCGCCGTGACGAGGGCCGGGCGGTCGGATGGCATCGGGCCGCCGAGCGTCCCCGGGTCGTAGTACTCCGCGTGCACGATCCTCTCCGGCGGCTGCACCTCGCGGAACTCGCCGAAGAAGCCGAACTCGTTGCCGTCCTGTTCGTTCCGCCACCGCCAGCGGTACTTCCCGCCGACGCGCACGTCCATCTCGCACACGGTCATGGACCACCCGGGCGGCCCGAGCATCCAGCGGCGCATCAGGTCCGGTTCCGTGTGGGCCCGGTACACGAGCGCCCTCGGCGCCTTGAAGGACCGCGTGACCTGCACTTCCCGATCGCTCGGCAGGGTGACCTGCGCCTTGTCGAACACTGTTGCGGGCATGCTCGTGCTCCTGGTTGCGTGGTTGAGTGCCGCCGGGTCTGACCCGACCTACGTCCGCCTGCCGCTCCGCTTCGGCTTCACCGTTCGCCTTCCAGTGCCCGCCGCCTGTGACGGGCGCTGCAGCTCCTCGAGCAGCTCGTCGAGTCGCTGGTAGCTCGCCTCCCAGGCCTCGCGGTACTGCTCGATCCATGCCGCCGCCTCGGCCAGCGGCCGGCCCTCGAGGCGGCGCGGCCGTCGCTGGGCATCGCGCCCGGCGCTGATGAGCCCCGCGCGCTCGAGCACCTTGAGGTGCTTCGAGATCGCCGGCTGGCTGATCGCGAACGGCTCGGCCAGCTCGGAGACCGTCGCCTCCCCGCGCGCGAGCCGGGCCAGGATGGCGCGGCGCGTCGGGTCGGCCAGCGCGAGGAACGTGGCGTCCAGACGAGAGGTGTCAGCGTTCATAGCCGAATGGTTCAATAACTAATAGGTTATATAAGTGCCATGACCGTGTCAAGCGCGACCAGGAGTTCAGTAGCCGAGCACCGGAACGGCGTGCCGGGCGACAGGACCCGCGAGCGGCACAGCGCGAGCGCTCTGATGCAGCGCTACTGCACCAGCGCGAACGCGATGATCGTCGAGCCTGCGGCGACCGCGACGTACTGCCGGTTGTCGAACAGGTACGTCATCGGCGACGCCTTCCACAGCACGTTCGCGGGGAATTCCCACAGCAGCTCCCCGGTCCGCGCATCGGCGGCAATCAGCGCGCCGGTGTCGTCGCCGGCGAACACCAGGCCGCCCGCCGTCGCCAGCGCGCCGCCCCACGTCGTCCCCGGACCGGGCTGCGGCAGCTCCCACGCCACCTTGCCGGTGCGGACGTCGATCGCGCGCAGGATCTTCCGCGGCTCGTCCTCCGGCGCGCGGCGCGTGCTGCCGCCGTAGAACGAGCGTCCCGCCCGCCACTCCTCGGGCGACAGCGTGTAGAGGCTGCACTTCTCGAGCGCCTGCACGTAGTAGAGCCCGGTGTCCGGATGGAAGGCCGTCGAGAACCAGTTCGTCGCCCCTTCCACGGCGGGACACACCACGCGTCCCTCGGGCGTCGGCGCGACATTGTCGTTGAGGATCGGTCGGCCATCAGCACCGATGCCGCGCGCCCACGTCAGCTTCTCCACGAACGGCGTCGCGCGCAGCAGCGTGCCGTCCGTGCGGTCGAGCACGTAGAAGAAGCCGTTGCGGTTCGCGTGGAGCAGCAGCTTGCGCGGCCGTCCCTCCCACTCGACGTCGACGAGCACGGCCGGCTGCTGCGCGTCCCAGTCCCAGAGGTCGTGCGGCGTGTACTGGAAGTGCCACTTCAGCCGGCCGGTCTTCGGATCGAGCGCGAGGATCGAATCGGAGTAGAGGTTGTCCCCCTTGCGCTGGCTGCCGTCGTAATCGGGGCAGGGATTGCCGGTCGGCCAATACAGCGTGTCGAGATCGGGATCGTAGGTGCCCGTGAACCACGCCGCCGCGCAACCGTGCTCGATCGCGCTCCCCTGCCACGTCTCCGAGCCGGGCTCGCCGGGCGCCGGGACGGTCCAGAAGCGCCAGACCTCGCGTCCGGTCGCCTGGTCGTACGCCGCGACGAATCCACGCACCCCTTCGTCGCCGCCCGACGTGCCCGTGATGACGAGATCGCCGACCGCCAGCGGCGCGGAGGTCGCGCCGTAGTTCTGCCGGTAGTCGGCCATCTCCGTCTCCCACAGCAGCGCGCCCGTGAAGCGGTCGAGCGCGATCAGGTGCGCGTGGTCGGTGACCATGAACACGCGGTCGCCGGCGACCGCGACGCCGCGGTTGATCCCCGCGGCCGCGTCGCCGGCCAGCCCGCGCGTGCGCGGACGACGGTAGTGCCACAGCTGGCGCCCGGTCCCGGCATCGAGCGCGTAGCACTCGTTCGCCGCCGTCACGTACATGATCCCGTCGACGACGAGCGGAGTGACCTCGAGGCGGGAGCTGCCGGCGACCGGGAAGACCCAGGCGGGGGCCAGGCGCGCGACGTTCTGCGTGGTGATCTGATCGAGCGCGCTGAACCGGTTGCCGTCGTAGCGCCCGTGATAGGTCGGCCAGTCCGCCTGCGACGTCGCGCGCCGGTAGCGATCGCCGTCGCGCCTGAGGAGCGCGATGCGTCGATCGTCGCCGAGCACCTGGATCGCATCGCGCGTCCGCCCCAGCTCCAGCCCTGCCAGCGTCGATCCGTCGGCCAGCGGCACGCGCACGCGCGGCCGCGCGTTGCGATCGCGCGACTGCAGCGTCCGCAGAAACGCCACCAGCTCCCGCAGCTCCGGGTCGGGCACGTCGAGGCCGGGCATCCCCGCGCCCGGCAGCCCGTTGCGCACCAGCGCCTTCAGCCCCTCATCGTCGCGCGACGCCAGCCGCCCGATGATCGCCGGCCCGCGCTCGCCGCCGCGTCCGTCGCCGCCATGGCACGCGGCGCAGAGCCGCTCGAAGTGCGTGCGGCCGGGTGCGTCATCCTGCGCGCTGGCGGATGCCGGTACGAGGAACAGGGACAGGAACGGGAACGCGAGTGCGAGGAGCGAGCCGAAGCGGACACGAAGCATGGCACCGAACGATACCCGAGGTCTCCGGGCCACGCCAGCCACTCGCGTTGACTTGGCCCGTTCGGGCCGTGCGGGCGCGCGGATCGACGCATGGAATGGGCAGCCAGGTCTCCGACACGGAGCGCTTCAGCCACGACGCCATCCCGAAAGCTGTCGCGCGTGATGCTCCGCCCGGCGCGCGCCGCAGCCGTAACGTGAATGTGGCTGAGACTCACACTTCCGCTCGCCGGAGCCTCCGATGCCCAGCCGCTCGCGGCCATCATGCCCCGCCGCGACTCGGTCCGGACCGAGTCGCACGCGACAGGCATGGGCCGTCTCGCGTGCGGTCCACGGGAACAATTCGCCGAAGTATTGCCGCGCCTCGTACTGGTTGTGCGCGCGACACCGCAGTTCGATGTTCCCGACCACGGCCTGACCACCTGCCGCGAACGGACGCACGTGGTGGAACTCCAGGAAGCCGGTCTCCGTGCAGCGGCCCTGCGTTCCGACGAACGCGCAGCGCCCCTTGTCGCGCGCCCAGACCGCACGCCGGACGGCCGCCGGGATCGCGCGCGACCGAGACGTGCACCGGCGTGCGTCCGCCCGCGGCCGCTCGGTCGCCGCTGCTTTCGTCTTCTCCAGCTGCGCCACCAGCAGCGTCAGCGCCTCGGTCATGAGCACGGCCAGATCCCCGTCAGGCATTCGATGGCGCATCAGCGCTTGCGCGCGCTCGAGCAGGGTCAGCCCATCTGCATCCAGCGTGAACTGCACCTTGTAGCGCGCCGGCGAAAGTGGCCGGACGCATGACGAGCGCGGCGCGGGCGTCGGAGAGAGCACACGCGCCGGCACATGCTGAGCACCAGCGCTCGATGTGCGCGCCACCGCCGAAGGCGGAGGAGGTGACGTCGTTGAGCCTTCTGCCGCCCGGGTCGGGAGCTTCCGCACCGTCGACGGCGCATCCGGCCGCGGGCGCACTCCCGCGACGAGCTCCTCGACTTCACGCCTGGACTTGAGCCGCGCCGCGTCCAGCAGCGCGCCGTGATTCTCCGCCGTCAGATGCGGCGCCAACAGGACGACCGTGGTGAGCGTGATCGATCCGTCCGCAAGCCGCTCGAGCAGGTCGGGGAAACGCCGTGCCACCCGTGTGGCCTGAATCCGGCCGTATGCCGCGTGCTCGGACAGGTGCAGGACACGCGTGCAGTACGCGAAGAGCGACGAGCAGCCTTCCCCGAGGTAGAGCCGCCGTGCGTCGACCTCCGCGAGCGAGGCAATCAGCGCGGCGGTCGCCTGGCGTTCGCGCCCGGCCAGCTGGCGGACGGTGGCGAGCAGTTCGGTGTCCGTGAGGGTGGCGAACGATGGTGCCATGCCGTTCTATATCACGCCATTTCGCGAGCTCTCGGGCGGGACGACGTTGCGAGATCGGACGAGGAGATGACGCCGATGCCTCCCGGGAGGGAGACCGTGTGGCTCAAAGCCGCGGGCGCGCTGCAGGGGCAAGTCGAGCGCGCGGTGTCGACCGTGCGCGGGGTGAGGACTGAAACCTGTCAAGCGAAAAATCGCGCGCCTGTGCACGACGCGAGCGCATCAATTGCCTGCGGGGACCATCGCGGCATGCTGTCGGGCCGCCGACGCTTCAATGAGGCCGTGACCTCTCGGTCACGGAAACTGCGGCGAACAGCCCAATCCGCGCCCGGGGATCGGGCGGCTTCAATGAGGCCGTGACCTCTCGGTCACGGAAACTGGTCGCGGCGCTCGACGAACACGCCCATCGACTTGGCCAAGCTTCAATGAGGCCGTGACCTCTCGGTCACGGAAACGACGCCCACGCCCAGCCGCTCCCGACACAGGGCATCGCTTCAATGAGGCCGTGACCTCTCGGTCACGGAAACGCGTTAACGGTCTTACGGATGCCGGCGAACGAGGACTCGCTTCAATGAGGCCGTGACCTCTCGGTCACGGAAACCTCATCAACTGGCGCGACCGCATCACATCGGCGGTGCTTCAATGAGGCCGTGACCTCTCGGTCACGGAAACATCGCCTTGCGCTTGAACTCGCCGTTCTCGTTCAGGCTTCAATGAGGCCGTGACCTCTCGGTCACGGAAACTTGATCGCCTCCGTGATGTCACGCCAGGCGGCACCGCTTCAATGAGGCCGTGACCTCTCGGTCACGGAAACCCGGCGCCGATCCGCGAACACGCGCGTCGTGGCCCGGCTTCAATGAGGCCGTGACCTCTCGGTCACGGAAACCCCATGCCGTCCCTCGCGCGTCTGCTCCGTGAGCGCATGCTTCAATGAGGCCGTGACCTCTCGGTCACGGAAACCAGACGACCCCAGCAGGGTCGTGCCCCGCAGGATCGCTTCAATGAGGCCGTGACCTCTCGGTCACGGAAACACCGGCCCGACGTGCTCACGGACCTCGTGGCCGCCGTGCTTCAATGAGGCCGTGACCGCTCGGTCACGGAAACGTCATCGACGGCCCCACCGGCTGCGGCGTCGCGCGGCTTCAATGAGGCCGTGACCTCTCGGTCACGGAAACCGGGCGCGCATCGAGCCGCCCGATCGCCGTCCACCAGCTTCAATGAGGCCGTGACCTCTCGGTCACGGAAACTCACGCTCCATGCTGACGACGTCGCCGGGGAGACCTGCTTCAATGAGGCCGTGACCTCTCGGTCACGGAAACGGCCGCCATCGCGCCCTGCTGGAAGAAGCGCTGGGCGCTTCAATGAGGCCGTGACCTCTCGGTCACGGAAACTCGCACGTCGAGAAAGGTCTCTATGCCTCCACTGGCACGCTTCAATGAGGCCGTGACCTCTCGGTCACGGAAACGCGCTCGGCCCTGACCAGATCTCGCCGGAGGCGGTGCTTCAATGAGGCCGTGACCTCTCGGTCACGGAAACGCGCACGCGAGCGGGCTCCTGAGCACGCCGGATTACCGGCTTCAATGAGGCCGTGACCTCTCGGTCACGGAAACAAGGAGATTTGTGCATCCCCTCCACAGATCAGAGAGCAGCTTCAATGAGGCCGTGACCTCTCGGTCACGGAAACTACCAGACATATCTCGGGCGCACGCCGTCGTCCGAGGCTTCAATGAGGCCGTGACCTCTCGGTCACGGAAACTGTCGGTCGTCCGCACGTGCCGCATGACGACCGGCCGGCTTCAATGAGGCCGTGACCTCTCGGTCACGGAAACGGCACAAGCGCGGCGAGCGCGGGGAGATCCTCCGCGAGCTTCAATGAGGCCGTGACCTCTCGGTCACGGAAACATGGCCCCCTAACCCCTTGAAAGCCCCCCGGCCTGCCCCTGGGCTTCAATGAGGCCGTGACCTCTCGGTCACGGAAACTGCCTGCGCCTTGATCCGCAGGGGTGGGCGGTGGAGCTTCAATGAGGCCGTGACCTCTCGGTCACGGAAACTTCGAGGACCGTGGCGAGCTGCACGGCCCGGTCCTGGCTTCAATGAGGCCGTGACCTCTCGGTCACGGAAACTTCGAGGACC
>DASVDJ010000057.1:0-2836 GCA_036381155.1 Vicinamibacterales bacterium
CAGCGTGTAGGCCGCGGTCAGGTTCAGCCCCCACGGACCCCGCTGCTTGTACTCCGTCTGCAGCGCGTGATACCGGCTCTCGCCGTCGGTGACCCACATGCGGATCCGGCCGAACGCCGGGTACGGCCGCCGCGACTGGAGATCCAGGGCGCTGGCGTTCGGATCGGGATCCGGGCTGTTGAAGTTCGTCAGGCTGCTATCGAGATTGCTCCCGCGCGCGCCGACGTACCGGACCTCGATGACGGCATCACGGGACAGCTCGTAGCCGACCGCCGTGTTCCAGTTCTGGTAGTAGCCGTCCCGGTGATTGCGATCGACCTCCGCCGACGTGACGTTGAAGATCGGGTTCGCCGGAATGAGCGCCGCCGGGAGCGGGTTGTCGATCGTCGCGATCGGGTTGATCGACGGGTTCGTGATCTGGACGCTGGCGTTCGGCGGGTTGGTCCCCAGCGTGTTGATGTTGTCCAGGTGGAGCGCCATGTTGAAGACGCCGTACCCGCCCCGGACGACGGTCCGCTCGTTCAACCGGTAGGCGAACCCGAGACGCGGCGCCCAGTGGCGGTGCCGGTTCACGTACAGCCCCTCTTCGATGACCTCCCCGGGCGCGGGCCAGAGCACGGGACCGGCCGGATCCAGGTCGAAGCGCAGCGTACGGCTGACCCCGTTGGTGTCCACCGGCACGAAGTTGTGGTCGTACCGGAGCCCCAGGTTCAGTGTCAGCTGGTTGTTCACGCGCCAGTCGTCCTGCACGTAGAACCCCATCCGCCACTGCCGGATGCCGCCGATCGGAATCCCCTCGGGCGTCCGGGCCGTCCGGGGATAGCCGAGCAGGAACGCCGCCGCGGCATGGCCCGTAATGTCACGGGTGAAGTCCAGCGCGCCGAACGGCGAGTTCACGCTGGTGGCGTCGCCCATGAGCCGCCGGACGTCGCCCCCCATCTTCAGCGCATGGCGGCCCCGGATCACCGTCAGGTTGTCGACGAACTGGTAGGTCTGACTGAGGTCGATCGCCTCGCCGCCCGTGCTGTCGCCGAACCCGTTGAAGCCCTGGATGTTGATGGTCGGGAAGCCGATCTCGATGTCGCTGGGTGGCCGGCCGCCCGGTCCGCCGACGAGCATCCCCCTGATGCCGAGATCGCCGTCGACGGTGAAGCCGGTACCCCGCCGCGGGCTCAGCCGCTGCAGATCGCCCCGCATGTAGCCGACGCGCACCTCGTTCAGCACGCTGGAGCTCCAGGTGGTGACGTGCTGCACGGCCGCGCTGTGGTTGTCGAACTTCCGCGCGACCGGGAAGTTGAAGTTCACCGGCGTCGTCGGGTTGTCACGGTTCTGATACAGGTAGTGGCCGAAGATCTTCTGCTTCGGACTCAGGACGTGGTCCAGGCGGGTGATGAACTGGTTGGTCCGGTCCTCGTTGCGCGAGAGCCCCCGGTAGTTGTTCGCCCCCGTCTGATTCGGCAGCGGCTGGTAGCGCTCCAGGATCGCCAGCGACACCGGGTGCAGCCGGTCGGCCGGGATGATGTTGCCGGGGAACGGCTCGCCGGTGAGCGGGTCGCGGATGGGCGTGGAAATGGCCGAGAAGTCGCCGCGGCGCATCGCCTCGGTGATCATGTTCGTCTGGGCCACGCTCTCGCGCGTCTCGCGGACCCCCTCGTACGACACCATGAAGAAGGTCTGGTTCCGCCGGATGGGCCCGCCGAGCACCCCGCCGAACTGGTTCCGCCGGAGCTCCGGCTTCGGCGCCGGCGCCTGCGCGAAGTAGTTGCGCGCGTTCAACGCATCGTCGCGGAAGTACTCGAAGACCGACCCGCGAAGCGCGTTCGTCCCCGACTTCAGCTGGACCTGCACGTTCGCGCCGGCGTGGCCGCCGTATTCCGCGGTGTAGTTGGTCGACTGGACCTTGAACTCCTCGATGGCGTCGACCGACGGGTACATGAAGAGGTTGTTCCCGCGGTTGTTGAGCGCGCTCACGCCGTCGAAGGAGACCTGCTGATACATGCCTCGGGCCCCGCTCGCCCGGAACTGCGTTCCCGACGCGACGACGCCGGCCGTCAGGTTGCCCAGCGCGGCGAAGTTGCGGTCGGCGAGCGGCAGGTTCACGATGGTCCGCTCCGTGACGACGTTGCCGGTGACGCCGCTCTGGGTTTCGAGCAGCTGGCCGGTGGCGACCACCTCGACCGCCTCGGACAGATCGCCGACCTCCAGCGGAATGTCCACGCGGATCATCTGGCCGACCCGCAGCTCGAAGCGGCGTCGTTCGGTACGGAACCCGGACAGGCTCACCTGGACCACGTACTCGCCCGGCGTCAGGTACCGCACCTCGTACGCGCCGTTGGCGCCGCTGACGACGTGCGCGGTGACGCCGGTGGCCTGATTCGTGACCGTGACGTCGGCACCAGGGATCACGCCTCCCGACGTGTCGGTCACGGTGCCGAGAATCCCGGTGTCGACCGATTGCCCGCTCGCGGGAGCCGTGCCGAGCACTCCCGACAGAAGTGCCGCGGCAGACCACCGCAGCCATCTTCGACCAGTCATCGCTGCCTCCTTCCGCCCGCTGCCTGCCCAGCGGCACGGGTGCATCCCGAAGACACGGCCCCGACGCGCCACTGGACGCGGTCGCGGCCACGGGCTGGTGATACCAGCGCCGCGCGATTTGGTCTGCCGTGCGTGTCGCGAAGATCAGCAACGCCGTCGCATGCGACGGGAGCGTGCAGAGGAGGGACTGCGAAAGGAAAGCGCGACTGGCCCGCGAGGGCCATCCGGCTCAGGAGGGATGCCGACGAGGCGCGTCGGCGAGCCCGCAGCGGTCGGTCGCATCGAAGAGCCGGCGGTGACG
>DASVDJ010000058.1:0-12742 GCA_036381155.1 Vicinamibacterales bacterium
CACCGCTCGATCTTAGCGCGGCACAACCGGCCGACACTCGCATCGGAGCACCGGTTGAGCTGGGTCCGAACCGGGAATCTATAATCGCGGGCATGGACGATCTGGTACAGCGCCGCCTCCGGTACATCGAGCGGCAGAAGACCCTGCACGCCGAGACCGTCGACGTGCCGCTCGACGGACGCGAGCCGGAGGGCACCGGCCCGCTGAACCGGCACGGCAAGCCGAAGCTGCCGGTCGGCCAGCACGAAGTGCGCAACTGGCCGGTGCTCGATCTCGGCGACGTCCCCGACATCAGCCGGGACGTGTGGCGGCTCGAGATCGGCGGTCTCGTCCACAACCCGGTCACGCTGACGTTCGACGACCTGCTCGCGTTGCCGCAGGTCGAGGACGTCAGCGACTTCCACTGCGTGACCACGTGGAGCCGCTTCGACAATCACTGGCGCGGCGTGCGGTTCCGCACGCTCGCCGAACTGGTCGTCCCGGACGATGCCGCGCGGTTCGTGTACTGCACCGGTTACGATCACATGCCGGGCACGGACATCCCGTACACGACGAACCTGCCGCTCGCACGGGCGATCGAAGACGACGTCCTGCTGGTGCACACGTGGAACGGCGATCCGCTGCCGCGGGAGCACGGCGGCCCGGTCCGGATGATCACGCCGAAGCTGTATGCGTGGAAGGGCACGAAGTGGATCAGACGGATCGAGTTCCTCGCGCAGGATCGGAAGGGATTCTGGGAGCTGCGCGGCTATTCGAACACGGCAGAGCCGTGGCTGAACGATCGCTACTCCTCGTGACACGGGACTCTGCCGGATCCGGCTGACCTCTCACCCTCGGAGCTGCGTCCGTCAGTGGCGAGGCTTCCGGCTCGGACCCGCCGCTCCCGAGCCTCAGGCGCGTTGTCCGACCACCCTGCAGGGAAGACAGGGGCGCGCTACAATCGGGGGTCCGGAACACAGGCTGCCGCAGGCAGCCGGGACGCAGTTCAGGAGCACCATGAGCAAGCGCAGCACCAGCCCCAAGGACGGATCCACGCCTCGCCGCCGCTCGACGAAAGCGGCGGGAACCGGCGCCGAGGCGCCGAAGCCCCGAGCGGTCCGCGCCCGGCGCACGCCGGCCGCGGCGGCCGCGCCGATGTCCCATGTCAACGAGGAATCCGTCACGGCCATGCCCGTCCCGGCCACGTTGTCCGTCAACGACGCCGCCCCCGCGCGGCGCCAGCCGACGCACGACGAGATTGCCACCCGGGCCTACTACATTTCCCTGGCCAACGGATTCCAGAGCGATCCATTCCTCGACTGGCTCAGGGCCGAGCGCGAGCTGGCCCAGGCCTGACCGACCGGCGCGGGGCGCGGCGGCGCGCGCCCCGCGCAGCCGTTCGCGGCCGGTCTTCCGGTCCGGACTCTGTGAGGGACGCGGCCCTGGCTCCCGCTTCGTGGCGCGACGATCCGGCAGCGGTCCGTCCCATGCTGGCGACCGCGTCGGCGCCTCCGTCGCTCGCTGCCAGCGGCTTCGTCTACGAGCCGAAGTACGACGGCATCCGCGCCCTGGCGAGTGTGGCGCCGGGTCATCCCGTGCCGTCCGTGCGTCTGTACTCGCGCGCCGGCAACGACAAGACCGCGCAGTTCCCCGCCATCGTCAAGGCGCTGGCGCGCTACGCGCTGCGCCTGCGTGCGCCGGTGCTCCTCGACGGCGAGATCGTCGCGCTCGACGAACGGAATCGCCCCGCATCCTTCCAGCGGCTCCAGGGCCGGCTGCACCGGCGCGAGGTCGGCGCCGCCGACGACACGCCGACCGGGTACTACGTCTTCGATCTGCTGCGCGACGGCCCGCACGATCTCCGCGGCCTGCCGCTGACCGCCCGGCGCGCTGCGCTGGAACGCGTGTTCGTGAATCCCGGGTCGCCGCTGCTGCGCCTGACGCCGCAGGAGGCCGACGGGCGCGAGCTCTTCACGCGGGCGCGCGATGAAGGCTGGGAAGGGCTGATCGCGAAGCGGGCCCAGTCGCGCTACCTCTCGGGCCGGCGATCGAGCGACTGGATCAAGCTGAAGATTCACCGCGAGCAGGAGTTCGTCGTCGGCGGCTGGACGTCGGCACGCGGCAGCCGCGCCCACTTCGGCGCACTGCTCGTCGGCGTGTACGACGACGCCGGGCGGCTGGTCTACTGCGGCCACGTCGGATCGGGCTTCGACGCGGCCGAGCTCGAGCGGCTCATGCGCCGGCTGCGCGCGCTCGAGATCCCGCACACGCCGTTCGACGTGCCGCCTCCGACGACGAACGAGGAGCCGCACTGGGTGAAGCCGGTGCTCGTCGCGCAGGTGCGGTTCACGGAGTGGACCGACGAGGCCCGGCTGCGCCATCCGACCTACCGCGGCCTGCGCGAGGACACGGACCCCGCACGCGTGCGCCGTGAGCCGGATGCCGTCCCCGCCGACGCGCCGCGCGCGGATTCCCCGGAGTCGGACGACAATGGGGCCGCCATGGCAGCGGCGGCGAAGAAGGCGGGCTCCACCCGTTCACGTGGCTCATCGGGCCGGAGCTCGACGACGCGCACCGGCACGTCGAAAACGGGGGCGCGCAGGAAGAAGTCGCCGCGCACGCCGACGTACGACGAGGCGGCGCGGCAGCTCGTGATCGACCAGCTGCACGAGCTCGAGCGCGCGCGCCGGAGCGGTCCGATCGTCCTGCCCGACGGCGACACGCTCGACGTCGGCAACCTCGACAAGGTCTTCTGGCCTGCAGAGGGCCTGACCAAGGGAGACCTGCTGCGGTACTACGTGCAGGTCGCGCCCTTCATCCTGCCCGTCGTCGAGGACCGGCCGCTCGTGATGAAGCGGTACCCGAACGGCATCGCGAGCGAGGCGTTCTACCAGCACCGCGCGCCGGATCCGATCCCGCCGGGCATCCGGACCGAGGTGCTCCCGAACGACGACGTCCCGAGCCGCATCGTCGGCGGCTCGCTGAAGACGCTGCTGTATCTGGCGCAGCTCGCGGCGATCTCGATGGATCCGTGGTTCTCGCGCGTGCCGTCGCCGGGCATCGTCGACCACATCGCGTTCGATCTGGATCCGATGCCCGGTGTGTCGTTCGAGACCGTGCTCGACGTGGCGCGCTGGCTGCGCGACGAGCTGGATCACGTCGACGCGCAGGGCATTCCGAAGACGTCGGGGTCGGACGGCCTCCACGTCTACGTGCCGATGCCGGAGGGCACGCCGTACGAGGCGGCGCTCATCTGGGCGCAGATCGTCGCGACCATGGTCGCGGCGAAGCACCCGCAGCAGGCGACCGTCGAGCGCACCGTGCGCCGTCGCGGCGCGAAGGTCTACGTCGACTACCTGCAGAACATCGAGGGAAAGACGCTCGCGTGCGCCTACAGCGCGCGCGCCAGCGAGTTCGCCGGCGTGTCGACACCGCTCACGTGGGAGGAGGTCGAAGACGGCGTCGACCGGCGCGACTTCACCATCCGCACCGTCCCCGCACGGCTCGAGGAGGTCGGGGATCTGTGGGCGCCGCTGTTCACGATGAAGCCGCCGGATCTGAGGAAGGTGGAGCGCTACGCGCGCTAACAGAGGGCCCTGGGCTGGGCTCTGGACGTTAGGCTTTGGGCCCTGGGCTGGTCTGGGGTCAACAGAGGCGTACGGGCTGGCCCTCGCGGCGTTCGCAGTCACGCTGCCGACGTGTCTGTGCAACGCCGGCCGAGCGACCGGGTGGAGTATCGCCCGCGACTCCCCCGGCTCGGACACCCAGTGTGACAGCGCGTGTCGTTCGGGTGGCCCCTGATGCCGCCACGCATCCAGACCAGCCCAAGGCCTGAAGCCGAAAGCCTAAAGCCCAGCCCAAGGCCCAGAGCCTAAAGTCCAAGGCCTGGCCCAAGGCCAGAGCCCAACCCAAGGCCAAAGGCCCAAGGTCCAGAGCCCAACGTTTACATCGATCCGGCCGGCTCGAAGTTCAGCGCGACGCCGTTGATGCAGTAGCGCAGCCCGGTCGGCGGCGGGCCGTCCGGGAACACGTGTCCGAGATGGCCGCCACAGCGGCTGCAATGCACCTCGGTGCGCACCATGCCGTAGGTGCGATCGACGCTCGTGCCGACGGCGCCGTCGATCGGCTCGAAGAAGCTCGGCCACCCGGTGCCGCTCTCGAACTTCGGCCCGCTCCGGAAGAGCGGCTGGCCGCAGCCGGCGCACGTGAACGTGCCCTCACGCTTCTCGTGCAGCAGCGCGCACGAGCCCGGGCGCTCCGTTGCGTGCCCGCGCAGCACGGCGTACTGCTCCGGCGTCAGCAGGCGGCGCCACTCCTCGTCCGACTTCTCGACCGGGAATCGCTTCTCGCGGGTCTCCATGATGATCCGATGATAGCGCCGCGGCCCCCTGGTGCAGCCTGAAGGCCGCCCTCCCCCGCCGGGCTGCGATCCGCTCCGGATGCTGACTCACGATGCACGCGTGGCGCTGCGTGGTGCGGCGCGGCATGGCCGGCCGCGCGCAGTCCTGCTAGGATCCGGGTCGACGACATGAGCAGCCACACCGATCGCTACTCCCCACTCGTCGACGCCGTCGAACGGTCCGTCTTCGACGGCCCCGGCCGCGTGCCGGCGGCTGCGCGGGCAGCCGCCCGCGATCACGCCGCGCGCGCGGTGTCCGGTTCCGCGGAGCCGCCGCAGGCCTCCGGTGTGCCGGACCCGTGGGCGCGCCACGTCGACGCGGTCGTCCGCCACGCCTACCGGATCACCGACGCGGACATCGAGGCACTGAAGGCGGCCGGGCACACGGACGACGAGATCTTCGAGACCACCGTGGCAGCAGCTGTTGGCGCGGGCGTCGCGCGGCTCGAACGCGCGCTGTCGCTGCTGAAGGAGGGACGCTGATGCGGCTGGATCGCGTCAGGCGCGGGCACCGGCTCCCACAGAAGCTGGTGATGCTGATCATCCGGCTGACGACCGGTTTCCGCGCGCCGGACATCGTGCGCACGCTGATGTACCGGCCCGAGTTCTTCGGCCGGCACATGAACCGCTGGACGCAGGCGGTCATGCGCGGCCCCTCGGAGTGGAGCGTCGGCGAGCGCGAGCTGTTCGCGGCGTTCACCTCGCGCCTGTTCCAGTGTCCCTTCTGAACGAACGCCCACGGCGCGGTCGCGTCGAAGGCGTTCGGGGACAGGGCGCTGGTGGATGCGGTGCTGGCCGACTGGCGCACGGCGCCGGTGGACGCACGCGTGCGCGCCGCGCTCGGCTTCATCGAGAAGATGGCGCTGACGCCGGAGCGGCTCGAGGCGACCGACGTCGCCTCGCTGCGGGCAGCCGGGCTGTCGGATGCCGCCATCGAGGACGCGATCCACGTCTGCGCGCTCTTCAGCATCTACACGCGGCTGGCCGATTCGTTCGGGTTCGACATCCCGAGCGCCGAGGCCTTCTCCGCCTCCGCCGACATGCTGCTCAAACGGGGCTACGAATAGCGGGACGGCCCGGCGCGTGATCTCACCTCCCGCGCACACTCCGGATCCGATCGGCACGGCGGGGCCCGGCGTCGGCGCGCGTCAGCGCGCCGGCTGGGTGCTCGGCCCCGCCCTGCTGGCGGCGACGCTGCTGCTCCCGGCGCCTCCCGGCCTCGAGCCGGAAGGATGGCGGACGGCCGGCGTCGCCGCGCTGATGGCGATCTTCTGGATCGCCGAGCCGATCCCGATTCCCGCGACGGCGCTGCTCCCGCTCGTGCTGTTCCCCGCGCTCGGGCTCGGCGACATCCGCGAGGCGGCCGCGCCGTTCGCGAACCCGATCGTCTTCCTCTTTCTCGGCGGCTTCGTCATCGCGCTCGCGATGGAGCGCTGGAACCTGCACCGGCGCGTCGCCATCCGCCTGCTGGGCGTGATCGGCACGAGCCCGGCGCGCATCATCCTCGGCGTGCTGGTGTCCTCGGCGCTCATCAGCATGTGGGTGAGCAACACGGCGACGGCGATGATGATGCTGCCGATTGCGCTGTCGATCGCCCGGCTGCTCCCGCACGACGCGACGAGCCGCGAGCTGCGGGAGTTCCGCATCGCGCTGCTGCTGGCCGTCGCGTACGGCGCAACCACTGGCGGCATGGGCACGCTCATCGGCACGCCGCCCAACGCACTGCTCGCGGCGTACATGAGCGACATCTACGGCGTGCAGATCGGCTTCGGGCAGTGGATGCTGCTCGGCGTTCCGGTCGTGGCGGTCACGCTGCCGATCGTCCACCTGGCGCTGACGCGGCTGCTCTTCCGGCCGGGCCGTGCCCCGCTGCCGGGCGCGGACGACCTGATCGCGCGCGAGGGCCGGCAGCTCGGCCCGCTCAGCCGCGGCGAGATCGTCGTCACGATCGTCTTCTCCGCGACGGCCCTGTGCTGGGTCTTCCAGCCACTGCTCGCCAGGGTTGCGCCGCTCGTCTCCGACACGACGATCGCCATCGCGGGCGCGCTACTGCTGTTCATGATCCCGGTGGACGCCCGCCGCGGCGAGTTCGCGATGACCTGGGAGGCGACGAAGAGCGTGCCGTGGGGTGTCCTGCTGCTGTTCGGCGGCGGGCTCAGCCTCGCCGGCGCCATCGAACGGCACGGGCTGGCGCGCTATCTCGGCGATGCGGCCGCCTCGCTCGACATGCTGCCGCTGCTGCTCCTGGTCTCGCTCGTCTGTTTCGGGATCCTGCTGCTGACCGAGCTGACGAGCAACACGGCGACGGCAGCCACCTTCCTGCCGATTGCCGGCGCCCTGGCGCTGAGCACGGGGCAGAATCCGCTGCTCTTCATGATCCCGACCGCGCTCGCCGCCAACTGCTCCTACATGATGCCGGTCGGCACACCGCCGAACGCCATCGTCTACGGCAGCGGCTACGTCCCGCTGCCGCAGATGGCGCGGGCCGGGATGGTGCTGAACGTCGCGCTCGTGCCGATCATTGTCGGGCTCGTGCTCCTGCTCGGCGGGTTCGTCTTCGGCATCGAACGGGATATCCTTCCTCCCTGGGCCGCGCTCTGACGGCGGGTGTTGCATGCATGCCCGCTCGAGGCAGCGTGACAGCGAACCACGCCCCTGAAAGCGGCACGATGCTGCACAAGACCTCGAGCCCAAAGTCCAAAGCCTGAGGCCCGAAGCCCAGTCCGATGGCATTCCCGATCCCGCCGCCGATCGAGCCGATGCTCGCGAAGCTCGCCGAAGCGATCCCGGCCGGCGACGGCTGGCTCTACGAGCCGAAGTGGGACGGCTTCCGCGCGATCGTCTTCCGCGACGGCGATGACGTGTTCATCCAGAGCCGCGACCTCCGGCCGCTCGATCGCTACTTCCCCGAGCTGCACGAGGCGCTCCTCCACGCGCTGCCCTCCGGCTGCGTCGTCGACGGCGAGATCGTGATCGTGACGCCGCGCGGGCTGGACTTCGATCGGCTGCAGCTGCGCCTGCACCCGGCCGCCTCCCGCGTCGCGAAGCTCGCCGCCGAAACGCCGGCGTCGTTCGTCGCGTTCGACCTGCTGGCGGCGGATGGCGCGGATCTCCGCGCGACGCCGCAGGCCGAGCGCCGCGCGGCGCTCGAACGGCTGCTGCGCCGCGTGAAACCGCCCGTCCATCTCACGCCGGTGACGCGCGACGCCGCGGTCGCCGCCGAGTGGCTCGAACGCTTCGAAGGCGCCGGGCTGGACGGGGTCGTCGCGAAGGCGGCGTCAGCGCGCTACGAGCCCGGTCGCCGGACGATGGTGAAGATCAAGCACGCGAGAACGGCGGACTGCGTCGTCGGCGGATTCCGGTGGCACAAGGCCGGGAAAGGACTGGTGGGATCGCTGCTGCTGGGCCTCTACGACGACCGGGGCACGCTGCACCACGTCGGCGTGACCTCGGCGTTCACGATGGAGCGCCGGCGCGAGCTCGCGAAGGAGCTGGAGCCGCTCAGGGAGAACGCGCTCGAGGGGCATCCCTGGCGGGAGTGGGCCCAGGGCAGCGCGACGGGCCGCATGCCGGGGGCGCAGAGCCGCTGGAGCGCAGGCAAGGATCTGTCGTGGGAGCCGGTGCGCATCGAGCGCGTCTGCGAGGTCAAGTACGACCATCTGCAGGCGGACCGCTTCCGCCACGCGACGATCTTCCAGCGGTGGCGTCCCGACAAGCGTCCGTCGGACTGCCGGTACGATCAGCTCGAGGTCACGACCCCTTACGAGCTCGAGAAGATTTTCGGGCTGACCGGTCGCCGCTGACCCCCTCCCATCCGGTCCTGGCCGTGTCGGGATCGAGCGCTTCCTGCGGCGGCCGCAGCGGCTCGGGCACGTGCCGCAGGTTCACGCGGATGCGCGTCCACGTCTGATGCCGGCCGCGCATCGCGTCGACGATGACGTCGTCGGGCGCCAGGTGCGCGGCGGCCTCGGGATGGCGCGCCTTCCAGCGCTCCAGTCCGGCGAGCGCCTCGTCCTTCTTCGAGGCGCGACCGATCTCGATCAGCGGATGCTTCGGCACCCGGCGGCGTGACGGCTGGACGCGCGGCGGCTCGCCCGCCTGCTTCCGGTAGTGCGGCGGCCAGGGCGCATCGCCGAGGCCGTCACGTTCGTGACGGGCGGCGAGCTCGAGCAGCCCATCGAGACTGCCCGGCTTTCGGTCGATGTCTGCGTGCCGGTCGCCGACCTTCGCGAAGCGCGCGGGCATCGTCGCCAGCGTGAAGTCCGCCGGATCGCACTCGTCGATCTCCTCCCACGCCAGCGGCGCCGACACGCGTGCGTCCGGCTTCGGACGCACGGAGTACGCACCGGCCACGGTCCGGTCCTTCGCATTCTGGTTGTAATCCAGGAAGACGCCGTGGCGCTCTTCCTTCCACCACTTGCTCGTCGCCAACGCGGGCGCACGGCGCTCGACTTCGCGCGCCAGCGCGAGGGCGGCTCGCCGGGCCTCCTCGAACCCCCACCGCCGCTGGATGCGCACCGACACGTGCAGCCCGCGCGACCCCGACGTCTTCGGCCAGCCCACGAGACCGAAGTCGTTGAGGACCGAGTGGACGACGTGCGCGACCTCGCGGATCTGCGGCCACTCGACGCCGGGGACGGGGTCGAGGTCCACACGCAATTCGTCAGGGTTGTCCAGGTCGTCGGCGCGGACCGGATGCGGATGCAGCTCGAGGCATCCGAGGTTCGCCATCCACACGAGCGCCGCCGCATCGCGCGGCACGACCTCCTCGGCCGTGCGCCCGGACGGGAACTTCAGCTGGACGACGTCGATCCAGTCGGGACGCGAGGCGGGCGCACGCTTCTGGTAGAAGAACTCGCCGTCGATGCCGTTCGGGTAGCGCACCAGCACGTTGGGCCGGTTTCCCGCCGCCCGGAGCGCTCCCTCCGCGACCGCGACGTAGTAGCGCGCGACATCGAGCTTGGTGTATCCGGCCTGCGGAAACAGCACCTTGCGCGGGTTCGTGATCGCGACCTCGCGGCCGGCGACCGACAACACCTCGCGTTCGGGCTTGCTGGGCATGGTCGGCTGGGGATCGTACCACGGGGCCGGGCCGGTCCCTTTACACGCGTGGCGTGCCGGTGGCACCCTGTCGGGCGCCGCGCCGGCCGCCGACGTGCGCCGGGCGGTCGTGATGGCGGAAAGTCGGGACGGATGTCGTTGTTCAGAATGTCCCCCGCTCCGGCCCCCGCGCCGGGCGGGCCGAGAAGGAGATGCGTCATGAAAACCTATGCCATACGCAGGCGGCAGGCCTGGACCACGCCGGACGAGCTGAAGCAGACCGCGGAGAAGTCGCGCCGGATCGGCGACAACGAAATGGCCGACCGGGTGCGCTGGATCCGGTCGTACGTCGTCACGGAAGAGGACGGGACCCTGGGGACGATCTGCATCTACCAGGCCACCGATCCGGCCTCGATCACCGAGCACGCCAATCGCGTCGGGATGCCGGCGAGCGAGATCATCGAGATCGCCGACACGGTCGTCGTGCGGCCCGATCCGACCGGAGCGCCGGCCGGCGCTTGATCGGCCCGGGCACAGGCGACGGCTCATCCTGGCCGGGACGCGCTCGTGCGTCCCGGCCCGGGGTGGCCTGCGTGCGTCCGTGGCGATGCCGACGCTACTCGAACCGGAGTGTGCCGAATCGCCTGAAGTCGTGGAAGGTCCGGCCCACGCGCGCCCAGTCCCACTGAATCGCCCGCCCGCCGTCGTAGTCCACGCGGTAGAAGTTCGCCCGCCAGCGCGTCCCCTTCTGCGGCGGGACGTTCCGGAGCGGCTCGAGGAGCGCGTACGGGATCTTGATCTCCGCGCGCCAGCCCTGAATCGTCGCGCCCGACTCCTTCGGCCCGCCGACGATGGAGGTCTCGTGGCGCACGCGGCGATCGCCGCCGTAGTGCCACGGACGCCAGCCCAGGAACTTTCCGTCGAGATTCGGGATCAGGATCGGCAGCTCGCGACCGAGCGGCGACACTTCGTACTCGAAGTACAGCGGGTCGCGCTCGTCGGGCCAGAGGAACGCCTCGAAGACGTCCTCCTTCCAGAGATCGGAGAAATCCTCCTGGTAGGTCGCGGTGAGCGTGCGGTCGACGGCATCCATGAACACGTAGATGCCGGTGGACGAGTACGCGACCTTGATGCGGGTGGCCGGCGCATCGGCCACGCCATTGCGCGCGTTCAAGGTCGTCCAGGCCACCGCGTTCCATGCCGGGTTGTCGCCGCGTCCGGTGACGGCGAAGTCCTCGACGCGCGGCACGGCGAGCTCAGGGAGTGCCGCGCTCTCCTGCATGGCGGCGGTCGGGTGCGATACCGCTACCACGAGGGCGACGGTGAAGAGAGCCAGCGAAAGCCACAGTATTCGTCTAGTCATCCCGGATAGTCCTCACGCAGTCCGTGTGGCGCGAGCGATCCCCCGCGCCGGTACGGGCGGGGCTGAAGCCCCGCCGCAGCGGTTCTCAATTCCCGCCTGATGTGGATCCAGCCCGCTACCAGAGGGTGTACCCACCATCGATCACATAGGCGGCGCCGGTCACGTATGCGGCCGCGGGGCTGGCGAGGAACACCGCCAGCGGCCCGATCTCGTCCGGCTCCCCCGGCCTGCCCATCGGAATGTGCCGGACAATGGCGTCGATCACCTCGGGGCGGCGTTCGTTCCAGGCGCGGTTGGTGTCCGTCATGAACAGCCCCGGGCAGATCGCGTTCACCGTGATGCCGTGCGGCGCCCAGTCGGCCGCGGCGCAGCGGGTGAAGTGCAGCACCGCGGCCTTCGACGTCTCGTAGTCGCGACCGCCGATGCCGCGATTGACGATGAGGCCGCTCATCGAGGCGATGTTGATGATGCGCCCGCCCTGCCCTCGGGCCAGCATGGCCTCGCCGACGATCCGCGTGCCGAGAAAGCAGCTCGTCAGGTTCAGATCGATCGAACGCCGCCAGTCGTCGAGCGTCTCGGCCTCGATCGGCATGCTGACCTCGCGATTGCCGACGTTGTTCGCCAGGATGTCGACGGGACCGAGCTCGGCGAGAATCCGCCGGAGCACCGCCTCGCATTCCTCCGGAACGCTCATGTCGCTCCGCACGGTCCACGCCTGGCGTCCGCGGCTCCGGATTTCACCGGCGGTCCGGTCGAGCGTCTCCTGCGTGCGGCCGGTGATGATGACGTCGGCGCCGGCCTCGGCGAAGGCAAGCGCCATCGAGCGGCCGAGTCCGCGGCTGGCGCCGGTCACCAGCGCGCGCCGGCCGTCGAGACGGAAGCGGTCGAGCACGTTCGTCCGGTTCATGGGTTCCATCGGTCAGCAATCGTGAGAGCCGCCACAGCGGCGGGCACAGGGTACAGGAAAGACGCGCCGATGCGGAACCCGGACCGGATCGTGAGATAGTGAGGCCACCACGGAGCCAGAGCGCATGGAGCGGCGGAACTTCCTTTCCCTCGGGACGGCGGGCACCCTCGGACTCGTTGCAGCGGCGGCAGCCCGGACGGCCGCGGACAACGGCTGCGCCGACATCACGCCGGCGCCCGGCGAGCTCGACGAGCTCACGATAGCGGACCTGCAGGAGCGGATGACGCGCGGCCAGGAGTCGGCGCGCTCCATCGTCGAGAAGTACCTGGCGCGCATCGACGCCGTCGATCGCGGCGGACCGGCCCTGCGATCCGTCATCGAGGTGAACCCGGACGCGCTCGCGATTGCGGACCGGCTCGACGCCGAACGCCGCGAAGGCCGGGTGCGCGGCCCTCTCCACGGCATCCCGGTCGTCGTCAAGGACAACATCGACACCGCGGACCGCATGACCACGACGGCAGGCTCGCTGGCCCTCGAAGGCTGGATCCCGCCGTCGGATGCGTTCCTCGTCGCGCGGCTGCGCGAGGCGGGCGCCATCATTCTCGGCAAGGCCAATCTGAGCGAGTGGGCGAACTTCCGGTCCACGCACTCGACCAGCGGCTGGTCGGCGCGCGGCGGGCTCTGCCGCAACCCCTACGCGCTCGACCGCAACACGTCCGGTTCGAGCTCCGGCACGGCGGTCGCGGTGGCCGCCAGCCTGGTTGCGGCGGGCGTGGGCACCGAGACGGACGGGTCGATCGTCTCGCCGTCGAACCATGCGTGCCTCGTCGGCGTGAAGCCGACGCTGGGGCTCGTCAGCCGCAGCGGCGTGATCCCGATCGCGCACAGCCAGGACACTGCCGGGCCGATGACACGCACGGTGCGGGACGCGGCGCTGCTGCTGACCGCGATGGCCGGCGTCGACCCGGCTGATCGGGCCACCGCCGCCGCGCGGAACCGGACGCGTGACTACACGCGGTTCCTGGATCCGAACGGCCTGAAGGGCGCGCGGATC
>DASVDJ010000059.1:0-3374 GCA_036381155.1 Vicinamibacterales bacterium
CGAAGGGCGCGTGACCTGGGTCTCGCCACGCGCGGAGTTCACGCCCCGCAACGTCCAGACCGCGCAGGAGCGCTCGCGGCTCGTGTACCGCGTGAAGGTCACGGTCGACAACACCTCGGGTGTGCTGAAGCCCGGCATGCCGATCGAGGCGGAGCTCCCGCTGGCCGACGTGTCCTGAGCGCGGGCGCTGCAGAACCGGCATGCCCTCGGACGCCGTTCTCCGATTCGACGGGGTCACGAAGCGCTACGGCGCCATCGAGGCGCTGCGTGGCGTGTCGTTCGACGTGCGTCCGGGCGAGCTCTTCGGCCTGATTGGACCGGATGGCGCCGGCAAGACGACGAGCATCCGTCTGCTCTGCGGGCTGCTGCACGCCGACGGCGGGACGATCCACGTGCTGGGGCACGACCCGGTCCGCGAGCACCGCGCGATCACGCAGTCGACCGGGTATCTGTCGCAGCGCTTCAGTCTCTACGGCGATCTCAGCATCGACGAGAACATCGCCTTCTTCGCCGAGATCCACGGCGTCCGCGACTACCAGGCCCGGCGCACGCGCCTGCTGGAGCTGACCGGACTGCTGCCGTTCCGCAGCCGTCTCGCCGACCGGCTCTCCGGCGGCATGAAGCAGAAGCTGGCGCTCGCCTGCACGCTGGTCCATGAGCCGCGGGTGATCCTGCTCGACGAGCCGACGACCGGCGTCGACCCGGTGTCGCGGCGCGAGTTCTGGAAGCTGCTGGCGGAGTTCCTCCAGCAGGGCATCACGATTCTCGTCAGCACGCCGTACCTGGACGAGGCCGAGCGCTGCCACCGCATCGCGCTCCTGCACGAAGGCCAGCTGCTCGCGCTCGACGCGCCCGATCGTCTCCGCCGGAGCCTGCCCGGCCAGATGGTCGAGGTCATCGTCGAGCCGCAGCGGGAAGCGTTGCTCTGGCTGCGCGCGCAACCTGACGTGCGCGACCTGCACGTGTTTGGCGAGCGCGCCCACGTCCGGCTCGAGCTGGGCAGCGACGCCGATGCGGTTGCGTTCGTCGAGCAGTCGCTGGCGGATGCCGGCTTCGCGCCGCGGTCCGTTCGCGCCGTCATTCCCTCGCTCGAGGACGTCTTCATCGCCCGGATATCCGGGGCAAACGGGGACTCGTAGCATGCGTGCATTCCTGGCTCTCGCCGCGCTCGCGCTCCTTCCAGCCGGCGCCCTTGCGCAGACACCCGCCGAATCGGCGTCGCTTCGCGTGACGCTCCAGGACGCGCTGGCGCGCGCCGAAGCCGAGAGCCATCGCCTGGCGGAGCTCAGGGCGAGAGAAGGCGCGGCCGGTGCGGCGGTAAACGGCACCCGTGCGGCTGAACGACCGATTCTGGCCGTCCTGGCCGGCTACCAGCGCACGAACCACGTCGACGAGTTCGGGTTCTTCCAGCAGGACGGCACGTTCCGGCTGATCTACCCCGACATCCCCGACAACTGGCGCGCACGGCTCGACATGCAGTGGCCCATCTACACGGCCGGCCGGGCCGACGCGCTCGAACGCGCGGCCCGCGCGGAGCAGTCGGCGGCCGCGAACGACCTCGAGAGCGCCCGCGCGGATCTGCGCCTGGAGACGACCCGCGCGTTCTGGGCGCTTGTGACGGCCACGGAGTCGGTTCGGGTCGTGCGCGCCGCCGTCGAGCGCGTCGAATCGCAGCTGCGCGACGTCCGCGCGCGCTTCGAGGCCGGGTTCCTGCCGCCGAACGACGTCCTCACTGTCGAGTCGCGGCTCTCGCAGCAGCGCACGGCCCTGCTTCAGGCCGAGAACGTCCGCGATGCGGCGCGGGCGGAGCTCGCACGCCTCATCGGCGCGCGGCTCGACGCGGAGCTCGACGCCGACGCCGTCCTGGCACCCGATCCCGCGAGTGCCGTCCAGGCGGACGTGCAGACCGCACTCGCGCAGCGCGCCGACCGCAAGGCCGTCGAGGACAGGGTCCGCGCTTCGGAGGCCCGCATCGATGCCGTACGCGCGGAGCGCCGGCCGACGATCGCCCTGGCCGGCGGCTTCGACTACGCGCGGCCGAACCCGCGCATCTTCCCCCGGCAGGATCGCTTCGAAGACGCCTGGGACGTCGTCGTGAACGTCAGCTGGACGCTCTGGAATGCCGGTCGCACGTCGGCGGCCATTGCGGAGGCGCGGCTCACGTCGGAAGCGGCGCGCGCGAGGCTCGCCGACGTCGATTCCCGAATCGCGCTGGAGATCCGGCAGCGGCAGCTCGACCTGAACTCGGCGCGCGCCCAGGTGGAGACGGCCGGCGCCGCCGTCGCCGCCGCGACCGAAGCCCGGCGCGTCGTCGAAGAACGGGTTCGCGCCGGCGTCGCGACGACGACCGAGCTGCTGGACGCGCAGGTCGACCAGCTCCAGGCGGAGCTGGAGCGCACGCGCGCGCTGGCCGCCGTCAAGCTCGCCGAGGCGCAGCTCGCGCGCGCGCTGGGCAGGTGACATGCAGCCCGACGATTCCGGCCGGACCGGAGTCCGGTCCAACGAAGAGGCAGCGATCGTCGTGCGGAACCTCACGCGGCGGTTCGGAACGTTCACGGCCGTCGACGACGTGAGCTTCGAAGTGCGGCGGGGGGAGGTCTTCGGATTCCTCGGCGCGAACGGGGCTGGCAAGTCGACGACCATCCGCATGCTGTGCGGGCTGCTGCGGCCGACGTCGGGCACCGCGCTGGTGGGCGGCATCGACGTCGCCCGCGACCCCGAAGGCGTGAAGCCGCGCATCGGCTACATGTCGCAGCGCTTTTCGTTGTACGAGGCGCTCACCGTCGACCAGAACATCCGCTTCTTCGCCGGGGTGTACGGCCTGGAGGGAGAGCGTCTGGACCGGCGCCGGCAGTTCGTCCTCGAGATGGCCGGCCTCGAAGGACGCGAGACGACGAGGACGCGCGAGCTCGCGGGCGGCTGGCGGCAGCGGCTGGCGCTCGGCTGCGCCATTCTCCACGAGCCGCCGATCGTCTTCCTCGACGAGCCGACCGGCGGCGTCGATCCCGTGTCGCGCCGCCAGTTCTGGCGTCTCATCGACCACCTCGCGGCGTCCGGGACCACGGTGCTCGTCACGACGCACTACCTGGACGAGGCGGAGCACTGCGAGCGGATCGCGGTGATGAACGCAGGCCGTCTCGCCGCGCTGGGCACGGTCGCGGAGCTGAAGTCGATCTTCGCCGACCGGCCGATCGTCGAGGTGCAGGCCGCCGACGCCGTGCAGACCATGCAGGCGCTCGACGCGATGCCGGAGGTGGAGAAGACCAGCCTGTTCGGGACGGCGGTGCACGCCGTGCTGAGGCACGGCGGGCTGTCGCCCGACGCGCTCGCCGGCCGGCTGCGTGAGGCCGGACATGCGGTCCGGTCGGCCGCGC
>DASVDJ010000060.1:0-13260 GCA_036381155.1 Vicinamibacterales bacterium
CCGATCCGCGGGAAGATCCTGAACGTCGAGAAGGCCCGCTTCGACAAGATGCTCAGCAGCGAGGAGATCCGCACGATCATCGCGGCGCTCGGCTGCGGCATCGGCACCGACGACTTCGACCTGTCCAAGCTGCGGTACCACCGCGTCATCATCATGACCGACGCGGACGTCGACGGATCGCACATCCGGACGCTGCTGCTGACGTTCTTCTACCGCCAGATGCCGCAGCTGATCGAGGCGGGGCACGTCTACATCGCGCAGCCGCCGCTGTATCGCGCGAAGCGCGGCAAGGGCGAGACCTACATCAAGGACGACCGCGAGCTCGAGCAGTTCCTCATCCGGCGCGCCGCCGAGGCGCGGCAGCTCCGGATCGGCGGAACCGGCGAGGTGCTGCAGGGCGAGGACCTCGTCGCCATGCTGCAGCGGCTGATCGCCTACCAGAAGCAGATGCAGCTGGTCGAGCGCCGCGGGCAGCTGCGCGAAGTCGTCGAGGCGCTGCTGCGCCAGGACGTGCGGGACAAGGCGTTCTTCGCCGACCGCGCCGGGCTCGAGGCCTTCGCGTCCGCGATCGCGACGCCCGATCGCACGGTCTCGATCGAGACGGACGAGGAACACAACCTGTTCGAGCTCCTCGTCGAGGACCGCTCGAACGGCTACCCGCGGCGGCACGTGCTGTCGGCCGACTTCCTGACCGGCAGCGACTACCGGGCGCTGGCCCTCGCCTATCGCGAGGTCAAGGACTTCCTCCAGGGTCCGTTCGAGGTCTCGGCCACCGGCACGCCGGCAGAGGAGTCCGAGGAAGAGGCACCGGCGGCGCCCGCCGAGGCGGCGACGGACGTCCGTCCGCGTCCGCGCGGGCGCGAGGAGCGCGTGACGCTGCCCGACATCGACGCGCTGGTGCGCTACTTCATCGACGCCGGCAACCGCGGCATCGCCATCAACCGCTACAAGGGTCTCGGCGAGATGAACCCCGAGACGCTGTGGCACACGACGATGAACCCGGAGGACCGGACGCTCCTGCAGGTCCGTGCGGAGGACCACGCGGAGGCCGATCTGATGTTCACGACCCTGATGGGCGATCAGGTGGAGCCGCGCCGCCGGTTCATCGAGGACAACGCGCTCGACGTGAAGAACCTGGACATCTAGGCGCCGCGCCGGTCTGACGTGCGGCACGCCGCCACGCGCGTGGCGCGCCCGCGGTCACCCGCCGGAGCCGGACGGGGTTTTCGAGCACTCATTCAATGGATACCAGAGTACCGGTCAACATCGAAGACGAGATGAAGCGCTCGTACATGGATTACGCGATGAGCGTAATCATCGGGCGGGCGCTTCCCGACGTGCGCGACGGCCTGAAGCCCGCGCACCGGCGCGTGCTGTACGCGATGCGCCAGATGGGT
Organism: Vicinamibacterales bacterium; assembly: GCA_036381155.1. Lineage (GTDB taxonomy): Bacteria > Acidobacteriota > Vicinamibacteria > Vicinamibacterales > JAENWD01 > JAENWD01. The sequence continues at coordinate 1,398 of DASVDJ010000060.1, forward strand.
CTGGCCAGCAATCGCGCGTACCGGAAGTGCGCGAAGATCGTCGGCGAGGTGATCGGCAACTACCACCCGCACGGAGACGCGCCGGCCTACGACACGCTGGTGCGCCTCGCGCAGGACTTCAACATGCGGCTCCCGCTGGTCGACGGCCAGGGGAACTTCGGATCGGTGGACGGCGACCCGCCGGCGGCCTATCGCTACACCGAGGCGCGCCTGACGCCGCTCGCCGAAGAGCTGATGGCCGATCTCGACAAGGAGACGGTCGACTTCCAGCCGAACTTCGACGAGACGACCGAGGAGCCGACGGTCCTGCCGGCGCCGATTCCGAACCTGCTGGTGAACGGGTCCACCGGCATCGCGGTCGGAATGGCGACGAACATTCCGCCGCACAACCTCACCGAGGTCGTCAACGGCGTCATCTACGTCATCGAGGAGCAGCAGCGGGCACGGCGCCTCGCGGCCGCCGCCGCGGCCGGCCAGCCCGTCGAGGGAGAGCGGCCGACCACGCGCGACGAACGGCTGCGCCAGCTGCTCCGCATCGTCACCGGCCCCGACTTCCCCACCGGCGGCATCATCGTCGGCCGGTCGGGCATCGTGCAGGCGTACCGCGAGGGGCGCGGCAGCATCACCGTCCGCGCGAGGACCGAAATCGAGACGTCGAAGCGCGGCGACAAGCAGTCGATCGTCATCACGGAGATTCCGTATCAGGTCAACAAGGCGCGGCTGATCACGAGCATCGCCGACCTGGTGCGCGACAAGACCATTGAAGGCATCGCCGACATCCGCGACGAGTCCGATCGCCAGGGCATGCGTGTGGTGGTCGAGCTCAAGCGCGGCGAAGTGCCGGAGGTGGTGCTGAACAACCTGTTCCGCCACACCAGCCTGCAGAGCACCTTCGGCATCATCATGCTCGCCATCGTCGGCGGCCGGCCGAAGGTGCTGAACCTGCTCGAGTTCATCGAGGAGTTCATCGCGTTCCGTCGGGACGTCGTCCGGCGCCGGACGGAATTCGAGCTGCGCAAGGCCGAGGCGCGCGCGCACATCCTCGAGGGGCTGCGGATCGCGCTCGACCACCTTGACGAGGTGATCCGGCTGATTCGCGCCTCGAAGACGACCGTCGAGGCCCGCGACGGGCTGATGACGTCGTTCGGCCTCTCGCAGATCCAGGCGCAGGCCATCCTCGAGATGCAGCTGCAGCGCCTGACCGGGCTCGAGCGGCAGAAGATCCTCGACGAGCTGGCGGAGCTGCGGAAGCTGATCGAGCACCTGCGCGCGATCCTCGGCGACGAGACGCTGCTGATGCAGGTCGTCGTCGACGAGCTGAAGGCGGTGCGCGACCGGTTCGGCGACCCGCGGCGCACCGAGATCGTCGACGCCGAGGGCGAGTTCCGGATCGAGGACCTGATTGCCGACGAGGACGTCGCGATCACGGTCACCGAGACCGGCTACATCAAGCGGACCGCGATCACGGAGTACCGCAGCCAGCAGCGAGGCGGGCGCGGACGCATCGGCATGCGGACGCGCGAAGAGGACTACGTCAACCACCTGTTCGTCGCGTCGACGCACAGCTACATCCTGATCTTCTCGGACCGCGGCCGCTGCTACTGGCTCAAGGTCCACGAGATCCCGGATGTCGCGGTCGACGGCAAGGGCCGGTCGATCGCGAACCTCGTGTCGATGCAGCCGGACGAGCGGATCGCGGCGCTGCTCGCGGTCCGCGAGCTGGACACGCCCGACCGCTACATCGTCATGTGCACGCGGCGCGGGACCGTGAAGAAGACGGAGCTGGCCGCCTTCAGCAACCCGCGCGCCGGCGGCATCATCGCGATGGGGGTCAACGGCGAGGACTCCGTCATCAGCGTCCAGCTGTCCGACGGGAAGAGCGAGATTTTCATCGGCACCCGGGACGGCCTGTCGATCCGGTTCCCCGAGAGCGACATCCGGCCGATGGGACGCTCGGCCTACGGGGTGCGGGGCATCTCGCTGCGGCCGGGCGATGAGGTCGTCGGCATGGAGGTGCTCCGGCCGGGCGGCACGATTCTGACCGTGACCGAGAACGGCTACGGCAAGCGCACGGTCATCGACGAGTACAGGGTCCAGGGCCGCGGCGGCTACGGGATCATCAACATCCAGACCACCGAGCGGAACGGCAAGGTGGTGGGCGTCACCTGCGTCCTCGACAGCGAGGAGTTGATGTTCATCACGCAGCAGGGCATGATTCTGCGGACCCGGGCGAGCGGGATCTCCGTGATCGGCCGTGCGACGCAGGGCGTGCGGCTGATGGATCTCGACGAGGGCGACCGCACGGTGGCCGTGGCCCGTCTCGAAGACCAGGGGTCCGTCGACGCGGAGGAGAACCAGCCGGCCGCGCCGGCGCCGGAGCCCGGGAACCCGGAGGACAGCGGAACGGAATCAGCGCCAGAGTGACGCCGGACGGTTCCAGGCCGGTCTCCCGACCGCCCGTCCGGCAGGGAAGGAGGCTGTGGTTATGGAACGGCGTCGGAGCACGTCCTGCGCGCTCGTCGCGGGCAGCCTGGCTCTTCTCGTTGGCTGCTCGGGGCCCCCTGAAGGCAAGATCCTCCAGGATTTCTTCCGGGCCTCCCGTCTCAGGGACAACACCACCCTCGGCAACTTCGCCACCGTCTCGTTCGATCCCCGGACGGACGGAGTCGTCCAGGACTTCGAGATCCTCGAAATCAGCCCGGAGCGCCGGCGTCCTCTTCCCCTCCGCCGGTTCGCGGAGGAACTGGAGAAGGCAAAGGCCGCCGACGCGCAGTTCACCGAACAGAAACGCGCCTACCAGAACGCCAACCTCACGGCGATCGACCGCATCATGAAGGCGGAGGCGGGCAACCGGAGCCTGTCGGCCCGCGACCTCCCCGTGAAGGCCGCCTGGGACAAGTGGGTGGCCGACGCGGCGATGCACACGAAGGCCGTCTCGGACGCCCAGTACCAGCTCAATGCCAACAGGGGCATCGTCGAGCTGAGCCTTGCGCGGCAGGCGAGCAACGTCGACGTCACGCAGCTCGAGGGAGACCTGGTTCTCAAGGACGTCCGCATCCTGGCGGAGGTCAGGCAGCCGGATGGCGCGACGGTCGAGCGCACCTATCTAATCGGCATGCAGCGCGCGGAGATGAAGGATTCGCAGGGCCAGGAGCTCTCCGGGCGCTGGATCGTGACGTCGATCGAGCCGGAGGAACTGTAGGTCGGGTAGCTGGCGGCCGGCAGCCGGCAGCTGGCAGCAGGCAGGAGTGAACAGTCGACGCTGACTGGTCAGCAGCAGCCCTGCCAGCTGCCGGCCGCCTGCTGCCAGCTGCATCGAACGTCTACGCCGGCTGCAGCCGGGCGTACTTCGCGCGAAGCGTCTTCTCGCCGATCGCGAACCGGACGACGATCTTCGTGTCGTCGCTGACCGGTTCCACGCTGACGACCGTTCCGACCCCGAAGTTGGCGTGGCGCACGCGAGCGCCCGGGACGATGCCGCCGTTCTCAGCAGCCGACTGGTCCTCGTCCTCGTACATCGGGAACGGCGTGTGGGCCGTTTCACGCGAACGCCGCTCGCCGTACCCGCTGCGCCGGGAGCCGAACCCGGCCCCGGCATAGGCGCCGAATCCGGGGAACCCGCGCTGGTGCTCTGACGACGGATCCGGCGCAAGCTCCATCAGCTCCGGCGGCACTTCGGCGAGGAACCGCGACGGCGTCGTCGGGCGATACTCGCCGAACGTCCGCCGACGCGCCGCGCTCGTCACGACGAGCCGCTGCCGTGCGCGCGTCATCGCCACGTAGCAGAGCCGCCGCTCTTCCTCGAGCTCGTGCTCGTCCTCGAACGCGCGCGAGTGCGGGAACAGCCCTTCCTCCAGCCCGGCGATGACGACCAGCGGGAACTCCAGCCCCTTGGCCGCGTGCATCGTCATCAGCCACACCCGCGCGTTGCGACTCCCCTGCTCCTCGTCGACCTCGGAGAGCAGCGAGAGCTGATCCACGAAGCCCGCGAGCGACGGATCGGGATCGCGCGCCTCGTATTCGCGCGCGGCCGACACGAGCTCCATCAGGTTCTCGATGCGCGCCTGGGCCTCTTCGCTCCGCTCTTCCCGCAGGTCGTGGATGTAGCCGGTCTGCGTGAGCAGCTTCTCGAGCGTCGTCGACACCGGATCGCGGCGCGCGACGTCGATGAGCGTCAGCAGCATGTCCCGGAACGCCGTGAGCGACGCGATCGCACGCGACGGCAGCGCCCGCTCGTCGATTGCGCGCTGCAGCTTCACCCAGAGCGCGTTCGGCGACACCTCCGGCTCGAGGCCGGCGGCGAGCAGCGGGGGAAGCTCCGCCGGGGGGCCCAGCTTCTCGAGCCCCTCCATCACGCCGCGTCCGATGCCGCGGGCCGGCACGTTGATCACCCGCCGCAGGCTGACGTCGTCGTACGGGTTGAGGAGCAGCCGCATGTAGGCGAGTGCGTCCTTGATTTCCCTGCGCTCGTAGAACCGGACGCTGCCGACGATCTTGTAGGCGATGCCCTCGCGCATCAGCGCGTCCTCGATCGCGCGCGACTGCGAGTTGATCCGGTAGAGCACCGCGGCCGTCAGCTCGTCGTCTTCACGCAGCGCGCACCGGATCGTGCGCATGATGAAGTCGGCTTCCTCGAGCTCGTCGCCGCCGCGGTACTGCAGGATGCGGGCGCCCCCCTCCTTGTCGGTCCAGAGCCGCTTCTCCTTGCGATGCCGGTTCTGGCTGATGACCGCCGATGCGGCGTCGAGAATGACCTGCGTCGAGCGGTAGTTCCGCTCGAGACGGACCGTCGTGGCGTCGGGGAAATCGTGCTCGAAATCGAGGATGTTCTTCAGGTCGGCGCCGCGCCACCGGTAGATCGACTGGTCCGGGTCCCCCACGACGCAGATGTTGCCGTGCTGCTGCGCGAGCTGACGGACGAGGAGATACTGCGGCCGGTTCGTGTCCTGGTACTCGTCCACCATGACGTACCGGAACTGGCGACCATAGCGGGTGCGCACCGCCTCCGATTCCTTGAACAGCCGCACCGTTTCCAGCAGCAGGTCGTCGAAGTCGAGCGCATTGCTCGACTTGAGCGCGTCGATGTAGAAGCGGTAGATGCGGCCGACGATCCGGTTGTCCGGCCGCCAGGCGCCCTCGAACGCCTCGGGGCCCTGCATCGTGTTCTTCGCATGGCTGATGCGCGCCAGCGCCGCCCGTGGCTGGATCACGGACTCGTCGAGCCCGAGCTCGCGGACCGCCTGTTTGACGACCGACAGCTGATCGGCCGAGTCGTAGATGACGAAGTCGCGGGTGAGCCCGATCGCGGGCGCCTCGCGGCGCAGCAGGCGCGCGCAGAGGGCGTGGAACGTCGAGATCCACATCCGCGAGCAGTCGGCGCGGAGCAGCGCCGACACGCGCTCGCGCATCTCCTCGGCGGCCTTGTTGGTGAACGTGACGGCGAGGATGCCGTCGGCCGGCGCCAGGCCGGTGGCGACGATGTGCGCGATGCGGTGCGCGATGACGCGTGTCTTGCCCGATCCCGCGCCCGCGAGGATGAGCACGGCGCCGTCGGTCTGCAGCACCGCGTCCCGCTGTTCGGGATTCAGCCCGGTCGTGAAATCCATCCGTTGAACGTCCGCAGTCCGGTGATCGACGCGGAGGTGCCGGTCGTGGGCCGCTGCCGATCCGGCCCGGAAGGAAGGCTCCGCAGGCAGCCGGCCGCGTCGCGGCCGGCCACTCATCTATTCTACCGTAACGCTCTTCGCGAGATTCCGCGGTTGATCGACGTCGCAGCCCCTGCGTACGGCGATCGCGTACGCGAGAAGCTGGAGCGGCACGACGGCGACGATCGGCGAGGTCAGCGCGGGACACGGCGGCAGAGGCAGCACCGCGTCGTGCTCCTCGTCCAGCACGCCCGCGATCCGGGAGTCGCCAGCCGTCGTGACCGCGATGATGCTGGCGCCGCGCGCACGCGCCTCCTGGATGTTGCCGATCATCTTGCCGGTCGCCGGCGCGTCGGGCGCCACCGCCACCACCGGCATCGCCTCGTCGATCAACGCGATCGGGCCGTGCTTCATCTCGCCGGCCGGGTAACCTTCCGCGTGGATGTACGACACCTCCTTCAGCTTCAGGGCCCCCTCGAGCGCGATCGGATAGTGGATGCCGCGCCCGAGATAGAGGAAGTCGTGGCGGTTGTGGAAACGGCCCGCGATCTCCTCGATGCGCGGTGCGAGCTGCAGCGTCTCCTCGACGAGCTGTGGCAGCCGGCCGAGTCCTTCGAGGTGGGCCCGCCGCTCGTTCGCGTCGAGCGTGCCGCGGATGCGCGCCATGTGCACGGCGAGCAGGTACAACGCCACGAGCTGGGTGGTGAAGGCCTTCGTCGACGCGACGCCGATCTCCGGCCCCGCGTGTGTGTAGACGACGCCGCCGGCCTCGCGGGTGGCCATGCTGCCGACGACGTTGCAGATGGCGAGCGTGAGAGCATGCCGCGACTTCGCCTCGCGCAGCGCCGCCAGCGTGTCGGCGGTCTCGCCGGATTGCGTGATCGCCACGGCCAGCGTGCCGGTGCCGACAATCGGGTTCCGATAACGGAACTCGGAGCCGTAGTCGACGTCGACCGGCACCCGTGCCAGCGCTTCGATGAGGAACTTGCCGACGAGCCCGGCGTGCCAGCTCGTGCCGCACGCGACGATCTGCACGCGCTGCACGGCCGCGAGCGCCTCGTCCGGCAGGCCGATTTCGTCGAGGGTCACCGCCTCGCGTGACGCGGCGAGCCGTCCGACCAGCGTCTCTCCAAGCGCGCGCGGCTGCTCGAAGATTTCCTTGAGCATGAAGTGCTTGTAGCCGGCGCGCTCGGCCATCACCGGGTCCCACGACACGCGCTGCGGCTGGCGATTGCGCGGGCTTCCGTCGAGATCGCTGAACCGGACGCCGTCGCGGCGCACGACCGCGAGCTCGCCGTCCTCGAGGAAAACGACATCGCGGGTGTGCGAGAGGATGGCCGGCACGTCGGAGGCGACGAAGTACTCGCCGTCACCCAGCCCGACGACGAGCGGCGGGCCGTAGCGCGCCGCGACGAGCGTATCGGGGTCGTCGGCCGACATCAGGACGAGCGCGAACAGCCCGCGGAGCCTGACGAGCGCACGCCGGACCGCCGGCTCGAGGCCGTCGCCGCGCATCTCGCTCTCCACCAGGTGCGCGACGATCTCGGTGTCCGTTTCGGTGACGAAGCGATGGCCGTCGCGCTGCAGCTCGCTCTTCAGCTCGAGGTAGTTCTCGATGATCCCGTTGTGGACGACGACGAGTCGGCCGGTGCAGTCGCGATGGGGATGGGCGTTCTCTTCGGTGGGACGGCCGTGCGTGGCCCAGCGGGTGTGGCCCAGGCCGTAGCGCCCTTCGAGCGCGCTGCCGGCGAGCGCCGCTTCGAGGTTGACGAGCTTTCCCGGGCTCCTGCGGATCTCGACGTGGCTGTTGTTGACGACCGCGATGCCGGCCGAATCGTAACCGCGATACTCGAGACGCCGGAGCCCCTCGATGAGGATGGGGAGGACCGGCCGCTGACCGATGTACCCGATGATGCCGCACATGGTGGTTCTCCGCAGCAGACAACAGGCGGCCGACAGCGGCAGGCCCGGCGGGGAGCAGCGGGCCGCCGGCAGACGGGGACTGCCGGCAGCCAGCGGCCAGGCGCCCGCTATTGACTCTTCTGGGTCTTCTTCCGTTCCACCCAGTCCTCCTTGTTGACCTGCCGGCTGCGCGCGATGCCGAGCGCGCGCGGCGGCACGTCCTCCACGATCGTCGAGCCGGCCGCGACGTATGCGCCCTGCCCGACGCGCACGGGCGCGACGAGCTGCGAGTCGCTGCCGATGAAGGCGCCGTCCTCGATGATCGTCGGGTGCTTCGTCGTCCCGTCGTAGTTGCAGGTGATCGTGCCGGCGCCGACGTTGACGTTCGCGCCGATCGTCGCGTCGCCCAGATACGCCAGGTGGCTCGCCTTGGAGCCCGGGCCGAGAATGGTCTTCTTCAGCTCGACGAAGTTGCCGATGTGCGACCCCTCCCGTGCCTCGCTGCCCGGACGCAGGTGCGCGAACGGTCCGATCACCGCGTCGTCTGCGACCGTGGAGTCGGTGATCACGCAGTAGTTGCGGATCGTGACGCGGTCGCCGACGCGCGCGTTCACGAGCCGCGAGCCCGCCTGGATCTCGCACGCGGCGCCGACGGTCGTGCTGCCTTCCAGGTAGACATTCGGATGCAGGACCGTGTCGGGCCCGACGACGACGTCGACGTCGACGTAGGTGGTGGCCGGATCGATCAGCGTCACGCCGGCCGCCATGAGCTCCTCGTTCTTCTTCTGACGCACGAGTGCAGCAACCTCCGCGAGCTCGCTGCGGCTGTTCACGCCGCGGATCTCGCTGGCATCGGCGACGGTCACCGTGGCAATCGGGAGCGACCGGCGACGATAGATCGGAATCAGGTCCGGTAGATAGTACTCGCCCTGCGCGTTCTGCGCCGCAATAGATCGCAGCGCCTCGAACAGCGGCTCGAGCGCGAACGCGTAGATGCCCGCGTTCACTTCCTTGATGGCGCGCTCGGTGGGCGACGTGTCGCGTTCCTCGACGATGCGGACGAGCTGGCCGTCGCGGCGGAGGATGCGCCCGTAACCGTACGGCGACTCCACCACGGCCGTGACGACGGTGGCGGCCGCGCGGTCGGCGCGATGGCGCTCGATGAGCGTCTCGAGCGTGGACGGCCGGAGCAGCGGAACGTCTCCGTACAGCAGGACGACGTCGCCCGTCGCGCCGCGCAGCACGGGCTCGGCCTGGAGGAGGGCGTGGGCCGTCCCGAGCTGCGGCTCCTGAACCACGAAGCGGAGTCCGGGGTCGGCACTGAACGCGGCCTGAATCTGATCGGCACCGTGACCGATCACGACCGTCGTGGACTCGGGGCGGAACGCGCGCACGGTGCGGAGCACGTGCTCGAGCAGCGGGATGCCGGCGACCCGATGCAGGACTTTCGGAAGCGCCGATTTCATGCGTGTTCCCTTGCCGGCGGCAAGGATGACCACGTGAGCGGAGACCATTAGGCTATTTACCAGAACTCTTGGCGCGTTCGATGAGGGAGTAGAGCTCCCGACGGGAGAGCCGTGTCTCTGCCGCCAGCGCGTGGAGTGCATCACGCTTGGATAGGCCCAACTCCTCTGTCAGTCGCCCAAACTCTATCAGGGCTTCGGATTCCGAGAGCTGTGGACGCTCCCCGTCGACCAAGGCATCTTCTAGGCCAGATACCAGAATCACACATTCCCCACGCTGTGGAATGCGTCCGTCCCGGGCGGCTGTCGCCAGTTCCGACAGCCTGCCCCGGTGCCAGCTCTCGTGGACTTTGGTCAGTTCCCGAGCAACGACCGCCCCGCGGTCACCGAGCGCCGATGTCAGATCCTCCAACGTGGCGGCCAGGCGCAGCGGCGACTCGTACAGCACCAAGGTTCCTTGCGCCCTGGCCGCCCGTTGAGCGAGCCACCGTCGCCGCTCAGCTGTTCTTGCGGGCGAAAACCCTAAAAAGGTCACGGTGTCGGTGGGTAGCCCGCTCCCGGCAAGCGCCGCCGTTAGGGCTGATGCCCCCGGCAGGACCTCAATCCTGATGTCCCCCCGTCGGACCGCCTCCGAGACTATCAGATAACCCGGATCGGACACCCCCGGCATGCCGGCGTCGGTGACCACGGCCACCGACCTGCCGGCCGCCACCTCCTCGAGCAGCTGCGGCACACGGCGGCGCTCGTTGTGGGCGTGCAGGCTGACCGTCGGCGTGGCGATCCCGTAGTGAGTCAACAGCTTCGCGGTGCGCCGGGTGTCCTCGGCCGCGATGAGATCGACCTCCCTGAGGACGCGCAGCGCACGGAGCGTGATGTCTTCCAGGTTGCCGATCGGCGTGGCGACCAGGAAGAGCGTTCCGGGCATAATGGTGGGTCGGCGCTTATTGTACCATTGGCTCTTTTGTGCCCATGTATTCCTCGGAACCGCTGCCCCACTTCGTGGATGACTACCTGCAGTACCTGCAGGAGACGCGCCCCACGCTGGCCGCGCTGGACGGCATCCACACCCATGACGACCTGCTCGAGGATCTGAGCCGCTCGGCCATCGAGGCCGACGCCCGGGCACTGGCGGGGTTCGCCCGCCGGCTCAGCGAGATCGATCCGAACGGCCTGAGCCCGGTCGAAGCGCTGGAGCAGCCGGTCATCGCCGACCACATCCGTGCGCGGATGTACGAAGCCGAGGAAATCCGGACGTGGGAGCGCAACCCCCAGCTCTACGCCGACATTCTCTCGTCCAGCCTCGCCGCGCAGGCGATCTTCGCCTACGCGCCGGCGACCGAGCGCGCCCGCCGGCTGCTCTCGAAGCTGCGGCAGACGCCCCGGCTGGTGCAGTCGGCGCGCGACAACATCAAGGACCCGCCCGGCATCTTCGTGAAGATCGGCGTCGAGACGTTCCGCGGCACGCTGCGCTTCATCGAACACGACCTGCCGCGGGCCCTCCGTGACGTCGACGACCTGCACCTGCTCGGCGACCTCGCCGATGCCTCCACCGAAGCGGTGCAGGCCATCCGCAGCTACGTCGACTATCTCGAGAACGAGCAGGCGCCCAAGGCGCGCGCGAGCTTTCGCCTCGGACGCGATCGCTTCGAGCAGAAGATCCGGCTCGAAGAGGGACTCGGCGGCATCACGGTCGAACGTCTGCTCGCCATCGCGGAACGCGAGCTCGCGGCGACGGAGGATCAGTTCCGCGCCGCGGCGGCCAAGGTCGACGGCGGCGACCCGCTCGCGGCGCTGCAGAAGGCCAAGGAGCGGCACCCGGAGCCCGGTGGGCTCGTCCGCGCCGCGGAAGCGCAGCTCGGCGAGCTCCAGGCGTTTCTCGAGAAGCAGAAGCTGGTCTCGCTCCCGTCGGGCGAGCCGGTGGTGGTTGCGCCGACACCTGACTTCTTCCGCTGGTCGACCGCCAGCATGTGGACGCCCGGCCCGTTCGAGACGCGGCCGGCGCGCGCCTGCTACTACGTCACCGACGTCGACCGGTCATGGCCGGAGGAACGGCAGCGCGAGCACCTGCGCGACTTCAACTTCGGCACGCTCTGGTGCATCTCGATGCACGAGGTCTACCCGGGGCACTTCCTGCAGTACCAGCACCTGCGCGGCGTCGACTCGAAGGTCCGCAAGTCGATCTTCTTCGCGCCGGCGTCGTTCGTCGAAGGCTGGGCGCACTACGCCGAGGAGATGATGATCGAGGCCGGGTTCGGAAAGAAGGACCCGTTCATCCGCCTCGGCCAGCTGCAGGAATCCCTCATCCGTCTCGTCCGGTTCGTCGTCTCGATCCGGCTGCACGCGGAGGACCTGTCGGTCGAACAGGGCGTGCGGCTGTTCCGCGAGCGCGCGTTCCTCGAGGAGGCCAACGCGCGGCGCGAAGCCGAGCGCGGCGCGTTCGATCCCACCTACCTCGTGTACTCCGTCGGCAAGCTGATGCTGCAGAAGCTGCGGCACGACGTCGAGGCGCAGCAGGGCGACACCTTCTCGCTGCGGAACTTCCACGACCAGCTGCTGAAGCAGGGAGGCGCGCCGTTCGCGCTGCACCGGCGCCTCATGCTGGGCGACGGCGCGGGTTCGCTGATCGAGTAGAGCATCGAGGGCCCTGGGCTATGGGCCTTGGACCTTGGGCATTCCTGCGGGGCGGCAACCAGCCGGTCTCAGTCGCGGCACGCGGTGTCACGCTGCACTGGCCATCACTCCGTGACGGTGAAGGTTCGCCGGGTGATCACCACGCCTCCGGTATGCCTCGACGAAGCCGAAGGCCCAAGGCCAAAAGCCGAAGGCCCATGACCGGCCGGACTGAAGTCCGGC
>DASVDJ010000061.1:0-7366 GCA_036381155.1 Vicinamibacterales bacterium
CGCGTTCTCTGCAACCCCTGTGTTCCCTGTGGTCTCTGTGGCCTCTTGAGTATCGGTTCGTGAGTAGCACGCAATGACCCATCTCCCGATCCTCCGCCACGGCGTTCCGTACCGGAGCGTCGACGTCGCCACGGTCGTGCATCACCGCACGCGCGAGCCGTTCGTGCGGGTCAGCCAGGCCAACGCCGGGCTGATCCGCCGCGACCTGCTGCGTCAGGAGGAGGCGCGCGCCGAGCTGGCTCGCCTGCCGGCGCGCGAGCTGCTCGACATGGCCGCCCGCGCGGCGCAGATCTTCATGGAAGGCACCCTGCCGCTGGATCCCGTCGACGGCGTCACGCAGACGCCGCAGCAGTACGTCGAGCAGGTCTCGGCGACGACGGGACTGCCGCACGTGCTCGTGCGCCGGAACATGGCGAAGATTCACGGCGTGCTGGCGAAGATGGGCGACGTTATCGCCGGGCTCACGCGTGGTCTCGACCCGTCGGTCTTCGATTCCGGTGTCGGCGAGGCGGACGGCCACCTGTTCAGCTTCTACCCGCGCGGGCACTCCCTCGGCGTGGTGCTGCCCAACAACTCGCCCGGCGTGCACTCGCTCTGGGTGCCCGCCATCGGCATGAAGACGCCGCTCGTCCTCAAGCCCGGCAGCTCGGAGCCCTGGACACCGTATCGGATCGCGTTTGCGCTCATGGAGGCCGGGGTTCCGCGCTCGGCGTTCAGCCTGTATCCGGCCGACCACGCCGCCGGGGGCGAACTGCTCCGGAACACCGGGCGGGGGATGTTCTTCGGCGACGCCGCGGCGGCGCGCCGCTTCAGGTCCGATCCGCGCATCGAGGTGCACGGGCCGGGCTACAGCAAGGTCGTCGTCGGAGACGATCGCGTCGACGGCTGGCGCGACTGGCTCGACGTGGTCGCGACGTCGGTCTCCGACAACGGCGGGCGGTCCTGCGTCAACGCGTCAGGGTTGTGGGTCACGCGGCATGCGCCCGAGATTGCCAGGGCGCTGGCCGAACGGCTGGTCCGCATCGTCCCGCGCCCGGCCGACGACGAGCAGGCGCTGCTGGCGCCGTTCGCGGATCCGTCGGTGCCGTCCCGCATCGCCGAGATGATCGACGCCGACCTCCGCGTGCCCGGGGCGGTCGACGTCACCGCGGAGCTGCGCGGAGGCGGGCGCGTCGTCACGAACGCGGACGGCACGTACCTGCTCCCGACCGTGATCCTGTGCGACGGGCCCGATCATCCGCTGGCCAACCGCGAGTTCATGTTCCCGTTCGTCAGCGTCGTCCCCGTCGCCGAGGAGGCGTTGCCCGACGTGCTCGGCCCGAGTCTCGTCGTGACGCTGATCAGCGACAACGCGGTCCTGCGCGATCGGTTCCTCCGCTCGCCGCATGTCGACCGGTTCAACATCGGCGCGATTCCGACGAACCAGATCGGCTGGGATCAGCCCCACGAGGGCAACCTCTTCGATCACCTGTACGGCCGCCGGGCGATTCAGCGCGTCGCCTGAGGCGCCGGGCAGGTCGGCGGCGGGGCTCCGCAGCCCCGCCGCTCGGTCATCCACGAACGGCGCTTCACGAGCGCGGCGAGAGTCGCGGCCTGTACCGCGAGCTGGAGCGATGAGGATTCTCTCGATCACCGCGGGCGCGGCGAACATGTATTGCGGCTCCTGCCTGCGCGACAACGCGCTGGCGGCCGAGCTGTTGCGCCGCGGGCACGACGTCACGCTGCTGCCGGTCTACACGCCGACCCGGACCGACGAGTCGAACGTCAGCGCCGACCGCGTGCTGTTCGGCGGCATCAGCGTCTACCTCCAGCAGTACGCCTGGATATTCCGCCACACGCCGCGCGTGCTCGACCGGCTCTGGGACGCCGCGCCCGTCATCCGCGCCTTCGCCGGACGGTCGATGAAGACCGACCCGCGGATGCTCGGCGAGCTGACGGTCTCGATGCTGGAAGGGGAGCAGGGGCGCCAGCGCAAGGAGTTCGAGAAGCTGGTCGACTTCCTGCGCGAGGAACCGGTCCCCGACGTCGTCAACGTGCCGAACTCCCTGCTCATCGCGATGGCCGGGCCGATCCGCCGGGCGCTCGACCGGCCGGTCGTCGTGACGATGCAGGGCGAGGACCTGTTCCTGGACGGGCTGAGCGAGCCGTTCCGCAGCCGTTCGCTCGATCTGATTCGCCGGCAGGTTCCGGACGTGGACATGTTCCTCGCGGTGAGCGAGTACTACGTCGACCGGATGCGGGAGCTGCTCGGCATCCCGGCGGCGCGCATCGCCGTGACGCCGCTGGGCATCAACACCGACGGGTTCGACGGCCCGCGCCCGCCGCGGAGCGACGTGCTGCGTGTCGGATACTTCGCGCGGGTCGCCCCCGAGAAGGGGCTGCACGAGCTGGCCGAGGCGTTCCGCGTGCTCCGGCAGGAGCTCGGCGTCCCGGCCAGGCTCGAGGCCGCCGGCTATCTCGGCGCCGAGCACCGGTCCTACCTGGACGCCGTCGTGCAAAGCCTGCGCGACTGGGGACTGGAGCAGGCGTTCACGTATCACGGCACGCTGGAGCGCGAGGAGAAGATCGCGTTCCTGCGAGGCGTCGACGTGCTCTGTGTGCCGGCGCCGTATCCCGACCCGAAAGGCATGTACCTCCTGGAAGCGATGGCCGCCGGTACCCCTGTCGTCCAGCCGCGGCGGGGCGCATTCGTCGAGACCGTGGAGCGGACGGGCGGTGGCCTCCTGACGGACACGAACCCGCGCGCCATCGCGGAAGGGCTGAAGCGACTCGCCGAGACGCCAGGGCTCGCCGACGAGCTCGGCGCGCGCGGCGCGCGCGGCGTCCGCGAGCACTATTCCGTGCAGGCCGAGGCCGACCGCGTGCTCGCGGTGTTCGAGCAGGTCGTGGCCGCATGGCGCGGATCGGGAGTGCATCCCGCATGACGGTCCTCTCCAGCGCTGCCATGCTCACCGCCACGAACGTCACGAAGGAGTACGCCACTCCGGCAGGGCCCCTGCGGATCCTCGACGGCGTGTCGCTCTCGCTCGGCCCCGGCGACGCCGCGGCAATCATGGGCCCGTCGGGCAGCGGCAAGAGCACGCTGCTCTACATTCTCGGGGCGCTGGATCCGCCGACCTCCGGCGAGGTCACGCTCGCGGGCGAGAATCCGTTCTCCCTGGACGCCAGTGAGCTCGCCGCGTTCCGCAACCGCCGGATCGGCTTCGTGTTCCAGGACCACGCGCTGCTGCCGCAGCTCTCGGTCCTCGAGAACGTCCTCGTGCCGACGCTCGTCGGCGACCGCGATCCGGGCGCGACCGATCGCGCCCGTGCGCTGCTGGAGCGCGTCGGGCTCGGCAGCCGGCTGGATCACCGGCCCGCGCAGCTCTCCGGCGGCGAGAAGCAGCGCGTCGCGATCGCCCGCGCGCTCATCCGGCAGCCGCAGCTCCTCCTGTGCGATGAGCCCACGGGCAACCTCGACGCCGAGTCGTCTGCGTCGGTGGCGTCGCTGCTGTTCGAGCTCCATGAGGCGCAACGGACGATCCTGGTGGTGGTGACGCACAGCGAGGAGCTCGCGTCGCGCTTCCCGGTGCGCTTCCGTCTCCAGCAGCGCCGGCTCGTCCGGCAATAGGCCATTCCCGTGTCGCGCGTCACGCTCGTCCTCCGGAGCGCCAGGCACTACTGGCGCACGCATCTCGCCGTGGTCGCCGGCGTCGCCGTCGCCGTGTCGGTGCTCGCGGGCGCGCTCGCCGTCGGCGACTCGGTCCGGGCGAGCCTGCGGAAGCTCGTGGACGAGAGGCTCGGGCGGACGACGTTCGCTGTGTCCACGCCCGGCTTCTTCCGGGCGGCGCTCGCCGAGGACCTCGAGAAGCACGGGGGGGTCGAGGAGTTTGGCGGGCATGCGGAGGCGCTGATCGCGCTCGAAGGCGCCGTGGCCCACGAGGCGAGCGGACGGCAGGCGTCCGGCATCCAGGTCTACGGGATCGGCGACGGATTCTTCGCGTTCCATGGCCTGGACGAACCCGCGCCTCCCACGGGCCGTCAGGCGCTGATCAGCCCGGCGCTGGCCGCCGAGCTCGGCGCGGGCGAGGGCGATGCGCTGCTGCTGCGCGTGCAGAAGCCGTCCGCCATCCCAGCGTCGACGCTCGTCGGCAGGCGTGACGAGACGGCCGGATCCGTGCGCGTCACCGTGCAGCACGTGCTGCCGGCCGATCGGCTCGGCGAGTTCTCGCTGCGTCCGAGGCAGGACGCCGTTCGCGCGGTCGTCGTGCCGCTCTCACGGCTCCAGCGTGACCTCGATCTCGCCGGGCGCGCCAACGTGCTGCTCCTGTCCGGCGGACGGGAGGACCTGTCCGCGACTGCGCCGGTCGAGCGCCTGCTCGCCGGGACGGCAACCTTCACGGACTTGGGACTGGAGCTGCGGCCTCTCGATCGCCAGCATGCGCTGTCGCTGGAGAGCGAGTCGGGCCTGATCGGCGACAGGCTGGGCGCCGCAGCGGTGGACCTGGCCCGCGACTCCGGCCTCGAGCCGCTCGGCATCCTCACCTACCTCGCCAATGCAATCCGCATCGGCCCGCGCACGATCCCCTATTCGGTTGTGTCGGGGCTGGACCTGGCCGCGTATGCCTCGCTCGGGCGCCCGGCCGGGACAGCTGCACCTGGTGACGGCCCGACGGCTCCCGGCGGCTCCACGGCCGGTCCGCCGCTGTGGCTCAACGAATGGGCCGCGCGCGACCTGCGCGCCACGCCCGGCGATCCGGTCACGCTCGAGTACTACCTGTGGTCGGACGAGAGCGGGCTCAGCACGCACAAGGCGTCGTTCACGTATGCCGGCGCGATCCCGATGGCCGGGGCCGGAAGCGATCGTACGCTGACACCCGAGTACCCGGGGCTGACGGATGCGCCGACGATCGGCGACTGGGATCCGCCGTTCCCCGTGGACCTCCGGCGCATTCGGCCGATCGACGAAGACTACTGGAAGGCCTACCGCGCCGCGCCGAAGGCATTCGTGCCTCTGGACGTGGCACAGGAGCTCTGGGGCTCTCCCGTCTACGGGCGTCTGACGTCGATCCGGCTGGGCGTGCCGTCCGATCGCGCACTCGCCGTCGCGCGTGAGACGTTTGCCGCGGCACTCCGCCGCGTGCACCAGCCGTCCGACGCAGGCCTGACGGTGCAGCCCGTGAGAGCGCAGGCGCTCGCCGCCGCGCGCGGCGCAACCGACTTCGGCGAGTACTTCTTCTACTTCTCGTTCTTCCTGTTCGTTGCCGGCCTGCTGCTGACGGGGCTCTTCTTCCGCCTGGCGGTGGAGAGCCGCGCGCGGGAGATCGGCCTGCTGCTCGCACTCGGGTACACCCCGCGCGACGTGCGGCGGCTGCTCTTCGCCGAGAGCCTGACGCTGGCGGCCGTCGGCACCATGGCGGGGGCGGTCGGATCGCTGCTCTTCGCATGGCTGATCGTCTTCGGCCTGCGCACGTGGTGGGTGGACGCCGTCGGGACGACGAGGCTGGAGCTGTCGGTGTCTCCGGCCACGATCGCCATCGGCGCCGCGGCCGGTCTGATCGCTGCTGCCGTTTCGCTCGCGTTGACGCTCCGGCGGCTGGGGAGCTCCGCGCCGCGCGACCTGCTGTCCGGCCTCGCGCTGATGACAGCGCCGCGCACCGCAACGGCCCGCGCTGGACGCGCCTGGCTCCGCGCCCTCATCGGCCTCGTCCTGGCAGGCGCGCTCATCGGCGCTGCCATGCGAGGTTTCATCGGCGAGACTGCGGCCTTCTTCGGGGCAGGAGCTGCCGTGCTCGTCTCCGCGGTGGCGGCCCTCTCCGCGCTGTTGCGCACCCGGCCACGGCGGCCGCTCGCGGGAAACGGCCCGGCGGCGGTCTCGCGCCTCGGTGCCCGGCAGGCGGCGACGCATCCGGGCCGCACCGTGCTCTCCGTCACCCTGATCGCGTTCGCCACCTTCGTCATCGTCGCGGTCGGGGCATTCCGGCGGGGCGCTCCGGACGATCCGCACGATCCGCTCAGCGGCACGGGCGGATACGCGCTGTTCGCCGAGTCGGTCGCGCCGGTGATGTTCGACCCCGGCACTCCTGCCGGACGTGACGAGCTCGGCCTGCCGGAACCGCTGTTCGAGAACACGCGGATCGAGCGGTTCCGGCTGCGCCCGGGCGAAGACGGCAGCTGCCTGAACCTCTACAGGCCGACGAGCCCGCGCATCATCGCCCCCACGGACGGGTTCGTGCGTCGCGGCGGATTCCGTTTCGCGTCCACGCTCGCCGATGCGACAGACGAGGAACGCCGGAACCCGTGGACGCTGCTGCACCGGACGTTCGACGACGGCGCCGTCCCGGTGATCGGCGATGCGACATCGCTGCAGTACGTGCTCCACGTGCCCGTCGGCGGCGACATCCTGATTCCCGGCCACGAAGGACGTCCGGTCGTGCTCCGTGTCGTCGCCGCGCTCGCCGACAGCGTGCTCCAGTCGGAGCTGGTGGTATCCGACGCGCAGTTCACGCGGCTGTTCCCCCGGCAGGAAGGCTACCGGTTCTTCCTGATTCGCACCGCGCCCGGAAGCGAGCCGGACATCGCCGCGACGCTCGAGTCCACGCTCGAGGACTACGGCCTGGACGTGCAGTCGAGCGGCGAGCGGCTGGCGGCGTACCACCGTGTCGAGAACACCTACCTGTCGACGTTTCAGGCGCTCGGCGGTCTCGGTCTGCTGCTGGGCACGCTGGGGCTGGGCGCGATCCTGCTCAGGAACGTGATGGAACGGCGGCGCGAGCTGGCGCTGCTGCGAGCCGTGGGCTACGAAGGCAGCGCGCTGGGGCTGATGGTGGTCGCCGAGAGCGTGCTGCTGCTCGTCGCGGGTATCGGCATCGGGACGCTGAGCGCGGTACTGGCCGTGTGGCCTGCACTGCTTTCGCGCGGCGACACGTTCCCGATTGTCGGCACGGGCCTCGTGCTTGGCGGCGTGTTGCTCACAGGGCTGCTCGCCTCGATCGCCGCGACGCGCGCGGCCGCCGCGACGCCGCTGCTGGCGGAACTGAAATCGGATCTCTGAACGTGCAGCTCGCAGCGGGCAGCTGGTGGCCGGCAGCGAGCAGTCGGCAGCGGACTGTCAGCCGATCGGCAGGAACACGACGGAGGTCACGCCGTTCGACGGCGAGTCGTCGATCTCCGGCCCCGGCACGCCCGCGCCGAGCAGATGCGCCCGGTACCCGCGCGACCGCATCTCCGCGAGAAAGCGCGCCGGCGTGGTGCTGGCCACGAGCTCCAGGCGGTACGGATCCACTTCCGACAGGATGATCGGGCGATCCTCCCGCAGGATCCGCCCGGCGCCGCGGAACGCCAGCGGCTCGGCCCCTTCGATATCGGCCTTGATGAAGGCCACCGG
>DASVDJ010000062.1:0-4167 GCA_036381155.1 Vicinamibacterales bacterium
TGCTCGTGGAGATCGCGCGCGCGCTGCAGCGGGCGTTCCGGCCCACCGACCTGATCGCGCGGTACGGCGGCGACGAGTTCGTGCTGATGCTGTCGCACACGACGGCGTCGCAGGCGCAGGACCGCCTGCGCCAGGTCATGACGCAGATCACGCAGATCAGCGTCGGCCACGGTCCCGTCCGCCCCGGCCTGCTCTCGCTGAGCATCGGCGTGACGGAGTGGTCGGCGGAGGATGAGGCCGCGGACCTGATCGAGCGCGCCGACGCGGCGATGTACGAGGCGAAGCGGCAGGGCAAGAACCGGCTCGAGATTCGCCGGCGCCCGTCGCGCAGCCGCCTCTTCCACAACGGCCGGCCGGTCGTCGTCGTGCCCTCGGACGAGAGCGCCGAGGACGAGGCGGTGACACCCCGCCGCGCCGCAAGCTGATAGGATTCCGCCTGCGGCAGGCGCCGGTTCGCGCGTGCCGCTCTCCGGGAGTCCAGCCGTGCCCACCTCCGACGACGTCATGGCACTGGCCGAGGCGTGCGCAGCGCAGGTGACCCTGCCGCGCCGCCGCCGGCGGTATCCGAGCTTCTCCGAGGTCGAAGAGCAGTGCGCCGCCGAGTACGAGGAGCTGCTCGAGCTGCTCCACGAGGACGAGGTGTTTGCGGCCGCCGACGTCGAGCGGCAGGAAGAGCTCGTCCGCACGATACAGGTGGCCCTGCCCGAGCACCTGCAGCGGCTCGTCGACGAGCTCGTCGACAACCAGGCCGCACAGGTCTGGCTGCAGCAGGAGGGCGCCTTCCACCTGGGCGTGGCCATCGGCCTGCGGCTCGCCCGACTGCCGAGGGAGACAGAGCCCGACGACGAGGACGAGGAGTTCAGCGGCGAGTAGCGGGCCGGCTCACTGCCATTTCAGACGCCGCGCTTCACGGCGCTGGCGCTTGTCGGGGCGTCCGGCCGCCGCCTGGGCTGCGCGGTGCATCCGTTCGGCCCGCCGCGCGGCAAGCTCCTCGGCGGTTGGCTTCGGGGTGCGGTCCTCGTACAGCTCACGTGCCTCCGCCCTCGGCAGCGATCGGTCGGCGAGCCCGCGGACAACGACGGTCTGGCGGCTGAAGGCCCGCGTGATGACGATCTCGTCGCCGGGCCGGACGGCGCGGTGGGGCCTCGCGGTCTGGCCGTTGACGTCGACGCGTCCCGCCTTGCAGGCCCGCTGCGCCTCGGAGCGCGTCTTGAACAGGCACGAGACGTCGAGCCAGACGTCCAGACGAACGCTCTCGAGCGGCGCGCGGTCCGCGTCCATCACGCCTCAGATGAAGATCTTGACGGCGCCTTTCGCCTTGAGCTGATCGACGAGCGCGCGTCCCTTCTCGCGCCGCTGCTCGTTCTCCAGGTAGGCCTGAATCTGCGGCGCCGCCTCCACGAACGGCACGGTGCGCGGCGGCCGCTTCTCGAGCGCCTTGATCACGTGGAAGCCGAACTCGGTCTCCACGAGGTCGCTGATCTGTCCGACCTCGAGCGCGAAGGCGGCCTGATCGAAGGCAGGCACCATCTGGCCGCGCGGGAAGAAGCCCAGATCCCCGCCCTGCTGTGCGCTGGCGTCCTGCGAGTAGCGCCGCGCGAGCTGCGCGAAGTCCTGTCCGGCCCGCGCCGCCCGCAGCGCCTCCTGGGCACGCGCCCGCGCCTTCGCGCGCGTGGCGTCGTCGGCATTCGGCGGCACCGCGACGAGGATGTGGCTGGCCCGCATCGACTCGGGCTGCTGGAAGCGCTCGGGGTTCTTCTCGTAGAAGGCGCTCACGTCCGACGGCTTCACGTCGATCGTGCTCGCTACCTCCTGCTCGAGCAGCTCGTCGACCAGCAGGTCGGTCCGCGCGTCGTCGCGCAGCTTCTCGATCGTCATCTGCTGCGCCTTGAGCGCCCGCTCGAACGCCGTGTTCGACGGGAACTGGGCGCGCAGGCTCTGCACGCGCTCGTCGACGGCGGCGTCGGGAACGGTCAGCTGCCGGCGGACCGCTTCCTGGCGCAGGAGCCGGTACGCGACGAGATCGTCGAGCAGGTCACGGAGGACCTGGTCGCGCTGTTCGGCGGGAACCGGCTGGCCGGCCCGGGCCTCGAGCGCGCGAACCGCGTTCTCGAACTCGGCACGGGTGATGGCGTCGCCGTTGACGTCCGCGATGGGGTCGGGCAGTTCGGCCGGCACCGGCTTCGGCGGCGGCGGTGTGGCCGGCGCCGAAGCCGCAGCGGGGGCCGCATCCGTCGACGCGGGCGGCGTCGACGGCTTCTGACAGGCAGCTGCCGAGGCCGCCACGAGCAAGAGGCAGAGATAGCGTGTCACCGGATTGCGGTCCTGTGGGATAGAGCAGGGTCCGAGGTCTATTCGTCCTCGTCCGACGACTCGGGCTTCTGACTGGTCGCGAAGTCGTCGAACTCGATATCGATCGAATCGTCCTCGTCGTCGTCGAACGCGCTGTAGATGCGCCCGTCGGTCTTCGTTCGGATCGGACCGCGCGGGCCGCGCGGTTCCTGGCTGCGATACGGGCCCTTGCGCTTGCCGCGGGGCGGTGCGTCGGGACCGAAGTTCCGCTCGCGTGCCGGCGCCGGCGGCGGGCCGGACTGGAAGCCGGGTTCGCGCGGGCCTGCGGGGCCCCCGAACGAGCGCGGCGGACCGCCGGGCGAGTACGGACGCGGAGCGCCGCCGGGTCCGCCGAACGAGCGCGGGCCGGCGCCCGCCGGACGCGCCTCACGCGGCTGCGCCTCCTTCACTGCGAGCGGGCGGCCGCGGAAGAGCTGGTTGTTGAGCCGGTTGATCGCTTCCTGCGCGTGAGCATCGTCGCCGAATTCGACGAACGCGAAGCCCCGCGGGCGACCCGTCTCGCGGTCCACGGGCAGGTAGCAGTAGGTGACCGGGCCGACGCTGCCGAAGTGCTCCCGAAGCTCGGCTTCGGTTGCGTCATACGACAGGTTGCCCACGAACAAACGAACTGGCATGGTCTGGTCTTCGGCGTCTCCGTCGCCTGATGGTAACACCGATTCGCGTCAAACGGGCCCGGGGGCCGGCTGCCGGTGTGAACGCCGTGGAGCCGCAGGGCTGCTGCACAACGGCCTGCGGTGAGGGCATTCGACCGCATGGCGCGCACGCGCTCTGCGGGACCAGCCGCTCCGGCTGAAGGCGCTTCCGCTGCGGCTATCCGGTGGCCTGACGTTCGAAGGGGAGCACGTTCGCGCGTTCGAGGACGGCGGTGAGGTCGGGCCGATCCTCGACGACCGGAACCGACGACCAGGCCGCGACGAAGGCCTCGACGACTTCCGCGTCGAACTGCGAGCCCGCGTAGCGCCAGAGCTCCGAGATGGCATGGGTGGGCGTCTGTGCGGGCCGGTACGCCCGGGCGGTGGTCATCGCGTCGAAGGCGTCCGCGACATGGACGATGCGGGCGAGCAGCGGCGTGGCATGCCCCAGCAGGCCGTGCGGATAACCGCGGCCGTCCGGGCGCTCGTGATGGAGCTCCACGATCGGGATGTGCGGCGTCAGGAACGAGATCTGCCGCAGGATGTGCGCCCCCAGCGTCGGGTGGGTCTTGATGATCTCGAACTCTTCCTGTGTCAGCGGCCCGTTCTTCTGCAGCACCCGGTCGGCGACGCCGATCTTGCCGATGTCGTGCAGCAGCGCGCCGAGCCGCAGGACCTCGAGCTGCGCCTGGTCCAGGTTGAGCTGCCGGCCAATCATCACCGACAGCGCGCTGACCCGCTCCGAGTGGCCGGCGGTGTACGTGTCGCGGGCATCGAGCGCGGCCGCGAGCGCCTTGATGGCGCCGACGTACGCGAGCTCCGTCTGCGCCTCGGCGGCCTGCAGCGACGTGACCAGGTGATTGAAGGTGTCCGTGAACGCATCCAGCTCGCGGCTGCTGCCCGTGCGGGGAATCTTCTTCGAGAAGTCCCGGGCTTCCGCCATCTGCCGCATCTGCTGCGACAGCTGGTCGATCGGGTCGGAGAGGGCGCGCGCGAGCCAGAAGCTCGCGAGCCCGCCGAGCAGCATGGCGCCGATCGCGACGATGCCGAGGATCTCCGCCGTGTTGCGTGTCGCCCGATGTGCACCGACTGACTCAACCGCATACACCGCCATCGGGCGGCCGGAGCTCAGTTGGCGTATGGCGAACGGCTCGTCCGCCAGGTGGACCAGTCCTTGCTTCGG
>DASVDJ010000063.1:0-30452 GCA_036381155.1 Vicinamibacterales bacterium
CCGCTGACACTTCTGTACGGCCGTCTGGTCCTGATCCGTGGTGATATCCGGCGCGCGCCGGGCCACGCGAGTCCGCGCCTGACGCGGACACCACTCTGAGGAGAGAACCGAATGCACGCTCCGGCGAAATACGTGGAGAAGGGGCTCGCGATCGCAGCCAACGGCCTGTGGCACGTGTTCAACACGGCCAACCAGATCAAGCAGAACCCGTCCTTCACGCCGAAGTGGTCCGACAAGCCGCTGCTGAAGTCGTACGAGAAGACGAAGCCGACGCTTGGCTGGCCGCGCAAGACCGACTCGCTGTGCCCGAACTGCGTGCGCGAGGCGCGTCAGGAGATTCTCGACGGCAAGCGCGACGTCTCGGTCCTGCTCAACGAGAAGGTGGGTGAGATTCCAGCCACCATCGTCGAGCAGGACGGGAAGATCGTCATGGTCAAGGATTGCCCGATCCACGGGCACTTCGAGGACGTGATGGCGATCGACACGGCCTTCTTCAAGCATCTCGAAGACGTGTTTCCCGGCCGCGACATCCGCGCGCACAACGACGAGAAGCTGCACAACCACGGCTCGTCGACCGTGCTGCACGGCCGCGGCGCGGTCCTGACCGTCGACCTCACCAACCGCTGCAACATGATGTGCGACCCGTGCTTCATGGACGCGAACCAGGTCGGGTTCGTCCACGAACTGTCGTGGGAGGACATCAAGCAGATTCTCGACAATGCGGTGCAGATCAAGCCGCGCCGCCAGATGTCGGTGCAGTTCTCGGGCGGCGAGCCGACGATCTCGCCGTACTTCCTCGACGCGGTCGCCTACGCGCGCAAGGTCGGCTACAACTCGGTGCAGGCGGCGACCAACGGCATCGAGTTCGCCAAGAGCCCCGAGTTCGCGCGTGAAGCGGCCAAGGCGGGCCTGCGCTACGCGTACCTGCAGTTCGACGGCATCGGCAACGCCGCCAACTCGCACCGCCGCGTCGGCAACCTGTTCGACGTCAAGCTGCGGGCCATCGAGAACCTGTGGAACGCCGGCGTCGACATCGTCCCGGTCATCACGATCGTCAACGGCGTCAACAACGAGCAGGTCGGCCGGGTCATCGAGTTCGCGCTCGACAACCCGCGCAAGATCAACTTCCTGTCGTTCCAGCCGGTCAGCTTCACGGGCCGCGACGAGGAGATCACCGACGAGCGGCGCCACGCGCAGCGGTACACGCTGTCGCACCTGGCGCACGACGTGAAGAACCAGACGGGCATCGGCGAACCGACCCGCGACTGGTTCCCGATCTCCTTCATGAGCACCTTCACCGACTGGGCGGACGTCGTCCACGGGCCGGACCGCGAGTGGGGCCAGCTGACCTGCGGCTGCCACCCGAACTGCGGCATCGGCATGGCCGTGATGATCGACAAGGAGACGAAGGAGGCCGTCCCGGTCACCGCGTTCCTGCAGGCCGACCAGCTCGCGCGGGACGTCGCGAAGATCAACGACGCCGGCCGCGGGAAGTGGCTGTCGATCGCCGGCATGGCGCTGGCGCTGATGCGGAACTACGACCCGTTCAAGGCGCCGACGCACTTCAAGATCGTCGACCTCTTCCAGAAGTTCGACAAGACGTTCGGCGCCACCGGCCGCGACTACGGCAAGGTCACCGGCGACCGGACGATGGCGGACATCGAGAAGCGGCGGGCGGACCGCTGGAACTTCCTGTTCATCGCGGGCATGTGGTTCCAGGATCTGTTCAACTACGACTTCCGCCGGACGGAGATGTGCATCATCCCCTACGCGACGCAGCAGGGCGAGATCTCCTTCTGCGCCTACAACACGGGGATCGGCTGGCGCAACATCATCGAGAAGATGCACATGACGGCCACGCTCACGAAGTGGTACGAGGAGCACGGCCGCCACGAGATCTTCGCCGGCAACAAGTCGGTGCCGCTCTCCTCGACCGAGCACTCGCTGGTGCTGAATCCCGAGGCCGTGGCGAAGGGGCGCCAGACGGACCTCGACGAGCTCGGCATCGCGAAGAACGCGCGCGAGGAGAAGCTGCGGGCCCGCAAGAAGGAGCAGGATCCGCGGTATCACGCGGAGATGGAGCGGCTGTACCGGAAGCACGTGCTGAAGGACCCGAACGCCGACCTGCCGATCCTGCAGATCCAGGGGCTCAAGAAGAAGAAGGACGAGCAGCCGGTCGCGCAGTAGGACCCGGCTCACCACTCACGGCGCAGCGGGCGGTCAGGGAGACCTGGCCGCCCGTTTTCTTTTTTGGGTGTGTGACGAGGCCACAGAGGCCGGCCACAGAGGGCGCAGAGGGCGCAGAGGGCACACTGGCAAAGAGGACACAGCCGGTCACTGAGAGCACCCGGAACCGGCGCAGGACGCGCATGACAACCCGTGTCCTGAGCCTGTCCCGGGTTCTGTGTGGCTCCTTGTTCTCTGTAGCCTCTGTGCCTCCGTATTCTCTGTGACCTCTCTCCTCTCTGTGGTCTCAGTGGTCTCTGTGCCCTCTGTCGTGAAACAGGCGCTCGGACGAGGGCTGCCGCCCGGACTCAGACGGGAGCCCCGAAGTGCTGCTGCACGACGAGCGTGACCGCGCCGCGCAGGCGCGGCTGGGCGGCGCGATCGGTGGGCACCACGCGCACCGCGGCGTGCGGGAGCGCCCGCGCCGCAATGGTCGACTCCACGATCGGCCCGACGTGATCCCACATGCCCGTAATCTCGCCGACGATGGCGATGACGTCGGGGGACAGGCCGGTGACCAGCACGGCGAGGCCGATGCCCAGATAGTGCGCCTGGCGCTCGACGGTCTCGCGCGCCAGCTCGTCCCCCTCCCGCAGCAGCTCGCTGAGCGTGTCGTACTGCCGGTTGGAGCTCAGGTCCCGCTCCGAGGGGCGACCCGCGCCGCCCCGCCGCTGCCAGTAGTACTGCAGGGCGGCGGAGTTCGACGCGTAGCGCTCCCAGCAGCCGCGCCGGCCGCAGCGGCACGGCGGGCCGGAATCGTCCAGGCTGACGTGCCCGAACTCCCCCGCCATCGATCCGGCGCCGTTGACCAGCTGCCCGTTCAGCAGCAGGCCCACGCCGACCCCCTCCGACACGGTCACGGCGATGATGTTGCGGACCTGCTCGGGATGGTGGCCGAACCAGAGCTCCGCCAACGCGCAGGCGCTGGCGGCGTTTTCCAGCATGACGGGCAGGTTCACCGCCGCCTCCAGCTTCGCCTTCAGGTCGACCCCGTTCCATCCGAGGTTCGGCGCGAAGACGATCCGGCCACGGTTGTCGACCCGCCCGGGAAGGCTGATCCCCATCCCGTCGCAGCGCACGGCCGGATGGGTGCTCCGCACGAGCGTCGTGGCGCGCGCGAGCTCCCGGACGAAGACGTCGGGGTCGCGCGGCGTCGGCATCGAGGTCTGCGCCAGGAAGCGCGCGTCGATGCCCGCCAGGCCGATGGTCGTGGACTCGGGGCGCAGCTCGACCCCGATGACGCCCGCGCGATCCGCGTTCAGGTGCAGGAACCGCGGCCGGCGCCCGCGCGCGGAGCGCCCGGATGCCCCCTCGGTCACCCAGCCTTCCTCGATCAGCTGGTCGACGATGGCGGAGATGGTGCTCCGCTGGAGGCCGGACCGCCGCGCCAGGTCGGCGCGCGACATCGGCTGGTGGCGGCGGAGAAGATTGAGGGCGATCCGGCGGTTGATCTGCCGGGCGGTCTCGCTCGTGGCGACCTGGATGTTGGTGAGATCGATCTTTCGCAAGAGCTGGCTGCCGTCGGCCGGGTGACGATCCAGGAGGTCCTCTGGACCCCTGTCGGTCACGATCGTGCCTCCTGGCGAGCCGGGACGTCAAACCAGGCGGGGTGACGGCCGGAACGATGCGCGCCGTGGATGTCGAGAGAACACCCACGGCGCGCCCGGCAGGTCCCGCGCGGGTGCGCCATCACTCCGCGGGACCGGGTGCTGCCAGGAGGGCCTGGGTACCGGCCGAGCCTCCCGGCAGCGGTCGTCTGCGCGGTACTGCTGCCGCCAGAAGCAATACCGGCAGACGCGTGACTGCGATACGAGCTGCCCGCTTATAGCACAAGGGAGCGGCACCGAACAGGGACCGGTTGCACGTTCCGCCGCGCGTCTGCCCACCCCCTCCTGCCGTGTCCGCCCGCGGGGCTCCGGGCCCCGCGAGCGGCAGGCGCCAGCTAGAAGGTCAACCGCGTGACCAGCTGCAGCGTGCGCGGCGGCGCGACGCCGTTGATGGTCCCGAACCCGTTCGGCCGGACGAGGTTGCCGTTCGAGTCGTACGGGAGGTTCGTGATCGTGTGATCCGTCAGGCTTGCGAAGTTCACCGTGCTGTTCACCCCCGTGAACTGGGTGTGGTTCAGCGCGTTGAACATGTCGAGCCGGACCTCCGCCTTCACGCTCTTGAAGAGGTTGAAGACCTTCGAGACCGACAGATCCAGGTTGTTGATCGGCGGCGAGTGCAGGAAGTACCGCGCCGACTCGTCGCCCCGGCTGCCTGGCTGTGGCGGCGCGAAGCACGTCTCGTTCTCGATCTGGTCGTACGGGTCGCCGCTCCAGCCGCGGCCGGGATCGCACGTCAGGACGACGCGCGCGCCCGGGTTGCCGTCGTTGCCGGTCAGGTTCGCCGCGCCGACACCGGGGATCGAGTAGCCGATCGCGTAGGGCCGGCCGCTCGTCCAGCGGTAGATGCCGGAGAGCTGCCAGTCGTTCACCACCGCCGCCAGCGGGCCGCCCGCCGAGAACCGCGGCAGCTGGTAGATGAAGTTGACGACGAAGTTGTGCGGACGGTCGTGGGCCAGGTACGAGTAGTCCAGCCGCCGGATCTCCTCGTCGGTCAGGTTCGGCGCGCCGGGCGAGAAGTCGTCGTTGTTGATGCCGAGCGCCTTGCTCCAGACGTAGAAGACCGAGAACAGCAGCCCGTTCTCGTACCGGCGGTTCACGCCGGCCTGCAGCGCGTGGTAGTTCGCGTAACCGCTGTAGTCCCACATCCGGATGTTGCTGTAGCCCGGATAGGGGCGCAGCAGGTCGTTTGGCAGCGCGGTCGACCCGGGCAGCGAGCCCGGCGCCCGCGTCGGGTCCTGGTTCTCCGGCCGGAACGTCGTGCCGAGCGGCAGCGCGTTGATCTGCACCTGCCGCAGCAGGTCCTTCGACTCGGACCCGACGTAGGAGAGGTCCAGGATGTAGTTCCGCCAGATCTTGTGCTGCACGCCGACGTTCCACTGGTAGACCTTCGGCGGCTCGAAGTCGTAGGCGGTCGGGTTCAGCGCCAGCGGCGCGTCCGGATCGCCGCCGGCCGAGGACAGATCCTGGAGCCGGCCCCACTGCAGCTGCGAGACCAGCACACCCGGCGCGTTGGCGATCATGTCGAACACCATGTTCCCCTGCGGCCGGTCGTAGAGGACCGCGAAGCCGCCGCGCAGGACGGTCTCCGTCTGCCCCGTGATGTCGTACGCGAAGCCGAAGCGCGGCGACACCTTGAACGTGCTGCCGTCCTGCAGCTCGTCGTCGATGCCCTGCCCCGCCTGGAAGGCGCCGTTGAAGCGGTCACCCGACCCCGGCACGATGCGGCCGATGAAGCGCTCCTCCACGACCTGACCGGTCACCGGGTCGAAGCCGACCCGCTGGCCGTTGATCATCGCCGGCGTGAACAGCCGGACCGCCTGCGACGGATCGAACCGATCGGGCAGGAAGTTGGAGGCCTGCCGGGTCGTGTCCCACTGCGGCGTCAGCCAGTAGAAGCGCACGCCGTAGTCGAGCGTCAGCCGGCTGGTCGCCTTCCAGTTGTCCTGCAGGTACCACTCGAAGTTCTTGTACCGCCACTCGGGCAGCGCGTACTTCGAGGCCTGCGTGTAGGTGTTGAACACCCCGGTGGCCGCGTTCGCGTAGCCGAAGCCGGTGTCGAACGGGTTGCTGGAGTTGTCGATGAAGTTCACCTGGCTGTTGAAGCTCGCGAAGATGCTCTGCGGCTTGTAGCTGTGCTGGAAGTACACGCCGAACTTCGCGGTGTGCGAGCCCCAGACCTTCGTCAGGTTCGCGATGACGTCGTGGGTCGTGTTCTCGTTGGTGAACGGCCCGCGGTCGGTCTGGAAGAAGCCGGCCGAACCGCCCACCCGGCCGCCGTTGAAGCGCAGGTCGGGGATGTAGTCGTCCTGCACCGCGTCCGGATAGAGCAGCGGGAACCCGTCCAGCCCGGCGCTGGAGCGCCGCAGCGCGTCGTTGCGCACGATGAAGTCGAGCGAGTTGTGGGCGCGCCCCCAGCTCAACTCGAGCGTGGTCGTCGAGTTGAGGATGCCGATCGCCGAGACCATGTAGTTGGAGCCCGGCGTCACGAACAGCGTGTCGATGGTGTCGAGGTTGTTGCTCCCCGCTCCCGCCCACGTCGTCCCGTACGGCTGCTCCTGATCGTTCTTGGTGTTCAGGATGCGCCCGGTGATCCGCCAGCTGTCGGTCGCCTGGTAGTCGAGGCGCAGCAGGTCCTCGCGGCGCGGGTTCTTCGTCGGCGCCTGGCTGCGGTAGTTGATGCCGCTGCCGCCCGAGAAGTTGGGCATCGGGTAGATGTTCAGCGCGTTGAGCCCGGGCTGCCACAGCCGGTCGGGCGGAATGCGCCCGAGCACGCCCTGGTACGCGAAGCAGCCGCTGGTGTCCGAGGGACCGCACGGCAGACCGGTCGTGTAGTCGCGGATGTACGGCCAGGGGTTGCCGTCACTGTCGACGCTCTGCGAGAAGTCGCCCCGACGCTCGAGCTCGGTGGGCACGCGGCTCAGGCGCTCCGCCACCGGGTCGTTGCGGCGCTGGAACTCCTGGCTGAAGAAGAAGAACAGCCGCCGGCGATCCGAGTTGAACTTCCCGGGGATGAAGATCGGCCCGCCGATCGTGTAGCCGGAATCGTCGCGGCTCGACTCGGCCGGCTCCACGCCGTCGCGATTGTTCGTCCAGCTGTTGGCGTTCCAGCCGGAGCGCCGGCCGTACCAGTAGCCGGACCCGTGGAACTCCTGGGTGCCGCTCTTGGTGACGACCTGCACCTGGCCGCCCACGGCGCGCCCGTACTCCGCCTGGTAGGCGTTCGTCAGGATCTTGAACTCGGCGACGGCGTCGATGTTGGTGCTCGCCATGTTGCCGCCGTTGTTGCCGGTGTCGATGTTCGCGACGCCGTCGATCGTGACGTTGTTCGAGTTCTGCCGCTGGCCGTTGACGGTGAAGCCGTCGGCCGCCTGCGGCGGGCTGCCGCCGGTGCCCTGCTGCAGCACGCCGGGAACGAGCGTGGCGAACGAGAAGAGGGATCGTCCGTCGTTGGCGATGTTGCGCAGCGCCTCGCTCTCCAGCGTGAACGACCGCTCACCGCTCGCCGTCTGCACCTCGCTGACGCGGCTGGTCACGCGGACTTCCTCGGTGATCTCGCCGACGTCGAGCGTCAGCACGCCGGTCGAGAGCCGGTCGTTGGCGCTGACGACGACGTTGGAGCGCTCCAGCGTCTTGAACCCCTGGAGGGTGACGCGGAGCGAGTAGGTGTCGGGCCGGACGATGGGGAAGACAAAGCGACCTGTGCCGTCCGTGACGGCGGTCAGCACGTTGCCCTGCGTAAGACTGGTGAGCGTGACGGTGGCGCCGGGCAGAATGCCTCCCTGCCCGTCCTGCACCGTCCCCGAGACGGCGGCACTGGTCGTCTGGGCGGCCGCAGGTACGGCCCCCAGTAACAGCGCCATTCCGAGCGCGGCCGCGCCGACGATGGCGCGGACCCTTCCTGCCAGGACCATGGACCCATCTCCTTCATGCGGCGAGCGCACCTTAGTTCACCATTCAAACAATAGAAGGGCCTTATACGCCCCTGAGAGTGGTCTGTCAAGTGACTCCTGCACACTGAGCGCTCACCCAGAAATGCTAGATTTTTCGGCCAAAACGTTTCAGTGCGCGGAAATGTGGTCCGTCAACTCGCAGGGCGTTCTGCTCAAGTGGTTCAAGAGGTCAACAAAATGGCTGAGCTTGCTCGGGAGCAAATCTATTTCATGGTCCGATGGCTTGCCTCCGGAGTCCCAGAGCGAGGAGGGCGGATCCGGTCTTCCGGCCTGATCAGGTCACGGAGCGGGCTGTGAACGCACCTGGTCGAGCAGCTCGAGCCCGAGCGGGTGCCGGGGGTTCCGCTGCAGCAGGCGTTCGAGCGCCCCAATACCCTCGCGCCGCCGGCCGGCCGCCAGGTGGATGCGGGCCAGCGTCACGTACGCCCCCTCGAACTCCGGCGTCCGCTGGAGGAAGTCGTCGAGCAGCGCGAGCGCCCCCGCCTCGTCGCCTCGCGCGACCAGGACGAGCGCGAGGTTGTTCGCCGCCTCCCCGTAGCCGGCCCGGCGCGCGAGCGCATCGCGGAAGTAGCGCTCCGCCCGGTCGAGATCGCCCGAACGGCCATAGAGCAGACCCAGGTTGTTCAGCGCCTCCGGAAAGTCCGGCTGCAGGGCCAACGCACGCTCGTACAGCTTGCGCGCCTCCGCCTGCTGTCCGGTGAGCAGCATCGCGTAGCCCAGGTTGTTGAGCGCATCGGGATAGTCAGGCGTCGCGTCGAGCGCCGCGCGGAACCGCGCGATCGCCCCCTCGAGGTCCCCGTCCTGCGCGAGCAGCGCGCCCAGATCGTTGCTCGCTTCGGCCAGGTCGGGCTGCATCGCCAGCGCACGCTCGAACGCCGCGCGCGCCCGGACGGGCTCGCCGCCGCGCACGAGGAGCGTGCCGAGACGATAGAGCGTCGGCGCGCTCGGATTCGCCTGTGCCGCGCGCTCGAACGCCACCACCGCGGCCGCGTCGAGCCCCTGGTCGAGCAGCTCGCGCCCGTAGGGCAGATAGTTGCGCCGCCCGATCGGCGCATGGAACTGTCCGGGGAACGGCAGCGCCCGCGCCAGTCGCTCCGCAGCCGGGGCGTCGATCACAGCGGCATCCGCCACGATTGCGTCCGGTTCCACCGCCCCCCTGTACGCGCGGACCACCCGCCCCTCGCCGTCGAGCAGGAATGCCGCCGGGAGCCGGAGCGGCTGCCGGTTCATGAAGACGTGCCGGTTCATGATGGCGAACGCGATCCCGGCTTCACGGGTCGCCTGCGCGACCGGCAGTCCCGCAGGCGCGGCCTGGCGGACCCTGGCGAGCGCGTCAGGCGGATCGAGCGCGAGCGCCAGCACGCCGATTCCCGCCCGCTCCAGCGCCACGCGGCCGCGTGCGAGCCCTTCAACCGCCGCCCGCGATGCCGTCGAACCCGCCGACCAGAGGAGCAGGACGGCCGGTCTGCCCCGCATCGCGGCCAGCGACCGTGTCGTGCCGGCGAGATCGGGCAGCGAGAGGTCAGGCGCCGGGAACGGCTCGTACAGCCATGTCGCCCGGGGCGCCGATGCGGGCGTCCGGGGCAGATCGGCTCCGGGTGGCTGCCCCGCCGTCGACGCGGCGAAGGGCTCCTGCTCGAGGGGCCCCCCCTCGACGAGCCGGAGCCGCACGTCGACGGGAAGGTTCGTGAACACCTGCCGTTCACCCGACGGCCAGAAGACGGTCAGCGTCTCGACGCGCGAGCTGTCGCCAAGGCCGACGAGCAGCTCCTTCGAGTGCTGCGACAGGAACCCGGACCCCGCCATCAGGACCTTCGTGCGCCGCAGCCTGTCGGTCTCGACGACCACTCGCGCCCCGATGGCGTCGCGGTTGCTCGTCGTCCCGGTGAGCCGGATCGCGAGCGCGCGCCCTCGCGGCGTCACGTCGTTGCGGAACAGCCGAAGGTGCGGCGCCTGGCGCGCCGCCATCACGGCGAGATCGGGATCGCCGTCGCCGTCCACGTCGAGCGCCGCGAACGACCGTCCGTCCTGATCCAGATCGAGCCCCACGGCTCCGGACACATCGTCGAAGGCGCCGGCGCCGTCGTTGCGCAGGAACACGTTGCGCTGCCGGCCGGCGATGTTCTCGTGAATCAGCAGCTGGTTGATGGCGCGCCAGGCGCCGTCGTACGGCGTCCCCGGCACGCGCGTCAGCGGCGAGCGGGCGACGACCTGCCGCCAGAAGAACCCCTCCAGGTCGTGCTCCGCCTGCGTCCGGGTGAGCATGCCGTTGACGACGTAGAGGTCGTCCCAGCCGTCGCTGTCGAAATCGAGCGCGTCCGACGACCACGCCCACCGCCCCATCGCCACGCCCGCGTCGACCGTCACGTCGTCAAATGTGCCGTCGCCGCGGTTGCGGTGCAGCGCGTTGCCACGCGCGTGGCGGCGGTAGAGCGCACGGACATCTGCCGGGGCGTCCGGCATGAAGGCCGGCGACGCGGTCACACGCTGGCCGCTCGCCGTCCACATGTTGCCGGTATAGATGTCGAGGCGGCCGTCGTTGTCGTAGTCGAGGAAGGTCGCGCTCATCCCGGCGCCGTGATCGAGCACGCCCGCCGGCGCCGCGACATCTTCGAACGTGACGGTCCCGTTCACGCGACCGCGGTTGCGGTAGAGATTGTTCGTCCCGAAGTCGTTCGCGACGTAGAGATCCGGCCAGCCGTCCCCGTCGACGTCGGCCCAGGCGGCCGCGAAGTGATAGCGATCGTTGCCGGCCTCGAGACCGGCCTGTTCCGTGACGTCCACGAAGCGCCCGGTGCCGTCGTTGCGGAACAGCACCGCCGGCGGGCCGTTGCGCGCATCGTAGTACGGGGCCGGCGTGCCGGCCTTCTCCTCCCCCGCGCCGTAGAAGTAGGAGTAGACGCACAGGTAGAGATCGAGAAAGCCGTCCCGGTCGTAGTCGGCCATGGCCATCGACGTCAGCGCCCCCTGCAGCGGCCGCGCGAACCGGAACGCGTCGGGCACCGGCGCGAAGCGTCCCGTGCCCTCGTTGACGAAGAGCAGCGGGCGGGTGCCCGTGGCGATCACGAGGTCCTGGTCGCCGTCGTTGTCGACGTCGGCAAAGAGCGACTGCGCGGTGTCGTCGAGCACGGCGAGCCCGGCGCGCTCCGTGATGTCCTCAAACGTGCCGTCGCCGCGCGCACGGAAGAGGCGGTTCGGCAGGCCCGACGGCTGCGCGACGTAGAGATCGTCCAGGCCGTCGCCGTCGGCGTCACCCGCGGAGACGCCGTGGTGGCCGTTCGAGTCGCGCGTGAGCACCGAGTCGAACGTCGCCATCCACGAGTCGAGGTCGACGCTCAGCTGCCGGCGGAACGCGTCGATGCCGCCGAACGCGCCGCGCGTCGTCTCAACGAAGACCGGCCGGCGCGCACGGCTGGTGGTCTGCGAGAGGGTGGACCAGGACGCGATCTGCCAGCGGTCACCACCCCGCCGCCAGCTCATCCGCCACGTCCCGGTGTGCTGGACGCGTCCCTCCCCGTCCGCGTCGCCGACGAGGTCGAAGCGAACCACGGTGTCGAGACGCCCGGGCCCATCGGCTGGCGCGATCGCGGTGACGATGAACTCCGTCACGAGCACGCGGCGCATGCCCGCGGTCAGGGTGGACAGCTGCGATCGGAAGCGCTCCCGATCGAGCGAGGCGGTCTCCTCCACGCGGCGGGCGCGGCGAATCTCAAGCGGCCCGTGCGTCTGCGCCGGCTGACTGCGCGCGGGCAGGAGCGGCGCGCCGCGAAGATCGGGGGCGAGCAGCGATGCCGCATCATCCGGGCGGCCGGCACGAAGCGCGTCGCCGAGCTCCCGCAGCCGCGCCTCGATGGCTTCGGCGTCGCGCTCGAGCGCAAAGGCGTCGTGGCCCGGCTCGATGTACGGGAGATACGGCTCCAGCATCTCCGGAACAGCGAGATCCGGGCGATAGACGTCTGACGCCCCGCCATCGGCGGCGGGCGGATCGTCCGGCCGGCGTGCCGCATCCGGCTCGGCGACAGCCGCCATCGCGAGCAGGACGCCGGCGCATGCGCGCCCGAGACGGCAGAACCAGGTGCGCTGCCTCATCGGCCTGTCGGAATCCTTCCTGACCCGACACGCGTCGCGCGCGTGAGCTCGAGCACGTGCAGCTGGTCCGGCGCCAGACCGGTCCAGCGCCAGCGGGCGCCGCCCGGCATCCGGACCTCCACGTCGACGGGCGCGGTCGAGTCGCCGAGTCCGAAGTGCGCGCGCAGGTCTCCCTGCGAGAGATACGTGCCGCCCGATCGGATCTCGCGCATCTGCCGGATCCCGCCGGACTCGACCGTCACGAGCGCGCCGATCGCGAAGCGGTTCGGCTCGGGTCCGATCACCTGGACGCCCACCCAGTGCCGGCCGGTCCGCTGCCGATTCTCCAGCACGGTCGGCTCCTCGTCCATGTTGCTGATCACGAGATCGACGTCGCCGTCGTTGTCGAGATCGCCGAGCGCGAGGCCGCGGCCGACCCGCGCGAGCTGGAAGCCGGCCCCCGCCTGCGCCGAGACATCGCGGAAGCGCCCGCCGGTGTTGAGAAGGAGCTGGTTCTGCTGGCGGAACGTCTCTTTCAGCTCCGGGTAGGCATCGATGTCGGCGAAGATGTGCCCGTTGACGATGACGAGGTCGAGACGGGTGTCGAGATCGGCGTCGAAGAACGCGGCGCCCCACCCCATGCGCGTGAAGGTCGCGGCCGCGATGCCGGCGGCTTCGGCCGCATCCTCGAACTGCCGGCCGTCGACGTTCCGGTAGATCGTGTTCCGGTCGTGCGCGAAGGCGGTGAGGACGAAATCCAGCCGGCCGTCGCCGTCGTAGTCGCCGGCATCGGCACCCATGCCCGCCTGCGCCCGCGCTTCGGCGTTCACGCCGACGCCGGCCAGCAGGCCCACGCTCTCGAAGCGGCCGTCGCCGAGATTGTGATAGAGGAAATTCGGGTTCGAGTCGTTGGCGACGAACAGGTCGACGAAGCCGTCGCCGTCGTAGTCGGTCGAGACCACCGCGAACCCGTACGCGCCGGCGGCATCGGACAGCCCGCGGGCAGCCGCCGCCTCCACGAACCGCCCGCCGCCGCGATTCTCGAAGAACAGATCGGGCTCACCCGGCAGGCCGGCAGGCCCGACCATGATCGGCGGGCCATTGCGCCACACGAGCGTGCGCCGGGCCGAGACCACCTCGTCCCACGTGGCGCGGACGTAGCGGGCGACGTACAGGTCGAGGTCGCCGTCGGCGTCCGCGTCGAGAAACGAGCAGCCCGTGCTCCATCCGTCCGCGGTGATCCCCGATCGCGCGGCGATCTCCTCGAACGTGCCGTCGCCGCGGTTCCGGAACAGGAAATCCGGTCCCCAGTTCGTGACGTACAGGTCGATCAGGCCGTCGCCGTCGGCGTCTCCCGCGCAGGCGCCGCTGCCCCAGGCGGCGGCGTCGACGCCGGCCGCGCCCGAGACGTCCTCGAACTGCCAGCCGCCGCGATTGCGATAGAGCGCGTTGCGGTGCGGGATGCGTTCGCGGGACGGGGTGAGCTGTGCGGCGGTGACGAGATAGATGTCGAGCAGGCCGTCGCCGTCGTAGTCGAGCAGCGCGAGACCGTTGCCGGCCGACTCCAGGATGTGGTCCTTCGTCGGCCCGCCGCACCAGGTCGTCGTCGGGAGCCGGGTGGCGACCTCGAAGGTCAGGGGAGAGGCGTGCCCGCTCTCCTCCGCGGCTGGCGGCTCGGGAGCGGCCGGCCCCATCGCCGACGCGTGGCCGCCGTACACCGTCTCCTTCGGCGGCGTACGGCTGTAGCTGCCCTGGAAGGTCAAGCCGAGGGCGACCTCGCCTTCGATCTGCACGCGGACCCGCTCGAGCAGCGCGAGCAGCGGAGCGGCTTCGATGCGCAGGTCGGCATCCGCGGCGGCGGCGAGCGTCCGCTCGAGCCGCCGCGCGGCGTCGCGCAGCTCGTCACGCAGCGTCTGCGTCAACCGGAAATCCGCGTCCGGTGCGGGCTCGGCTGCGAGCGCGACGATGCGCGTGACCGCGTCTTCGCCTGCAGCGCGCGTCTCGCCCGCGGGGTTTCCCGGCCGGGAGGCCCTCCCGATGAGCGACACGGCCTCGCGCTGGAGCGAGAGGAGCCGAACCCGTTCCGATGTCCGATCCGGTCCCTGCGCGCCGGTCAGCGCGGCGGCGCCGCCCAGGAGCGCTGCCAGCGCGGCGGCTCCAAGCCTGAGCCGGAGCCGACCTTCCATCCCCCTCACGAAAGGGCACTATACGGTGGACAGGGGGGAAACGGGAAACGGGAACCGGGAACCGGTAAGGGCGCGACCGCTCGGTGAGATGGTCTCGCGGTCGCGCGCCGTCGGTTCGGCCGAGTCACTTCACGCTGCCGACTTCCTCGATGAGCTTCTCCATCTCGTCCATCGCCCGCTCCATCTTCCGGACCGTCAAATCCAGCGGCTCGGCGGTGGTCATGTCGACGCCGGCGTCCTTCAGCAGCTCGATCGGATACTTCGATCCGCCGGCGGCGAGGAAGGCGCGGTACCGATCGAGCGCGCCCGGCTCGCCGGCCATGACCTTCTCCGAGAGCGCCGTCGACGCGGCGAACGAGGTCGCGTACTGGAACACGTAGAACGGCCGGTAGAAGTGCGACACGTACGCCCACTCATGGGCGATGTAGTCGTCGACGATGCAGACCTGCTGATCGTGGCCGTAGTACTTGCGCGTGATGTCGAGATAGAGCTTCGAGAGCGCGTCGCCGGTGATCGGCTCCCCCTTCTCCCCCATCTCGTGCATCCGCAGCTCGAACTCGGCGAACTGCGTCTGGCGGAACACCGTGCCCTTCACGCCTTCGAGGTAGTTGCCGAGCAGCGCCAGGCGCACTTTCGGGTCGTCGACGGTCTCGAGCAGCCGGTCGATGAGCAGCGCCTCGTTGAACGTCGAGGCGACCTCGGCGACGAAGATGGGATATCCCGCGGTCGGATACGGCTGCGTGCGGTTCGAGAAGTAGCTGTGCATCGCGTGCCCCAGCTCGTGTGCGAGCGTGGACACGTCGTTGAAGCGGCCGTTGTAGTTCAGCAGCAGGTACGGGTGCACGTCGTACGCCGCGCCCGCCATGTACGCGCCCGACTGCTTCCCGGTGCTCGGGTAGTAGTCGATCCAGCGCTCCGAGAACGCGCGGTCGAGCGCCGACACGTAGTCGTCGCCCAGACGCCGGAGCGACTCGCGCACCAGGTCCTGCGCGGCGTCGACGCTGTACTCGAGCGGGACATCGGCGACGAGCGGCGCGTAGAGGTCGTAGTAGTGCAGCTCGGAGAGGCCCAGGATCCGCTTCCGCAGCCGGAGGTAGCGGTGGAAGGCGGGCAGATGCCGGTTCACCCCTTCCACGAGCTCGTGGTACACCGAGACCGGGATGTTCGGACCGTTCAACGCCGCGTGGAGATTCGACTCGAAGCCGCGGGCGCGCGCGTTGAACAGCGCCGCCTGCACCGCGGTGTTCAGCGTCGCGCCGAGCGTGCGCCGGTAGCCGCCGAGCGCGCCGAAGAACGTCTCCATGGCCGCGCGGCGGTCGTCGCGCACGGCCGACTCGCGCACCAGCGAGTAGCCGGGCACATCGAGCCGGACCTGCTTGCCGTCGGCGACGGTCATCGTGGGCCAGGGCAGGTCGGCGTTGAGGAACAGATTGGCCGTTGTCCCGGCGCCCGCAGCCACCGGAGCCGCACGCGCCAGCAGCTCCTCCTCGCGTGCCGAGAGGGTGTGCGGTTTCCGCCGCAGCACGTCGCGCAGATAGAACGCGAACGGCTTCAGCGCCGGCGTGGCCGTGATCCACGATTCGAGTGTCGAGGCGTCCAGCGTCAGGAGCTCCGGCTCCAGCCACGCCCACTGGGCGCCGAACGCCGATGCGAGCCGGGTCATCTCGTCGGACATCCCCTGCGGACCGGCCACACGGGTGTCTTCGTCCGCCTTCAGGTTGGCGTAGACGTAGAGCCGCGCGAGCGTCTTCTCCTGCGAGGCCTGCAGCTCCAGCGCCTCGGCCAGCCGCGCCGCCGACTGCCCCACCGTGCCGCGGAACGCGGCCGCCTCGTCCAGTCTCGCCTGCAGCTGCTCCTTCTCCGCGCGCCACGCGGCGTCCGACGCGTAGAGGTCGGTGAGATCCCACTTGTACTTCTCGGGGATCTCCTCCCGCGTCCGCTCCTGCGCGCCAACCATCGCGACGGACAGCACCGCCGCCGCCAGACATCCTGCTTTCGTGCTTGCCGTCATGTGGTTGTCTTTCGAGTCGGGTCCCGGGGACACCATCACCGACGAATCCAGTCCGACCCTCCCCGGCGCCCGTTCGGGGGACGGAGGGCAGGGCCCGATCCGATGTGATCAGACCCGATAAGGGATCCTACCCCAGCGGCCCGACGTACAATGGCCGCCCATCCCAGCGGCCATGCAGGCCGCCCCAGAGCAGGAGGAAAAATGATCCGCTGGTCCGTGTTCCTGTCGGCGCTCGCCACCGCCGGCACGCTGCTGGTCCCCGCGGTGGCGCTGGCCCAGGCGCAGGCGCCGCTTCGCATCATCGCCTTCGGCGCCCATCCCGACGACTGCGACATCCGCGCGGCCGGGGTTGCCGCCAAGTGGGCGGCGCTCGGACACAAGGTCCGCTTCGTCGCCGTGACGAACGGCGATGCCGGGCATCACGAGGAAGGCGGCGGACAGCTGGCGATGCGGCGCCGGGCGGAGGCGCAGGAATCGGGACGCCGCCTCGGCATCGACTACGTCGTCCTCGACAACCACGACGGCGAGCTGGTGCCGAGCCTCGAGGTGCGGCAGCAGATCATCCGGCAGATCCGCGAGTGGAAGGCGGATCTCGTGCTGGCGCCCCGCCCGAACGACTACCACCCGGATCACCGTTATACCGGCGTGCTCGTGCAGGACGCCGCCTTCATGGTGACCGTCCCGAACGTCGTCAGCGACGTGCCGGCGCTGCGCAAGAACCCGGTGTTCCTCTACTTCCAGGACGGGTTCCAGAAGCCGGCGCCCTTCCGCCCCGACATCGCCGTCGCGATCGACGACGTGATCGACAGGAAGATCGACGCGCTCGACGCGCACGTGTCGCAGGTGTACGAGTGGCTGCCGTGGCACGCCGGCGAGCTCGATCAGGTGCCGAAGGATCCGGCGGCGCGCAAGGCGTGGCTCAAGGAACAGCGTGGACGCGCGCCGTCGAAGGAGGTCCGCGAGGCGCTGGCGAAGTGGTACGGGCCCGAGAAGGCCGCCAGGGTGCGCTACGCCGAGGCGTTCGAGATTTGCGAGTACGGCACGCGCCCGGACGAAGCGCTGATCCGGAAGCTGTTCCCGTTCTTCGAGTGAGAGATAAGGGAAAGACTGTAGCTGGCGGCAGGCAGCAGGCAGCTGGCAGTCACGAACTGCTGCCAGCCGCCAGCCGCCAGCCGCCAGCCGCCAGCTGCCAGATGCCAGCCACAAGAGACAAAAAAAGGGATGCCGGCGCTTTGGTCAGGAGCGCCTGCATCCCGAAGTCGCCCACCGGCCGTCTGGAATCGGGTAGCCCGCGAGTTCCGACGGAAGCGACGCCAGAAGTATCGGGCGATGGCCCGCCGTTCCGCACGCCCCCGTCGAGCTAGCCCGTTATGGCCATCTGTGACTGAACGGCATTCCGGCCGCAGCTCGGTCGACGCCATCGACAGGAGCCCTGCCCGATGGCAGGGCTCTGCCCGCTACTCCTGCTGGACGATGCCGCGCTGGATGGCGGACGTCGCGGCCTGCGTACGGTCTTCCACGTTCAGCTTCGACAGGATGTTCTTCACGTGGTTCTTGACCGTGTACTCGGCGATCGACAGCGCCTGCGCGATCTCGCGGTTGCTGCGACCGGCGACGATCAGCCGCAGCACGTCCATCTCGCGCGGCGTCAGGTCCGGCGGCGACCCGTGCGCCGCCAGCACGGCCGCCACGGCCGGAGGCAGGTACGAACGCCCCGCGTGGACGAGCCGGATCGTCGAGATCAGATCGGCGTCGAGCACGTCCTTGGTGAGATAGGCGCTCGCGCCGGCGTTGAGCGCCTGCCGAATCTCCTCGTCACCCGAGTACGTGCTGATCGCGATGAAGCGCGCACCGGGCTCGCGGGCCCGGATGGCTGCCATCGCGGCGATGCCGTTGATCCCGGGCATCCGCAGGTCCATCAGCGTCACGTCCGGCCGGTGATGGGCGTGGAGGGCAATCGCCTCCTCGCCGCTCGAGGCCTCGGCCACGACGACCATGTCGGGCTGTGTCTGCACGATCGTCGCGAGCCCGACGCGCGCGATGAGGTGGTCCTCGGCGATCAGCACGCGAATGGACGCGCTCATGGCCGCGGCACCCGCGCTTCGACGGTCGTTCCCGCACCCGGCGCGCTCTGGATGACCAGCTCGCCGCCGACGGCCCGCGCCCGCTCGCGCATCCCCAGCAATCCGAAATGCCCGTGCGACACCGCGAAGGCGTCCGCCGGGCTGAACCCTGCTCCGTTATCGCTCACTCTCAACACCGTATGTCCGTTCCTGGCTGCCAGCATGACGTCGATCCTGGTGGGGCGGGCATGCTTCAGCGCGTTGGCCACCGCTTCCTGCGCGATCCGCAGCAGCTGCTGCTGCCGGCGTTCGTCGTCCGGGTCTGCCGCAGGGTCGGCGGAAAGCACGACTTCCACGCCGGAGGCGGCCGCCATCTCGCGGATGACGTGGTCGAGCGCCGCGGGCAAGCCGCGCCCGTCGAGCGCCGAGGTCCGCAGATCCATGATCGCGCGGCGCGCCTCCGTGAGGCTGTGTTGTGTCATACGACGCGCGAGCGCGAGTTGTTGCGCGGCCCGCTCAGGCGCCGAGCTCATCGCGCTGGCCACGCCCGCCAGCTGCGTGCCGATGCCGACGAGATCCTGCGCGAGCGTGTCGTGGAGGTCGCGCGCGATGCGGACCCGCTCCTCCAGGCGCATCGCGAACATCGCGCGCACCTGGCGCAGGCGCAGCCAGTAGAGCCCCGACGCCAGCAGCGCCAGCGCCGCGACCACGGCGAACGGGAACCATCTGGCCTCGAACCAGGCGGCCCGCCGGGTGAAGGTCACGACCGCCGGCGGGCTGGTGATGTCGTCGCCGAGCGACGCCCGCACGAGGAACCGGTAGTGCCCGGGCGGCAGGTTGTTGTAGTCCACCGTGCGGCGCGTGCCGCCGCCGATCCAGCCCGGGTCGACGCCCTCGAGCCGGTACTGGTAGTACAGGCGCTCCGGCGTGCCGAGCCAGACGGAGGCGAACTGGAACTCCACGCGTCCCGTGCCGGGCGCGACCTCGAAGGCCGTGCGCGGATCCACGGGCATCCCGTCCACCAGGACGGCCCGGATCTCGGGCGTCGGCGGCGGTGGCGGCGCGGAGAGCCGCACCGGATCGAGCATCGCGAGCCCGTTGGCCGTGATCGCCCAGATCCGTCCCTCGCGATCGCGCGTGCCGCCGCTCGCCACCGGGAACCCCGGGGCGCACTGGGACGACCGGAGCCCGGCCGAGGCGGCGAAGATCGAGTCGTCGGTACGGCCGACCTGCCCGTCCAGCAACGAGCGCTTCTTCACCCGCAGCAGGCCTGACGGCGTCCCCAGCCACAGGTCCTCGTCGTCATCGATGATCTGGCCGATCGTCCCGCTGTCGAGGCCCTGCGGCGTGCTCACGCTGCTGAAGCGATCGCCCTGACGCCAGGCGAGCCCCCCGCCGGCCGTGCCGATCCACAGCACGCCGAGGGCGTCGATGCGCAGCGCGCGCAGGGCGTCGGTGGGCAGCCCGTGCTCGCGCGTGAACCGCTCGGCCTTGCCGTGCTGGTACCGCCACAGCCCGCGGTCGTACGTGGCGGCCCAGATCGTGCCGTCGGCGTCGCGCGCGAGCGCGACGATCGCGTCGGCCAGCGTCGGCCCGCCGCCGAACAGATGGCGCTGCCGGCCCCGTTCGACGAGCAGGACGCCGTTGGCGGTGCCGAGCAGCAACCGGCCGGTCTCGTCCTCGATCGCGTCATGGACGGAGCGCCGGTTGAGCGGATCGATCGGCGCGAGATTCGTGATCGACCCGTCGGGCCGGATGCGGGACAGGCCGTTGCGCGTGCCGACGAGCATGCTGCCGTCGCGCGTGCCGTACAGGCTGAACACCTCGTCGCCGGCGAGCCCGCTCGCGGCGGTGAACCGCTCGACCCGCCCGCCGTTCAGCCGCATGACGCCGGCATCCTGGAACCCGATCCAGAGCGCGCCTTCCGCGTCCTCGTGGACCGCCGTCGGCTGATCGCTCGGCAGGCCCTCCGGCGTGCCGTAGATGGTGAACGGCTGATCGCGGAACCGGTGCAGGCCGCTGTTGGTGCCGATCCAGATGCTGCCGTCGCGGT
This sequence comes from Vicinamibacterales bacterium, assembly GCA_036381155.1. GTDB lineage: Bacteria > Acidobacteriota > Vicinamibacteria > Vicinamibacterales > JAENWD01 > JAENWD01. The sequence goes on from DASVDJ010000063.1 coordinate 20,165, forward strand.
CCTCGAAGAGCGACGAGACGCGGGCGTTCAGCCGCAGCGCGGGCGTGCTGACCCGCTCGAACCGCCCGTCGACCAGGCGCGCGACGCCGTTCGACGTGCCGGCCCAGAGCGTGCCGTCGCGATCCCGCAGCAGCGCCCGCACCGGCGCGGGCATGCCGTCGATCTCGCCGTAGCGCTGCAGCCGCTTCCCCTGGACGCGCACCACGCCGTACGTCGTGCCGATCCAGATCGCGCCGCCGTCGTCGACGGTCATCGAGAGCGGGATGGCGTCCCCCAGCGGACGCGAGTCGATCACCGGCTCGAAGTGCCCGTCGCGGAAGCGGACGATCTCGCCGAGTCCCGCGCCGAGCAGCGTGCCGTCCGGCGCGTCGGCCAGGACGCGGAGCCCTTCGGGCGGCACGCCGTGCTCGACGCCGTAGTTGACGATGCGGCCGTCACGGATCGCCGAGACCAGCACGCCGCCGACCGCCCAGATCGTGCCGTCGCGGTCCTCGTGCAGGTCGGTCACCGCGTGCGTGCCCAGTCCACCGGCCGGATCGTAGTACTCGAACCGGCCATTGCGATAGCACGCGACGCCGGCCAGCGTGCCGATCCAGATCGCGCCGTCGCGTGCCGCCTCCAGCGCGGTGACCTGCGCGCTGCGCAGCTCGCCGGGCCCCTGCCTGAAGATCGTGAACTCGGCGCCGTCGAACCGCGCGAGCCCTTCGTCCGTGCCGAGCCACAGTGCGCCGTCCGCTGCCTGGACGATTGCGCGCACCGAGTCCTGCGGCAATCCGTGCTGCTGCGTCCAGCTGCGATGCCAGAACTGACTGAGCTGCTTCCCCGGATCGAGGGCCGACGCGTCGCGCGGCGCCAGAGGCAGCAGCGCGGCCACGAGCGCGGCCACGACGATCGTCGACGGCACACCGCGTCCAGACGATCGCCTGTACGCGTTGCGCAGCGACTGCCATGCGCACACGACCGATCCGTTCTGCTGTCTCACTGCCCTGTTCTCCGCGGCTTCAGCAGTCGTTCGCGTCCTGCGGTGTTCCTGCCGGCTGGGGCTCGCTCCGCACGGGCTGCAGCGATGCGTTCTCGAGGTGCTGGCTCCTGCGGGCCAACATCTCATCTTCGCATGCCGCGCGGGCGCGCGCATCAACATGACACGCGCCGCACGCGGGCGTGGCCCGCAGTGGCCAGGGGTGCTTGGCCCGCATGTGCTGGTGAATACACGAGTTATGCGCGCGCATGAAATGCGCTAGTCCGGGGTTCCGGATCACACGAGCGCGCGAGGGCCGTTGCATTGGATCCCGCGCGCGATGCACGCGTGGTCCCGGCGCGGCCAGCACGAGCGCACCGCGCGCGCGTTCCACGTGACAAGCCCTCATGTTTCGAGACAGATCGCGCGATCGCCGCGGCTCGCGATCAGCTTGCGGATGCGCGCGCGATCGATCCGGCAGGGCGATTGCTGAACGTCGGACGAACGTCCGTCGTGTGTCACGCGTGCCGGAGATCCGGCGCACAGCACCTGCGGGCCATGCGACGGACACAACAACCTCGGGCGCGCAGTCTTCCGCGCGTGCCCGGTGGAGGTGACTCGTGACGGAGTGGAAGAGGAGGATCCTGGCCGCGATCGGCGCGCTGTGTCTCGCAGCCGCGCTGCCCGCATCAGGATACGCACAGCAGTTATACGGATCCATCACCGGCGTGGTGACGGACGAGTCGGGCCTGGCGATCCCCGGCGCGACGGTCTCGATCGTCAACACGCAGACAGGACTGGAGCGGACGACGGTCAGCAACGAGACGGGCACGTACAGCTTCACCAACGTGCTGCCCGGCTCGTACGACGTGAAGGTCTCGCTCCAGGGCTTCCGTGAGTTCAACCGGACCGGCGTGCCGGTGAGCGTCGGCACGGTCAGCCGCGTCGACGTGGAGCTCTCGGTCGGCGCCCTCACCGAGACGATCACGGTGCAGTCCGAGGCGCGGCTGCTCCAGACCGACCGTGCGGACGTCTCGACGCAGCTGCGTTCGGAGGAGATCCAGAACCTGCCGCTCGCGCAGTACCGGAACTACCAGAGCCTGATGAACCTGGTGCCGGGCGCGACGCCGACGCAGTTCCAGAACGCGCTGACGGACACGCCCGCGCGGTCGCTCCGCACGTTCGTCAACGGCCAGAACCCGAACTCGAACAACACGAAGTCGGACGGCGCGACGAACGTCAACCTGTGGCTGCCGCATCACGTCATGTACGTGGCGCCCGCGGAGACGATCGACACGGTCAACATCAGCACCAGCAACTTCGACGCCGAGCAGGGCATGGCCGGCGGCGCCGCGATCACGGTCATCACGAAGTCGGGCACCAACGACTTCCGGGGGTCGGCGTTCGAGTTCTTCAACAACGACGCGCTGAACGCCCGGCCGTACTTCGCGACGCGGAAGACGCCGATCGATCGCAACATCTTCGGCGGCACGCTCGGCGGCCCGATCCGGCGGAACAAGCTGTTCTTCTTCGGGTCGTACGAGGGGTACTACGACCGGAACACGAGCCAGATCTTCTACGACGTGCCGACGCCGGCGATGCGGCAGGGTGACTTCAGCGGCGCCGTCAACCCGGATGGCAGCCTGCAGGTGATCTACGACCCGCTGACGGGCAACCCGGACGGCACCGGCCGCCGGCCGTTCCCGAACAACGTGATCCCGCAGAACCGCCTGAGCCCGATCGCGCAGCAGGTCCTCAACAGCTACCCGCTGCCGAACCTGCCGGGCACCACCCGCAACTTCGTGCGCGACGCCGCCTCGAAGGTCGACCGGAACAACTACGACGTCAAGGTGAACTGGAACCGCACGTCGGCGCACCAGATCTGGGGCAAGTACAGCCAGATGGACGCCACCGTCGCGAACCTGTTCTACCTCGGCGTCGACGGCGCCGGCGAAGGCGACACGAACGTCAAGCAGGCCACGGCCGGCCACACGTGGACGCTCAGCCCGACGATGGTGCTCGACAGCACGTTCGGGTTCTCGCGGCAGGATCAGGAGGTCGCGGGCAGCGACTTCGCCCTCGGCAACTTCGGGCTGGAGACGCTCGGCATCCCCGGCACGAACGCCGCCGGCCAGTTCGCCAACGACCCGCGCTACTCCGGATTCCCGGCCTTCAACACCGGCTTCAGCGTGCTGGGCAACAACGCGGGCTGGACGCCGCTGTTCCGCGACGAGCGCACCTACGCGATCAGCGCGAACCTGACGAAGCTCGTCGGACGCCACGAGTTCCGCGGCGGGTACACGGGGAACTACCTCTACCTGGATCACTGGCAGCCGGAGGTCGACAACCCGCGCGGCAACTTCAACTTCAACGGCAACGCGACGACGCTGTTCGGCGCGGGCGGCCAGACGGCGAACCTCTACAACCAGTTCTCGCAGTTCATGCTCGGCCTGGTCAGCAGCGCCTCGCGCAGCATCCAGTTCGAGCTGATGACCGTGCGCGAGTGGCAGCACGGCTTCTACGTCCGCGATCGCTGGACGGTCAGCGACAAGATCACGCTCGACCTCGGGCTGCGGTACGAGTACTACCCGCTGGCGACCCGCGCCGACCGCGGCCTCGAGCAGGTCGACCTGAACGTCAGCGGCCCGCTGCCGGAGGTCGTGCTGGGCGGCCTGGGCGGCAACCCCGAGGACCTGGGCATCAAGGTGAGCAAGACGCTGTTCGCCCCGCGCCTCGGCCTCGTGTACCGCATCAACGACGACACGGTGTTCCGCACCGGCTACGGGATCACGTACAACCCGCTGCCGTTCGCGCGTCCGCTCCGCGGGTTCTACCCGGCCTCGATCGGCGCGCTGTTCGAGCAGAACAACCCGGCCGGCTGGTTCGGCACGCTCTCCGACGGGATCCCGCTCGTCACCGGACCCGACGTGAGCAGCGGCCGCATCCCGCTGCCGAACACGGTCGACATGCGCACCCCGGAGAACGACCTCTCGCGCGGGTCGATCCAGTCGTGGAACGTCGCAATCGAGCGGCGGCTCCCGCTGGACCTGTCGATCGACGTCGCGTACGTCGGCACGCGCGGCCGCAACGGCTTCGCCGACCTCGACATCAACGCATCCGACACGCCGGGCGGCGGCAACGAGAGCCGGCCGCTGTTCGCGCGGTTCGGGCGCGCCCGCGACCTGAAGAGCTGGGGACGCCGGCTCGACACCGAGTACCACTCGCTCCAGGTCGCGCTGAACCGGCCGTTCCAGAACGGGCTCCTGCTGAAGGGGGCCTACACCTGGTCCAAGGCGATGAACGAGGCGGACGAGGACGGCTGGGTGGGCCTGACGTGGAACGGGCCGAGCCAGCTGGATCGGAACTGGGCGCTCGCCGGCTACGACCGGACGCACGTGTTCCAGCTGGGCGCGGTCTACCAGCTGCCGTTCGGCCGTGACGGCCAGGGGCTCGGCAGCTTCCTGGTCCGCGACTGGCAGCTGAACGGCATCTTCGCCGCCTACTCCGGCGTGCCCTTCACCATCACCGCCAACGGCGCGGTGCTGAACATGCCGGGCAACCAGCAGACCGCCGACCAGGTCGGCGAGTTCCGCAAGCTGGGCAACATCGGCAGCGACGGCCCGTGGTTCGACACCTCGGCGTTCGTGCAGCCCGAGGGCGTCCGGCTCGGCAACACCGGCCGCAACGCGTTCCGCGGCCCCGGCCAGTGGCGCCTCGACCTGTCGGTGTTCCGCGGCTTCAACCTCGGCGGCACCCGGCAGCTCGAGTTCCGCGCCGAGGCGTTCAACCTGACGAACTCGATCCAGTACGGTGACGGCGCCGGCAACCAGACCGGCTTCTCGAGCACCGACGTCAACAACCCGAACTTCGGCCGGATCTTCGTGGCGAGCGGCGAGCGCACGATCCGTCTCGGCCTGCGGTTCAGCTTCTAGGCCCGGGGGCGGGGGCGCGCGGCTGCGCCCCCGCCCGCCGTTCCACCCGCACGTCCCTCCCCTGCTATCCTGCCTCGTGCTCTCTTGGCGCCGCGTCGTGTGTCTCCTGCTGCCAGCCGTGTTCGCCGCCAGCGTCGCGGCGGCACCCCAGGATCCGGCCGCCCGCTCGAAGGAAGCCGCGGATCTGATGGCCGCCGGCCGCTTCGAGGAAGCCGCCGGCATCTACCGTGAGCTCACGGCCGCCCTGCCGCAGGACGCCGGCCTGAAGATGAACCTCGGCATGGCCCTCCAGCAGGCCGGCCGCCCCCGCGACGCGATCCAGCCGCTGACCGAGGCGACGACTGCCGATCCGTCGCTCACGCAGGCCTGGCTCTTCCTGGGGGCCGCGCATCTGGAGCTCGGCGAGGCGGCCAGGGCCGTCGCCGCGCTCGCGCGCGCCGTCCAGGCCGCGCCGGACAACCCCCAGGCGCGACGGCTGCTGGCCGACGCGCTGATGGAGGCGAATCGGCCCGATGCGGCGCTCGTGCACTATCTGCGGCTGACCAGGCTCGAGCCCGCATCGGCCGGCGGCTGGTACGGGCTCGCCCGCAGCGCAGAGAGCCACGCCGAAGATCTGTTCGACATCCTCGTGCAGCTCCCCGGCGCGCGCGCGGCGGTCGAGCTCGTCGGCGCCGACGTGATGGCGGCGTCCGGTCGCACGGACACGGCGCTGGAGGCCGTGCGCGCGGCCGTTGAGGCGGAGCCGACCTGGCGGACGGCGCACGAGGCGCTGGCGGAGCTGCTCGACGCGCTCGGGCGCGGCGAGGAAGCGGCGACGGCCCGGGCACGCGCCGAGGCGCTGCCGCTCGACTGCCAGGCCGAACCGGCCGCCTGCGCGTATCGCGAGCAGCGCCTGGGCGAGGTCCTCCGTCTCACCGATCCGCCCGAGGCGCGGCGCAATCCGCACGCGCTCTTCTGGCGCTTGAAAGTCCTCGATCACGTCGCCGGCGACGCCTTCGAACGCCTCGACGCGCTGCCGCCGTCCGTCGAGAAGCACCTGGCCGTCGGCGCGCGGCACATGCGCGAGAAGAAGTACCAGGAGGCCGCGGATGCCTATCGCGCGGCGCTCGCGCTGAAGCCGGACGATCTCACGATCAAGGTCGACCTCGCCTTCGCGCTGATGTCGCTTCGCGCGCACGACGAGGTCGTCGAGCTGCTGGGGCCCGCCGCGCGCGCCGGCACGCTGCCGCCGCGCGGCCTGTTCGCCTACGGCGACGCGCTCGTCGCGCTGCAGCGCGTCGAGGAAGCGCTCCCGGCACTTCGCAAGGCGGTACAGGACGCGCCCGATCAGCCCGTCGCCCACGCGTCGCTCGGCCGCGCGCTGGTGATGGCCGGCAAGTTCGAGGAGGCCGTGCCGCATCTCGAGGCCGCGCGCGGGACCGACACGGACGGGTCGATCCACTACCAGCTCGCGCAGGCGTATCTGCGGGTCGGACGGGGAGACGACGCGAGGATCGCGCTCGAGGAGTACCGGAAGCGGAGTCAGCGGTGATCGGGGCTGATCAGGTCTGATCGGGTCTCCGCCTTCGCCGCGCCTGCGAATCAGGGCGCGGCTCCGGCGGGCCCCGCTGTCGCGGGGCTGCCACTGCCGCGCGTCAGAGAGATCCGCTGCCTGACCTTGTCGATCGTCCAGCGCTCCGCGGCGCCGTCGGGCCAGTGGACGATGACGGCGACGGGGCCGGTGTGCGTGCCCAGCCCGAAGTGGACGCGCGTGTCCTGCGCGACCAGGTAGCTGCCGTCGCTGCGCACGCGCCGCTTCAACGGGGGCAGGCCGGGCCGCTCGACGGTGACGAGCGCGCCGACCGCGAACCGGTTGTTCCCCGGCTGCCGCAGATCCAGCTGCAGCCACGACGCCTGGTTGCCGACCTGGTTCAGCAGCAGCCGCACGGGGCCGTCGTTCTTGTTCACCAGGACGTCGATGTCGCCGTCGTTGTCGATGTCGCCGAACGCGGCCCCCCGGCCGACCTCCAGGCGCGCCAGCGCCGGGCCGGCCTGTTTCGAGACATCCTCGAACCGCCCGTCACCCACGTTGCGGAACAGCAGGTCGGGCATCCGGTACGGCACGGGGTCGCCGCGCAGCTTCTCGACGATGTTGACGGCGCCGTTGGTGATGAAGAGATCGAGCCAGCCGTCGTTGTCGTAGTCGAACCAGTCCACGCCGAACCCCGTGAACGGCGCGGTCGGCGCCGCCAGTCCCGCCATCACCCGCACGTCGTCGAAGCTCCCGCTGCCGTCGTTGCGATAGAGCACGAACGTCTCGCCGATGATGTTCGTGACGAAGAGGTCCTCGTCGCCGTCTGCGTCGTAGTCGCCGGACGCGATCCCCATGCTGCCTTCCGGATTGCCCGCCGCGTTCAGCGCCGATCCCGACAGCGGCCCATCGTCCACGAACGTGCCGTCGCGCTCGTTCAGCCACAGCTGGTTCGGCGTCGCGTCGTTGGCGACGTAGATGTCGAGCCAGCCGTCGCCGTTGTAGTCGCCGATCGAGACGCCGAGCCCGGCGCCATCGGCCCGCGCGATGCCGGCCGACTCCGTGACGTCCTCGAACCGGCCGTTCCCCAGATTGCGGAACAGCCGATCGCCGACCGGCTCGTACGCGTTCGGACTGCAGTAGTCGGGCGTCCCCGCCGGATCGAAGCACTGCTTGTTGCCGGCGACGGTGAAGTCCAGGTAGTTGGCAACGAACAGGTCGAGATACCCGTCCCTGTCGTAGTCGACGAACGCGGCGCTCGTGCTCCAGCGGTCGTCGTGCACGCCGGCCGCGTCGGTGACGTCGGTGAACGTGCCGTCGCCGTTGTTGTTGCGGAAGAGCGTGTTGCGGCCGAACGCGGTGACGTACAGGTCCAGGTCGCCGTCGTTGTCGTAGTCGCCGGCGGCGACGCCCATGCCGTAGCCCTTCACGCCGAGCCCGCTGCCCGCAGTGACGTCGGTGAAGCGCAGCGCGCCGGAGGGCACGAGCTCATTGCGATAGAGGCGATGCGTCTTGCCGGACGGCGGCGCGCCGGGGACGAGCGGCTGACCCTGGAGCAGGAAGACGTCGAGGTCGCCGTCGTTGTCGTAGTCGACGAGCGCCCCGCCCGCGCCCATGACCTCGAGAATGTAGTGCTCTCCTCCTGCACCGTTGTCGTACACGAAATCGAGCCCGACGCGCGCCGCCACCTCCTCGAAGATGGCCGGCGCGGCAGCGATCGAGGCGGCGAACAGGACGGACGCGATCGCGGCGGACAGTGGCAGGCGTGTCGTCATCGCAGGCGGTTCAGATCGCGATCGATCGCCCGGGCGAGATCGGTCTGGGAGAACCGGAGCGCCAGCGCGCGCGCCTCCTTCGCCATGGCGACGCCCTCGGCCCTCCGGCCGCCCTGGACCATCGCCACCGCGAGTGCGAACAGGTACCGCGGAGTCTCGTCATCGACCGGCTCACGCAGCGGCTCGAGCTCGCGGATCGCGCCGTCGAAGTCGCCCGTCGCGATCTTCATCCGTCCCAGATTGAACCGGGCGAGCCGGAACGACGGACGGTTGACGATCGCCTGGCGGTACTGCTCCGCGGCCTCGGCGAACTTCCGCTCGCGCTCGAGCGCCTGACCGAGGTTGTTGTGGGCCAGCGCGTGGAACGGGTTCGCCGCGAGCGCCTTCCGGTACGCCGCGGCCGCTTCCTCGTACCGCTGCTGCGCGTCCAGGAGCACCCCGTAGTTGTAATGCGCGTCGTCCAGGTTGTAGCCGAGCTCGACGACCGCACGATAGGCGGCTTCGGCCCTGGCCCACTGCTGCGCCCGCCCGTACAGGGAGATCAGGTTCACGTACGGCTGCGCCAGATGCGGCTTCACCGCCACGGCGGCCTCGTGGTCCTCGATCGCCCCGGCGAGATCGCCGTTGGCGGCCCGCCGCAACCCGCGCAGGAAGCGGCCGCGCGGGTCTTCCCGGACCGTGTCGACCAGCGCGGCCCACTCGTCGGGGATGCCGGGCCAGGCGGTGCCATGCTTGCGATGCTCGGCGAGGGCTTTCCGGGCCTCGTCGCGGCGGCCGAGCGCGCGCAGCGACTGCGCGCGCGCGTAATGCGCGGCGCCGAACTCGGGAAACAGGGCGATGGCACGGTCGAAGTGCGCGACAGCCTCCGCGTGCCGTCCGCGGACGGCTGCAAGGCGGCCGAGTCCGAGCTGGCCCACCGGCGCCGAGGCCGGCGTGTCGGCCAGCGTCCGGTATCGGCGCTCGCTGTCGTCGAGCGCCCCGGCATCGAAGAGCGATTCGGCCAGGCGAGCAAGGATGGCCAGCCGTTCGGGCGCCAGCCGCCAGGCGCGCGCGAACTTCTCCGCCGCCTGCGCCGGCTGCCGGATCCGCTGCAACACAATCCCGTCGAGGTGGAACCACTGGGGATTGGCGGGCGCGAGCGCCTGCGCGCGGAGGTACGCCTCGTGGGCCGACTGCCACTGCTCCCACGCCTGGAGTGCGAGACCCAGTCCTCCGGCGGCTTCGGGGTCCTCCGGCCTTGCCCGTGCCGCATCGAGCGCCCCCTTCAGCGCCTCGCGGGCATCGTCCGGAAACGTCTCGAGGGCGATCTCGGGGAGAGGCGGAGGCTCGGGCGCGGGCGCCGGCCCCGCGACCACGCCGGATCGCGTCAGAAAGACGAGGGTGAGCGCCGCCACCCACGCCCAGGTGCCACCCTTCACAGCCGTCAGGATACTCCGGGACAGCGCAGGTCCACAGCGCTGCCGTTGCAGGATCTCCGGGATTGGCCGAACCAGAGTCCGGCCCTGCGTCGCCGTGCGAACAAAGAAGAAGCTAAACAAAAAGGCCCGGCGAGCGGACGTGCTCGCCGGGCCTCTGCATCACGATCCGGTGCCGCTCAGAACTCGAAGCGGACGCCGATCTGGATCTGCCGCTCGCCGTAGCTGCCGAACGTGGCGCCCGACGGCGTGCCGGTGATCTGCATGAACGTGCTGCTCGTCACGCTGCCGTTCGGGTTGTTGAACTTCGGCGTGTTCGTGACGTTGGCCGCCTGCACCCGGAGCTCGAGCTTCCGGGTCCCGCCCATCGGGAAGGACCGGAAGATGCCGAGATCCAGGTTCACGCCGCCCGGGCCGCGGAACTGGTTGCGGCCCGTGTTGCCGAACCGCACACCATCCGGCTGCGCCCACGCCGACCGATCGAACCAGACGCCGGAGTTGCCGACCTCGCCGACCTTGCGGACTTCGCCGACGAGGTCCGCGGTCTGCATGTTGCCCGGCGTGTTGAGGACCGAGCCGTCGGCCGTGACCGTGAACGGCAGGCCGCTGAACGCCGCGAACACGCCGCTGATCTGCCAGTCGGCCGCAATCGCCTTCAGGACGTTCCCGTAGGACCCGCTCCCCTGCCAGGGCAGCTG
>DASVDJ010000064.1:0-10764 GCA_036381155.1 Vicinamibacterales bacterium
TCTGAGGTAGGGCCGAACTCTAGTTCGGCCAATACTTGCAAGGGAAGGCCGAACGTCCAGCACGCGGCAGATCAGCTCCCAGACGCGCTCGCACCGCGACGACGAGGTCGACAGCGGGTTCGAGCCGGTCGAACATGGAGAATCTGACTTGGCCTGAATGGCGCGACTCGCTCGCCCTGCCCCGCCACCCGCCCGAGCGCGACCTGATCCGTCCGCCTTCGCGCTTCGGCGGGACCCGATCGCGCGATCGCGAGCATCAGCGAGCGGGCGCGCGGACCTGATCAGACCCGATCAGACCTGATCAGACCCGGTCAGACCTGATCTGACCTGATCCGACCTGATCACAGCTTCACCCGCCTCACCGTTCCCCGTCGCCCGACGATGTCGTACACCGCGACTTCGAGCGTGGTCGCGTCCCCCTCGAACGAGAGCTGCAGCGGGACGCTCACACGCCGCCGCTTCGCAGCGTCAAGCTCCGCGCGCGTGCCCGTCAGCGCGAACGTCCGGCTGGTCAGCGCGAGCATGCGGTTCGAGCCTTTCATCGCGCGCACGAGAACGACGACCCCGGCATGGAAACCCTCGGGGGTGTCGGCGAACGTCAGGTCCGACGCCGCGAGGTGGACGCCGATCTCGAAGCCCCTTGCCACCGGACGCGCCGCCACCTCCACCGGAATCCACTCGTGCGCCGCGCCGGAGTCGAGCAGCATGAGGGGCGCCGCTTCGTGCGGCGCGACGGTGAGCGCGGTCGGGCGCGGTGACGCGAGGTAGCCACGGCGCGAATAGACCCGGACCCCCTTGCGCTTCACGCGGACGTCGACGGTCCGGAACCGCCCGTCCATCTTCGTGTTCGCCGGCGTGTACGCCAGCATGTAGCCCTCGCGCAGGTCCTGCGCCAGACTCCGCACCGCCCCGCTCAGGTCATTCGTGTTCTCGATGAAGCGCCCGCCGGTCTCGTGCGCCGCCCAGGCGAGCACGGTGGTGGGATTGCCGGACACAATCCCATCCCCGGAAGCCGGCCTCCTGTCGAAGGTCCCCGGCATCGACGGATGTGCCGTTGCGTCATACGTTCGCATCTGCTTCGCCATGCCCGCGCGCGGGCTGACGACGCGCAGTCCCTGCGCGTCGAGAGTATGGATCGTCACCCGGTGGTGGTTGGCGAGCGACACGATTCGCTCGAACTTGTCGGGAGCAAGCGAGTCGAGCGGCATCCTGAAGCCTTCGGAGAGGACGATCATTATCTTCCGACCCGGCAAGACCGAGAGCGTGCGGACGACCTCCTGAAGATTGTTCAGGTCGACGACGTTCCCTTCGCTCTTGGGACAATCGAGGCCGCCCCCAGCCGCTGACGGCACGTCGCTGTCGACGTCACCCTGCGGACAGCCGGGCCGCATGGCGGCCTCGCGCGCGGCCGCACGCAGCAGCCCGGCGTCGCTCGTATACGGCTGGATCGGCTCGACGGTGTTCCGAAGCACGAACACGCCGGCGAAGCCCCCTTCCTCCTTGACCTCGTCGATGAAGACGTTCGCCGCGCGCCACGCCGCCGCGCGCGCCTCCGGCCCGAGCTCGTGGAACACGATCGCCGTGACGGGCGGGGGTGTGGACAGCCCGAGACGCGCCGCGGCCGACGGCTCGTTCCCCGCTTCTGCCTCACGCGGCATTGCAGGCTCGCGTCCACACGTGTGCCCGACCCGCTCGAACGCGGTGACGGTCTGCCGGGTGCCGTCCTCGAACACCTCGAAGTCGTCCGGCCCGAGACAGCGCACGACGTTCCCGTTCTCGTCGTGCACGACGACGTCGACGGTGATCGCGAGCGTTTCGGTCGTGAACTGCTGGGCGACTGGTCGCGCGATGTGCCCCGGCAGCGTCAGGATGAGGACCGGGAGCAGGACACCGACGGAGAACTCGCGCATGCACGCCTCCGGGAGCGGCTGCAGGGCTGGCACCGGCATCCTAGCCGAATCGAGGGCGGCGCGACAGGGACTCCCGATTGCGGATTTGTGGGCGGGGCTGAAGCCCCGCCGCTACAGGCACCAGAAAGGAGGCGCGGCCTCTCACGCGGGGCGAAGGCCAATGCTTTGTCTTGTCGGCCTCTGTGCCCTCTGCGTCCTCTGTGTCCTCTGTGTCCTCTGCGTAGATCAGAACCACCGCCGCGTCCACACGAGCGAGAACACTGCGTGGTGCTCCAGCTCGCGGTCGCCGAACGCACGGTAGCCGAGATACGACGCGCGCACGGTGAGGTCCGGCGAGAGCCGGAACCCGACGCCGGTCTCGATGGTGAGCGCGTCGGACGGGCCGAGATCGGTGAGCGCCTCGTCCGGCGCGTGCACGTAGCCGCCCAGCGCCTCGAACGCGTATCCCTCTTCCGGGTACGGGTGGTGGTACGGCTCGTCGTGCGGCGAGCCGTACCCCGACGCGAGCAGATGACTGGTCGTCAGCCGCTGCCCGCGCGCGGCGACATACCAGCGCGGCGTCAGGGTCTGCACGGCGGTCACGGTGAGCGCGGTCGCGGTCGTGTAGCCCGCGGCGCGCTCGAGCCGCGTGTGCACGAAGTCGCCGTAGACACGCGTGTAGGCGACGCTGTAGTCCCCGTCCACGCTGAGGATGCGCGCGTGGCGGTCACCGCCCAGGCCGCCGGCGACCTCGTCGGCGCGCGCGTAGCGGCCGAACGCCGCGGACGCGCCGACCCGCAGGCCGACGAGCGGCGTGACGCCGCCGCCGATCGCGAACTGCGGGGCACGGGGCGGCTTGTCGTCGCCCGTCAACGGCCGCACCCGCACCAGCGAGCTCTCGAGCACCGCCGTGCGCAAATCCCAACGGGTGGTCGACCACGTCGCCTGCACCGCGAGCGGATAGAGCGGTGACGCGAGCTGCGTCTGCGGCGTCCCTTCCTCGAAGAGCGGCAGCCGTGCGGTGTACGACGTGATCGGCGCGACGAGCGGGTTGTCGCTCGCCCGCGTCTCGAGCGGCGAGATGCCGATCGGCGACGGCAGGTAGCCGGCCTCCAGCCGCATGCGCACGCGCCGGCCGCGGTCGTGCCGGACGGCCAGCTGGTAGACGTCCGCGGACCAGTCCCCGTCGTGGTCGCGCCGCAGCACCGGCCGCGCGAGGATCTGCACCGGCCCGGCCTGCCAGCCTCCGAGCAGGTCGATGGCCGCGCCCGCCTCCGCGCCGTCGTGCTCGACGTACGTCTCCGCCGACGCGACGCTGTCCAGACCGAAACGCGTCAGCGGCGCCGCGTATCCCGTCGCGCTCTGCGCGTACACGGTGGCCCCCATCAGCACCACCGCGCAGCACACGCCGAAGACCAGCCGGGCCCGCATGGCGCTACTCCCCCACCGCGCGGTCAAAGCGCACCAGCGTGGCAGGCCGCGGTGCGTCGCCGTCCGCCGCGACACGCGTGGCCCAGATGCCCGCAGGACCGGCAGCCCAGGCCTCCAGGAACGCGTCGACGACCGCCGCGTCGAACTGCGTGCCGCGATGTGCGCGCAGCTCGTCGAGCGCGTACTGCGGCGGCTGCGCCGGCCGATAGGCACGCGCCGAGGTCATCGCGTCGAACGCGTCGGCCACGCGGACGATGCGCGCGTGGAGCGGAATCGCGTCGCCGACCATGCCGTGCGGATACCCGCGGCCGTCGGGCTGCTCGTGGTGCAGCTCGACGATCGGCAGGTGCGCGCTCAGCACGGGTACCTGCCGCAGGATGTGCGCGCCGACGGTCGGATGCGACTTGATGATCTCGAACTCCTCGCGCGTGAGCGGACCGGCCTTCGTCAGCACCTTGTCGCGGATGCCGATCTTGCCGATGTCGTGCAGGAGCGCGCCGAGCCGCAGGACCTCCAGCTCCTCCGGCGACAGGCCGAGCCGCTCGCCGATGGCGACGGAGATGGCGCTCACCCGCTCCGAATGCCCCGCGGTGTAGGGGTCGCGCGCGTCCAGCGCCGCCGCCAGCGCCTTGATGACGCCCAGGTACGCGACCTCGTTCTGCGCCTCGGCCTCGTGCAGCGAGCGCATGAGCCCGTTGAACGTGTCGATCAGGGCGTCGACCTCGGTGCTCGAGCCGGTCCGCGGCAGCGTGCGATCGAAGGCGCGCGCCGCCGCCATCTCCTGGAGCTCCGCCGAGAGCCGGTTGATCGGGCGCGCCAGGCTGCGGGCCAGCCACAGGCTCACGCACGCGCTGAGCGCGAGTGCGCCGACGGCGATGAGCGCCAGCGCCTTCAGCGCTTCCCGGTGCTCCGCCGCGGCGACGTCGGTGATCGAGGTGGCCGCGACGAAGTCGGCATCGCCGACCCTGAACAGCCGGCGGACGGCGTAGTCCGTGTCGCCGATGGGGACCACCCCGTGCTCCGGCAGCTCGCCGGCCACTTCCTCCACCGCATCCCGCGCCTCCCCCTCCAGCGTCGTCGTCAGCACGCGGCCGTCGAGGAGCACGACGATGTCGGCGCGGGAGAGGTCTTTCAGCTCGCGCGCGTAGGCGGGATCGAGCGCCGTGGCGACCAGGAGCGCGCCGATGCGCGTGTCGCCGAAGAGCAGCGGCACGCTCACGACGCGGTACGGACCGGGGCCGCGCTCGGCGACCTCTTCGACCGGCTCGAACGCGTTGTCGAGCGCCACCGTGGAGCCCGGATGCCACGCGGCACGATGACGCCCGGCGCTGGCAATCACGCGCCCGGCCGCGTCGGCAATGACGAGCGCGTCGGCAGCGATGCGCGTGGACAGCTTGTCGATCTCGCGCTGGAGTGTCGCGCGCAGGTCGGCCAGCGCGGCGCCCGACGCGAAGCGCACCTCCGCCTGATAGGTGTCGAGCGCCGCCTTCAACGTCGGGCTCTCGGCCAGCGTCGTCGCCTGCGCGACGAGCTCCGCCTGCCGCCGCCGCTCGACCGTCGCGAACGCGCGCTGCCCGGCTTCGAGGCTGTCGGCGACGCTGCGCGTCACGCGGGCACGCGTGTCGGCAACCACGGTGACGAACACCGCGACCAGGACGAGCACGAGCGCGCCGAACGTCGCGAAGAGCGTGCGGACCACGAGCCGGCGCGACCGCCCTGCGTGCGCCCCGTGCGCGCTCGGCGAGCCGGCAGAACCCGGGCGGAGGCGGCGCAGCGGGAACGTCACACTCACGACTCCACGACGGGCAGCACGAACTCGACGGCGACTTCTCCGCCGGCGGGCACGTCGACGCGCGTGCGGGCCTCGCCGATGCGCTCGTGCCACGCCGTGACCGTGCGCGATCCCGCCGGCACGCCTTCGATGACGAACGTCCCGTCGTCATCGGGCTTCGTGAACCAGGGATGGTCGAGCACCAGGATCACGGCGCTCATCTCGGAGTGCAGATGGCAGAAGACCTTGACCAGGCCGGGGCGCGTGAAGGTCCGCACGCGCGACTCGCCGCGCGGATATCGTCCGAGGTCGAACCGGGAGGCGCGCGAGAGCGAGAAGACGTTGTGGAAGTACGGGTCGGCGTTGGGGAACGCCACCGACGCGCCGCGCGCGATCGGCAGCACGTGCGGGACGAACAGCTCGTTCTGCTGCCGCATCTCGTGCTGGCGCGGCGGCACCGTCGTCGCCGGCACGTCGTCCAGGTAGATGACGACGTTGCGGATCTCGAGATCGGGTGTGCCGGGCGCGGTGAGCGTGCGCGAGGCGTACGCGATCGCGAGCGGTCGGCTCGACTTCACCGCGGCCAGGCGGACCCGTCCCACGACGCGTCCCGTCGCGTCCCGGGCCGCGGGGCTGGCGGCGACGGTGGCGACCATCGCGACGACGGCGCAGATGCGCAGCGAAACCGGGCAGAATCGTGCAAATGCAGCTGGCACTATGACTTACCGCCTCAGTGGCCAGTACATCGGCAACGACGAGAGAAGGGATTAGGTCGGATCGGGTCGGATCGGGTCGGATCGGGTCGGATCGGGTCCCGCCGTCGCCGCGCGTGTGAACCTGTGCGCCGCGCCGGCGGATCAGGTCCGATCAGGTCTGATCGGGTCCCGCCCGCGCTGTCGCGCGGTCGGATCAGGTCCGCACGCCCGCTCGCTGATTCCTGCTCGCGGGCGCGCGATCAGGTCTCGCCTCCGCCCGCACGCGCGGCCGCGAGCGGGGATCAGCGAGCGGCCGCGCGGACCCGATCAGACCTGATCCGCCGACGACCGCCGGGATCAGCACGCGGTCGTCGGCGGGACCTGATCAGACCTGATTAGACCTGATCGGACCTGATCCGACCCGTTCAGACCTGATCCGACCCGATCCGACGGGATCAAACCTGCCCCGACAGATGTTCCAGGGCCAGTACGAGCGCGTGGGTCCCCTTGCGGCCGTGGCCCTGCGCCTGCACGGCGACGTACAGCTGGTGCACCAGCGCGAGGCCCGGCAGCGCGAGGTTCATGCGCCGCGCCTCCTCGAGCGCGATGCCCATGTCCTTGATGAAGTGCTCGACGAAGAAGCCGGGATCGAAGTTGCGCTTGACGACGCGCGGCGCCAGGTTGTCGAGGGTCCAGCAGCCGGCGGCGCCGCTGCGGATGGAGCTGAGCATTGTCTCCAGATCGAGCCCGGCGCGCGCGGCGTAGACGAGGCTCTCGCACACGCCGATCATCGTCCCCGCGATGACGATCTGGTTGCACATCTTCGTGTGCTGCCCCGCGCCCGGACCGCCCTGATGGACGATGTTCTTCCCCATCAGCTCGAACAGCGGGCGGACACGCGCGACGTCGTCCGTGTCGCCGCCGACCATGATCGACAGCGTCGCGTTGCGCGCGCCGACATCGCCGCCCGAGACCGGCGCGTCGACCGCCGCGGCCCCCTTCGCGCGTGCCGCAGCGGCGATTTCGACCGCCAGGCTCGGCTCCGTGGTCGTCATGTCGACGAACAGCTGGCCCGGCGTCGCGGCGCCGAGCAGGCCGGGCTCACCGAAGTAGACCTCGCGGACGTCCGCGGGGAAGCCGACCATCGTGAACACGATCTCCGCGTTCGCGGCCGCTTCACGCGGCGACGCGGCCCACGACGCGCCGGCGTCGAGGAGCGGCTGCGCCTTCTCCCGGGTGCGTGTGTACACGGCGATCTCGTGCCCTGCCGCGAGCAGGTGCCCGCACATCGACCGCCCCATGATGCCCGTTCCAATCCAACCGAGTTTCATCCGACTGTGCCCGTGTGATCCGCACGAGCCACAGAGGCCTCTGTGCCGTCCGTGACTCTGTGGTTCGTCAGCTGACTCTGATCCGCCGGCCTGACCGCCCTCGCCAAGGCTCCGGCGGTCCCGCCGAGCCGCTTCGCGCGGAGGCGGAAGGCCGGCCCTCCTGGCGATGAATTCCGGCCCTCCTGGTGATGATTCTCTGTGCGAACTCTGTGGTCCCTGTGACTCTCTCTGTGGTTCGTATCTCCGTGCTGCCAGCCGCCAGCTGCCAGCCGCCAGCTGCCAGCTACTCGTTCTCCTTCGCCGCCACATACCCGCGCCGTGCGCGGACGCGATGTCCCTTGCGTGTGACCCGGACCCGGATGCCGTGGAACTTGCCGTCCGGGCCGCGCGGCGGCGGGTAGCCGAGCGTGTACTGCTTGTTCAGCTCGTCGGCGATGCGCGCGGTCGCCGGTCCCAGCTCGCTCGAGTCGCGCACGATCTCCGTGTAGCCGCCGCTGTCGTCGGTAATCTGGCGCAGCGCGTACGGGTTGATGCGCGTGCGCGACGCGTTCGGGTCCTCGCGGTCGATGCCGATCGCGTAGATGAACGCGTCCACCTGCAGCAGCTTCGCGCGCAGGTCGCGCAGGCTGATGTCGCTCGCCGTGTCCGCGCCGTCGGAGATCACGACGACGGCGCCCCGCTGGCGGTGGCGGCGGCGCAGCAGCGGAATCGACGCGGCCACGGCGTCGTGAATCGCCGTGCCGCCCCATCCGCGCAACGCCTCCAGCGCCGGCACGATCTGCGACGGATCGTCCGTCCACGACGCGGCGACGGTCGGCCGGTGGTTGAACACCATCAGCGCGTACTCGTCCCCGTCGGCCAGCAGCTCGAACAGGAAACGATCGAGCGCGGCGCGCGCGTCGGCGAGGCGCGCGCCGACCATGCTCTCGCTGACGTCGAGCAGGACCGCCAGGCTGATCGGCACGCGCTCGTTCGTGAAGTGCGTCACCCTCTGCGGGACGCCGTCTTCGAAAACCTCGAACTCGTCCTGGGCGAGATCCGTCACGAGCCGTCCGTCGGCGTCGGTGACCGACACCGTCACGGTGACCAGCTCGACGTCGGTCCCGAAGCGGCCGGGCTGCCGCAGGCCGAGCGCCGCCGGTGCGGCGCAGAGCGCCCGCAGCAGCGCACGCCGGGTCAGGGGACAGGACATGGTCGGCGTCAGAACCTTACCATCCCGGCGGGCTCCGGCGTCACGGGCGCTTCCGCTTCTCGCGTTCCAGCGCCTTCTGCGCGGCTGCTGCCGCGGCCGCGGCCTTCCGCGCGTCCGCCTGCCGGCTCTTCAGGGCTGCTGTCGTCGCGTCCACCTCGGCGCGCGCCGATTGCAGCGTGCGCTCGGCCTCTTCGAGCCGCGCGCGGGCCGCCTCCAGCGCGGCGCGCGCCTTCCGCTCCGCCTCCCGCGCGGCGTTGGCGGCATCCTGCGCGCGGGCCGCCGCGGTCTGCAGCTCCTGCAGGCGCGCACGCGCTTCCTCCGCGGCCTGCCGCGCCTCGGCGGCGCCCGGTCCGCGCGAGACGATCCGCAGCGGCGGCGGCGCGGGCGCTTCGCGCCGCGATCCGGATCCGGCAGGGGCGGCCGTGCGGCCGGCTGCCAGCGCCGCGAACGCCGCGAAGCCGGGCGGATCGAGGTCCTCCTGCAGCCGGCCCCGCTGGTGCTTCGCCGCCGCGCTGCCGAAGGCCCCGATGGCCTCGAGCGTCGTCCGCAGCCGCTCGGTCAGCGCAGGGCTGAGCGGCGCGCCTTCGTCGACGGCCCGCGCGGCGGCCTTCGACATCAGGACGTCGAGCGCCGCGTTGCGCGCGGCGAGCGCCTCCGCATGCCCGGCCGCCTTCTTCCCTTCGAGCAGGGCGGCTTCGAGGTCACGCACGCGATCGGCGGCCTTCAGGTACGCGTCGAGCTCGTCGCGCGCGGTCCAGTAAAGCTGGTTGACGAGCCAGGCCGTGTAGGTGGGCTTCGCGAGACCGCGGACGCGGGCCGACTCCTCGGCGCGCCCCGCCTTCTTGAGCTGCGAGGCCAGGCCGTTGCGGGCGCCGACGAACTCGGCGAAGGGGGCCTGGAAGAGGCGGTCGAGCTCCCGCTCGAGATTGATGACGGGGACAGGCGCCATCGGTCAGGGACGGGCGGCGCCCCACCCGGGTACTGGCGCGCGGGCCCACCCGATCATACCCTTAGCTGACATGGCCAGACGGGTCACGCTGCTCGCGCTCCTGCTCGCCGCCGGGGCATCGCTCCACGCCCAGCCCGCACCCGCCCCCGCGCCGGCGCCGGCACCGCCGCAGGCGGAGGTCCCGGCCACGGGGCCCCTGCCGGTCGACCCCGCCGTCACGGTGGGCACGCTGCCGAACGGCATCCGGTACTACGTCCGGCAGAACCGCCGTCCCGAGAACCGCGTCTATCTCCGGCTCGTCGTCAAGACCGGCTCCGTCTTCGAAGAGGACGACCAGCTCGGGCTCGCGCACTTCCTCGAGCACATGGCGTTCAACGGCACCGAGCACTTCGGGCCCGGCGAGCTCGTGGCGTTCTTCGAGCGGATCGGCGCGCAGTTCGGACCGCACGTCAACGCCTACACGTCGTTCGACGAGACGGTTTTCATGCTGCAGGTGCCGACCGATCAGGAAGGCCTCGTCGACCGCGGCCTGCAGGCGCTCGCCGACTTCGCCGGCGGCATCACGCTGGCGCAGGCCGAAATCGACAAGGAGCGCGGCGTCGTCATCGAGGAGTGGCGGCTGCGGCTCGGCGCGACGTGGCGCATCCTGGAACAGCAGGCGCCGGTTCTCTATCACGACTCGCTGTACGCCGAGCGGCTGCCGATCGGCTCGCCCGACATCCTGAAGACGTTCCCGCCCGAGCGGCTCCGCGCCTTCTACGACACCTGGTACCGCCCCGACCGGATGGCCGTGATCGTCGTCGGCGACATCGAGCCCGACGCCATCCTCCCGCGCGTCAGGGAGCTGTTCGGAGCGATTCAGCCACGCGCGCCGGCCGCGCCCGAGCCGCCGCGCGGCGTGCCGCCTCACGACGAGACGCTCGTCTCGGTCGCCTCCGATCCGGAGGCGCAGGCGTCGTCGGTCAGCGTGCTCCACAAGCAGCCGAAGCGATCGCAGGGCACGGTCGAAGACTACCGGCGCGACGTCGTGCGGCAGCTGATGTACCAGATGCTGAACCTGCGGTTCAGCGAGATCGCCCAGCGCCCCGACGCGCCGTTCCTCGCCGCCGGCGCCGGCTCGCAGGACATCGCCGTCGCGACGACCGCGACCTCGCTCTCGGCGCGGGTGCAGGACGGGGCGATTGCTCCCGGTCTCGAGGCGCTCATCATCGAGGCGCGCCGCGCGCGCGAACACGGGTTCACGCAGGGCGAGCTCGACCGCGCACGCCGCAGCCTGCTGGCCGCGTACGAACGCGCCTACAACGAACGCGAGAAGACCGAGAGCAGCGCCTACGCCGCCGAGTACACGCGCAACTTCCTCGAGGGCGAGCCGATCCCCGGCATCGCGCTCGAGTACGACCTCGTGCGGAAGTTCGCCGACGGCATCACGCTCGAGGAGACGTCGGCCGCCGCACGCGAGCTGCTGCTCGACACGAGCCGCGTCGTGCTGGCGACGTCGCCGCAGCG
>DASVDJ010000065.1:0-2606 GCA_036381155.1 Vicinamibacterales bacterium
ACCGGCAGGCGGGCGGTGCCGCCGTCGAAGACCGGATCCAGCACGTCGACTTCGGCGGCGAGATAGCCGTTGCGCCGGTAGAGCGCGAGCAGCAGTGCCTGGAGGCGGCCGGGCCGCGCCCACATCGTGTCGCGCAGGCCCGCCTGCTCGACCGCGCTGACGATCGTGCTGCGGCTGACCCCCTCGTTGCCGCGGATGTCGAGCGCGCGATCGGGGAAGCGCGGTCCCGCGTCGACGTAAACCGTGGCCGTCTTCACGCCCTGCACGACGGAGAAGACGAGCGAGACCTCCGGGAGCAGATAGCCATTGCCTGCCAGCCACGGGCGCAGCACGTCGGTGAACGCGTCCTGCAGCAGCCCGTCGACGGCGATCTCCGCCCACGTCCGCCGCATGGTGTCGAGCAGCGGCGCGGGCACGTCGAAGCCGGTCACGCGCAGCGCCGTCGGCGGGCCCGTCTCGACGAGATAGCGCAGCGCGACCGGTGTCGGCGCTCCCTCACGCGCCCCGGCCAGCGGCTCGTGGCGCGTCGTCACGCGCGCTTCGTAGAACCCCTGCTGGAACAGCCAGTCCTCGACGCGGTCGCGGGCGCGCTGCCACTCGTAGAAGTCGACGCGGTTCCCCTGCTCGATCCGGAGCTGCCGGCGGACGTCGGCCTCGCTCACCGGACCGCGCACCTCGACCTCCAGCGACTGCACGAGGTCGCGCCGGGTGCGCGTGCGCCGCTGGGATCGGACGCCTTCGCCGAACGTGAGGTCGTGCCGCACCTCGTACGACCGGTCGTTGTCGTCGAGCTGGACGACGCGCAGCTCGAGGCTCCTGAGCGGCGTCCAGCTCACGACCCACGTGACGTCGCCGCTCTCGCGCAGGCTCTGGCTGACGATCACCTCCAGGTCGGGGAACACCCGCTTGGAGAAGGTGACGCGCTGCGCCGGGTTCGAGTCGGACGAGATCAGCGTCGGATCGATCAGCAGGTCGCCGGGATTGGCCTGCTCGATGCGCACGCTGTCGAACCCGATCGCCCGGCCGACGGCGCCCACGATCTCGCCGGACAACGCGGCCAGGAGCTGCTCGGTCACGACTTCGCCCGGATCTCCGGTCGGCCGCCGCTGTCCCGACAGCATGAGCGACGCGATGTCGGCCTCCGGCAGCGGCGGGTCCGAGCTCAGGGTGGTGTCGATGACGTCGCCCTCGGACTGGACGTTGAGCGTGACCTCGTACCCGCCGATCGTCGTGTGCGCGAGCAGCCGGACCTGTGGCCGCAGGAAGCTCGCTCCCCTGAACTCGACGCGTCCCTCCTCGACCTGATAGCGCCGGCCGCCGAAGAACAGCTGGCCGCCGGGCGCGATGTCGATCGTGCCGGCCAGGCGGGGGTTGGCGGCCGTGCCGGCCACGCGCAGGTTCGCGCTCGCGACGAACTCGCCGTAGGTCGTGTCGACCCCGATCGTGTCTTCCGCGAGGACGCGCAGGTCGAGCCCGAGCCACCGGGGCCCGCCGGAGCCCTCGTCGGCGACGATCAGGGCGTCCTGCCTCGGCGAGAGCAGCGAGACCAGCCCGCCGGTGAGGAGCAGCGTTTCGCGATAGGACGCCTGGGCGACCGTGATCGTCCCGCCCAGCGCGAAGCGCCCCGGCGCCTGGCGTTCCTCGAACGTCAGGTCGGCGTCGAGCGCCGAACGGAGCCCGCGGAAGTCGACGAGCACGCCGCCGGCGGTGATGGCCAGCGCGCCGTCGGCCTGTCCGCGCCAGGGCTGCCGCATGTCGCCCGTGATGTCGACGGTGCCCCCGTTGAGCGATCCCGTGATGCCGTCGACAATCAGCCGGTCGTCCTGAAATCGGATGCCGCCGCTGAGCTCGCTCAGCACGAGGCGCGGCTGCGCGGTGGCGAACCCCGCGTTCTCGACCTGGACCACGCCGACGACCTCGGGCGCCGTGACCGGCCCCTCGACACGCAGATCGAACACCGCACGGCCGTCAGGTCGATACGTCCCGAACAGCAGGCCGACCGCACGCAGATCGAGGTGGCCGTCGGCCGTGACGTTCAGATCGCCCGGGCGCTCGCCATCCGGCAGCCGAACCGATCCCTGCAGCGTCACGGCGGTCGCCACCGACCACGGCGCGCCAATCGTCCACGGCTCGAGCGTGATCACGCCCTGCGCCAGCCGCAGCCGCGCCGGCCGGCGTTGTGCCAGACCGAGCTCCCGCGACTTGATCACCGCGCGCTGCAGCAGCACCTCGCCGGTTACCGCATCGAGCGACGGCTCCGCCGCGGCGACGGTGAACTCGACGCGCGAGTCGAAGCTCGTCGCCTGGAGCGCTTCGGCCGGCACGAACGGCTCCAGCACTTTCAGCGTCACGTCGTCGATGTGACCGGACAGGGATGCCGGCGGCACGTTCCGGCTGGCCCCCGGCAGGCGTGCGAACCAGGCCGGCACGGTGCCGGTGACTTCGAGATGCGCCCCCTGCCAGTGCGCCTCGCCCTGGCGGATGTGCAGGACGTCGTCTGCGAGCTCGACGCCGAGCGCGATGTCCTGCAGGGGCGGATGCGTCCCGTCGCCGAGCAGCCCTTCGCTGAGCGTCAGCGTGCCGGCGAGCGACGGGCGGTCCACCGG
>DASVDJ010000066.1:0-4345 GCA_036381155.1 Vicinamibacterales bacterium
AGGCTTGATTCTTGAGGGCCCTCTTTGGGCCCTCTCTGGGCCTTGGGCTTTGGGCTGTGGGCCTCTCTGGGCCTTGGGCTTTGGGCTGTGGGCTTTGGGCTTGCTCTGAGTCGCGGCAACCACTTGCTTCCCGCAACGCCAGTCACTGTCACGCTGCGTGGTCAGTAGCAGTGTGGCAGCGAGTGTCGCCCTGAGCAGCCAAACGAGGGATTACCCCGGACGCGATGCCCAAGGCCCAAAGTCCAAAGCCCAAGGCCCAAAGAGGGCCCAAGGCCAAAGGTCCAAAGCCTAAGGCCCAAAGAGGGCCCAAGGCCTGGAGAGCCGTTCAGATCGATCCCACCTCCCGGATCTCTTCCTCCGTGAGCGCCCGATTGAAGATCGCCAGCTCGTCGATGAGTCCATTGAACTGCACCCCCAGCCCGATCAGCACCTCCGACGGGTCCCAGGTGTAGGTCTGCGGTCGTCCCTCGAGCGTGCCGACGCGGCGGCCGTCGATGTAACAGGTGAGCACGCCGCCGGGGCCGCCGCTGTTGAAGCGCTGGAAGGTCCAGGCGACGTGCGTCCAGCGGCCGCGGCCGAACGCGTCCGCCGCGATCTCCACCATCGGCCGCTCGGCCACCGGCACGTCTTCCCAGCGCCGTCCGGCCGGATCCCAGGCGGAGCGGTCGGCAAATGCCGCGAACCGGAACCGCCGCGGCACGTCGTCGCGCGTGAAGTCGACGAACATCGCCGCGTCGTTCCACGCGCGCGGCGTGATGATCAGCGGGTCGGAGTAACCGGGCGCGAGATCGGCGTCGGGGTCGAGCGAGAACCAGATCGAGACCGTGCCCTCCCAGTCGCGCTCGCGGTACGGCATGTTCCGCTCGCCGCGGAAGAAGAGGAACGGCGAGCCGCCGAGCGAGATCTTCAGCGCGCCGCCGCGACGGCCCGCGCCGGGCCGGAGCTCGACCCCCGCGGGAGCGCCCGCGACGGCTCGTGCCGCCTCGCGCCGCGACGATGCGTGATAGAGCGTCGGGTCGCCGAGCGCGACCGACGCGTTCAGTCCCTCGTCGAACGGCGCGTAGAAGGTCAGCGCCTCCCGGAGTCCGGCCGGCTGCGGCGAGCCTCCTGCGACGGCCAGAAAAGGCATCAGGACCAGCGTGGGAATCAGCACGTGTGGCAGACGCATGGCGGGGATGGTAGCGCACGACGCGCCGTGCGAGCATGAGAGATGTGAGAAGCGGATGGGCCGTCCTCGTGGTCGTCGCGGTGCTGGGCGCGGGCGTCACCGGCGGGGTGCCAGCCCGCGCCGTGCGGTACGAGGCCGCGCGGGTGTCGATGGGCTGTCTCTGGGAGATCGAGGCGTACGCGCCAGAGGGGAGCGATGCCGCGCGCGCGCTCGAACGCGCGCTGGACGAAGTCGATCGGCTCGACCGTCTCCTGAGCCACTACCGGCCGGACAGCGAGGTCTCCCGGCTGAATCGTGACGCCGCCGCCGGACCGGTCGCCGTCGATTCCGAGGTCTTCGCGC
The DNA here is from genome assembly GCA_036381155.1 of Vicinamibacterales bacterium. Taxonomy (GTDB): domain Bacteria; phylum Acidobacteriota; class Vicinamibacteria; order Vicinamibacterales; family JAENWD01; genus JAENWD01. Next base: position 1,511 of record DASVDJ010000066.1, read on the forward strand.
TGATTCGGAGGTCGCTGGCCTACAGCCGCGCGTGGGACGGCGCGTTCGACATCACCGTCGGCCCGCTCATGCGCGTGTGGGGGTTCTTCCGCGGCGAAGGGCGCGTGCCGGACGCATCGACGCTGGAGACCGTGCGTGCGCGTGTCGGTTTCCGGCACGTACGGATCGATCCCGAGCGGCACACGGTCGCCTTCGACGTCGAGGGAGTGCAACTGGACTTCGGCGCGATCGGCAAGGGCTACGCGGCCGATCGCGCGGTCGACGTACTCCGGAGCGCCGGCGTCGAATCAGCGCTCGTGAACGGCTGCGGCAGCACCATGGCCGCGATCGGGGCGCCGCCGGGTGCAACCGGCTGGGAGATCCCGGTACGCGATCCGTTGCAGCGCGACGCCATCGCGATGCGCGTCACGCTGCGCGACCGGACCCTGTCGGTGAGCGGCGGCGCCGAGCAGGCGTTCGAGAGCGGCGGGGTGCGCTACGCCCACATCATGGACCCGCGCACGGGGCGCCCGGTGACCGGCATGCTGATGGTGGCCGTGCTCGCGCCGGCGGCCACGGCGGGGGATGCGCTCTCGACCGCCGTCTTCGTCGCGGGACCGGATGAGAGCCGGCGCCGGCTGGCACGTGCGCCCGGAATCGAGGCGCATCTGTTCGTGCCGGCCGGCGACGGCTGGCGGACGATCCGTCTCGGGGATGCGGCCTACTGAGTGGAGCCTGGCACCTTCCGCAGATCGACCACCGCGAACAGGCCCATCTGCGGGATCGTGAACTCGGTGAAGCCGTCGACGACCGCGACGTCTTCCAGGGCCGACCGCTCGACGCCCAGCACGTAAGCGCCCTCCGGCTCGTAGACCCCGCGCAGGCGGACGCGCAGGCCGAAGACCTGGCGCCCGGTGTAGTTGATCAGGTGCACGCGCGCGCCGTTGGCGTCCGCGCCTGCCCGGGCAATCGTCACTTCGCTCCCGTAAATCCTGAGCGATCGCGCCTCGTCGCCGATCCGCCGCCGCACGCGCAGCGCGAACGCGCTCGGATCGCTCGTCGACATCCGCGGGAACTCCGGCGTGCCCAGCTGGATGTTGAGCGCGAACCGATCGGACGGCGCCTTGACGATCTCGTAGAGCAGGTTGCGGCGGGTGAAGAGGTTCATCACCTCGCCGGCCTCATCCGACCCGTCGTCCACCATCGCGAAGTCGGCCATGTGCGGCAGGTCGCGATCGGGCAGCTTGCGCAGGAACTGGTGGACCCGTCCGAGCGGGGCCAGGTCGCCGGGCGCCTCGAGCTGCAGCACGGCGTCGGCGCCCCAGGTGGCAGCCTCCACTGCTGCCAGCGCGGCGCGCTCGACCGGCAGGTTGTAGCGATACCGGGTGTCCGGTCCCCGCCTGATGCGCCAGCCGTTCGAGACGACGAACGGCGTGCGCGTGGCGGAGGCGACACGCTGCCCGCGCAGCACGCCCGGGGTCGCCAGCAGCTCGCGCGCGGCCAGGTCCGCGGTGTCGATCGCCGTCACCTCGAACCCCGCCGCTTTCCACGCGTCCACTGCCGCGGCCGGCGCGCAGATGGCCGCGACGCCGGCGCTCCGGATGGACGCCGCATCCGCAGGCGCGCCGTCCTGATACAGGCAGGGCGGCGGCGTCCCGGCGGTGGCCGGCCCCTGCGCAGTTGCTCCGTTCCCGATCAGGACGAGGAGCAGCGCCGCAGCCGCCACCCACCTCATTCTCAGTGGCCCCTGGGCTCTCTGTCGTCTCTGTGGTTCCTGAAGCGCCGACGTACGCCCGCGGCTCATACCGTGATCTCCCGCACGGTGATCTTCGACAGCTCGTGGACGCCGAGGCCCAGCGTCGAGGCGTACTCGACGTGTCCCGGCTCGCGGATGATGATGTTGACGTTCGGGTCGGCGTCCCGCGCGCGCGTGTCGTCCACCTTCAAGTACTTCGGCGAGCGATCCCAGATCGAGATCGCGCCGTGCCGCTTGCGCTCGTCGTCGATGATGTCGAGCAGCAGCCGATCGATGGCGACCGGATCGGTGCCGAACAGGATCTGCTTCGGATAGAACACGTAGCGCGTGGTCCGCGCGAACGGTCCGCCGTGCCAGACGCCGCGCAGGCCGTCCATGATCTGCAGCACCGTCCGCGACCGCAGCGGCTCCACCGACGCGAGCGTGCCGACGAACGAGTAAGTGTGCGACACGCCGTTCTGGTGCGTCCGCGCGACGTTCGAGAAGCTGCCGTAGGCGATGTTCTTCAGGCAGCCGGTCGCGCCGGTGGCGCCGTGGTCCTTCATGTTCGGGATGTTGATGATCTTCGTGAGCGTCCGGCTCACGAGCCGCATCATGTTCGAGCGCGTGTCCTCCTCGCCGAACAGATCCGCCTCGACGTAGACGGCCGGGTCGTAGCCGCTGTTGTCCGTGCGCCGGTTCGCCGCCTCCGCCGCGACGCTCTGCACCCCCTGCGGCAGACGGGAGGCGTAGTCGCATTCGTCCATCTGGTTCTTGAACCGCTCGTAGATGTAGATGCGCTCCGGCGGGATGCCGACCTGCATCGCGCGGGCGACCACCTCGCCGACGATCTCGTAGGCGGAGATGCAGTGCGGGTAGCCGCCGCAGTTCACCTTGATGCCGAGGACATCGTCGGGCTCCAGGAAGCGCCGCCAGGCGGCTTCCGGCGTCGCGTCTCCGGTCAGCGCGCAGATGCCGCGCGCCATCATCTCCTTGACCACCTCGGCGTTGGCGGCGCCCGTGGCGGTGTCAACGCAGGCGGCCGAGCTCACCTTCACGACCGTTCCGGGCCAGGGCCCCGGCATGCCGGGCACCTGCGCCGGCGTGTAGGGGGTGACCAC
>DASVDJ010000067.1:0-27862 GCA_036381155.1 Vicinamibacterales bacterium
GTGACCGGACCGAGACTGAACAGCTCAGGAAACACGCGTGCCCTCCCCAGCCGGTGCCGCCGCCGATTCGGGGCGGAAGAGATCGAGGACGAGGAGCCCGACGCCGACGGTGATGGCGGCGTCCGCGACGTTGAACGCCCAGAAGTGCCAGGTGCCCCAGTACACGTCGACGAAATCGACGACGTAGCCCTGCCGCGCCCGGTCGACCAGGTTGCCGAGCGCGCCGCCGAGGATGAGCGCCAGGCCGGCGCGCGCCCGGACGTGCGCCAGCGGCAGCTGCGTCGCGTAGAGTGCCACGCCCACCAGCGCGAGCAGCGCCAGCCCGATCATCACCAGCGGCTTGTAGGCGAATTCGCTCGCGTTGAGCAGCCCGAACGCGACGCCCGTGTTCCGGATGTGCGTCAGGTTCAGGAAGCCCGGGATGACCGGGATGGTCTCGTACAGCGGGAGCTCGCGCGCGACCAGCAGCTTCGTCGCCTGGTCGAGCGCCGTGATCCCCGCGACGATCGCCAGCTCGAGCCGGCGCGTCACCGCCCGACCGGCTCCGCCAGCGCGTCGACGCAACGGGCGCAGAGCCCCTCGCGCCCGGCATCGGTGGCAACCGTCGGCACCGTCCGCCAGCAGCGCTCGCACCTGACGCCGTCGGCCTTCGTCACCTCGACCCGGAGCGGATCGCCGGCGTCCTCACGCACCTCGACCTGCGAGACGATGAAGAGCAGCGGCAGGCTGCTCTCGTAACGGCGCAGCAGCGCAAGCGTCTCGCCCGAAGCGGTTACCGACACGCGGGCCGCGAGCGAGTTGCCGAACAGCTTCTCCTTGCGCCGTGCCTCGATCTCGACGTTGACCGCGTCGCGCACGTCGAGGAGGCGCTGCCAGTCGGCCGTCAGCGCCTCGTCGACCAGCGCCGCCAGCGCCGCCCGATCCGGGAACGTCGACAGATGGACCGACCCTTCGCGCTCACCGGGCAGCGCCCTCCAGAGCTGCTCGGCGGTCACGGGCAGAATCGGCGCGACGAGGCGCGCCAGCCCGTCGACGATGCGGTACATCGCGGTCTGGGCGGCGCGGCGGCTGGTGGAGCGCGCGCCGAGCGTGTAGAGCCGGTCCTTCGTGACGTCGACGTAGAACGCGCTCAGGTCGACGGTGAGGAACGCGTTCAGCCCCTGCGCGACCTCCTGGAAGTCGTACGCCTCGTAGTGGTCGAGCAGATCCGTGGCGAGCGCGCCGTAGCGCGACAGGATGTACCGGTCCACCGGCTCAAGCGACGCGGCCGGCACCGCGTCGCGGGCCGGATCGAAGTCGTAGAGATTGGCGGCGAGGATCCGCAGCGTGTTGCGGATCTTGCGGTACGCCTCGACGACGCGCGCCAGGATCTCGCGGCCGACCCGGACCTCCTCCCGGTAGTCGACCATCGCCGTCCAGAGGCGGAGGATCTCGGCGCCGCTCTTCGCGATGATCTCCTGGGGCTCGATGGTGTTCCCCAGCGACTTCGACATCTTGCGCCCTTCCTCGTCCACGACGAAGCCGTGGGTGAGGACGGCGCGGAAGGGCGGAGCCCCCCTGGTGCCGAGGCCGACGAGGAGCGAGCTCTGGAACCAGCCGCGATGCTGGTCGCTGCCCTCGAGGTACAGGTCCGCCGGCCACGTGAGCTCCTCACGGAACGGCAGCACCGCCTCGTGGCTCGAACCGGAGTCGAACCAGACATCCAGGATGTTCGTCTCGCGCTCGAAGGTCGTCCCGCCGCAGCCCGGGCAGGTGAGCCCGGCGGGCACGAACTCCTCGATCGGGCGCTCGTACCACGCGTCGGCGCCGTACTGGTCGAACACCGAGGCGGCCTGCTCGACCAGCGCCGGCGTCAGGATCGCCTCGCCGCAGCGCGTGCAGTCGAGCGCGGGGATCGGGACCCCCCAGGCGCGCTGGCGCGAGATGCACCAGTCGGGCCGGTTGGCGACCATGTTGTGGATGCGATCGCGACCCCACGAGGGAATCCAGCGCACCTGGCGGTCGATTGCATGCAGCGCCGCGTCGCGGAGCGTCCGCGCCGGGCCGTCACCGGCGTCAGGGATCGCAGCGTCGCCGTCCATGCGGATGAACCACTGGGACGTCGCCAGGAAGATCACCGGGTTGTGGCAGCGCCAGCAGTGCGGGTACGTGTGCTCGTATGGCTCGTAGTGCCACAGCGCCCCGCGTTCGGTCAGCGCTTCGATCACGCCCGGGTTGGCTTCGAAGACCTGCTCGCCCGCAAACAGCCCCACGTCGTCGGTGAAACGGCCGTCGGGGCCGACCGGCGCATAGATGTCGAGCCCGTACTTCACGCCGGTCGCGAAGTCGTCGGCGCCGTGGCCGGGAGCGGTGTGCACCGCGCCGGTGCCCTGTTCGAGCGTGACGTAGTCGGCGAGCACGGCCGGCGACGGACGGTCGTAGAGCGGGTGGCGGAACTCGAGGCCCTCGAGCTCCGCGCCCTTCAGGCGCGCGACCGGCTCGCCCAGCGGGCGTGACACCGCGGCAGCCACCCGGTCGGCGAGCCCCTCGGCGATGATCACCGCGCGCCCGTCGTGCTCGTACACGCCGTAGCCGAAGTCGGGATGGAACGCCACGGCGAGGTTGGACGGAATCGTCCAGGGCGTCGTCGTCCAGATGAGCACGCCGAGGTCGCGCCCGGCGAGCGACGGAACACGGGCGGCCAGCCGTGCCGCGCTGTCGGCGGCCAGCCGGAACTCGACGTAGATCGACGGCGACGTGTGCGCCTCGTACTCGACTTCCGCCTCGGCGAGCGCGGTGCGGCAGTGGATGCACCAGTGCACCGGCTTCTTGCCCTTGTAGACGAGCCCCCGCTCCACGCAGCGTCCCAGCGCCCGCGCGATGGCGGCCTGGTAGCGGAAGTTCATCGTCAGGTACGGCTGCTTCCAGTCGCCGAAGACCCCGAGCCGCGAGAACTCGTCCGTCATGACGCCGATGAACCGCTCCGCGTAGGCGCGGCAGGCGCGGCGGAAGTCCGCCGTCGACATCTGGCGCTTCCGGGGCCCGAGCTCCCGGTCCACCTTCAGCTCGATGGGCAGGCCGTGGCAGTCGTAGCCGGGCACGTACGGCGCGTCGAAGCCGGCCATCGACTTCGACTTGACGACCAGGTCCTTGAGGATCTTGTTGAGCGCGGTGCCCAGGTGGATCTGGCCGTTGGCGTACGGCGGGCCGTCATGAAGGACGAACTTCGGCGCCCCTGCACGCGCGCGCCGGATCTGCCCGTACAGGTCGATGCGGTCCCATTCCGCGATCATCTCCGGTTCGGCCGTCTGCAGGTTGGCCTTCATCGGAAACTCGGTTCGCGGCAGGTTGAGGGTGTCCTTCCAGTCGGGCATATGAACGGTCAATTGTACTGCAGCGCAGCTGGACGGCCGGGGCGCGGACGATCCGGAACGAGGTGGGCCCGGAGAGGGCCTCGCACGGCTCCTCTCCGGGTTGGGGGGCGGGAATGGTCGGGCGGACGATGCGCTCAGGGCCGGCGGACGGCGCCGCGCGGCGACGACAGCCTGACCGTGAACGACCCGACGTTGTCGTTCAGCACGTCGTCGTTCACCGCAAGGTAGAGGACGCCTGTCGCCGGCGCCGTGATCTCGCGCTGGTCGCCGATGCCGAACGGCTGGCCGTTGTCGATGCGCCCGATCAGCGCACCGGCGGCTTCGCGGCGAAGCGGAGCGTTCGCGGCGGTGCGGCCGGAGAACGCGCCGCCCGGTCCGGCGACGTCGTTGTCGTTGGTGCTCAGCCGAATCTGGCCGGTCGTCCGGAACATCAGCCGCTGTCCTTCGACGACGCGAATCCCCGTGTTCACCCAGCCGGCGTCGCCGGGTACCTGGATCGTGCGCACGCCGCGCCTGTCGTCCTGGTCGTCCTGGTCGTTCCATCCAGCGGGACTCGCCCCCTCAGGGCGCCCGAGATAGATGCGGGCCACATCGTTCGCGCGGAACTCGCGCGAGACGCCGTTGGCGTTGAAGGTAATCCGGCCCGGCCGCGAGCTGACCTCGACCAGACGGCCCGACAGGGTCCGTCCGTCCCGGAGGACGAGCAGGTGGCGGCCCCGCTCGACCTGGTTGACTTCGTTGTCGGGGAACGAGCTGGTGCCGACGAAGTCGATGACGGCAATCTCGTCCTGGCTGAAGTTGCGGGTCCGGCCATTCACCTCGACGGTGACCCCGCCCATTTCGACGAGCTCGCCGGAGATGCGTTCGCCTGACTCGAGCACGAACGTGGCGTTGGACTGTGCGGCAGCCGGGAGCGCGAGCGCAACCGCGATTACGAGGCAACCGATGCAGGACGGCAGTCTGGCCATGAGTCTCCGCTCCTTGTTCCCGCCGGGTCATTGCAAGGACGCGGCCATCGGTCATGCCGCCTAAATGGCTGAGCGACAAAGAATTGCAAGCTGATCCTGGGCGAGGCTTGTCTCCGGTTCGAACAGGCCGGACCGCTATAATGACCGGATGTCGCTCGCGGCCCCATCCGTCACAGCCACTCCGCTGCGCCGCGTCACGCTGGCCAACGGGCTCACGGTGTTCGTGCAGGAGATGCGGACGGCGCCGCTCGTCTCGGTGTGGTGCTGGTACAAGGTGGGCTCGAAGGACGAGCGACGGGGTCAGACCGGGATCGCGCACTTCGTCGAGCACATGAACTTCAAGGGCACGACGAACATCCCGCGCGATCAGGTGAAGGGGATCATCGAGCAGTTCGGCGGGAGCTGGAACGGGTACACCTGGATCGACGAGACCACGTACCTGGAGACCGCCAGCCGCGACGCACTCGACCGGATGCTGTTCATCGAGTCGGAGCGGATGGCCAACGGGCTCTTCCATCCCGACGACGTCGAGTCGGAGCGTACCGTCATCATCTCGGAGCTCCAGGGCGGGGAGAACGACCCCGAGCAGCTCCTGGACATCGAGGTCACGGCAGCCGCCTTCAAGGCGCACGGGTATCACCATCCGACCATCGGATGGCTGAGCGATCTCGAAGCGATGACGCGCGACGACCTGTACGAGTTCTACCGGTCGTGGTACGTCCCGAACAACGCGGCGCTGGTCATCGTCGGCGATCTCGACGCGGACGATGCGCTGCGGCGCGCGGAGCGGGCGTTCGGCGGAATGGCCGATCGGCCCCTGCCGAAGCGCGTGCGGACGGTCGAGCCGCCCCAGACCGGCGAGCGCCGGGTGAGGGTCGAGCGGCCGGGCACGACCGCGTATCTGAAGCTGGCCTGGCACGCGCCGGCGGTCGGCGACCCGGACTTCTTCCCGATGCTGGTGCTCGACGCCGCGCTGACGGGGGCCAAGGGGCTGAATCTCTGGTCGTCGTTCCGCAACCCGCCGCAGCGGAGCACCCGGCTGTACCGCGCGCTGGTCGAGCGCGGGCTGGCGGCGTCGGTCTTCGGCGCGCTGCTGCCGACGGCGGAGCCGTTCCTCTACACCGTCTCGTGCACCGCGGCCGACGGGGCGTCGCCCGAGGCGCTGGAAGCTGCGGCGCACGAGGCGATCGAGGCCGTCCGGGCGGAAGGGCTGACGCGCGCGGAGTTCGATCGCGCGCAGCATCAGCTGAAGGCGCGTCTGGTCTTCGAGTCCGACAGCGTGACCAGCATCGCGCACCAGATCGGCTACTTCCACACCATCGCGGACGTCGGGATCTACACGTCGCTGGCGCAGCGGCTGGCGGCCGTGACGCCGGAGGACGTCGCGCGGGTCGCGCGTTCGCGCCTGGCCCCTGCGCGCCGGACCGTCGGCTGGTTCATCCCGGAATCCGGCGGGGCAGTGTCGTGAGCGGCGCGGTCCGGGGACTGGCGCCGCTGCAGCAGCGGCTCGACAACGGCGCGACCGTGATCGCGCGGCAGACGCCGACGCACCCGGCCGTGACGGTCTTCGGGTCGGTTCCGGCCGGATCGGGGTTCGATCCGGAGCCGTTGCCGGGGCTGGCGGCGCTCACCGCGCGCACGCTGGACCGCGGCACCGCAACCCGTTCGAGCGAGGCGCTCGCCGAGGCGTTCGACGGGTTCGGGGTCTCGCTGTCGCTCGGCGCCACGCGCCATCACCTGACGTTCGGTTTCACGTGCCTCTCGGAGGACCTCGAGGCCGTGCTCGCGCTCGTCGCCGATGTCCTGCGACACCCGGTGTTTCCTGCCGAACAGGTCGAGCGCCGGCGGACGTCGCTCATCACGTCGCTGCGCCAGGACGAGGACACGCCGGCTTTGGTCGCGACGAACGCGCTGATGACGCTCCTCTATCCGGCTCATCCGTACGGACGTCCGGTGAAGGGCACGGTGGCGTCGGTCGAGCGCATCGAGCGCCACGCGCTCGTCGATTTCCATGCGGCGCACGTCGGGGCCGCGGGGCTGCGGATCGTGCTGGTCGGCGACGTCGAGGCGGAGCGGGCCGTCGATCTGGCGGCGGCGGTGTTCGGCGACTGGGACGTGCCCGGAGGCGAGCCGCTGGAGCTGCCGCCCGTGACGCCGCCGGAGACCCGGGTCGAGCGCACGATCGTCATGCCCGGGAAGTCGCAGAGCGACATCGCCTACGGGTTCGTCAGCATCGCCCGGCGCGACCCCCGCTACTACGCGTTCCTCGTCCTGAACAACATCCTCGGCCAGTACGGGCTCGGGGGCCGTCTGGGAGACAGCATCCGCGAGCGGCAGGGCATGGCGTACTACGCCTACAGCGCCTTCGACGCCAACGTCGCGCCCGGTCCGCTGGTGGTCCGGGCCGGGGTGAGCCCGGCGAACGTGCGCCGCGCGATCGCGTCGATCGACGAGGAGATTGCGCGCATGGCCGCCGACGGCGTCACGGAGCAGGAACTCGCGGACGCCAGGCAGTATCTGATCGGCTCGATGCCGCGGATGCTCGAGACCAACGGCGGCATCGCGAGCTTCCTGCACTCGGCCGACGTTTTCGGTCTCGGACTGGATTACGATGCGAGGTTGCCCGGCCTGATCGCGGCGGTGTCGCGGGACGAGGTGGTCGACGTGGCGCGCGCGTTCCTAGCGCCCGAGCGCGCCGCAGTCGTCGTGGCCGGGCCGCCGGAGGGGCGTCCGGACCAGGCATCGTGACCGCTGCGGTTTTCTTCGACGTCGATTTCACGCTGATCTATCCCGGGCCGACGTTCCGGGGCGAAGGCTACTGCCGGTTCGGCGAGCGGCACGGGCTGACGCTGGACCGGTCGCGCTTCGAGGACGCGGTCCGGCTCGCCGCTCCGATACTCGACGCGGCGCAGGGGGACATCTACGACGCCGCGATTTTCCACCGCTACACCGCCCGGATCATCGAGGCGATGGGCGGCAGCGGCCCGGGCGTGGAGCGCTGCGCGATCGAGATCTACGACGAGTGGGCGGCCAACCACCACTTCGAGATGTACTCGGACGTGCCGGCGACGCTGCGGGCGATTGCCGGGCGCGGCATCCGCATCGGGCTGATCTCCAACAGCCACCGCTGCCTGACGTCGTTTCAGAGCCACTTCGAGCTGAACGGCCTCATCAGCGCGGCCGTGTCTTCGTCCCAGCACGGCTACCTGAAGCCGCACCCGAGCATCTTCCAGGCGGCGCTGCAGCTGGTCGGCGCAGCGCCCGAGGACACGGTCATGGTCGGTGACAGCGTCGGACAGGACATCGCCGGCGCGCTCAGGGCCGGCATGCGCGCCGTGCTCGTACGGCGTGGCGCACCCGAGCACGACGGCCCGGTCGACGCCGGCGTGCCGGTGATCCACTCGCTCGAGGAACTGCTCCCTCTCCTGTGAGATGCCTGGAACACTGGTGTTCGAGGACCTGACGCGGCTCGAGCAGCTCCAGGAAGTGGAGCGCCTCGAAGCGGAGATCTGGGGTCCGATCGATCTCGTCTCGGTGCCGATGATGGTCGCGTCGCTGCGCAGGGGTGGCGTGCTCATCGGCGCGCGCGACGGATCGCGGCTGGCCGGGTTCGTGTACTCGTTCCCCGCGTTTCGCCACGCGGTCGCCGGAGAGGCGCCGCAGCTCTCGCACTGGTCGCACATGCTGGGCGTGCACCCGGACTATCGGGGCGCCGGCCTGGGGCGACGGCTGAAGCTGGCCCAGCGGGAGCGCGTGCTCGCGCTCGGGCTCGACCTGATCGAGTGGACGTTCGATCCGCTGCAGGCGCGCAACGCCCATCTGAATTTCTCCCGCCTCGGCGTCGTCGTCGAGGAGTACGAGGAGAACGTGTACGGCGAGTCGAAGAGCCCGCTGCACGGCGGGCTGCCGACCGACCGGTTCGTGTGCCAGTGGTGGATCCGCCGGCCGCACGTCGAGCGCCGGATCGCGCCCGCCGGTCTGCCGGTCGTCTCGGCGGAGGCTGCGTCGGCACCGGTCGTCACGCGCACCGGGGGAGGCGACGTACTGCGGTGCGTCGACGTCGAGCTCGGCAGGGACGAACCGCGGCTTGCCGTCGACATCCCCGGCGACTTCACGGCGATGCTGACGCAGGCGCCGGACGCGGCGCGCGAGTGGCGGATGCAGACCCGCCGCCTGTTCACCCACTATCTCGGCCGGGGGTACCGGGTGGTGGATTTCCGGTTCGATCCGGCGGCCGGACGCGGGCGGTACCTGCTGACGACGATCAGGACCGGCTCGACTCTATAATCGTCGCCATGTCCTGCCTCTTCTGCCGGATTGTCGCCGGCGAGGTTCCGGCGTCCAAGGTCTTCGAGGACGGCGAGCTGCTGGCGTTCAACGACATCAACCCGCAGGCGCCGCTGCACGTGCTGATCGTTCCGAAGGCGCACATCGCGACGACGAACGATCTGGAGCCGGAGCACGACGCGCTCATCGGGCGCATCCTGCGCCGGGCCGCGGCGATTGCCGCCGAGCACGGCTACCGGGAGAGGGGCTATCGCACGGTCCTGAACTGCCACGCCGACGCGGGCCAGACCGTGTTCCACCTCCATCTGCACCTGCTCGCCGGCAGGCGCCTGGGCTGGCCTCCGGGATAGTCCGATGAGCCGGCTGCTCACGGTCGGCGTCCTCGCGGGCGCTACCGCGGCCGGCATCGCGGTGGCGCGGGTCTCGCGCGATCCGGGACCGTTGCCGGCCCCTGCGGCACACGTGCGGGGCTGGGTGGAGTTCCGCGCCGGGTTCCGCCAGGTTCGCGATGGACGTGTGGAGGCGACCGGGGCCTTCTATCGCGGGCGTGACGGATCGACGCGCCGCGAGACCCGGGATCCGGACGGCACGCTGCGCTTCGTCGCGATCGAGAACATCGCCGAGAACCGCTACTACGGGTTCTCGAGCGGTTCGTGGAGCGCACAACCACTCAGGCTGCTCGAGCCGCGCACACCGCCGGGCCTTCGCCCCGACCTGCTGCCGCTGACGGAACGGGTCGAGGGATTGGAACTGTGCCGTGAGATCACGCCGTCCGGCGCGGTGCTGCTGCGTGCCCCGGCGCTGGATCTCTTCCCGTTGGTCGAGTACTACGCGGATCCGCCGATGTCGCGCGAGCACCACGACATCGTGATCGGACCGGTGGATTCGAGTCTCTTCCTCCCCCCTGCGGGGCCGCTCGACGCGCTCCCCTGGCCGTATCTCACGCGGTGAGCGGGGCGGCGGCGACGAGCGTCCGCTCGTGGCCCTGCAGATCGCGCAGCACGTCGATCAGCCGCAGCGGCGTGCGGGCAAGCTCCGCGCGCATCGCGTCCCCCTGGCCGAAACCGAATTCGAGGAGGAGCAGCCCGTCCGCCGACAGGCGCGACGATGTCTGCACCAGGAGCTCACGAATCGTGTCGAGCCCGTCCTCGCCCTGCCCGAACAGCGCCTCGTGCGGCTCGTAGTCGCGTACGTCCGGCGAGAGTGCTTCAGCGCACGGACGCGGGATGTAGGGAAGGTTCGCGACCACGACGTCGAACGGACCCGCGATGCCGGTCAGCAGCGACGTTCGCACCATCAGGATCCGTCCGTCGACGCCATGCCGCACGGCGTTCGTCCGTGCGACCTGCAGGGCCGCAACCGAGATGTCGGTGGCGACCACGCGTGATGCGGGGAGCTCGGCCGCGAGGGTCACGGCCAGGCAGCCGCTGCCGGTGCCGACGTCGGCGATGCGCCAGGGACGGCTCCGGTCGCCGAGCCGTGTGAGCACGGCCTCCACCAGCACTTCCGTCTCCGGCCGGGGAACGAGCACCGCCGGCGAGACGACGAACTCGCGTCCCCAGAACTCGCGCCGGCCGGTGATGTAGGCCACCGGTTCCCGGCGTGCGCGGCGCTCGACGAGCGCGTCGTAGCGCGCCCGGTCCGCCGCCGACACCGGCTCGTCGCGCCGCAGGAGGTACGTCGCGCGGTCCCATGCGAGCAGATGACGGGCGAGCACCTCGGCGTCGATGGCGGCCAGGTCCGGAGGAATGCCCGCCCGCACGAACCGCTCGCGCGCCGCGACGACGAGCTGGAAGAGCGTGGGTGTCATCGGCGAATCGCCCACCGGACGGGCGTCCAGCGGACGTCAGCCGATCGGCTGGCCGGGGCGCTCCAGCTCCGTGGCTTCCTTGAGGCGCTCGGCGGTGTAATGCGCCGACAGCGCGTCAATCAGCTCGTCGAGATCCCCCTCGAGCACGCTGTCGAGCTGGTGCGTCGTGAAGTTGATCCGATGGTCGGTGACCCGGCTCTGCGGGACGTTGTAGGTCCGGATCTTCTCGGAGCGCTCGCCGGTGCCCACCTGACTGCGGCGGTCGCGGGCGATCGCCTCCTGCTGCTTCCGCAGCTCCATCTCGTAGAGCCGCGCGCGAAGGACCTTCATCGCCTTCTGGCGGTTCTTGATCTGCGACTTCTCGTCCTGCTGCGAGACGACGAGGCCGGTCGGGATGTGCGTGATGCGCACGGCCGAGTACGTGGTGTTCACGCTCTGGCCGCCGGGACCGCTCGAGCAGAACGTGTCGATCCGCAGGTCCTTCTCGTTGATCTGGATGTCGACTTCCTCGGCTTCGGGCAGCACCGCGACCGTGGCGGTCGAGGTGTGGATGCGGCCGCTGGCCTCGGTCGCCGGGACGCGCTGCACGCGATGCACGCCGCTCTCGTACCGCAGCTGGCTGTAGGCCCCGCGTCCCTCGATCGAGGCGATGACCTCCTTGATGCCGCCGATGCCGGTTTCGCTGAGCGACATCACTTCGAGCTTCCAGCCGCGCCGCTCGCAGAACCGGCTGTACATCCTGAACAGCTCGGCCGCGAAGAGGGCGGCCTCATCGCCGCCCGTGCCGGCGCGGATCTCGAGCAGCACGTTCTTCTCGTCGTTCGGATCCTTCGGCAGCAGGAGGACCTTCAGCTCGTCGATCAGCGCCTCGCGCCGCGGCTCGAGCGTCCGCAGTTCCTCGCGCGCCAGCGCCGCCAGCTCGGCGTCGCCGCCTGGGGCCAGCTCCTGTGCCTCCTGCAGCTGCCGGTCGACGGCCTTGAACTCGCGGTACTTCTCGATGAGCGGTTCGAGGTCGGCGATGGCCTTGGCATGCTCGCGGTACTTCGCCGCGTCGGCCTGCACGGCCGGATCGGCGATGAGGGCGAGCAGTTCGTCGTAGCGCGCCTCGACGGCTTTCAGTTTGTCGATCATCTGCGGACTATCGTAGCAGCGGCGCCGTGTGGCGGGCGGACGGGGGCCGTGTCAATGGGGAAAACAGTCTCCGGGCGCGGTGGGGAGTGGGTCAGCCTCCCGAGACCGGCGGCAGGAACGCGACCTCGTCGCCGTCCGACACCCTCGCCGACATCCGCGCGTAGTCGGCGTTGACGGCCGCGGAGATCGACTCCCGATAGGGCGCCATGGCCGGGAACTCGGCGGCCAGCTGCTCCCAGATGCCGGCCAGCGTGGCGTCGTTCGGGACTTCGCGCTCGAGCTCCGCCGCTCCGGCAATCTCGCGCAGCCGCGCGAACAATCGGACCATCACGCGCATGCCCGCCTCCGTGCCTCGGCGCGCGCGTCCTCGTCTTCCGGCCGCGCCGACGCGCCCTCGATCCAGACCTCGCCCCCCTCGAAGTGCTCGTGCTTCCAGATCGGCGCGATCTGTTTCACACGTTCGATGGCGTACCGCGAGGCGGCGTACGCGTCGGCGCGGTGGGGGGATGCGGCGACGATGGCGATGCTCGCCTCGCCGACCGCGACGCGACCGACGCGATGGTGGATGCCGAGCCGCGCGTCGGTCCAGAGCTCGCGTGCCTCGGCCTCGATGCGCGCGAACGCCTTCACCGCGAGCGGTTCGTACGCCTCGTACTCCAGGAACCGGACCACCCGGCCCAGGTTCTTCCCCCGCACGACCCCCAGGAAATGGACGATCGCGCCGGGCGTGTCGACCAGCGTCGCGACCGCGGCGTGCAGGGCATCCAGCGACAGCGGTCCGCTGACGATCGCGAACGGCGGCACCCGCATGGGCCAAGTATACGGGGAGGGAGCCTGGCGACGCGCCGAGGGGCCTCCCGCTCAGCCGCGACGCGACCAGAAGTGGTCCACCGGGCCGTGTCCGTGGCCGATGGCCAGTCCGTGCCGGATGGCCCCCGCGACGTAGTCGACGCTGTGCGCCACGGCCTCGGGGAGCGGGCGGCCGAGCGCGAGATGGGCCGCAATCGCCGCAGCGAAGGTGCATCCGGTCCCATGAGTGTGCCGCGTGTCCTGGCGCGCGTGGCGGAAGTCGAAAAAGTCGCGGCCGTCGAACAGCAGGTCGACCACCTCGGGCTCGTCGAAATGCCCCCCCTTGATCACGGCCGCGCCGGCGCCGAGCTCGACCAGCGCCCGCGCCGCCTCCCGCGCGTCGTCCCGCGTCCGGACCGGGCGGCCGGTCAGCACTTCGGCCTCCATGCGGTTCGGCGTGACCACGGCCGCGAGCGGCAGAAGGCGCCGGCGCACCTCGTCGACCGCATCCGGTGCGAGCAGCGCGTCGCCGCTCTTGGCGACCATCACGGGGTCCACGACGGGACGGGGCAGGTGCAACCGGGTCAGCGCGTCGACGACAGCCTGGACCACCAGGGCGTTGGCGAGCATCCCGGTCTTGACGGCATCGATGGCGATGTCCGACGCGATTGCCTCGATCTGCTCGCCGACGAACCCGGGCTCGACGTCGTGCACCGCCGTCACGCGGCGCGTGTTCTGGGCGGTGAGCGCGGTGATCGCGGACGTGCCGTACACGCCGAGCGCGGCGAACGTCTTCAGGTCGGCTTGAATGCCGGCGCCGCCTCCCGAGTCGCTGCCGGCGATTGTCAGGGCTGTGGGCATACGCTAGAATTCTGCCCCGTTATGCCCGCCGTGTCCCGCACCGCGACGATGATGGACCGCGCGCTCGCCGACGCCGCGGGCTCCGCGCTGCCGATCCGCATCGGCGCCACCCTCTTCGTCGCCCTGCTCACCGCCGCGTCCTCGCAGGTGAGCGTGCCGTTGCCGTTCACGCCGGTGCCGTTCACGCTGCAGCCGATGGTCGTGCTGCTGGGTGCCGCGGTGCTCGGTCCCGAGCTCGGGCTGCTCAGCCAGGTGCTCTTTCTCACGGCCGGTGCGGTGGGTCTGCCGGTCTTCGCCTTCGCGCCCGACCTGCCGCAAGGCGCTGCGCGGCTGCTCGGACCGACCGGCGGGTATCTCATGAGCTATCCGCTCGCGGCCTTCGCGACGGGCTGGCTGGCGCGCCGCGGATTCGATCGCCGGTACTTCACGTCGGTGCTGGCCATGGCGGCCGGGCTCGCGATCGTGTTCGCCGGCGGGATCGCGTGGCTCACCCTGTTCGCGCCCGGCAGCGACACCCGGTCACTCCAGGCGGCGCTCGCCGCCGGCTTCTACCCCTTCGTCGTCGCGGACCTGTTCAAGGTGTGCGTCGCCGGCGCGGTGATGCCGGCCGCGTGGCGACTGCTCGATCCCGCCCGCCGCTGACCGTCAGCTCATCCGGACTGCAACCCGCGGTTCAGGCGCCGTAACGCGCGAACAGCGCCGCGATCTCGTCGCGGCTGAACCCCTGCGACAGCCCCAGCATCAGCAGCACGCGTGCCTTGACGGGTGCGAGCACGCCCGACGGAACGACCCCGGCCACCTCGATTTCCGTGAGCGCCGTGGCGGGCATGCGCGACGAGGCGACGACGACGACACCGCGCCGCTGCGCGTCCGACACGGCGTCGATCTGTGCCGGCGTCAGCGAACCGCGGCCCGCCGAGGCCAGCACGAGTCCCCGGGCGCCCGCCCGGACCGCTGACGCGATCAGATCGCCGGGGGCGTCCTGGTAGGTGAGCAGGATGTCGACGCGCGGGAGCTGGCCGAGCCGCGTCACATCAAAGGGAGCGGGCGCGCGCGGCGTGCTTCGTTTCGCGAAGCGGATCACGCCGTCCTCGATCGACGCCACGGGCCCGTCACCGGGCGCATCGAACGCGCCGGGCACCGTCGCGTGCGCCTTCCGCACGCTTCGCGCCGGGAAGGCGAGCCCGTGCATGACGACGAGCGCGCCCCGTCCGCGCGCATCCGGACTCGCCGCCACCGCGACGGCGTCGCGCAGGTTGGCTGGCCCGTCGGCCTCAGGCTCCGACGGGCGGCGAATTGCGCCGGTGACGACGACCGGACGCTCGTCGGGCGTGGTGAGGTCGAGGAACCACGCCAGTTCCTCGAGCGTGTCGGTGCCGGTGGTGACGACGACGGCGGACAGCCGGGGATCGTCGAAGGCGGCCGCGACCCGGCGCCCGAGCCGGACCCAGTCATCGAGGGTCAGGCCGAGGCTGGCCGTGCTCGCGAAGGTCTCGGTCTCGACATTCGCGTGCGACCGGATGTCCGGCGTCGTCCTGACCAGCGCCTCCGCGTCCAGCCTGCCGGCGGGGTGATTGGCAATCGTGCCGCCGGTGGCGATGACCCGGACGCGCGGAAGGCCGGCTTCGACGACGAACGTGCAGAGCGCAGCCAGGCACGCCGCCGTGCCGGCGCTCCAGGCGATGACCTTCTGCCGCACGCGGCGATCTTACGCCTGACCGTGCCCCGCCTTGGAGTGCGCCAGCGTGAGCCACCGGCTCAACTGCCGCGCCGCGTCGTCCGGAGTCGGCCCGTAGAAGGGCATCAGCGCGCCGGGGACGCCCGGCGCGCGCAGGAGATTGGCACGCCACCGGTCGCGCGCCACAGCGGCGACCTCGATGCGATAGAGCCGTCCATTGATGGTTTCCTCGTACCGGTGCACGCTGGGGAGTTTGCGAGAAGACACGACGTGACAGCGCCTCTTGTGTGGAGCAAAGCATTGCCATTCTAGGTACCGCCCCGGGGGGATCAAGCGAAGGGAGACGCGAAGACGGGGGGCCATGACGCCGATCCCCGCGATCGTTCGGTACTTGCCGCGATCTTTTTCACGGGCGACACGTACTCCACAGCAAATCCACCTTGCATCCACATGTTTTCCACAGGGGGTATCGCGCACCGAACTTGCGGAACGGTCCGCCGGGGGACGTCCCGCGGAGAGGAACGGACCGCTCGCGTGATCCCGGAACTGAAGGCGATCGGTTCTTGACCGCTGCCCGGCGTGCCACTAGGCTGCTGAGGTAAGGTGCCCGCAATATCTGCCGCGATTTCGTGGCGTACCGTGCTGGCTGCCGCGTGCTGCGCCGGCGTGCTGTGCCCTCCGGTGTACGCCGCGGATGTCCCCGACGCGCAGCTCTTCCGGCTCTTCCTCCACGACGGCACCGTGGTCGCCTGCCAGGCGGAGTACGTCCGCGTCGAAGGGCGTGTCGTGTGCTCGATGCCGCTCGGCAGCGAGACCACGCTCGTGTCGTTGCCCGACGAGGTCGTGAACTGGACGCGCACGGAGGCGTACGCCGCGGCGCTGCGCGCGGAGCGGTATGCGCAGACGCGCGGCGAGCGGGACTTCACCGAGCTGAGCGTCGAAATTGCGGGGCTGCTGAACGAGATCGCGTACACGACGGACAATGCCCGGCGCCTCGCGATCGCGCTCGATGCCAGGCAGCGGCTTGCGCGCTGGCCGGCGCTCCATCACAACTACCGCGCCGCCGACGTGCAGCAGATCCTGCTGCTCGTGGACGAGGCGATCTCGGACCTGCGCGCGGCGGCCGGGGAACAGTCGTTCGATCTGGCGTTCGCGGCGCAGACCGGACCGCCTCCGGCGGTGCCGCTGCTGCCCGCGCCCACGGCCGACGAGTCGATCACGGCGGCGTTCCGTGTCGCCGAGCTCGCCCAGGAGGCCACGGAGCGCCTGACGCTGCTGGAGGCCGTGCGGCGCGTCCTGTCGAACGAGGCGTCGGCGGTGACACCGGAGCTGCGCGCGCGGCTCGCGTCGGCGGTGTCGGCGCGCATCGAAGAGGAGCGCTCGACGGATCGGGCGTATGCCAGCCTGGCCGCAATGGCGACCGGCAAGGCGCGCGCCCGCGCGGAGCGCGCGGACGTCCGCGGTGTCGAGCGCGTGCTCGACGAGGTCCGCGAGCGCGATGCGGCGCTCGGGGGGCGCCGGCCGCGCCAGATCGCGGCGATCATCGCCGCCATCCAGGAGGAGCTCGATGCGGCCCGGCGGCTGCGGCTCGCGCGCGACCAGTGGGCCCTGCGCCGGACGATCGTCGTCGCGTACCAGCGCCGCGTGCGCGAGCCGCTCCGGGAGCTGCAGCTCATGACGAGCGGCCTCGACGACATCAAGCGGCTCGCAGGACCGGCCGTCCCCGTGCTCGATCGGCTCGCGCAGCGCGCGGCGGAGGCGATGCGCGCCCTGCATGCGGTCGTGCCGCCTCCCGATGCCGCCTCCATCCACGCACTGCTGGTCAGCGCGGCGCAGCTTGCCGGACAGGCCGTTGATGGCCGTCGCGACGCGGTCGCCAGCGGCGCGATGGACCGCGCGTGGCAGGCCTCCTCGGCGGCGGCCGGCGCGCTCATGCTGCTTGCGCGTGCCCGCGAAGAGCTCGCGCAGGCGCTGGCGCCGCCCTCCCTGTGACGTCCCGGACGATCCGCCTGCACCGCGCGCCGACGCTGGCCGCGCTCAGGCAGGCGCTGCTTGCGCTGATGCCGCTCCGCGATCTCGCGGCGGCACGCGCGACGGCGGTCCTGGTTCCCACCCGATCCGCCGCGCTGCAGCTTCAGCGGACCATCGAGCAGCGGCTCGAGCCCGGCGAAGCCGCGGTGCTGCCGGACCTGCTGGCCCGGCGCGATCTCTACGACCGCCTGTACGAGCGTGCCGCGGATCCGCCGCCGCGGCTCGGCGCCTGCGAGCGTGACGTGCTGATGAAGGCGGCCGCGCACGCCGCCATCACCGAAGGGGCGACCCCGCCGTTCCAGCTCCGGGCGGGACTCATCGGCGAGATCGTCGCGCTCTACGATGCGATCCGCCGTCAGCGGCAGACGCTCGACGACTTCGAGCGCCTGGTGGTCGAGCGGCTCGAGAGCGAGGCAGAGGCCGGCGACGACGTCGGGGCGGAGCGCATGCTGCGGCAGAGCCGGTTCCTGGCGGCGACGTTCCGCGGGTACGAGGCCGGCCTGGCGCGTCTCGGCGCCGTCGACGAGCACGGGCTGCGCGACTGGCTGCTGGAACACGGCCTCGCGCGCCCGTATGCGCGGCTGATTGTCGCCGTGCACGATGCGCCGCGCGATCCGGACGGACTCTGGAGCGCCGACTTCGATCTGCTCTCGCTGCTGCCGGGCCTCGAGGTTGTCGATCTCGTCGCCACCGAGGCGCAGCTCTCGGCGGGACTGTACGAACGGCTGCACGACGTGCTGCCCGGGCTGGAGGTCGTGCACGTTCCGCCGCCGGATGTCGCGTTCGACGTGCCGCGTCTCATGGTGCCCGCCGG
This sequence comes from Vicinamibacterales bacterium, assembly GCA_036381155.1. Classification (GTDB taxonomy): domain Bacteria; phylum Acidobacteriota; class Vicinamibacteria; order Vicinamibacterales; family JAENWD01; genus JAENWD01. Next base: position 17,723 of record DASVDJ010000067.1, read on the forward strand.
CAGCGGCGCGCTCGCCTTCCGCAGCCGCGATCGCGAGGAAGAGCTCCGCGATCTCGTACGGCGCATCCGTGCGTCGCGGCTCGATCCGGAGCTCGCGGCGCCGCTGCCGCGCATCGGCGTGGTGTTCGAGCGGCCGCTGCCGTACGTGTACCTCGCCGGGTCGGTCTTCGCCGACGGCGGTGTGCCGCTTCATGCCCGCGACGCGCTGCCGCTGGCGGCCGAGCCGTTTGCCGCCGCCCTCGATCTGGTTCTCACGTGCGCAAGCGCCCGTTTCAGCCGCACGGCGCTGGTCGCCCTGCTCGCGTCACCGCATTTCCGGTTCGAACACGAGGGCGTCGAGGTCACCCGTGCCGACGTGCAGGCGCTCGACGCCGCGTTGCAGGAGGTGGACCATGGCGGCGATGCCGGCCGGCTGGAGGAGCTGGCGCGCGACTGGCTCGACGGGCGATCGCGATCGCGGTACGCGGCATGGAACGCCTCCGCGGCCGCGCGGGCCGCGCGCGCGGCGGCGTCAATCGTGCGGGCCCTCGCGCCGCTGCTCGAGCAGGCGCCGGCCAGTCTCCAGCTGACGAGGCTGCGGGAGTTCGTCACCGCCCATCGCCGGCCGATCCGGCACGACGATCCGGTGCGGGCGCCGCTGCTGCGCGCCCAGAGTGCGGTGCTGGAGCTGCTCGCCGATGTGGCCGACGCGCACCGGAAGCATCACGACCTGCTCTGGGATCTCGGCGATCTCTCGTCGGAGATCCGGCGCTGGATCGAAGGGCAGACCTTCGCGCCGGAGATGGGCGATCCGGGCGGCGTGCAGCTGCTCGATGCCGCCGCTGCCCAGTTCGGCGACTTCGACGTGCTGCACCTCGTGGGGCTCGTCGACGGCGAGTGGCCCGGCCGGAGTGCGCGGAACATCTTCTACTCGCCCGCGCTGCTCAGGGCGCTCGGCTGGCCGGGCGAGGAGACCGATCCGCTGGCGCGCGCGCGTGCCGCGTTCGTCGACCTGCTCCAGTCGGCCCGGCGCGCCGTGTCGGTCGCCACGTTCACGCTCGAAGAGGACGCGCTCGTCGAGACCTCGATTCTCGTCGACGACATCCCGCGCGCGGGGCTGACACCGGTGCCGATCGACGTGCCGGACACGCTCGTCTTCCGCGATGAGGCGCTGGCGCAGCGCCCCGTGCCGCTCGACGTCCTGCCGGCCGGGGTGCGCGAGTGGGCCGCGCACCGGGCCGGCCGTCCCGACGCGCGCCGTCCGGAGTTCCATGGCACCACCTCCGGCGTCCCGCTGCGGCCGCGCAGCGTCAGCGCGCTCGACACGTACGCGCAGTGTCCCTTCAGGTTCTTCGCGCGCTACGTGCTGCGCCTTCCGGAGGAGCGGCCCGAACAGGACGGCATGAGTCCGCTCGAGCGCGGACGGTTCCAGCACGAGTTCTTCCAGGCGTTCTTCGAGGCCTGGGAGGCGCGCGGGGGCGGCACCGTGACCCCGGACCGTCTCGACGAGGCGCGGGCCATCGCGTTCGAGGTCGCCGACACGCGGCTCGCGTCGCTTCCACCGAGCGAAGCCGCACTCGAGCGGACCCGCCTGCTGGGTTCCCCCGTCGCCGCCGGGATCGTCGACGTGGTCCTGCGCATGGAGGCGGAGCGGCCGGTGCGCGTGATCGAACGGCGGCTGGAACGTCCCGTCGACGGCGTCTACCGGTTCCGCGGTCCGGACGGCGAGCGGGAGATCGCCATCCGCGGCATCGCCGATCGCATCGATCTGCTCGAGGACGGGACCTTCAGGATCGTGGATTACAAGTCGTCCCGTCCGGCGACGACCCTGCAGATCGCCCTGTACGCGACGTGTGCGCGCCAGCTGCTGGACGGCCATCGCGGCCGGCAGTGGCAGGTCGCCGAAGCGGCGTACGTGGTGTTCCGCGGCGAGCAGCCGGTGGTGCCGCTGGCGAAGCGCGCCGACGAGATCGACGACGTGCTCGCCGAGGCCGAAGCCCAGGTCGTCGGCATCACGGATGCCATCGTTGCCGGCCGGTTCCCTCCGTGGCCGCGCACGCGCAGCCTGTGCGCGACGTGCGCGTACGCCGGCGTGTGCCGGAAGGATTATGTCGAGCCCGAGAACGCCGCGCCTGCCGTTCGATGACCCGGCGCCGCCGCGCCGGGCGGCGACATCCGCGCCGGCCGACGCCGCGGATCGCGCCGCCGCGGTCGACCCGCGCCTGAACGTCGTGCTCGAGGCCTCGGCCGGCACGGGCAAGACGCGCGTGCTGGTCGACCGCTATGTGAACCTGGTGCGCGCGGGCGTCGAACCGCGGAACATCCTCGCCATCACCTTCACGCGGAAAGCGGCCGCGGAGATGCGCGAGCGGATTCTGGCCACGCTGCGCAGTGCCGCCACAACCGGCGAGATCGACGAGCGGCGCTGGCGGGCGCTGAGCGAGCGGCTGCACGAGGTCTCGATCAGCACCATCGACGCCTTCTGTCTGTCGCTGCTGCGCGAGTTCCCGCTGGAGGCCGGGCTCGATCCCGGCTTCGGCATGGCCGACGAGACCGAGGCGCTGCGGCTGACCGACGAGGCGCTCGACCGCACCCTGCGCATCTGCCGCGCCATCGCGCGACAGGACGAGACCGTCGCGCTGGTCTTCGCCGAGCTGGGGGAGTTCAGGCTCCGCGAGGGGCTGCGGCGCCTGCTCGACAGAAGACTCGTTGCCGGACCGGTGCTCGATCGCGCCGTCCGGCCCACTCCGCGCGAGCTCACGCCGTCGGCCATGGCGGTGTCGACGCTCGGCCGGTTCTCCGCCTCGATCGAGTCGGGTGGCCGGGGGCTCGAACGGTTCCTGAGCACCGGGCCGATCCGTCACCCGCGCTACCGGCTGTTTGCCGCCGATCTGCGCCGGCTCCTCACGGGCCAGGTGCCGCCCGAGATCGCGGCCCGCGAAATCCGGCTCGTCGTCGACGGCATCACCGAGTACTTCTTCACCGGCAAGGGAAGCATCCGCAAGCGCTGGCCGCAGTACACGAGCGCCCACGCCGACAGCGACGCGGCGTTGCGCTGGCACCGCGCGGCAGCGGCCACGATTGCCGAGCGGCTGCAGGACGACCTTGCCGCCTTCCGCCGCGATCTCAACGCGGTGCTCACGCGCGGCGTGTGGAAGCTGTTCCGCCTGGCACGCGACGAGTACCGGCGCGTTCTCGAGGAGCACGCGGTCGTCGACTTCCCGGACGCCCTCGAGCGGGCACTCGCGCTCGTTGGCGGCATGGGCGAGTTCGCGCGTTCGCGGTACCTGCTGGAGACGCGCTTCCATCACCTCCTGGTCGACGAGTTCCAGGACACCAGCGACGCGCAGTGGCAGCTGATCTGGCACCTGGTCCAGGCGTGGTCCGAAGGGCTCGGCACCTCGCAGGACGCGGTGCTGCCGCCGTCGATTTTCGTCGTCGGCGATCGGAAGCAGTCGATCTACGGCTTCCGGGACGCCGACGCGGGCGTGCTGTCGCGCGCCGCCCGGCAGATTGCCAGCCTGCGTCCGGACGGAAATCCGCTCCGCGCGATCCGCCAGAGCTTCCGCGCCGTGCCGCCCCTGCTCGCGTTCACGAACGACCTCTGTCTCGCCATCGACAAGCAGCCCGATCGACCGGACGCGTTCACGTACGAGGAGCGGGATCAGTTCCCCGTGCCTTCCGTGACCGGAATCGGCGACCCGGCGCTGGCGCTCGTGGCCGCGACGGACCTGACGTCGCAGGCCGAAGCCGTCGCGGCCGAAATCCACCGTCTCCTCGCGAGCGGATCGGTTCGCGATCGTCAGACCGGCGTCATGCGGCGCGCGCAGCCCGGAGACATCGCCATCCTGTTCCGTACCCGCGAGGGACATCAGGCCTTCGAAGCCGCGCTCGAGCGCCGGGCGATCCCGAGCTACGTCTACAAGGGGCTGGGATTCTTCGACGCCGACGAGGTGAAGGACGTCTTCGCGCTCCTGCGCTACCTCGCCAACCCGTGGTCCGATCTGCGCGCCGCCGCTCTCCTCCGTTCACGCGTCGTGCGGCTGTCGGACGACGCGCTGGCGAAGCTGGCTCCCGGCATCGCCGCCGCCGTGCTCGGCGAGGTGCCGCCCGGCGTCGTGCTCGCGGAAGACGATGCGCGCGCGCTCGACCTGTTGCGACCGGCGGCGCGCCGCTGGGTCGAGCTCGCGGACCGGATCCGCCCCGCCGATCTGCTGGACCGTGTGCTCGTGGAGACGGCGTACGCGTGGGAAGTCGGAACCGGGGCGTCCGGCCACGACGCGGAGGCCGACGGCTTCCGGCGGCATCAGGCGAGGGAGAACCTGAAGAAGGTCCGCAGCCTCGTGCGCCGGATCCAGAACCGCGGGTACGCGACCCTCGGCCGCGTCGCCGAGTACCTCGACCGGCTGTCGGCCGGCGACGAGTCGAACGCCGCTGTCGACGCGGTCGCGGCCGTGAACCTGATGACGATCCACGCGGCCAAGGGGCTCGAGTTCCCGATCGTGTTCCTCGTCAACCTGGGGCGCGGCGCGGGTGGAGGACGGGACCCGATTCGGGTGGCCGTGCCGGACGGCGACGACGAACCCGATGCAGAAGTGTCGGTGTCCGTCGGCGACTTCCGGTCGGCGGCCGACGACGATGCGGCCGGGAAGGATCGGGAGGAGCTGAAGCGTCTGCTGTATGTCGCGGTCACGCGCGCACGGGACCGGCTGTACCTGGCGACCAGCCTCGATGCCGACGGACGGTTCACCGCGCTGCGCGGCGGGCTGGGGGACGTGCTTCCCCCCGAGGTCCGCGGGCTGTTCGAGAGCGCGGCGAAGGGCGCCGACAGGATCGAATGGCAGGGCTCGACGGCGCGCCACCTGTTCGTCGTCGTGCCGCCGGCGGGGGGCGAGCTTCCCGAGATGGCACACTTCAGCGCGCCCGCCGTGTCCGATGTGGACTTCGAACCGCTCGAGCCCGTATCCGCCGTCCGCCGCCGGCGGATCTCGGACGAGCCGCACGCCGGGCCGGAAGGAGGCACACCAGGTACGGACCGGGAAGTGAATCCCCGCCTGCTCGGCATCCTGGTGCACCGGCTTCTCGAGCAGTCCCGGTCCGGGGACGTTGAACCTGCCCTGCCCGATGCGGAGGCCATCGCCCGGATGATCGACAGGGTCGCGCCGCACATCGGGTCCGACGAGCGGGAGCGGCTGGCAGCCGCCGCATCGGCGGCGATCGGCGCGCTGTCGGCTCACCCGGGCGCGCAGGCCGTCATGGGCAGCTCCGATCGGTGGCACGAGGTCCCGCTGGTCCTGCGGGAAGGGGAGACGGTCTGGAGCGGGGTGGCGGATATCGTCGCCGTCGCGCAGGGCGAGGCGACCGTGGTCGACTGGAAGACCGGCGCGGCGGATCCCTCGCATCATGAACAGCTCGACCGCTACGTCCGCGCGGTGCGCGCGCTCGCACCGGACCTGGCCGTTCGCGGCGTGCTGCTCTATCGGGACGAAGCCCGATCCTTCTGACGAGGCACGTTTTTTGTAGCGCCGGGGTCAGGTATCTCCTAAAATCGGGCTGTTATCGTGTCCGCCATTCATACAGGAGAGAGGAGCGCCTCAGTGGCCCTGACATGCCCGAACTGCGGGAACGACAAGAACTTTCTGGTGAAATCGCTCCAGATGCATGTCGTTCACCTCGAGGACTCGCGGGTGGAAGTGTCCGAGGAAAGCCGTCCGGCCGTCCTGGAAGTGCTGTGCGACGAGTGTGACAGCGCGTTGAAGCTCGAGGAGCTCGAAGACTCGATTCGCCGTGAAGTGCTGCTGACCATCGGCGCCCGCTGAGCGCCCCGGCGGCCATCGGCCGCCGCCTCACCAGCCCGCCGGCTCAGCGTCCTTCTCTTCGAAGTAGTCGCACTCGGGGCAGACCCATTCGGCGTAGGTCGACGTGCGTTCCTGCGAGCTGCCGGGAACGCGGTCGACGACGGTACGCTCGACGAGGCGCATCATCTCGCCGCAGAGGGGACACTCGCGCGTCGGCTCCGTCATGCCTGAAGTGTCGGTCCGTCGGGCGCGGCGACCGGCGCCCACACCGCGTAGCCACACAGCAGACACTGCAGGTTCAGTTCGCTCTCGCGCGCGTCGTCGGCGTCGGCCACCTCGAAGCTGGTGAGCCGTTCGGGACGCACGGGCTGCAGGATGCCGCCGCAGTCGGGGCAGGTGGCGAGCTGGGGAATCGGAGTGTCGGGCATGCCGCGCTCGGCGCATCCTACTACCGCACCGGCACCTTGACAAGCCGCGTGCGGGAAAGGGAATCTGTGTCAGGCCGTGGCGATGCGCCGCGGTCGAGACGCCTGTGTCCGATTTCTCCCGCCCGCTTCGTGACGAGTCCCTGCCGCTGCCGGCGACGCCGGCGCTGTCGGTGACGCGCGCCTGCTTCGCCGACGAGATCGGGATCGATTTCCCGGCGTGCGGCACGGTGGCCGATCGGCTGCTCGACAGCTTCGACGCGGACGACGAGATCACGGGGATGGTCTACGCGCACGTCACGCTGACGCCGCGCCAGGCCTTCGACGGCACCGTCGTGCCCGTCGAACTGCCGTTGCCCAGTCTCTGTCGCGAATGCGGAGGCCGCGGCGAGAGCTGGTCGGTGCCCTGCGACGCCTGCTGCGGGACCGGCGAGGCCGATCGTGCGCACTGCGTGCACCTCGCGGTGCCGGCGCGCGTTCCCGACGGCACGCGCTTCCGCTTCGTCGTCGCGCCCCCCTACGCGCGTCCCACGCGCGTCGAAGTCACGATCTCGGTGGCCTGATCGGCCCGGCGGCGCACGACGCCCGCAGGTCCCGTGACACCGCACGTCGACTTCCTCATCCGCCTGTTCCGGTTCTGGGCGGCCTTCAACGCCATCATCGGCATGTCGTTGAGCGCGTTCGCGTGCGCCGCAGCCACGATCGTCGTGACCGGGGCGCGCCTCGAGGCTCCCGGCACCGAAGTGGCGGCCGGCGTGACCACCGCCACGTTCACCCTGCTGGCGCTGGCGGCGCTCGTCTGGTCCGCCGCGCATGCGATCTGCGCCCGCGGGCTCACGGAGCGCCGCGCCTGGGCACGCAACGCGTCCCTCGTGCTGGCCGTGCTGAACCTGCTCCTGCTGCCGTTCGGGACCGCCCTCGGCCTGTACACCATCTGGGTGGCGCTGCACGAAGAGGTGCGCCGGACGTTCGAGGCGTGACCCCGGTTGCGGACTACGGCGGGTCCAGCGTGCCCGCGGGGGTCCAGGGCCCGCACCGCACGAGGCGGCGTGCCGTGCGCCAGGATCCGGTCAGCGCGCCATCCCGGGCGATGACGGCGTCCGCGTAGTGGCTGCAGGTCGGCTTGAAGCGGCAGCGCACCCCGAGCGCGGGCATGAGGGGAGAGAGGGTGGCCTGGTAGGTGTGGATGCCCGCGCGGAGCACGCGGGCCGAGAGCTGTCGATCCGGCGCACGCGCCAGATCCGCCGCTGCGGCGGCAGCCAGCAGCAGCAGGATCAGGCGCGCGCGTGTGAGGCGTCGCCGCCGGGTCTCAGAAGCGGCTGGCGTACTCGCTGACACCGGGGATGAGGAACCGCTGGCCATTCACCCCCTTCACGATACACATCACGTGGACGACGAGGATCCCGATCCAGAGGCCGAACGTCAGCACGCTGACAAGGCAGCCCAGCCCGAACGACACGGCGCCCAGCACGAAGCTGACGATCGTGACGGCGATCCAGAGGATGATCTCGGCCACCATCAGCACGATCCCGTGCTTGGCGTGCCACTGGACTTCCTTGTCCTCCTTCTCCACCAGCAGCGGCACGAGCGCCAGCAGCCAGAGGTAGGACAGGACGATCATGATGCCGCGATTGCTGGACTGGGCACCGGGAGTGGGAGCATCGGTCATGCTCGGAGTCTCCTGCGTCTAACCCGACCGGAAGTGGTCCGCGCGAGTCTACCGGAACGGAAATCGGATTGCCAGCGCGGGCTGCACGGTTCCCCGGCGGCCGCGGGTTGCGACCCCCGGGGGGAGCCGGTAAGCTGGGTTGTACCGGGACCCGCCCGCCGGCTGACACGGCCCCGCCATCGATTCCCATGACGAGCATCGACCCCAACGCCGTTCTCGACGCGCTGCGCGCCGTCCGCGATCCCGACCTCCACCGCGACATCGTCACGCTCGGCTTCGTGAAGAAGCTGGCCATCGACGGGGGCAGGGTGTCGTTCACCATCGAGCTGACGACACCGGCCTGTCCGGTGAAGGACCAGATGCGGGAGCAGGCGCGGGCGGCGGTCCTGGCGGTGCCGGGCGTGCAGGACGTGCAGATCGAGATGACCGCCGCCGTGCGGACCACCGCCGTCGCCGACGGCCCGCGGCAGCCGGTGCCCGGCGTGCGGAACATCATCGCGGTCGGCGCCGGCAAGGGAGGCGTCGGCAAGACGACCGTTGCGGTGAACCTTGCCGTCGCGCTGGCCCAGATGGGCAGCCGGGTCGCGATGATCGACGGCGACATGTACGGCCCGAACGTGCCGATCATGCTGGGACTGCGCACGGAGCTCGAGGCGGATGAGCACGGTCGGATCATCCCGGCCGAGGCCTACGGCATCCAGGTCGTCTCGATGGGGTTCCTCGCGCAGGACGACTCGGCCGTGATCTGGCGCGGACCGATGCTGCACGGGGCGGTCCAGCAGTTCTTCCGGCAGGTCCGGTGGACGGACGTCGACTACCTCGTCGTCGATCTGCCGCCGGGCACGGGAGACGTCGCGCTGAGCCTGAGCCAGTCCGTGCCGGTGTCCGGCGCGATCGTCGTCACGACCCCGCAGCAGGTGTCGCTGGCCGACACGCGCCGGGCCGTGCGGATGTACCAGAAGCTCAACATCCGTCCGCTCGGTCTGATCGAGAACATGAGCCACTTCGTGTGCCGGAACTGCGGCACCGAATCGGACATCTTCGGCCGCGGCGCCGGCGAGGCGCTGGCCAACGATCTCTCCATTCCGTTCCTCGGACGGCTGCCGATCTACGAGCCGATCCGGGTGGGCGGGGACAGCGGCGTCCCGATTGTCGTCGGCGAGCCGGACTCGCCGGCGGCGCGGGCGTTCCGCGCCGCGGCGGAGCAGGCGGCCGCACAGGTCTCGATCGCAAGCTTCAACCGGGTCATCCCGCTGACCGAAGTGCGATAGGGCTGGCGCCCTATCGCCGGCAGCCGCCCGCGCCCGGGGTCACTGGCCCCCCGCCGCGCGATCCTGTGTACTGCGGTGGCCCCGGCCGATTCGGCGGGGGACGTGCAATCGAGCGGGGATTGCGCGCGCTGCTGCTCCACGACTGCTACGATTCGGGAGAGCCATGGACATCCGCTGTGAACGGCGTGTGCTCGCGAACGGGTTGCCGGTGCTCGTGCACGAGGATCACGCGTGCCCGATCGTCGCGGTGAACGTCTGGTATCACGTGGGCTCGAAGAACGAGCGCCCGGGCCGTACCGGTCTGGCGCATCTGTTCGAGCACCTGATGTTCGAGGGATCGAAGCACCACGATCAGGGCTACTTCCAGCCGCTCCAGGGAGCCGGCGCGATCCTGAACGGGTCCACGAACGCCGACCGCACGAACTACTGGGAGGTCGTGCCGACCGGAGCCGTCGAGCTGGCGCTCTGGCTCGAGTCCGATCGCATGGGCTTCCTGCTGCCGGCGCTCACGCGGGAGAAGTTCGAGAACCAGCGCGAGGTCGTGCTGAACGAGCGCCGGCAGAACTACGAGAACCGCCCGTACGGCCTCGCGACGATGGCGACCGTCGCGGCGCTGTATCCCCCGGAGCACCCGTACCACTGGCTCACGATCGGATCGGCCGACGATCTCCGCGCGACGACGCTCGACGAAGTGCACGAGTTCTTCTCGCGCTATTACCATCCCGGCAACGCGTCGATCGCGGTGGCCGGCGACGTGCGGACCGACGAAGCGCTGGACCTGATCGACGCGTACTTCGGCGCCATTCCCGCGGGCCCGCCCGTGCCGGCAGTGACCGCGCACGCCGACGTCACCGCGCCCGTGTCGCTCCTGCTCGAGGACCGAGTAGAGCTGCCGCGGCTCTATCTCGCCTGGCACTCGCCGGCGATGTTCGGCCCCGGCGATGCCGAGCTCGATCTCGCCTCCGACGTGCTGTCGAACGGCAAGAACTCCCGGCTCT
>DASVDJ010000068.1:0-23201 GCA_036381155.1 Vicinamibacterales bacterium
ATGGCGGCGCCGCACATCGTCGCGCAGCCCGGCACGCTGACCGGCTCGATCGGCGTCATCACCGGCAAGATCGTCACCGGCGGGCTCTACGAGAAACTCGGCGCGAACATCGAGACGGTCGCGTTCGGCCGCAATGCCGCGCTCGCCTCGCCGGCCCGGCCCTTCACCGCCGAGGAGCGCGAGCGCGTGACCGCCCAGATGAAGCACATCTACGACGAGTTCGTGCGCAAGGCGGCCGAGTCGCGCAAGATGACCATCGAGCAGCTCCACGCCGTCGCCCAGGGGCGCGTCTGGACGGGACGGCAGGCACACGAGCGCGGGCTGGTCGACGAGCTCGGCGGCCTCGACACCGCGATTGCCGCGGCCAAGGCGCGCGCCAACATCCCGGCCGACAGCGACGTCGAGATCGTCGTCTACCCGCCGCGGCGTTCGGTGTACGAGCTGCTCACGCGCGGCCTCGGCGCCGACAGCAGCCTCGCGCGCCTGCTGCTGCCGCCGTCCGCCGACGAACGGCTCGCCGCGCAGATCCTGACCGCGCCGCTGCGGCTGTTCCAGTCGGGGGAGCCGCTGGCGCTCATGCCCAGCGGCCTCGTGGTGCGATAGGGGAGGGCCGTTCGGGGCCCGTACATGCGTGGGGGCGGCAGTGTCATGCCGCCCCCGAGAACCTTCCAGCCTGTTCCCGCGCGTCCGCTAGGCGCCGACGATCGCGCGGATCGCTTCCTGGTCCACCTCGATCCGCATCCGCTCGCGTGCCTTCAGCATGTAGGCGCTGAAGAACTTCGCGCGGCGGTCGGCCAGGAGCTCCTGCTTCAGCGACTCGCGCGAGCTCGCCAGCGCGTCCGCCGTGGGATCCTCGCGCTGCACCACGCGCGCGATGACCGCGCCGCCGTCGGTCGCAATCGGCCCGGCGACGCTGCCCCGGGCGCTCGCGAAGAGCGCCTGATCGAGAGCGGCGCTGATGCCGACCTGCGGCCAGACGGCGCCGCGGGTGACCAGCTCGCTCTTCCTGACCTCGAGCCCGGCCTTGCGTGCCGCGGCCGTGAAGTCGCTACGGAACGCGTCGGCCAGCTCCTTCGCGCGCTCGGCGGCCAGCTCGCGTGCCCGCGCGGTGATGGCGTCCTCGCGGACGCGGTCCTTCACCTCGTCGAGCGCGGGCAGACGCGAGGGCTCCGAGCCGGTGGTGGCGAACACGACGAAGCCGCGCGCGGCGCGCACCGGCCCCTGAATCGTGCCCGACTCGCCCTGGAACGCCTGCTCGGTGATCGCGGGGGCCGGACCCAGGCCGGCCAGCGGCTCGTCGCGGGTGAAGAAGCCCGAGTCGACGACCTCGAGGCCCCGGCCCTTCGCCAGCCGCTCGAGATCCTCCACCGTCTTCGCCTCGCGCGCGAGCTGGTCGGCGACGGCCCGCGCCTGCGACTGCGCGCGCTCGTACGCGAGCTGGTCGGCGATCTGCTGCCGCACCTGCTCGAGCGACTGCTTCGTCTCGGGCTTCCGGTCGGTGACCTTGATGATGTGGAACCCGAAGGGCGTCTGCACGAGGTCGCTGGTCTGCCCGACCTCGAGCGAGAAGGCGACGTCCTCGAACTCCTTCACCATCCGTCCCCGGCCGAAGTAGTCGAGGTCGCCTCCCTGCGCGGCGGACGAGTCGTCGGAATGCCGGCGCGCCAGGGCGGCGAAGTCGCGCCCGGCCTTCACCTGTGCGAGCACCGCCTCGGCCTCCTTCCGGACCTCCGCCGGGTCCTTGCCCTCGGTGCTGAACAGGATGTGGCTCGCACGGACCTGTTCAGGCGTCGTGTACTGCGCCTCGTTGTCGCGGTAGTACCGCTCGATGTCGGCCGGGGGTACCACAATCTTCTGGCGGATCGGCTCGACGTCCACCAGCACGTACTTGACGGCCCGCCGTTCGCCGATGCGGTAGTTCTCCTGGTTCGCCTCGAAGTACGTCGCGACGTCGTCGTCGGAGAGCGTCACCTGGCCGCGCACCGCGTCGGCCGAGAACACGACGAGCTCCGCCTGCACCTTCTCGTTCCGGCGGCGGAACTCGGTCTCGACCTCGGCGTCCGATACCGTCACCCAGTCGGTCAGCGCCGCCCGGAGCTTGTCGACGATCAGCGCGTTCCGGAGGTTCTGCTCGAACTCCGCCTTCGTCATCGGCGTGCGCGCGTTCTGGAGGACGCGGCCGTACAGCTCGACGCTGAAGACGCCGTTCTCCTGGAACACGGGCATCGCGTAGATGCGATGCGCGACCTCCGCGTCGCTGACGGTGATGCCGAGGCGCCGGGCTTCGGCCAGCGCGGTGCGCTCGTCGATCAGCTGCCGCAGGATCTGCTGCTCGAGTCCGAGCTGCCGCAGCAGCTGCGCGTTGACGTTGCCGCCGTAGGCCTGCGTGAAGGCCTGCATCTGGCGCTGGTAGGCGGTCCGGAAGGCACTTGCCGTGATCTCTTCGCTCCCGACCCGGGCCACCGGCATGCTGTTGGACGCGCCCGCCCCGGTGTTCGTGGCCATGAAATCGGGGAAATAGAGCGCAATGAAGGCGACGACGACCAGGAACAGGCTCCACTTGAGCCAGTTCTTGTGGCGTCGCATCCGGTCGAGCATCGTCATGGTTGGCTGGCCTTCGGTCCGTACGCCCCGGTCCGACACGGGGGCGAAACAGTTGATTGTCCCTGCTCGGTCGAGCCTCTGTCAATGCGAGCCCACCGGCCGATAACTCCAGACGAGAGCAGGGGATCCGGTGCGCCCGGCCCCCGCGGCGCGCGTGGTTCCGGCTGCGCGCCACGGCCGGGGTGCGTGGTATTATGTTCCATTTCTGGAAGTATTTAGGGGCAGCGCCGTACGGTCCGCTGCAGAGAGAACCGCATCCATGAGCCCACCGGCTGGCGGCCGCGGGCCGGTGCGCCGGGCGCGGCCCGTGCGGCGGCGCGGGGGCCTCGCCGCATCGCGCCCGACCTCCGATCTCGCCGCACGGCTGCGCCACGGCCAGCGGGGCCTGTCACGCCGGCTGGCCGGCCGCGCGGTGCTGGCCGAGATCGTCGCGGCGACCCACGCCTCGCTCGACCCGCGCGCCGTCGGCCAGGTGCTCGTCGACTGGGCGGTCCGGACCATCGCGCCCGGCACCTGGGGCGTCGTGTCGCCGGGCTTCGAGGGGGATCCGACCGTGGTGGCGGGCCGGCTGTCGCCGGCGCTGACCGCGGCGGTGCAGGCGGTGGGGGCGCGCGTGATCCAGACGCAGCAGGACTTCTTCAGCGCCGACCTGCGGCGCGAGCCGCGGCTGCCCGCGCCGGTCGGGCCGATGTCGGTCGCCGGCCTGCTGCTGCCCGGCCGCGATCAGGCGGCCGGCGCGCTCGTCTGTGTCGACCGTCAGGCGTCGGCGGCGACGCCGGCGTTCAGCGCCGCCGCGCGGCGCGCGCTGGCCGCCGTGCTCGCGCCGGCGGCACTCGCGCTCGAAAACGCGATACTATTTCAGCGCGCCGAAGCGCTTTCTGTCACGGACGACCTCACGCGGCTTTACAATTCCCGGTACTTGAATCTCTCGCTGCGCCGCGAGACGAAGCGGGCACTCCGCTCGGGCCGCGCGCTCTCGCTCTTGTTCATCGATCTCGACGGCTTCAAGGCCGTCAACGATACGCACGGGCACCTGTATGGCAGCCGCGCCCTCGTGGAAGCGGCGGTGGTCATCCGGAGCTGTGCGCGCGAGACCGACGTGGTCGCCCGCTTCGGTGGCGACGAGTTCGCGGTCGTGCTGCCCGAGACGGGTCCGGACGGCGCGATCATGGTCGCGCAGCGCATTCGCGATCGCATCGCCGCGCACCGCTTCCTCACGGCGGATCGCCTGGAGGTCCGGCTGACGGCATCGATCGGCGTCGCGTCGATGCCGGAGGTCGCCGCGTCGGCGACGGAGCTGCTCCAGGCGGCGGATCGCGCGATGTATCGGGTCAAGGCTTCGGGGAAGAACGCGATCGAGGTGGCCGCCGACTGACCGCGCGTTCGGATGTCCGTCAAGGAGTTGTGTCGTTGCCTCTGCGTTCTCTGTTCTCGCTCTTCTCCAGCGATCTCGCCATCGACCTCGGGACGGCCAATACCTGCGTCTACGTCCGCGGCAGGGGCATCGTCGTCAACGAGCCCTCCATCATCGCGATCAACAAGGCGAACGGCCGCGTCGAGGCCGTGGGCAAGGAAGCCAAGGAGATGCTGGGGCGCACCCCCGGCAACATCGTCGCCATCAAGCCGATGAAGGACGGCGTCATCGCCGACTTCGAGTACACGGAGAAGATGCTCGCCTACTTCATCCGGAAGGCGCACAACAACCGGAACGTCTGGGTGCGCCCCCGGATCGTCGTCGGCGTGCCGAGCGAGATCACCGAGGTCGAGAAGCGCGCCGTCAAGGACAGCGCCTACCGCGCCAAGGCGAGCGAGGTGCACCTGGTCGAGGAGGCGATGGCCGCGGCCATCGGCGCCGGCATGCCGATCACCGAGCCGTCGGGCAACATGATCGTCGACATCGGCGGCGGCACCACCGACATCGCCGTCATCTCGCTGGCCGGCATCGTCTACAGCAAGGCCGTCCGCGTCGCCGGCAACGAGATGGACGAGGCCATCATCCAGTACATCCGCAAGACGTACAACCTGCTCATCGGCGAGCGGACGGCCGAGCAGATCAAGATGGAGATCGGCTCCGCCTACCCGCTCGACGAGCGGATGACGATGGAGATCAAGGGGCGGCACCTGATCGAGGGGGTGCCGAAGACGATCACCATCACCGACGAGGAGATCCGGGAGGCGCTGGCCGAGACCGTCAACGTCATCGTCGACGCCGTGCGCGTCGCGCTCGAGCGCACCCCGCCGGAGCTGTCGGCGGACATCGTCGACCGCGGCATCGTCCTCACGGGCGGCGGCGCGCTGCTGAAGAACCTGGACAAGCGGCTGCGGGAGGAAACGGGCCTGCCGCTCGCGATGGCCGAGGATCCGCTGTCGTCCGTCGTGCTCGGCGCCGGCAAGATGCTGTCGGACTTCAGCCTGCTGCGGAAGATCTCCCGCGAATGACCATGCCGCGGCACGGTAACCGGCCGGCCGCCGGGCTGGCGCGAGGCTGGCGCTGATGGCGCTGCTCGAGACCCGCCGCGGGAGCACCGTCCTGCTCGTGGCCGTCATCGTCGGCCACATCGTGCTGATCTCGGCGCAGGTCACGTCGAAGAGCGGGATGCCGGTGCTCCAGGCGGTCGCGTTCGGGCTGGTCGCCGAAGTCCAGCGGCTCGGCGCCGCGGCGTTCGATGCCGTCGCGTCGGTCTGGACGGGGTACGTCGACCTGCGCGGGCTGCGCGAGGAGAACGCGCAGCTCCGGCAGGAGCTCGCCGACGCCCGCATCCGGCTGCAGCAGGAGCGCGCGCTGGCGCAGCGGAGCGAGGAGCTGGCCAGGCTGCTCGAGCTGCGCAGCCGGATCGATCTGGCGACGACGGCGGCCAACGTGGTGGCCGCGGCCGCCACGCCCGATTTCCGGACCATCACGATCGACAAGGGCACCGCGGCCGGGTTGCGGCCGGACATGGCGGTGCTCTCGCCCGAGGGGGTCGTCGGCCGCGTGGTCGTGCCCGGCGCGCGGGCGTCGAAGGTGCAGCTGCTCATCGACCGCAACGCCGCCGTCGGCGCGCTCGTCGAGCGGTCGCGGGCCCAGGGCGTGGTGGTGGGGATCGGCGAGCAGACACTGCGGCTGGAGTTCGTGCTCGACACGGCCGACGTGACCGTCGGCGACCGCGTCGTGTCGTCCGGCATCGACGGCATCTACCCGAAGGGGTTCCTCATCGGCCAGGTGGATCACATCGAGCGGGCCGGCAACGCGTACCGGCTGATTCGCGTCCAGCCCGCCGTGGACTTCACGCGGCTGGAGGAGGTGCTGGTGGTGCTGACGCCGCAGACGCCGGAGCCGCCGGGGGATCCGTCCACGGCGGCCGGGCGGGGAGGCTCGCGGTGAAGAAGGGCCTGGCCATCGTCGGCGCGCTGCTGCTGGCCCTGCTGCTGCAGACGCGGCTGGCGGCGTTTCTCGTGCTCGGCACCTCGCCGCTGGATCTGGTGCTGATCGTGGTCGTCTACGTCGGCATCACGTCGGGACCGACCACCGGGCTGCTCGCCGGCGCGGCGGCCGGGCTGGCACAGGACGCCCTGTCCAGTGGCATCATTGGCATAGGCGGTCTGGCCAAGACGCTGGTCGGCTACTTCGTCGGCCAGGCCAGCATGCAGTTCAACATCGCCGGCGTGCTGCCGCGGTTCGTCACCTTCGTGCTGGCGACGGCGGTGCACGCGACGGTGTTCATGGGGGCGTACGAGCTGCTGAACCTGCGGGACTTCGGCTTTCCGTGGGCCGGCGTGCTCGGGCAGGGCGCGGCCAACGCGCTCGTCGGCGTCGTCGTGCTCCAGGTGATCGAGCTGTTGCCGGGGTCCGTCGAGCGCCGGCAGGCCCGTGGCGGCGGCGCCATGCGCGTGTCCCGCCGGCTCGACTAGGAAGGACGTCAGGCGTGGCGGTGATGAGACCAGGCGAGGATCGGCGGATCCCGGCGGCACGCATCTTCGTGCTGCAGGTGGCCGTCGTGGCCGGGTTCGTCCTGCTGGCCGGGACCTTCTGGTTCTTCCAGATCATCCAGCACGAGCAGTTCCGCGAGATGGCGGAGAACAACCATCAGCGGGAGCTCGTGCTCCGGGCGCCGCGCGGCGTGCTCTACGACCGCAACGGGCGCGTCCTCGTCGAGAACCGCCACAGCTACAGCGTCTCCATCGTCCGGCCGTTCACCAACGACATCGATCGCACCATCCGCCTGCTGGCGGCCGTGGCCGGCGTGGAGGAGCGCCGGATCCGCGACGCCGTGGCGCGCGGCATGGCCCAGCCCGCCTACCGGCCGATCGTCGTCATCCAGGACGCGAGCCTGGCGCAGGTGGCGGCGATCATGGCGCGGCGGCTCGACTTCGAGCTGCCGGACGTCGTCGTCGAGCGCGTGCCGACACGGCGGTATCCGACCGATTCGCTCGCGGCGCACCTGCTCGGCTACGTCGGCGAGGCGTCGGAGCGCCAGGTCGCGGCCGACGGGCTCCGCCCCGGCGCCATCGTGGGGCAGGCCGGGATCGAGCGCACCCACAACCGGGAGCTGATGGGGACCGACGGCGTCCGCACCGTGGTCGTCAACAGCATGGGGCGCGAGATCCGGCACCTCGACGAAGTGCCGCCGACCGAGGGCCGCCGGCTGCAGCTGACCATCGACTACGACATCCAGAAGGCGGCCGAGGACGGGTTCAAGGCGCTCGGCTTCTGGGGGGCCGCCGTGGCGCTCGATCCCCGCACCGGGGAGGTGCTCGCGCTCGTCAGCCTGCCGGCCTACGATCCGAACGCGTTCGCGACGGGCATCGACGTCGCCACCTGGAACGCGCTCAACACCGACAAGCTGCGGCCGCTGCAGAACCGGGCCATCCAGGGGCGCTACTCGCCCGGGTCCACGTTCAAGATCGTCGTCGCCGTGGCGGCGCTCGAAGAGGGGCTCGTCACGCCCGACTTCAAGGTCCGCTGCGACGGCGGCGCCACGTTCCACGGCCGCTATTTCCGCTGCCACCTCAAGGGGGGGCACGGCGTCGTCGATCTGCGCCACGCGATCGAGAAGTCGTGCAACGTGTACTTCTACACGCTCGGCAACATGCTCGGCGTCGACCGCATCCACAAGTGGGCGACGCGCATGGGGCTCGGCGTGAAGTCGGAGATCGACCTGCCGAACGAGGTCGAGGGCATCATGCCGTCGACCGAATGGAAGCAGCGCCGCTTCGGCGAGCGCTGGTACGCGGGGGAGACGATCTCGGTCGCGATCGGCCAGGGGCAGGTCTCGGTGACGCCGATCTCGCTCGCCGTGATGATGAGCGTCGTCGCCAACGGCGGCATCCGCTTCGCGCCCCGGCTGGTCCGCGCCTACGACGATGGGGACGGGTGGCGGCCGATGGATCCGCCGCCGGTCCTGGAGCGGTTCACGTTCAAGCCGACGACGACCGCGGCGGTGCGCGACGGGCTGTGGCTGGCCGTCAACGGGGCGGGGACGGCCGGACGGGCGCGCATCCCCGGCCTGGACGTCTCGGGCAAGACCGGCACCGCACAGGTGATCTCGCTGCGCGGGCGCGCGGCGGCACGCGGCAGCGACCGCGACCTCCGCGATCACGGGTGGTTCGTGTTCCTTGCGCCGCGCGACAACCCCGAGATTGCCGGGGTGATCTTCGGCGAGCACTCCGAGCACGGCTACAGCACCGCGCCGATCGCGCGGCACATGATCGCCACCTACTTCGCCAAGAAGCGGGGGGAGCCGCTGCCGGCGTTCACCGCGCCCGGCCTGCCTGCGCCGACGCCGCCGGTGGAGGAAGTGCCGATCGACGACGCGCCGGTGTCGGACACGGTCGCGTCGGCGGCGGTGGGGCGGTAGCGGGATGTTCGACCGTCGCCTCTACTTCCACCTCGACTGGCTGCTCATCGGCGCGATTCTCGTGCTGAGCGTCATGGGCGTGACCATGATCTACAGCGCGACGCAGTCCACCGCACCGCGCCTGTACCTCGCGCAGCTCTATGCGCTCGGTCTCGGGCTGGCCGCGATGGTCGTCATCCTCTCGATCGACTACCGCACGCTGGCCGACAAGTCGCATCTGCTCTATCTCGGCATCATCCTGCTGCTGCTGTACGTGATGTTCTTCGGCGCGGTGCGCGGCGGTGCGCGGCGCTGGATTCCGCTCGGCGCGTTCAACCTGCAGCCGTCCGAGTTCGCGAAGCTCGTCGTCGCGCTGGTGCTGGCGAAGTTCTACGGCGAGAGCCGGCGCCACGTGCCCACGCGTGGCGACCTCGCCATCGGCGCCGGCATGGTGGCGATTCCGTTCCTGCTCATCGCGCGGCAGCCGGACCTCGGCACCGCGGTCACGCTGATTCCCATCTTCCTGTTCGTCGCGTTCGTCGCCGGGCTGCCGATGCGCATGCTCGGCATCCTGGCCATCGTCGCGGTGCTGGCGGCGCCGGTGGCGTGGGCGTTCGCGCTGAAGGACTACCAGAAGGAGCGCATCGAGACGTTCATCAACCCGTACAAGGACCCGCGGGGCGCCGGGTACCAGCAGATCCAGGCGCGGATCACCGTGGGGTCCGGCGGGCTGACGGGGAAGGGCTTCCGGCAGGGGACGCAGGGACAGCTGCGGTTCCTGCCGGTGGCGCACAACGATTTCATCTTCTCGGCGTGGGCCGAGGAGCGCGGGTTCCTGGGCGTGCTGGCCGCCCTCGGGCTGTACCTGCTGGTGATCTGGCGGTCGCTCGAGGCGGCGCGGCTGTCGAAGGACCGGCTGGGCACGTTCCTGGTGCTCGGGGTCCTCGCGAGCTTCACGTTCCAGGTGTTCTACAACATCACCATGTCGGCGGGACTGGCGCCGGTGAAGGGGCTGACGCTGCCGCTCATGAGCTATGGCGGCAGCTCGCTCATCGCGACGCTGATGGGCTTCGGATTGATCCTGAACGTCCGGATGCGACGCTTCACCAACTGACGCCGGTCCCCGGAAGGGCGGACATGACCAAGGAGATGATCATCTCCTCGAACGACCACGAGACGCGGGTCGCGATTCTCGAGGACGATCTGGTCGCCGAGATCTTCGTCGAGCGGGAGCGCAGCCGGGGGGTCGCGGGGAACGTGTACAAGGGCCGGGTGTCGAAGGTGCTGCCCGGCATGCAGTCCTCCTTCGTCGACATCGGGCTGGAGCGGGACGGCTTCCTCTACGTCTCGGACGTGGTTCCGTCCTTCGACGACCTCGACGGCGGCGAGGAGAGCGAGGGGGACGCGGCGGCGGCGTCGGCGGAGGAAGGAGAGAAGCCGGAGCGCGCGAAAGGCGGCCGGCGGGCGCGCGGCGAGGATCGCCCGAAGGAGCAGCCCAAGATCGAGGAGCTGCTCAAGGAAGGGCAGGAGGTCCTCGTCCAGGTCGTGAAGGAGCCGCTCGGCACCAAGGGGGCTCGGCTCACCTCGCACGTGTCGCTCCCGGGGCGCTTCCTCGTGTTCATGCCGACGGTGGATCACGTCGGCGTGTCGCGGAAGATCGAGTCGCGCGAGGAGCGGGCCCGGCTGCGCGCCATCGTCCGCGAGTTCCGGGAGCAGGAGCACTTCAACGGCGGGATCATCATCCGGACCGCGGCCGCGGGGCGTCCGAAGGAGGACATCCTGAGCGACCTGCAGTACTTCCAGCAGGTCTGGAAGGAGATCCGCCAGAAGATGGACACGCAGCGGGCGCCGGCCATCGTCTACCGGGAGCAGAGCCTGATCGCGAAGCTGCTGCGCGACCTCCTCACCGAGGACTACACCGCCATCCGGATCGACAGCTACCAGGAGTACCTGCGGGTGCTCGACCTCGTCCAGCGGATGATGCCGTCGCTGGTCTCGAAGGTGAAGCACTACAACAAGGACTTCCCGATCTTCGAGGAGTACGGCGTCCAGGCCGAGCTCGACAAGGCGCTGCGCAGCAAGGTGTGGCTGAAGTCGGGCGGCTCGATCGTGATCAACCAGACCGAGGCGCTCGTGGCCGTCGACGTCAACACCGGACGGTACGTCGGCAAGAAGAGCACCGGCCGCCTGGAAGACACCATCGTCAAGACCAACCTCGAAGCGGCGAAGGAGATCGTCCGGCAGATCCGGCTCCGCGACCTCGGCGGGATCATCGTCCTCGACTTCATCGACATGGAGGAGAAGAAGAACCGCCAGAAGGTGTTCCAGGCGGTGGAGCAGGAGCTGCGGCGCGACCGGGCGCCGTCGAAGGCGGTGCAGGTCTCGGACTTCGGGCTGATCGTGATCACCCGCAAGCGCGTCAAGCAGAGCCTGGAGCGCGTGCTGACCGAGCCCTGCCCCTACTGCTCAGGGAGCGGCGTGATCAAGTCGAGCTCGACGATCTGCTACGAGATCCTGGCCGAGGTGAAGAAGCTCAACATGGACCTCAACGGCCACGGCGTGGTGCTGCGGGTCAACCCCGACATCGCGCGGGCGTTGAAGGAAGAGGAGAGCGCCGTGCTGAAGGACCTGCAGGCGGCGCTCGGCCGGACGATCAGCATCCGCCCGGATGCCCACCTGCATCACGAGCAGTTCGATCTGATGGCGATTGGCTGAACGACCGGCCACAGAGTCACGGAGAACACAAAGGACGCACGAAGGCCGCGAATCGACGTGATTCGGCCTCCGGGCGTCCTCCGTGCTCTCTGACTCGGTACCGGGAGGGCCGGCCTTCAGGCCGGCCAGTCAGTCCGGTGGAATCCGGACTCTCCGTGGCGCTGCTACGCGGGCAGGTGGATCAGGTAGTGATTCCCGCCCCGGTTGATCCAGACGCGGACGTAGTCGCCGCCCTTCAGCAGCTCGACGCGATGTCCGCCGCGCGCGGGGCGCGGGCCCTTCGCGATCTCGCCGATCTCGGTGTCGGGCACGACCGTCACGACCTCGCGGCCGACGACCTTGCCGCCGCGCACGAATTCCACCCAGCGCTCCGCGCCCTTGGTCTGGCCCACCGCCGGGTCCGGAGCCTCGGAGGTCAGGCGCACGGTGTAGCGCCCCGCCGGCAGCGGCTGGCCGTTGGCCTTCACCGCGCGCGTGAGCGTGATCGAGCCGAGCGACGTGGTTCCGGACTGCGATCCGGACTGCGCGACCGCGGGCATCGTGCCCGCCAGCGCCGTCACTGCCGCCAGCACAGCGATCTGGAACACGCGAAACATCAGAAGCCTCCTCGAGCGCGCGACCGGTGGAGCACCCGGCGCGCAAGGATGATTATAGACGGAGTCGTTCACCCCTCCCATCGCACCCGCGCGAACCCGCGCACCCGGCCGCCGACGACGGTCAGCCCCTCCCGGCGGAGCAGCGCCGCCTTCATCGTCTCGTTGCCGCCGTATCCCCCCAGGCGCCCGCCTGCCGCAATCACGCGGTGGTAGGGAAGCCCGGGCTCGCTCGCCTCGCGCATGATGTTGCCGACGGCCCTGGCGGCGCCCGGCCGCCCCGCGAGGGCGGCCAGATCGCCGTACGTCACGACCCGGCCGGGCGGCACCCGCCGGAGCAGCGCCAGCACGCGCCGCGCGAACGGCGTCCGGGCGGGCCGCTGCATCTTTCCCATCGCCGCGCTCATCGCGGTCCGGCTGCCTCCGTCGCCGGCGCCGTGGCCAGCGCCTCGGCAAGCACGCGACCGGTCGCCGACGGAAGCGCGACGCCCGCGATGTGCGCCAGCGTCGGCGCGATGTCGGCGGGGGACGCCGCGCCCTCGTACCGTCCCGGCTTCACCCCGGCCCCGAAGATCACCAGCGGCACGTCGGTGTCGTAGGCGTACCCCGTCCCGTGCGTTGTGGCGTTGCCGGGAATGACGGTCTTGTCGTCGGCGACGAAGATCCAGTTCGGCTTCGGGACGACGATCAGATCGCCGCTGCGTTCGGGGAAGAAGCCCGCGGCGACGGCCCGCGCCAGCGCGTCGCCGCTTTCGGCGAGGGTCGGGACCTCCGTGCGGTCGTACACGCGCGCGACGCCGGGCTGTGCGGCGAGGGCGTCCTTGACCTTCCCGAGCAGCCCCGGTGTGGCAAGGATGCGGTCGAACACGCCGCCGCGGAAGTAGAACTCGCTGTAGGCCTCCGTCGCCGTCCAGCGCCCCCTGCCGAAGGGCTCCGCCAGCGTCTCGTCGGCGACCCGGATCAGCTCGTTCATCCGGATCCGCCCCGCGTCGGCGCCGTCGCGCGCCGCCTGCTCGGGGATGACGGCGACCCCGTGGTCGGCGGTGAACGCGACGACGTAGCGGCCGCGGCCCACGCGGCGATCGAGCCGATCGAGCAGGCGGTCGAACGTCTCGTCGAGCCGGAAGAGCACGTCCTGGATCTCGTGGCTGCGCGGCCCGAAATCGTGTCCGACCACGTCGAGCGCCGAAAAGCTCACCGCGAGCACGTCGATGCCCGAGTCACGGCCGAGCTTCATGTCGTCGATGGCCGCCAGCGCCAGCCGCTCGAGATGGCCATCCGAGTACGGGCTCGACTGCCAGGCCTCGTAGAAGAACAGCGTCGGCCGTCCGTCGCGCGGCTGCAGGGCGTGCGGGAACACCGTGGTCCACTCCGGCGACGGCTTCTCGCCGAGCCCGTCGTCCTCGAACTCGTAGTGGCCGCCGCCGTGCCGCCTGGCCCAGATGCGCCCGAAGTCCGATTCGATCGGCGCCCGCGTGGCGGCGCGCAGCATCGCGCGCTCCGGCTTCGACGCCCAGGCCGTCGACGAGCTCCAGCCGCCGCCCTGGAACCAGAGCACCGCGTCGCCGCGTCCGGTCCCCGCCAGCATCGCCGCGGCGGCGCGCTTCAGCGAGATCGACACGACGCGGCCGCCCGTCGCCGACGCGATCGCCGAGGCAAGCGTCGGCGCTTTCAGCGAGGACGCGCTGCCGCCGGACCCGGCCTGCCGGTCGCCGTATGGCACCTCGCGCGCCGACCGATCGGACGTGCACGACACCAGCTGCTGGCTCGCGCGATCCCACCACTGGTTGCTGATGACTCCGTGCGTGCGCGGCAGCGCGCCGGTCGCGATGGTGGCGTGCCCGGCGCAGGTCAAGGTCGTTGAATAGGGGTAGGCCGCGTTCGGGAACCAGGCCCCTTCGTCGTACAGCCGCCGGAAACCCTTGCTCCAGCGCGCGCCGTACAGGTCCAGATAGTCGCGCCGCATCTGGTCCACCACCAGCAGCACGACCAGCGATGGCTTGCCGCCCTGCGTCGGCTGCGGCGCTGCCGGCGCGGTGAACGCAGCGCTGGTTGCGACCACCAGCGTGAGGAATGCGAGCAGGGTTCTCTTCATGGAAGCGCTCACCGCGACCCGATCGGACCTGACCCGCCGCAGCCGCGCCAGCTCTCACGCGCGGCGACGGCGCGACCTGATCCGACCTGATTCCGCCGGAGCCGCGCTCGTTCAGGCGCGGCGACGGCGGAGACCCGATCCGACCTGATCTGACCCGATTAGACCTGATCCGACCCGATCCGACCCGATCCGACCCGATCAGACCTGATCAGGCCTACTCCTTCTCATACACCTGCCGTCCGCCGATGAACGTCCGGAGCACCGACGTCTGCAGGATCTCCGCAGCCGGTATCGTCATGATATTGCGCGACAGCACGACGAAGTCGGCGAGCTTGCCTTCGGCGATCGAGCCAAGGTCCGCCTCGGCGTGCGCGGCGAAAGCGGCGTCGAGCGTGAAGCTCCGGAGCGCCTCGTCGCGGCGGAGGCGCTGCGACGGGTTCCAGCCGCCCGGCGGCTGGCCGTCCGGTGCCTGTCGGGTGATCGCGGCGTAGAACCCCAGCAGGGGATCGGGCCGCTCGACGGGGAAGTCGGAGCCCGCGGCGAGAAACGCCCCCGTCTCGACCAGCGAGCGCCAGGGATAGGCCCCTTCGTCGATCCGCGCGGCGCCGAGCCTGGCTGGCGCCCAGGGCATGTCCGACGTGCAGTGCGTCGGCTGCACGGAGGCGATGACGCCCAGCCGGCCGAACCGCGGGATGTCGCGGCTGTCGAGTATCTGGGCGTGCTCGATCCGTGGCCGCACCGTGCGCATGCCGGCGCGCGTCGAGGCGAGGCGTTCGTAGAGGTCGAGGATCTCGCGGTTGGCGGCATCGCCGATGGCGTGGGTGCACGGCTGGAACCCCGCGTCGACCGCGGCGGCAGCCACCTCGGCCAGCCGCTCCGGTGAGGTGACGCGGAGTCCGCGCGTCCCGGGCTCGTCGGCGTAGTCCTCGAGCAGCAGCGCGCCGCGCGAGCCGAGTGCGCCGTCCGCGTACAGCTTCACCGCGCGCACGGTCACCTGGTGTGACGGGTCGATGAGCGGGCCTCGGGCGAACCACTCGCGCGTGGTCGCCTCGCTGCTGTCGATCATCACGTAGAGGCGGGTCGCGAGGGCGCCTTCCGCGCTGAGGGCCCGGTACAGCTCGATCTCGCGGCTCCCCGCGCCGGCATCGTGCACCATGGTGAGGCCGAGGCGCCGGGCTTCGGCGTCGGCGAGCCGGATGCGCTCGCGGAGCGCGGCATCATCGGGCGGTGGAATCTGCCGGCTCACCAGCGCCTGCGCGGTGTCGATCAGCACGCCGGCAGGCTCGCCCTGCGCATCGCGGAGAATCCGGCCGCCGGGCGGATCCGGGGTCTCGCGCGTGATGCCGGCGACGGCCAGCGCGCGCGAGTTCACCCACGCGGCATGGCCGTCGATGCGCCGCAGAAAGACCGGCGTGTCCGGCGCCACGGCATCCAGCGCCGCCCTGGTTGGCCACGCGGGATCGGGCCAGTCGTTCTGATCCCAGCCGCGCCCCACGATCCAGCCACCGGCTCCGGAAGCGGCCTTCGCGCGCACCTGCTCGAGGATCGCGGCCTGGTTCGGCGTGTCGCGCAGATCGAGCTCCGACAGGCTCGTGCCGAGCCCGACGAAATGCCCGTGCGCGTCGTGCAATCCCGGCACCACGATCGCGCCGTCCGTGACGGCGATCATCGTGGTCGACGGTCCACGCAGCGGCATCACCGACGCCGTCGTGCCGACCTTCACGAACCGGTCGCCTCGTACTGCGAAGGCCTCGACCGGATCCGTCCGATCCCCGGTGTAGATGCGGCCGGTGACGATCAGGTCGGCCGGCGCATCCTGCGAGGCTGTCGAGAACGGCAGCGCCGCAAGCAGAATCCCGAGACAGCCGAGACGCGCCGCACGAATCAGTTCAATCAACGCTGATCACCCTCCAGGCGTGAGCGGTCCGCCTCCGGAGGCTCCGGCGCGGCTCGCCGGAGTCCGCGCGCCGACGCTGACGCCCGGCGAAGGCGGGACCTGGTTGCTGACGCTCAACTCCCCGGCGCGGGCCCGTCCGGCGGTGAGGATCGCATTGAACAGCAGCTTGAAGGTAGCCCAGGTCTGCCCGCGGTGCTGCACGCGGAAACCGAGCGCGATCACCCGCCCCGCACCCATGTCGGCCTCGAACGCGGCCATGTGGCCGCGCAGGCGGCTCTCGCCCGAGGCGTACCCGCTTCGGACGAGCGTGCTGTCGGCATAGCGCGCCAGCGCCCGCACGATCCCCTCGCCTCCACGGCCGACCGCATAGGCGTTGTTGTGCCGGTTCATCGCCGCGACCTGTGGCGGCAGGCCGGCCGTCACGGGGTGGTCCGGAATGATGTCGACCGCGAGCAGCGCGCCCGGCACGTACGCGCTGTCCGGATCGTCCCCTCGCGCCGCGATGACGACGGGCACGTCGAGCAGGTCGATCGCGAACTCCGTCGAGTTGCCGAGCGTGACGATGGTCCCGCCGCTGCGGAGGAACGATTTCAGCGCGGCGACCCCGTCGTCGCCGAGGCCGCCGCGGTGCTCGGGCCGCACCGCCATCCCGCGGAGCCCGCGAACCAGAATCGGCTGCGGAATCTCGGGCACGATCACCACGTCGAATCGTGCGGCGATGTCGCCGGTCAGCTCGTTCGGGCGGACGCGGACGAACGGAAAGCCGTGTTGTTCGAGCAGCCAGCGCGTCCAGCCGGCATCGATGCTGCCGCCCCACGGCTCGATCACGGCGAGGCGTGGTTGCCGGATGGCGTCGACGCCGTGCGGCCACGCCCGCAGCGTGCCGATGTCGACGCCGGTCTCGCGCGCCGCGCGGCGCAGGACGCGCGCGTCGGCACGGCGGCCCACGATCGTCCCGGCCGGCCAGTGCACGCCGGTGTCGTCGACCGGTTCGCGCAGCACGGCCAGTTCGGCTCCCTCCGCCAGCAGCCGGTTGGCGAGCGTCGCGGCGGCATTCATCTCGCGCCGGAAGGCGAACACGCGTCCGCGCCCGGTGAGACGTCCGTGCCGGATCGGATCGGTCTCGACCCGTTCCAGCGGCGCGCCGGCCAGCGGTTGGTCCACGAACCTGACGTCCACGCCCAGTTGCATCCCGAGCGACCAGGCCGTGACGTCGTAGGGCCGTTCCGTGGGGCGCGGGCGCAGCGGCTCGCCCGAATCGGGATAGCGCTGCGGCTCGAGCAGGTCCTTGATCCAGCGTCCGAACGGCTGCGCGAGCGTCACGACGACGTCGCCGGCCTCCACACGTTCCCCTCCGGTCTGGAACGGCTCGGAGGCCCGATGGACTTCCGCGCCGCCCGCCCGCAGCACGCGCACCAGTTCGTCGGCCGCGCCGGCATCGTGCTGACGGGCCGGAACGACGACGGCGGCCGGCGACCCCTGCGCGAAGCGCGCGATCGTGCGCTCGTGCATGCGGTAGAAGTTGCGCTTCAGCGTGACGCGGTTGTTGGCGGCGCCTTCGAGCAGCCCCAGCGTGCCGAGCAGGTGGTACTCGACGACGTCGCGCGGCGTCCACTCGCCGCCGAGCCACGGATCCGGGTAGTTGATGCGGTACTGCGTGTCAGGGGGCGGCGGCAGCTGCGCCTGCCCGCCGTGCGGTTCCGGCGGCCGCGTGAGCGCGCCGGGCGCGGGAGGCGCGGTGTCCTGCACGATGGCGCCCGCGGGGCGTGCGCTGGCGACCTCGCTCAGCAGGCCGACGATGTTGTGCCACCAGGTTGTCGTGCTGTTCGCGCCCTGCCAGTAGCCCGTGTAGATCTCGCCCCAGAGCACGCCCGGCTTCCCCTCGTGCAGCAGCCGCGACGCCATCGTCTGGCCGAGGATGTTCGCCTGCGTCCAGATCAGCGGATCGATGTTCGGGTTGGCGGGGCTGCGGTACGGCGGGACGAACATGCGGGCGCGCGCGGGGCCCATCTGGTGCAGGTCCAGGTACACCTCCGGCAGCCAGTCGTGGTACAGCAGGCGCGCGAGGATCCGTGACTCGACCTGGGTCTGCATGAACGCGTCGCGGTTCAGGTCGTGTCCGGCGTACGGGTGATAGAGCTCGGGCAGGGGAGCGTCCGGGAACGACGTGTCCGCGGTCTGCGCCTGCCACTCGGCGATGCGCTGCAGTCCGTCCGGGTTCTGCGACGGCACGAACAGCATGACGAGCTCGCGCAGGAGCCGGGCGGTTTCCGGCGAGTCGTCCGTCGCCAGCCGCCAGAGCAGCTCGTTCATCATCTGGGAGCTGCCGGTCTCCGTGCTGTGGATGCCGGCGCCCACGAGCACGACGCCCTTGCCCTCGAGGGCGAGCCGCTCGGCCTCTTCGCGGGACGTCCGGCGCGGGTCCGCAAGGCGCCGCTGCGCCGCGCGGACGCGATCCAGCTCCGCGAGGGTCGCCGGCTCGCTGACGATCACCAGGAGGTAGGGCCGGCCTCCCGTCGTACGACCGACCTCCTGCACCAGCAGCCGCGGGCTTGCCTCGTCCAGGTGCCGCAGGTACTCGACCATCGCATCCCACGTGGCGAGGCGGCGTTCTTCGCCCATGCGGAAGCCGAAGAACGCGTCAGGGGATTGCGGAACGGGCGCCTGGGCGCGGAGATCGGGGAGACCGAGCAGGACGACGGCCGCCGCGACGGCGAGGAGCGGCCGTATCAGGACGGCTAGAGGCAGTCGAGCGGATCGATCGCGTGCTCGGCCGGATCGAGCGGCGCGATTACCGAGGACGGCCATTCCGAGCCGGGCGTGCTGTCCCACAGATTGACATCGTACGGCTTTTCGAGCCGGTGGCCCTGCCTGTCGGCGATGACCCGGACCTTCGGCCGGTGGGGATCCGGGGCATACACCTTCAGGACCACGGCCATTTCGCCCGTGTCCACACGGACCAGCGTCCCCGGCGGGTAGATGCCGATCAGCTGCACGAAGCGCCGGACGAGGTGCTGGTCGAACTGCGCGCCGTCGTTGCGTTCGAGGACCGCGCGGATCCGGTCCGTCGGGAACGCCTGCTGATACGCGCGCTGCGACCGCATCGCATCGTAGACGTCCGAGATCGAGCACAGCGTGGTCGCCAGGCACAGTGTGTCACGACGCACGCCGGCCGGGTAGCCCGAGCCGTCACGGCGGAGGTGGTGCTCGAACGCCACGACCGGGGCAATGGCGGGCATCTCCGGCGTCGACCGGAGGATCTCGGCGCCGTCGATGACGTGGCGCGACATGATCGCGAACTCCTCGTCGGTCAGGCGTTCGGGCTTGTTGAGGATCTCGACCGGCGTGCGGACCTTGCCGATGTCGTGCATCAGGCCCGCGAGGCCGAACTCGCGCAGCAGCGCGCCGTCGATGCCGAGCGACCGCGCCTGCGCCATGGTCAGGATCGAGACGTTCACCATGTGGGTGAACGTGTAGTTGTCGTAGTTCTTCAGGGCGGTGAGCGCCACCAGCGCCGTGCGGTTCTGCGCGACCGCCTGGGCCAGCGTGTCCACCATCTCGCGCGCCTGCTGCGGGTCGGGGCGTCCCTCGACGCTGGCCTGTTCCCACAGGCGTTCGGCGATCGTCACCGCCTCGCGGTAGCTGGTCCGGATGGCGGACATGTCGGCCAGCGCCGACTCGATGCGCTGCTCGACCTGAATCCGTCCGACCTGCACGTGCGGCAGCGGTGGCAGGTCGAGATGGGTGCCGTCGGCGTTGGCAAACGCGAGGACCAGCGAGTCGATCTCCTCGCGCGTCACGGCCCGATCGACGACGATCCGCTCGACGCCGAGCCGCCGCAGCCGGTTCAGCAGCTCGCCCATCGTCCCGCTGCTGCGCGGGAGCGGCACGTCGCCGACGACGAACTCGGACTCGACGACGCCGAGCGTGATGCTGCGCTGCTGGCCCGTCACGAGCGCGAGCGTCTCGGCGAACGCGCCGATGTTGCGCGCGACCAGCGGGTGGCCGGGTGCGTACAGCTGCGCGCCCCGCAACGCCGAGGCGAAGCGCCGCAGGAGCTCGTCGGCCAGGCGGACGCGCCGGTTGTGGTCGATCATTCCGCCTCCTGCACCGGCGTCCGGCGGGTCACGGCGGGGCGGGCCAGCTGTTCACGCGCGGCCGCACGCACGCCGCGGGATCCCGTCTCGGCGGCCTCCCGCAGTACGGCCAGCGCCTCGGGTGTCCCCACGTGTCGCAGCGCCGCCGCCGCAGCCGATCGCAGGGCCGCCGTTCTTCGCGGCGCCCACCACTCGCCCTGGTGGAGTGCCTGTCCGAGCCCCCGGATCGCGTCGTCGCCGCCAATCGCGCCGAGTCCGTCGATCGCCGTCTCGTAAGCGCTGCGCGCGGTCCGCCGGTACTCGCGGCGCCCGACGATGTGGAGGAAGAGCGGAACGGCTCGCTCGTCGCGAAGCGTGCCGAGCGCCGAGAGGACGGCCTCGCGCGCGCGGGCCGACCCGGAGGTCAGCCCACGCTCCAGCAGCGCGTAGGCTTCGGCCGTGCCGATCGTGGCGATGGCGCGGATCGCCTCGCGCTGCACGTTCGGGTCCGCGTCGTCGAGCAGCGGCGCCAGCTCCGGCAGCGCCTCGTTGCCGCCGAACGCGCGGAGCAGGTAGATGGCGGTGCGGCGGACCGCGGGATTCGGCGAGCTCTTGAGCTGCTCGACCGCATCGCGTCCGCGGCTCCCGAATCCGACCAGGATGTCCGTCAGACGGCGGACGCCGCGACCGCGCTCTTCGGCGGCGAGCGCCTCGGCGAGCGGCCGGATGGCCGGCGCCCCGACGGCGTGGCAGAAGGCGCGGATGTGCCCGAAGCCGGTCTCGTCGATCGTGCGCAGGTGCGAGACCACGTGCCCGACGACGTCAGGCGAGGCCAGGTGGTCGAGCGCCGCGGAGGCGGCCGTGCGGCGGGCCGGCGTTCCCGTTCCGGCGGCCTCGGCGGCCAGGGCCTGCGTGAGCGGGACCGCCGACTCGAAGTCCCCGAGCAGGACGAGATCGTCCAGGAGCGCCAGCACCGGGCTCATGAGCGAGCCCCACCGCCCGTCGTCCTGTTCCAGCCGGAGCAGATCGAGTAGCAGCGCGAGATCGAGGCGGCGGATCTCCGCGTCGGCGACCGTGGCCAGCCAGGCCGCGACCCGTTCCGGTGGATCCTCGGCGAGCTGCTCGACCTCGATCGCCTGCGTGCGGGCACTCGAGAGCTCGCGCGCGTAATCGACCGAGACGTAGTTCTCGTCCCGGTACGAGAGCAGCATTTCCGACGCCCGCTGCCAGAGCTCTTCGAAACGGGCTTCGCGTCCGAAGGGCGTCTGCGCCAGCTCCGCGTGGGCGAGCCGGATCAGCGATTCCCGCCGGCTCTCGTCCGGCACCAGGGCCTTGAGCGCCTGCGCCAGACGGGCCGTGGCGCCGCGTTCGGTGATGACGGAGGTCGCGACGAAGGTCGCGATCGTCGCGTCGCTCATGCGGTCGACCACCTGGCCGACCACGTCGGGGTCCGACCCCGGCGGCGACTGGTAGCGCTCGGTGATCAGGTCCAGCATCACCTCGGGCGACAGCTGGCCGGCCGCGCGCGCGGCGTTCTGCAGGACCTGTTCGAGCATCTCGGGCCCGGCGCTGGCCGCCGCGCGGGCGATGTGGCGCAGGAGCACGATGAGCGCCCGGGCGCTGGCGCCGGGGCCACCCGTGCTCGCCTGCTCGTCCAGGCGCCGTGTGAGGTCCGCGAGCCGCGCCGGGTTGCCCGCGATCTCGAGCAGCGCGCGGAGCGTCTCTTCGTCCAGGTCCGTGGCGTCTCCTGCCAGGCAGCTCGCGATGATGCGATCCCAGGTCGCCTCCTCGCCGCTCTCGCGTTCGCGCAGGACCTCCGCGTAGTCGATCTCGCGGATCTGGAGATGCGTGCCGCCCGTTGCCGTCCAGAGCCGGTTGATGCCCCCTTCGGCCAGCACCTCCTCGGATGGACGCGCGAGCAGCAGGAGGAAGGTGCGCCAGGCCTGAGGGTCGGCCGCGCCGTTGATCCGCAGCTCGCCGATCAGGTGGCCGTGCAGCAGCGCCGCGAGCTCGCCGATGGCGGCGTCCGGCCGTTGCGGGATCCGTCCGCCGATGTGCAGCCCATCGGGCAGGACGCCGATGGCCAGCGGACCGCCCGCGGCCGCGCGCCCGGCCACGTCCACCAGGCGGGCGAGTGCGCCGACGATGGCCGGATGCCCCTCGGGATAGAGCGTGACGGCGCGGGCTGCCGCCTTGCACGCGCGCGCGAATTCCGTGAGCCGCGTTGCGGCCTCGGGCGCGAGCGGTTCGGGCGCCTGGTGCGCGATCATCGATGCAGGCGTGTGCGATTGCGTGTGATCCGCTGCCGCGCCGTGCAACGCGCGGCGGCGGGCGTGCGATGCCTCGCGGAAGATATCGGTCCCAGCCCCCGCGCAGGACACGGCACGAGCGGGCCGGTATACTCCGGCCGATGCGCATGGTGGACCTGATCGTCCGCAAGCGGGAGGGCGGACGGCTGTCGCGGGAGGAGATCGACGCGCTCGTGGCGGGCGTCGTCGACGGCAGCGTTCCGGACTACCAGATCGCCGCGCTGCTGATGGCGATCGTCTGGCGCGGGCTGGACGACGAGGAGACCGGCTGGCTGACGGACGCGATGGCCCGATCGGGCGGGCGCGCGGACTGGTCCGCCGTTCCCGGCGTGAAGGTCGGCAAGCACAGCACCGGCGGCGTCGGCGACAAGCTGACGCTCGTCGTCGTGCCGCTGGTCGCGGCGTGCGGCGCCATCGTCCCCAAGAGCTCCGGGCGTGGGCTCGGGCACACGGGGGGCACGATCGACAAGCTCGAATCGATTCCGGGGTTCCGGACCACGCTCGGTCGCGAGGAGCTGCTGGCGGTGGTCGCCGAGCACGGATGCGCGTTCGTCGGGCAGAGCGCGGAGCTCGCCCCGGCCGACAAGAAGCTGTATGCTCTGCGCGACGTCACCGGAACCGTCGAGAGCCTGCCCCTGATTGCCTCCTCCATCATGAGCAAGAAGATCGCGGAGGGCACCGACGCGCTGGTGCTGGACGTGAAGGTCGGGCGCGGCGCGCTGATGCAGGACCCGGCGGACGCACGCCGGCTGGCCGCGCTGATGGTCGCCATCGGAGGACAGGTCAGGCTGCCGACCCGGGC
This sequence comes from Vicinamibacterales bacterium, assembly GCA_036381155.1. Lineage (GTDB taxonomy): Bacteria > Acidobacteriota > Vicinamibacteria > Vicinamibacterales > JAENWD01 > JAENWD01. The sequence goes on from DASVDJ010000068.1 coordinate 22,908, forward strand.
GGTGCTGACGGCGATGGATGCCCCGCTCGGCCGCGCCGTCGGCAACGCCGTCGAGGTCGCCGAGAGCATCGAGACGCTGAAGGGGCGCGGTCCGGAGGACGTCACGGAGCTGGCCGTGACGCTGGCCGCCCACATGGTCGCCATTGCCGGCCTCGCGCCGGACGATGCGGCGGCCCGCGGGCGGGTGGAGGCCACACTCGCCAGCGGCGCCGCGCTCGAACGGTTCCGCGCCGTCGTCGCCCGGCAGGGCGGCGATCCCGCCGTCATCGACGATCCCTCCCGCCTGCCGGCTCC
>DASVDJ010000069.1:0-2106 GCA_036381155.1 Vicinamibacterales bacterium
GACCGGCGTCCCCAGCGCGCCCATGAGCACCACGGCCAGACCCTGGAACGCGCCGGGCACGCGGAGCGAGACGTCGAACGCCTCGGCGAGGGCGTCCACCCCGAGGAACACGAGCAGCCCCGCGGTGAAGCTCAGGAAGAAGTCCAGCCACCGCCGGGAGATGGACCGCAGGAACGGCAGCCACAGCAAGCCGAGGAAGACCGGGACCACGCCCGCGTAGATGCCCAGTAGGGCGAACGTCGTGAGGTAGCGCGCGTCCATGGATGGCGTCTGCGTCGCGACCGGGACGTCCGCGGAGAAGGTCAGGCCCGTGCTCGTGACCAGCGTGATCGTGTGCGGCTCGCCCTCGACCCACGGATACGGGATCACGACCGTCCGCCGCTCGAGGCGGCCGATGCGGCGGTCACCCTCCACCGTGTGCAGCCACGCCGCGTCATCCACCAGCACCTGCGCGAGGGTCACGGGCTCCGGCCCCCCGTTCACCACCGTGACGACGAGCTCGCCCGGCCGCGGCAGCGTGATCCGCTCGATCGTGAGCTCCTCGATGGGCGGGAACGCCTGACGGAAAATCCCGACCGGGCCGAGCCGCAGGAACGCCGCGACCAGCGCCGCGAGCAGCGCGAGCGGCGCGATGCCCTTCGCCCAGGCCGGCACGGACCGCGCCGGGCGCGTGACCCGCCCGACCGCCACGCCCGCGCGCTCGTCAGACACTCGGCGCCTCCCGCACGTCCAGGATCCCCATCCACCCGAGCTCCGCGAACTCGCTCTGATGCGCGTGGAACATGAATGGGCCCGGATGGTTGTACGTGAATTCCAGCACCGCCCGCTCCCCCTGGCCCAGCGTCACCGTGTCCGTCCACTCGTACCGCTCCAGGTCCGTCCCCGTGCGGTAGAGCCGGAAGAAGTTGCCGTGCAGGTGGAACGAGTTGATCAGGTCGAACTCCGTCATGTTGACCAGGTAGATCCGGTTCAACTCGCCCAGCCGGATGGGGATCGGGTGACGCTGGTAATGGAAGGCGACGGTGTTGACCGCGTACACCTCGTTCTCGTTGTCGAAGTTCGTGTCGAACGCGTTCATCACCATCACCATCTCGTTCGCCGGCGGCCGACCCTGCTTCGGGTCGATCAGGAACACGCCGTATAGCCCCTTGTGGATGTGCCGCTTGAGCGGCACGGTGTGGCAATGGTAGAGGTGCAGCCCGAACGGCTCCGCATCGAACTCGTACACGTAACTGTGCCCGGGCTCCACGACCTCGAAGACGCCATCCATGTTCGCGGCGTGGATGCCGTGGAAGTGGATGGTGTGCGGGTGCGTCCCGGCGTTCACGAAATGCACGCGCACCCGGTCACCCTCCGTGCACCGGATCGTGGGCCCCGGCACCTGCCCGTTGTACGTCCAGGCCGGGAAGAACACGCCGGGCGCCACCTCGATCTCCCGGTCCGATGCCACCACGTAGTACTCCCTCAGGGTCTGGCCAGAGGGCAAGCGGGAGACTCGCCCCGCGTCGAAGTGCGTGAGAAACGCCATCGGGTCGAAGCCGCCGGGGCGGATGTCCCCGACCGTCGCCATGGCTTCGTGCGGCTCGTGCGCCGGCGGCCGCGGCTCCTGCACGCGCCTTGTGCGCGACCCCATGGCCGCAGCGCCACTGGCCGCGGCCAGGCTCGCCGCGCCGGCAAGGCCTGCCCGGATCAGCTCCCGGCGGCTCAGCCCGACGGCGGCGCCGGTCGTGCCTCCATTGGCTGCCCCGGCATCGCCGGCCGTAGCGGAATGAAGGGCCGGCCGTTCTCGTTCGTCAGCCATCGTCCTGTTCTCCTCTGGCCGTCACCTGGTCCAGCGGCTCGATCTCGAGCACGCGAGAGAGCTCATGCCCCAGCAGCCGCGCCTCGCCTTCGACCGTCAGCCGGAGCGGCCCGCCGAACGGCGCACGCTCCTCCACCGTCAACCGGGCCCCCGGCACCAGCCCGAGCCCCGCCAGGTATCGCAGGGCCTCCGGGTCCTCGTGCGTGACTCGCCGCAGCACGGCCTGGCGGCCCTCCTCCAGCTCGGCGAGCGTGGGGAGCGGCTCCTCGAGGAAGGCGCAGCCGCGCGCCGGGATCGGGTGGCCG
>DASVDJ010000070.1:0-3822 GCA_036381155.1 Vicinamibacterales bacterium
CGACACGGGCGGCACGCCCGGCTCGAGGATGGCCTCCAGCTGCACGCCCTTGGCGTCCGCGGCGGGCTGCAGCGTGGCGGCGGCGTCCTTGAGGATGGCGTCCAGCTCGACCGGCTGCACGTTCAGGCGCAGCTTGCCCGCGATGATGCGGGATACGTCGAGGATGTCATCGATGATCTGCTTCAGCGACTCGGCGTTGCGACGGACCACCGCAAAGGCCTGGCGCTGCCGGTGCTCGGGCAGCAGGCCCATGTTCAGCATCTGGGCGTAGCCGAGGATCGCGTTGAGCGGCGTGCGCAGCTCGTGCGAGAGCGTCGCGAGAAAGTCGTCCTTGAGGCGGTTCGCCTCCTGCACGCGCTCGTACGCGTTCGCGTTCTCGATGGCCAGCGATGCCCGCAGCGCGACTTCCTCGGCGAAGCGCACGTCCTGCGCCCGATAGTGCCTACCGGAATCGGCGAACACGAACGTGATCGCGCCGAGGATGCGCCGCGGCGAGATCACCGGCACGCAGATGTACGACGCCAGCGACAGCTCGCGCAGCAGCCGGCGGTGCTCGGCGTCGACGGCGACCTCGTCGAGCATCTCGTCGGTGACCGTCTCGATGAGCACCGGCTGGCCGGTGCGGATGACGTGTGCGGGTGATCCGGGTCGCTCGGGTCCCATCGGATACCGCTCCGACAGCTCGCGAGCCAGGCGCACCTTCGACGGGTCCGTGTGCGCGATGGCCAGGCGCTCCGGCTCGCCGTTCGGCCCGACCATGTCCACGGCGCACCAGTCGGCGATTGCCGGGACCGCGAGTGTCGCCACGGCGGTCAGCGTCGCACGATAGTCGAGCGAGCGCGCCAGCACGGCGCCGACTTCCGCCAGCAGCGCCGCCTGGCGGCTCGCGTGTTCCGCGGCGTGCCGCTGCCGCCGCTGTTCGTCATAGAGCTCGGCGGTCGTCGTCGCTGATGAGGCGAGGTTCGCCAGGGCCTGGGCGGTCCGGACCTCGACGTCGGTGAAGGGGTGCGGCGTGCGGTAGTAGAAGACCAGAAGGCCGGGCCGTTCGGCGCCGAACCGCATCGGGCAGACCAGCATCGCGCGGATGCCCTCGTCCGCGTATCGTTGCCGCAGATGCCGGAGCGCGGGCTCGCTCTGCACGTCGGGCACGACGAGCGGCCGGCCCCAGCGCGCGGCCCCCGGCAACTCCGTGCCGGGCGGGAACGTCGTCGCGGCGTACGCCGGTGACACGCCCTCGGAGACCATCACCCGCCACCCCTCGTCCCCCAGCCGCCAGATCGCATGCGCCTCGGCCGCCAGCAGCTCACGCGCGATCCCGATCGTCGCCGCGTGCACGCGGCTGGTGCTCGGCGTGTCGAGCAGCGACGTGGAGGCGGCGATGAGCGTCGTCAGACGGCGATGCAGGTCGGCGAGCTCCTGTTCGCTCTGCTTCTTCGCGGTGATGTCGCGGGCAATCGATGAGGCGCCGGTCACCGCGCCCGCCGCGTCGCGCACCGGCGAGACGGTGAGCTCGACCTCGATGAGCCGCCCGTCCTTTCGCCGGCGGATGGTATCGGCGTGCTCGACCGCCATGCCCTGGCGGATGCGGCGGAGGACCTCGTCCTCTTCCTCATACCGATCGGGCGGGACGATCAGACGGATGGACTGGCCGATGGCCTCGTCCGCGGTGTAGCCGAACATCCGCTCGGCCGCCGGGTTCCAGGATGCGATGCGCCCGTCCAGGTCCTTGCTGAAGATCGCGTCATCGGACGACTCGACGATCGCCGCCAGACGCCGCGCCAGGCCGTGCGAGTGCGCGGGCGCCTCGAGCCGCGCCTCCTCGACCCGCTTGCGCGCGGTGACGTTCATGCAGATGCCCGACATGCGGACCGGCCGGCCGGCGGCGTCGCGATGGACACGGCCCTGCGTCTCCAGCCACTGGATCGAGCCGTCGGGCCACGACACGCGGTACTCGACGTTGTAGGCCGGCCCTCCCTCCATCGCGGCCCTGAGCGCGCCGAGCACGCGTTCGCGGTCGTCCGGGTGAATCTCGCGCGCGAAGTCGGCAAACGTCCCGCCGAACGTCCCGCGCTCGAGTCCATGACACCGCTCCAGGCTCTCGGACCACTCGACCCGCCCGGTCCGCAGGTCCCAGTCCCAGGTGCCCAACGACGCCGCGTCGAGCGCGAAGCGCAGGCGCTCCTCGCTCTCCCTGACGGCCCGATGCGCAGTGGTACGTTCGATCGCGAATGCCACCTGCGAGCCGATGATCTGCGCGAACGTCAGCTCGGCCGGATCGAGTGCGCGGGGCGTGTCGAAGTAGAGCATGAACCTGCCGATTACGCGCCCGGCGATGACGAGGGGGATGAAGGCGAGACTGGCGATGCCCTCGGCCGCCAGCGCCGGCAGCAGCGGCCGAAGCTCCGGCACGCGGGCCGGCTCGGCCGCCATGATCGGCGCGGCAGCGGTCTCGCCCTCCGCCCAGGGGCCGTGGCCCTCGGCGGCGGTGCGATATGCATCCGACAATCCGCGCCACGCCTTGAACCGCATCACGCCGTCGGCGTCGACGAGGACCACCGCCGCGCGCCGGACGCCCAGGCCCTCTTCCAACGCACACAGCGCCGCCTCGCAGAACTCAGCGGCGTGCTCGGTCCGACCGAGTGCCGCCGTGAGCCGAAGCAGCACGGACAGATCGCCGACGCTCGCGGCGTTGCCGGACGTCGAGTTCATCACCGGTCACCTCTCCGACGTGCCCGATCCGCAGCTCCTCCGGGGGCATCGACCGGCCGCACGACGGCCGCGTGCGCCCCGGTGGAAATTCCGGCCAGGCGAGGACATCTGGCGGCCGTCAGATCGCGCGGGCCGCTGCTTGCCCGGAAGTGCACGCCGTGATATGCCTTGCCCGGCGCCGCTGATCTTGCATCCAGCAGGCAGACGCTCGACCCGATAAGACGGGCACGCTGCTCGACAGCCGCGCCTCCGGTTGGCGTCCGTGACATGGCACTGAAGCTGCCGTTCGGTCGGTCGAACCCGCCGCGTCTCGTCGTCCGTACGCTCATTGCGACATCAGCCGCCATCGCGCTGGTGCTGGTCGTGGTGTTCGTCGTGCTGTCGATGGAGGCCAGCCGGCGGGTCGAGGGCGCGGCGATCGACACGCTCGACGCAACGGAGCGGATATTCGCCGAGATCGAGCGCCATCGGCAGGAAGAATCGCTGATCAAGCTTAACGCCCTCGCGGAACACCCGGGACTGACCGCGGCCATCGCCGGCTTCAGGGCCACCGACGCTGCAGACCGCGCCGCGCTCCAGCGCGAGCTGGACCGCCTCGCCAGCCGGCTGGCCGTGGACGCGCTCGTGGCCGCCGCCCCGGACGGCCTCATCGTCGCCAGCGCGGGAGCGCGTCGCGCGGCCTGGCTGCCGGATTCGTACGTGCTGGCGTCGGGCACTCCCGATGAGCTGCCCGGCATCGACGCCCTGGTGCGCCGGCCCTCCGCCCTGTTCCTGGTATCCGGCCTGCCCGTCGGGGCGACGAACCCGGCACTCGGCCACATCTACATGGCCGACGCCGTCGACGACGGGTACGCCACGAAGCTCGCGACCCTGCTGCGGGTGCCGGTGGCCGTGGTCGTCAACGGCGATGTCGTCGCGTCGACGCTGCCTGGCACCATCCGCAGCGCCATGTTGCGGATCGGGGCGACGCTGCCGAAGCAAGGACTGGTCCACCTGGCGGACGAGCCGTTCGCCATACGCCAACTGAGCTCCGGCCGCCCGATGGCGGTGTATGCGGTTGAGTCAGTCGGTGCACATCGGGCGACACGCAACACGGCGGAGATCCTCGGCATC
>DASVDJ010000071.1:0-7294 GCA_036381155.1 Vicinamibacterales bacterium
CGAGCCGGATGACCTCGTTGCAGATTCTGCCAATCCGGGCAGCCGCGGGCAGTGCAGCGGCGGCGGCACCGGACCGACCCCCGAAAAATTCGGCTTTACGTATCTCGTGATTTTTCAGTTGTTTAACCACGCAGGCACGCCGCACTTTCGCTTGACTTTCTCCCGGCACGCACCTAGAATGAGCCGAAATCGCTGGCCCTGCCGGCCGGTCCATCTTCTACAATCTGAGGAGCCCCATGCCGCCTGAACGCGACGATATCAAAGAACGACTCAAGGCCCTGGACCTGGCGGTCGGCCAGATCGAGAAGCAGTTCGGCAAGGGGTCGATCATGCGCCTCGGGCAGAAGGGCGGCGTCGCCCCTGTCGAGGCGATCTCGACCGGCGCGATCAGCATCGACTACGCGCTCGGCATCGGCGGCATGCCGCGCGGCCGCGTCGTCGAGATCTACGGCCCGGAGTCGTCGGGCAAGACGACCCTGGCGCTGCAGGTGATCGCGCAGGCGCAGAAGCAGGGGGGCATGGCCGCGTTCGTCGACGCCGAGCACGCGCTCGACGCGGCGTACGCGCAGAAGCTGGGCGTCGATCTCGACAGCCTGCTGGTGTCGCAGCCGGACAACGGCGAGCAGGCGCTCGAGATCGCCGAGGTGCTCATCCGCTCCAACGGCGTGGACGTCGTCATCGTCGACTCCGTGGCGGCGCTCGTGCCGCGCGCGGAGATCGAGGGCGAGATGGGCGAGGCGCAGGTCGGCCTGCAGGCGCGCCTGATGTCGCAGGCGCTGCGCAAGCTCACCGGCGCGGTCTCGAAGTCGAAGACGTGCCTGATCTTCATCAACCAGCTGCGCGAGAAGATCGGCGTGATGTTCGGCAACCCCGAGACGACGACCGGCGGGCGGGCGCTGAAGTTCTACGCGTCGGTGCGAATCGACATCCGCCGGATCGCGAGCATCAAGGACGGCGATGCGGTGGTCGGCGGGCGCACGCGCGTGAAGGTGGTCAAGAACAAGCTGGCTCCGCCGTTCCGCGAGGCCGAGTTCGACGTGATGTACGGCGAGGGGATCTCCCGCGAAGGGGACCTGCTCGACCTGGCCGTCGAGCACCGGATCGTCGAGAAGAGCGGCGCCTGGTTCGCGTATGGCGGCGAGCGGCTCGGCCAGGGCCGCGAGAACGCCAAGACATTCCTCAAGGACCATCCGGAGGTGGCCCGCGCCATCGAGGAGAAGGTCCGGAAAGAGCTCGGCCTCCTGCGGGAGGCTGAGGTTGCGGCGGTCTAGGCTGTCGCAGCTTCTTCGCCGGGGGTCATCCGATTCGCAGCCGGATGGCCCCCTCCTCCTGTCTCACCGCACACGGCTCCCCCGCTCGGGACCCGTCTGACGCTCCCGCGGCAGTACTCCGGACTCAGGCCGGCTCGATGTTGACGGTGTTCCGGAAGACATTGTCCGGGTCGTAGCGCGCCTTGAGCGCCCGCAGCCGCGGCAGGTTGGGCCCATAGGCCGCGCGCACCGCTCCCCCGTCGTCTGCATCGAGATAGTTGAGATAGCGTTGCGCGGTGACGAACGGCTGCAGGCGGTCGTACGTGTGCCGCGCCCAGTCGATACAGGCCCCGTCGTGCGCCGGGTCCAGCCACTCGGAGACGATCACGGCGTTGTGCCCTTCCGAGCGCAGGGCGTAGGCGGTCGCGTCGACCGGGACGCGTGTCGCCGCACCGTGGAAGTGCTCCAGCATCAGCTGCCCCATCGGCGTCGGGCACGCGGCGAACTGCTCGATCAGCACGTCGAACGCCTCGTCCGGCAGGCCGGCGAGGAAGTGCGACTTCCAGTAGTTGCGCGCGCCCTTCGGGAACGCCGGATCCAGCAGCGAGTTCAGGGCGACGTAGGCGATCGGCCCGACCATGTCGAGCGCCGGCGTCCCGAACCCCTTGATCGGCGCCAGGGCGGCCTCGGCCTCCTGGGCGGTGCCGAAGTGCGCGACCGCGAGCGCGGCCAGCTTCGTCTGGCCGTCCGGCGCCGTCGTCATGGCTGCAAACGCCATCAGGTCGTCCGACGCGCTGGCAGTGATGTCCCGGTACAGCCGCAGGACGTCGCGCGCCTGGGCGACCGGCCACGCGATGATCCCGCCGGTGACCGTCGGGCCAATCGGGTGCAGCCCGAACTCGAAGGAGGCCGCGACGCCGAAGTTGCCGCCGCCGCCGCGAACGGCCCAGAAGAGATCGGGATTCTCGTCCTCACTCGCGCGCACGAGGCTGCCGTCGGCGAGGACCAGATTGACGGCGCGGACGTTGTCGATGGCCATGCCGCACTTGGCCATCAGCCATCCCAGGCCGCCGCCGAGCGTGAGGCCGCCGACGCCGGTGGTGCTCACGGCCCCGCCCGTCACGGCAAGGCCGTACGCCTGGGTCTCGCGGTTGACGTCGGCCCATCGGGCGCCGCCCTGGACGTACGCGACCCGACGGACCGGGTCCACCATGACGCCGCGCATGAGCGACAGGTCGATGACGAGGCCGCCATCGATCGTCGCCCTCCCGCCGGGGTTGTGGCCGCCGCCCCTGACGGCGATGCCCAGCCCCAGCCTGCGGCCGAGGCGGACCGCATCGGCGATGTCGGCGATGCCGCGGCACTGCGCGATGAGCGCGGGCCGCTTGTCGATCAGACCGTTGTGGACACGGCGCGCCTCGTCATAGTCGGGATCGGACGGCTGCAGGAACCGGCCTGCGAAGGCGGGCGCGAGCTCGACGGCACGTGCAGCAGGAGACATCGTTCGTCCTCCTCACGGGTGAGCGCTGACCGGGTATGCGGGTTGTTGCCGCGGGCAATGTTATCCGAAGGCGCCGGCCGGCAGAACCTCGTGCGCTCACCCGCCGGGAGGACGCCGTCCCCGGGGTATAAGTGAGGGGGATCCAGACTCGAGCTGCCGGCGGCCGGCCGGTCGCCGGGCCAGAGATCCGGGGGTTGGCTGGCTCAATGGTTGACTCGCTGCTCGTTCACGACGCCGCGCTGCGCGACTGGTGGATCGCCACGGCGCCCTCCTGGCTGGACGGGCCGATGTGGCTCCTGTCCGCGGTCGGCGTGCTGGCGTCGATCTGGCTGTTCATCGCGCTGCAGCTGGCGCTGTACGCGCCGCGGCTGCGGCCGGCCGCCTGGCAGATCGTGATCGCGGTGCTGCTGGCGCAGCTGGTCGTCGACCACGGCCTCAAGCCGTCGTTCGCGCGTGCGCGCCCGTCGGCGGTTGCGGGAGCGCGCGTGATCGGGCACGCCCCCGAGACACCGTCGTTCCCGTCCGGTCATGCAACCAGTTCGTTCGCGGCGGCGACGGTGCTGGCGTACGCGCTGCGGCGCCGGGCCGCCCGGGCGGCCGCCTTCGGCCTCGCCGCCCTCATCGCCCTCTCGCGCGTGCACATCGGGGTCCACTATCCGCTCGACGTCCTCGCCGGAAGCCTGCTGGGACTGGTGATCGGAGTGATCGTGACAGGCGGGCGCGCGTGGTATAGTGGAGGTTCGTCAGTCGTGCCTCACCCCGTGCCGAGGTAGCTCAGTTGGTAGAGCATACGACTGAAAATCGTAGTGTCGGCAGTTCGATTCTGCCCCTCGGCACCACTTTTCCCTGACAACTCACCGGTTTTCGGGATTCCGTGGCCGAAGTCCCCGGGGTCGGTCTGGCGCCGCTTCGCACTGCCCCGCCGCGGTCGGCCTCGTCTCCGTGTGCGCGTACGCGGAAACGGGTCGTCCGGCCAGACGACCGGACGACCCGTTGGAGCGTACCGTCGCGACCTATCCGTGCGCCGCGCAGCTGCACACCGGCCGATGCTCCTCCGTGGCCGGCGGGAACAGGTGGTAGTACATCGCGATCGCCATCGGCAGGAACACGATCGTGTTGTAGAAGAGGTGCAGCTCCACGCGCGGCACCCAGAGCTGCGCGATGCTGGTCGGCACCGGCCGGCCGGCCAGATTGACGCCGACGATCGCCTGCGCCTGCAGCAGCGCGTGCTCGATGTGGTGGAAGAACTGGATCCAGAACGCCAGCATCCACCAGAAGCTCTCCGTCTTCCCGGTGAAGCCCTTGCGCAGGAACCAGAGCCCGGCCAGCATCACCAGCGCGTAGCCGTAGTGCAGGACCTCGGACGTGATGACCCACGGGAACAGCAGGCCCACGGCGCCGCGCGCCTCCGGTACCGGCCAGCCCAGCGCGTAGATCTGGAAAGTCTGGAGCAGGTGCTCGGCCCAATGGGCGAGCACGATGACCATGAACACCTTCAGCGCCAGCTCGTGTCGATCCGTGTTCAGGCGTTCGACAAGGGGCACTCCCGGTGCGACGCCGAGTGTTCCAGCCGTTGACTGCATGGCGAGCTTCCTCCTGGCCTCAAGGCCCTTCGTCAGGAACGTGGCGACCGAGCCCTACCTCGCCCGCCGTGGTTGGTGCCGCCAGATCGCGAACAGCGTGAGCACCCCGGCAATCCCCGAAATCCCGAGGACCACGTAGCTCGCCGTCCGCGCCGGCGGGGGCTGATGCGCGCCGGCCCACATCAACCCGAGCACGACGAGCGCTATCAGGATCAGGACGAACACACTGAGCAGAATCCGAATCGCATTCATGGCACTGTCCTCTGTCCTCGACCGCCGCGTGATTCACACGCTCAGAACCGGAGCACCGTCTCGACGAACCCGAAGTGTCCGTTCGCGTTGCTGGGATACGTCCGCTTGATGACGTCGCCGCCCACGGCGTGCCCGTAGTAGAAGTTCAGCCCCAGATGCGGGATGAGCGTCGTGTCCACGCTCACGTCCCACAACGTCGCCAGGGCGTCGCTCCCCTGGCTCGGGCGGCCGGCATAGCCGAACGCGTTGGACTGCCCCGGCCCGCCTCCGCCGTACCAGAGGTCCGCGCGTTCCGCCAGACGCAGGCTGTGCAGCTCGCTGCGGACGACGACCGCGCGCCGCGGCCGCAGCGTGACGAGCAGGTAGGCGTCCTTGACGTTCATCAGGTTGTAGAAGGGGAACTTCGCGTACTGCCGCGTCGCCCCGAACACCTGATAGAACGTGCCGTTGCGTCCGTCCAGCGGGTCGCTGTCGCCGCTCGAGTGCCGGTAGCCGCCGCGGAACCAGGGGTTGAGCGCGACGTCCCGCGGCTGCCACCCGGCCTCCGCAAACCCGGACCAGGCCCGGTGCGAGAGCGTGCCCCACGAGCCGGTCTGCACCGCGAACCAGCCGATCACGTCGAACTTCCCCGCCGCCTGCGCGTCGTGCACGTGCGCGTAGTTGGCGCCGAACGTGGCCAGCGCGATCGTCTCGCGATCCGCGGACCGGACGGGCGCCGGCCGGTTGTCGGGCTTCACGACGTCATCGCGGTGATCCACGTAGCCGACGACGAACGTCCGGAACGACCCGACACCGCGCTCCCCCTTGACGGCGCGGTTGTAGGCTCCGTAGTAGACCTCGATCGGCAGCTCCTTCCAGCCGTTGAGGTGAACGCCCCCCGCCGTGGAACGCGCCGCGAATGCCGTCGCGTTGTTCGGTCCCGTGGTCCAGGTGAAGAGGGCGCCGTCGAAGCTGCGCTGGGCGGCCGGGAAGGCTTCGTTCGAGATCAGGCGATGACCGACGCGCGACTGGACGAGGCCTGACAGCGTGGGATCTGCAATCGGCACCTCGGTGCCGTCGAAGAACTCGAAGCGCCCGGCCTTCAGCGCCGCGCCCGCGCGAGGCCGGAACTGCACGAACCCCTGCTTCAGGAACGCTGTCGCATGGTTCGACCGCAGGTTGTTCGCGCCGTAGTAGGCGGCGCCCAGCCCGAGCGCCCCCTGCGGCGGCGGCGCGGATGCATCGTCTGGCGCTCCGAGCATCGCCGGTTGCGAGAGCTCGATGCGCCAGTCGAGGTTGTCCCGCTTCTGGCCGACGCCTACGCGAACAAGCGAGTTGATGTAGCCGTACGAGTCGTTGGCGCCGGGCGCGTCGAACCAGTTCCACATCTCGAACCGGGTGCGCCAGACCAGCGACGGCTGCAGCGGCCCGATCGCGGGCGGCGGTGAAGGGGCGACGGGCGGCTTTTCCTGGGGGCTCGCCGGGGCCGATCCTTGCGCGGCGGCCACTCCGGCCATACAGACGGTTGACAGGACAAAGACGGCAAATGGCCGGTGCACCAGCGGGCCTCCACTTCTCCGGGGAGCCGGATTCTTGGGGCCGAGATTCTGAGTCGCTGGAGCTACCTGGTCAATAGTATGTTCCCGCTACTACGCCGCCATTTTCGTTGCTCCGCTGCCATGACCTCTCCGGCATCGCGATCGCGACGAGCCACGCCTGGCACGAGCGTGCCGTGTGTGGACCGCATCTCTCGACCAGATCCGTGACCGCGCTCAGCCGTGCTCCGAAGTCCGACGGCCGCCGCGTGTCAGGGACGCGGCTGCGGTCAGCAGCTCGGCGGGATCCACCGGCTTCGCGATGTGGACCTGGAACCCGCCGACGAGCGCGGTGATGCGATCCTCCGATCGCGCATAGGCGGTCAGCGCAATCGCCGGAATCTGGTTGATCGGCGCCGGCATCGTCTGGCGGACCGCCCGGATGAGGGCCAGACCGTCCAGCCGCGGCATGCCGAGATCGCAAATCAGCAGGTCGAATCCTCCGCTCGCGAGCGCGTCGAGCGCGAGGCCGCCGCTGGCGGCCGTCGTGACGTGCGCACCGGCAGCCTCCAGCAGGTCCCGCAGCAGATCCAGCGCGTCGTGCTCGTCGTCCACCGCCAGCACGCGCACGCCCTCGATGGCGCGGTCGTCCGGGCTCGGCCCGCGCACCGGCGCCAGCGACTCGGACGAGGAAGGCTGCGCCCGGCCGGGCACGAGCGCCGGCAGCTCGACGCGAAACAGGGCGCCCTTTCCGGGCCCGTCGCTGAACGCGGAGACCGTGCCTCCGTGGAGCTCGACGAGCTCGCGGACGATGGAAAGGCCGAGCCCCAGGCCGCCGTGCTCGCGCGAGAACCGGCTGTCCGCCTGGCGGAACCGCTCGAAGAGGTGCGGCAGGAACGACGGATGGATGCCGCGTCCGGTGTCGGTGACGGTGATGATCGCGTCGCGCTCGCTCCGGGAGAGGCGCAGCTCGACGCGGCCGCCGCCCGAGGTGAACTTCACCGCATTGGACAGCAGGTTCCACACGACCTGCTGCAGCCGATCGGGGTCGCCCGACACGGGCGGCACGCCCGGCTCGAGGATGGCCTCCAGCTGCACGCCCTTGGCGTCCGCGGCGGGCTGCAGCGTGGCGGCGGCGTCCTTGAGGATGGCGTCCAGCTCGACCGGCTGCACGTTCAGGCGCAGCTTGCCCGC
>DASVDJ010000072.1:0-2822 GCA_036381155.1 Vicinamibacterales bacterium
GCTCGCCGATCTCGTCATCGAGACGTTCGCGGCGCAGAGTGCCCTGCTCAGGTGCCTGGCCGCGCGGCAGCAGCCGGATTCTGCGGCGCACGAGGACGCGGCCCGCATCTGCGTGGCCGGCGCCGCGCTGCGGGTCGACGCAACGGCCCGTCAGCTGCTCCCGGCGATTGCGGAAGGCGACACCCTCCGCACGCATCTGGCCGCCCTGAGACGCATTCTGAAGACCCCGCCGCTCGAGGCCGTGCAGGCCCGCCGGCGCCTCGCCGCAGCGGCCGTGTCGCGCCGCAGCTATCCGTTCGACGCCTGATGCGGGCAGCCGCCCGGCGCATGCGCCGGCGCCTCACCTGCTAGGATCGAAGTGATCCGCAGGCCTCCCGCCTGCGCCATCCGGATTCCCGAATGCCGCTGCCGCGTTCCGCCGTTCTGCTTCTGACAGCCGCGCTCGCCGCCTGCGCCCCCTCGCCCGTGGAAGACGAGGCGGCGTTCGTGCGCGAGACGGAGGCGTTCCGCGCGGCCAAGGACGAAGCCTTCCGCCAGCCGGGCTCGCCGGTGCCGCCGGATCGCCAGGACGTCTTCCTGCCGCTCGCGTACTACCCGCCCTCGCTCGAGTATCAGGTGCCGGCATCGCTGCGCATCGCGGAGGAACAGCCCGTGACCCAGATGCCGACGTCGACCGGGCAGATGCGGACGATGCGGATGGTCGGCACACTGGAGTTCACGCTGAACGGACAGCCGCTGTCCCTGGGTGCGTTCGTCGACGCCAACGCCGAGTCGGTCGACCGGCTGTTCGTGCCGTTCACCGATCAGACGAGCGGAACCGAGACCTATCAGGCGGGACGCTATCTGGATCTCGACCGCACGCGCACGGGCATCTACGTGATCGACTTCAACCGCGCCTACAATCCCTACTGCTACTACGACGCGAGCTACGACTGCCCCTTCCCGCCGCGGAGCAACCGCCTGGACGTCGCGATCAGAGCGGGCGAACGGGTGCGTGCCGAGGCGCTGGCGTCAGCGGAACCGGCACGATGACACTCGAGGCGGTCGTCTTCGACTTCGACGGCGTGCTCGCCAACAGCGAGCCGCTGCACCTGCAGGTCTATCAGGTGCTGCTCGCCGACGAAGGAATTCCGTTCACGGCGGACGAGTACTACGCGCACTACCTGGGATACGACGACATCGGCGTGTTCCAGGCGCTGCAGCGGAACAAGGGCCTGCGCGTCGACGGGCGGATGCAGACGCTCATCGATCGGAAGTCGGAGATCTTCCAGTCGCTGGTACGCCGGGGCAACGTCCTCTTCCCGGGCGCCGAGGCGTGCCTCCGGCAGGTCGCCGCGGCGGTGCCGGTCGCCATCGCGTCGGGCGCGCTGCGTGACGAGATCGAGCTGATTCTCCGGGGCGGCGGCCTGGACGGGCTCGTGCCGATCATCGTGGCCTCCGGCGACACGCCGCAGAGCAAACCGGCGCCGGATCCATACGAGCGGGCGGTCGCGCTGCTCGCCGAGCGCACGGGAGCCGCGCTCTCCCCGCAGCGGATTGTCGCCATCGAGGACTCGCGCTGGGGCCTGGAATCGGCGCGGGGCGCGGGTCTGCGGACCATCGGCGTGACGACCAGCTATCCCGCCGAGGAACTTCCGGGAGCCGACCTGCTGCTGCCGGACATCAGCCACGTCACGCTCGATCTCCTCGACCGCCTGGTGGCAGGCGCCGCTCCGCAGGAAGGACGCCGATGATCAGCCGGCACGCGGTCGACGAATTCGTCCGGGCCGCCGCGTCGCCGGAAGACAACCTGCTCCGGTGCGCGCTGCTGATCGCCCGGGTTGCCTACCCCGGGCTGGATCCGGCGCCGTGGGTGGCCGAAGTGGAGCGGATGGGGGCCACCGCGCGCGCCCACGTCGAGCTCGGCCTTGGAGGCCGTCCGCCTCGCCGCACGCGGCTCCGCGTCGTCACCGAGTTCATGTACGGCCAGCTCGGATTCGCGGGCAACCGCGAGCACTACGACGACCCGCGCAACAGCCTGCTGAACGACGTGATCGCGCGGCGGACCGGGATCCCGATCACGCTGGCCGTCGTGTTCATGGAAGTCGCCGCGCGCGCGGGGCTCACCGTCGAGGGCGTGAACTTTCCCGGTCACTTCCTCGTGCGCTGCCTGGCCGCCGACGACGAGGGAGACCGGGAACCGCTGCTGCTCGACCCGTTTCACGGCGGCGCGATCCTCAGCGATCGGGAGTGTACGCGCCTGCTGCGCACGCACGTCGGGCTCGAGGCGATGCTCGAGCCGTCCATGCTCCGTCCCGCGACCAAGCGCGACATCCTGCTCCGGATGCTGCTGAACCTCAAGCGGGCTTACGTGCGGCTGCGATCGTTCCCGCAGGCGCACGCGGTCGCCGAGCTGCTGGTCGCCTTCGATCCGTCGGCGCTGACGGAGCTGCGCGATCGCGGGCTGCTCGCGTACCAGCAGGGGTCCTGGGCCTCTGCCCTCCGCGATCTCGAGGAATGGCTGCGGATGGCGCCGGCAGCCACGGACGACGACCGGCAGGTGCGCGAGCAGGTGTGGGATCACGTGAAGACGCTGCGCCGCCGGCTCGCCGAGCTGAACTAGAGTGAGCCGGCTTGAAGGCCGGCCCTCCCGGGACTCTATCCGTTCAATTCGAACTCGAAGGTCGGCCCAGGTCGAGGCGAGTCGACCCGGGCCATGGGCACACGTCGCTCAGCGGGCACACGCGGCAGTGCGGCATGGCCTCGGTGCATCCCGTGTGTGCGTGGTGCAGGACGTACAGGACGGCGCGCCGGCGTTCCTGCAGCGTGCGGGGCAGCCAGGC
>DASVDJ010000073.1:0-6411 GCA_036381155.1 Vicinamibacterales bacterium
GCGTCGACCCGCAGCGCGGCGCCGGCCACGCAGATGCGGGCCGCGTCCTCGTGCGCCGCAGAATCCGGCTGCTGCCGCGCGGCCAGGCACCTGAGCAGGGCACTCTGCGCCGCGAACGTCTCGATGACGAGATCGGCGAGCCAGAGCAGGCACTCCTGCTCCTCCTCGATGCCCGCGCCGAAGCGCTGGAGCGCGGCGCCGATCCCGAGCAGCGCCACCTTCCGGCAGCCCTCGACCGTCCGGAGCTCGGCGTCCAGCGGCTCTCCGGACGCCGTCTCGAGCGCGGGAGGTCCGAGCAGCTCGTCCATCAGCTGCCGGGCGACAGTGACGAGCGGCAGCTCTCCCCTGACCGCGCGCTTGATCAGCAGCCCGGGAATCAGCAGGCGGTTGATCTCGTTGGTGCCCTCGAAGATGCGGTTCACCCGCGCGTCGCGGTAATGGCGCTCGGCCGGGTAATCCCGGACGAAGCCGTTGCCGCCATGGATCTGGACGTTCTCGTCCACCACGAAGTCCAGGATCTCGCTGCCCGCGACCTTCGCGATCGACGACTCGACCGCGAACTCTTCGAGCGCCGCGAGCAGCGTCCGGCCTCCGCGCTCGACGGCGGGACCGGCGTCCGGCATCCCGTCCACGAGACCCGCCGTCCGGTAGGTGATCGCCTCGAGCGCGTAGGTCCGCGCGATCATCTCGCCAAGCTTGTGGCGGATCGCGCCGAACTCCGCAATCGGCCGGCCGAACTGCCGTCGCGACGCCGCGTAGGCGGCCGCCTCCGCGATCGTCGCGCGTGCACCGCCGGTGCACATCGCGCCGAGCTTGAGGCGGCCGAAGTTCAGCACGTTGAACGCGACCTTGTGTCCCCGCCCGGCCTCGCCGAGCAGGTTGCCCGCAGGCACCGGCACGTCCTGCAGCACCAGGGGCGCCGTCGAGGAGCCGTGGAGCCCCATCTTGTGCTCCTCGCGGCCGCTGGTCACGCCACCGAACGCGCGCTCGACGATGAAGGCGCTGAACTGCTCGCCGTCGATCTTCGCGAAGACGATGAAGACGTCGGCGAACCCGCCGTTCGTGATCCACATCTTCTCGCCGGTGAGGCGGAAGCTGCCGTCCGGCTGCCGCGTGGCCCGGGTCCGGGCGGCAAGCGCGTCGGAGCCGGCCTCCGCCTCGCTGAGTGCGTACGCGCCGACGAGCTCGCCGGTCACGAGGCGGGGGAGATAGCGCCGCTGCTGGTCCTGCGTGCCGAACAGCAGCAGCGGCAGGATGCACAGGTTCGCCTGCGCGCCGTACGTAGCGCCGAACGAAGGGGAGCGCGCGATCTGCTCAGAGACGACCAGCGAGGCGATGCGATCGAGATCGAGCCCGCCGCAGGACTCCGGGACGTTGACGCCGAGCAGCCCCAGCTCGCCGCAGCGCCGCAGCAGCGCGCGGGCGAGCTCCCAGTCCTTCTGCTCGAGCCGCTCCTCGGCTGGCATCACTTCCGCCGAGGCGAACTCCGCGGTCGTGCGCGCGATGAGGCGGTGCTCCTCGGTGCGCCGCTCGGGCGTGAACACCCGATCGTGCGGCGGCGTCTGAAGCAGCCATGCGCCACCTCGCGCCGACACGTCCGCCGCGGCCACGTTCCCGCCCGATGCCTCTGCCGATGGTTCGCTCATCCGCCGCTCCGTTCAGGACATCCGCTCGAAGATGCCGGCCGCGCCCATGCCACCACCGACGCACATCGTCACCATCCCGTAGCGTGCGCCACGCCGCCGCATCTCGTACAGCAGCGAGGTCGTGAGCTTCGCGCCCGTGCACCCGAGCGGATGGCCGAGCGCGATGGCCCCGCCGTTGACGTTCAGTCGATCCGGATCGATCGGCAGAGCCTGCAGGCACGCCAGCACCTGGGCGGCAAACGCCTCGTTCAACTCGACGAGGTCGATGTCGTCCAGCTCGAGCCCGGCCGCGTCGAGCACCTTCCGGATGGCCGGCACCGGTCCGATGCCGAAGCGCTCGGGTTCGACCCCTGCGGTGCGGTATGCGACGAACCGCGCGAGCGGTTCGAGGCCGAGCGCCCGCGCGCGGGAGGCCGCCATGACGACGACCGCGGCGGCGCCGTCGCTCATCTGCGACGAGTTGCCGGCGGTGACGGAGCCCGCGGCGTGAAAAGCCGGGCGCAGCTTCGCCAGCGCCTCCGCCGAGGTGTCGCGCCGCGGGCCCTCGTCGCGATCGAACGTCACGTCGCGGACGCTCGGCGGCCTGCCATTCTGGCCTGGCTCCACGAGCCGCGCGGTGAGCGGCACGATTTCCTCCGCGAAGCGGCCGGCGTCGATGGCGGCGAGCGCGCGCTGGTGGCTCGTCAGCGCGTAGGCATCCTGCGCCTCGCGCGAGATCCCGGCCTCGCGGGCGTGGTTTTCGGCCACCAGCCCGGTCGTCAGGTAGACGTCCGGATACGTGTCGACGAGAGTCGGATTGGGAGCGATCCGGTGTCCGCCCATCGGCACGAGGCTCATCGACTCCGTGCCGCCGGCGACGATGACCGTGGCCGCGCCGCACATGATGCGCTCGGCCGCCGCGGCGATGGCCTGGAGCCCCGACGCGCAGAACCGGTTCACCGTGACCGCCGAGGCCGACACCGGCAGCCCGGCCCTCAGGCTCGCGATCCGGGCGACGTTCATCCCCTGCTCGGCCTCCGGCATGGCACAGCCCAGCACGACGTCGTCGATCTCGAGCGGGTCGAGGCCGGGCGCGCGCTCGATGGCGGCCCGGATGACGGCTGCCGCCATCTCGTCGGGTCTCGTGGTGCGCAGCGTGCCCGACGGGGCCTTGCCGACGGCCGTGCGGGCGGCTGAAACGATGACGGCGTCTTCCATGTGTCCTCGCCTGCGGCCGTCGGCCGCTGAGGCCCGGCGCAGTCAGTGCGTCGGCGTCTGGTAGTCGGCCAGGAGATCCTCGACGGCGTCGCCCACTTCGAGCACGCGGCCGTCGAACAGGTGATCCGCGGCGTCGATCACGACGAGCTCCTTCGGTTCCGGCAGCCTGGCGTAGAACTTCCGCATCGACGACAGCGGGATGAGCTCGTCGCGCTCGCCGTGGATGAAGAACTTCGGCTTCGTGCTCGACTCGACCATGGAGAAGTCGTACGAGGTGACCGCCGGCGCGATGCCGAGCAGCACCGAAACCCGATCGTCCGCCGCCCCCACCGTCAGCGCGACCCATGCGCCGAAGGAGAAGCCGGCGGCCCACAGCTCGACGTCGGGGTAGCGCGACGCCATGAAGTCGAGCGCGGCGCGGAAGTCGTCGCGCTCGCCGCGTCCTTCGTCCCAGCTCCCCTCACTGCGTCCGACGCCGCGGAAGTTGAACCGCAGCACGACGCAGCCGATCCGCCCGAGCGCCTTCGTCGCGCGGTACACCGCCTTGGTGTGCATCGTCCCGCCGTGCTGCGGGTGCGGATGCGCGAAGACGACGGCCGCGCGCGGCGCGGCGCCCGGCGCGAGCACCGGCTGCTCGAGAAGGACTTCGAGCCGGCCGGCCGGCCCCTGAATCTCGCGAAGTGGAGCATCCATCACGAAACCTGTTCTCCTGCGGACGGTTGCGCCGCGTGCTGTGCCATGAAGTCGCAGACGATGCCGGCGAACGCGGCGGGGCGTGTCATCGTGCCCAGGTGCCCGGTCCGTTCGAGGATCGCGTACTCGGCCCCGGGGATGTACTCGAGATAGCGTCGCGTGAGCGCGACCGGCACCGTCCGGTCGAGGCCGGGCTCTCCGGTGACCACGAGTGTCGGCATCCGGATCCGGGCGATGTCCGCCTCGAACGACTCGTCCGCGAGCAGTTCCATGCGACGCCGCATGTGCCGCGGCCAGACCGGCGCCCGGACTACCCGGAGACTCTGCGCCAGGCTGAAGCGCAGCCGGTCGCCCAGCGACGGCAGGGCGCGTCGGACTTCCGGCGCGACGCGCCACGCGGAGTCGATCACGAAGACCGGCAGCAGCAGCACCGGCGCGCGCCGGTAGAACCGGTACCGGCGGTCCGGCCGATAGTCGGGCGGCAGCGCGGAGGCCAGCACGAGGTGCGACACGCGTGCCCCGTGTCGCGCCGCCGCGCGCAGCGCGATCAGCCCGCCGTACGAGATGCCGCAGAGCACGGCCGGCTCATTGCCGGGCCGGGGCAGCGCATCCGCCACCTGCTCGACGAACGTGTCGAATCCGCGCCCGGGGTCGAACGCGCGGCGGCTTCCCCAGTCGCCGGCGAGCGTGAACGTCACCACGCGGAAGTGGCGCGCCAGTGCCGCCACTACCGGCTCCATCCACTCCCAGCGGCCCTGGAGCCCGGGGACCAGCACGAGCGCCGGCCCACGGCCCCGTTCCACGATTTCCGCACCCGGCACAAGTCAGTTCCTCAGCGGCTTCCCCGTGCGCAGGGTGTGCTGGATGCGCTCGAGCGTCTTCCGCTCGCCGCACAGGCTGAGGAAGGCCTCACGCTCGAGATCCAGCAAATGCTGTTCGGTCACGACCGCCGGTCCCGGCAGCGAGCCGCCGCTCAGCACCGCCGCGAGCTTGCGGCCGACGAGCGCGTCGTGGTCGCTGATGCGTCCGGCGCGCCAGGCCAGATGCACGCCGAGCGTGAGCGCCGCGCGGATCCCGTCGCCCCCGACGGGTATGGCGCGGGGCGGAGGCGGCTGGTATCCCTCCTGCACGCGCGCACGCGCCAGGCGTCGTGCGTCCGCCAGCACGCGCTCGCGGTTCATCGTGATCCCGTCCACCGGACGCAGATAGCCGAGCCGGCGCGCGTCGGCAGCGCTCGTCGACACCCTGGCGAAGCCGATGGTCTCGAAGACCCGTTGCACGGCGGGCAGCAGGTCGGCGTGCGGCGGCAGATCCGCGACGGCGCGCGCGAGCATCTCCTTCGTGCCTCCCGCCGCCGGGATCAGACCCAGCCCGACCTCGGGCAGCCCGATGTAGCTCTCGGCCGCGGCCTGCACGCGATCGCCATGGAGCACGATCTCGCATCCGCCGCCCAGGGTCAACCCGGCCGGCGCGACGATCACCGGCACGCGCGACGCCCGCAGCGCGGCCGTTGTCCGCTGGAAGCTGCGGACCATCAGGTCGATCTCGTCCCAGTTGCCTTCCTGTGCCTCGAGCAGCAGCAGGACGAGGTTGGCGCCGGCGGAGAAGTTGGCGGCGTCGTTCCCCACGACGAGCGCCGTGAAATGCCGCTCGGCCTCGGCGATCCCGGCGTGCAGCATCTCGATCGTGTCGCCGCCGATCGCGTTCATCTTCGAGTGGAACTCGACGCAGAGCACGCTCTCGCCGAGATCCACGAGGCTGGCGCCCGCGTTGCGGCGCACGACCTGTCCGGCCGCCTTCGCGGGACGGAGGATCAGCAGGTCCGGGCTCGCGGGAGGCACCGGTCCGCCGCGCACCTGGTTGCGTCCCGTGTCGAGCGCCTCTTGGAGCAGGGATGGGACGGGCTCATGGGTCGCGCTGCTCGCCTGCCAGGCGCCGACGACCTCGCGAACGCCGATGGCGTCGACGAGCTCGAACGGCCCGAGCTCCCAGCCGAAGCCCCACTGCATCACGCGGTCCACGTCGTCGATCGACCAGGCGATCTCCGGCGTGACGCGCGCGGTGTACACGAGGGCCGGCGCGAGCGTGCGGCGGAGGAACTCGCCGACGCGGTCGCGCCCGGAGAACAGCGCCTTTGCCCGCGCGGCCGGGTCCTCGATCGCCTTGGCGGCGTCGAGCGCGCCGAGGCGGACAGGGGCTGACGGGCGGTACTCCAGGGTCGCGGGATCCAGCGCGTGAATCTCGGAGGTGCCGTCTTCGCGTTTCACGCGCCGGTAGAAGCCGCGGCCGGCCTTCTCGCCGAACGCCCCGCGCTCGAGCAGACGCGTGAGCAGCGGCGGCGTCGCGAACGATTCCCTCAGCCCCGCCGGGAGACGCTCCTGCAGCGTCGACAGGACCATCGCGAGCACGTCGAGACCCGCGATGTCGAGCGTCCGGAACGTCGCGCTCTTCGGCCGCCCCAGCGCCGGCCCCGTCATCGCGTCGATCTCCTCGACCGTGTACTCGCCGCGCTCGAGCGCCTCGATTGCGCGGAGCAGCCCGTAGATGCCGATGTGGTTGGCGATGAATCCCGGCGTGTCGCGTGCGACGACCACACCCTTGCCGAGGACGCGATCCGCGAAATCACGGATCGTGTCGACGACCCCGGGATCCGTCTCTGCCGTCGGGATGACCTCCAGCAGCCGCAGGTATCGCGGAGGGTTGAAGAAGTGCGTGCCGAGCCAGTGCCGCCGGAAGTCGTCCGATCGTCCCTCGGCGAGCCGCGCGATCGGCAGGCCCGACGTGTTGGAGCTGACGATCGTGCCCGGACGGCGGACGCCGTCGACGCGCGCGAGGACGTCGCGCTTCACCTCGGGCCGTTCGACGACAGCCTCGA
>DASVDJ010000074.1:0-75639 GCA_036381155.1 Vicinamibacterales bacterium
CATCGCCGCGGGTCCGCCGACGTGATACAGGCCGATTCCGCAGAGCAGTGCCGCGCCGGCAATCAGGACCACGCACGAGACCGCGTCGGTGAACGCCACCGCCTTCAGGCCGCCGGAGGTCGTGAAGATGCCGACGAGCACCGACGTCAGGCCGACCGAGAACCAGAACGACCAGCCGAGCAGCCCTTCGAACATCGACGCGGCGCTGACGAGGATCGTCGCCACCGTGCCGACCATGAACAGCGCCCAGATCACGGCGAAGAACGTCCGGACCGTCGCGTTGTAGCGCCGGCCCAGGTACTCCGGGATCGTCGTCACGCCGGCGTCCCAGAAGAGCGGCATGAACAGGAACGCCGCGATGAGGACCGCGAACGTGCAGCCGACGAAGTCGAAGTTCATCATGACGATGCCGAAGCGGTAGGCATCGCCGGCGAGGCCGATCATGTCCTTCGCGCCGATGTCGGAGACGACGAGGGACATGCCGGCCACCCACCAGGGCAGCGACTTGCCGGCCAGAAAGAAGTCCTGGCTCGTCTGGATCCCGCGGCTCACGTAGAGACCGAGGGCGGTGATCCCGAGGAGGTAAATCGCGACGATGGCGATATCGAGGGGCGCCAGCTGGACGGTCGACACGGGGGAATCATAACGGAATGGCTGGGTTGGCGAGTGGGGGAGGGGAAGGGGCCGGGGCAAGGTGGCAGATGGGAGCAGGAGAACCGGTGTCCAACATGACGACCGGCCGGGACTCGCCGACGGATCGGAGGCTTGATGAGGCTCGTCACGAGGTTCGGGCTGGCAGGCTGCGTCGCGTCGGTCGCTGCGTCAGGTCTGCCGCGAATGGCCCCACGCCCCGAGCAGGACGGCCGGAGGCCTCACCAACAGCAGCCCCCATTTCGATGACCTCGAAGTAGGTGTCATGCAGGGTTCGCAGCGGTGCGAGTCCGACGAGGGCTTGCAGGCCAGAGCATCGCCAGGGATGAGACCCTGCAGAAGGAGGGCGCGCGCAACTGGTTGCGCTGTGGTCGACATTCCACGGTCCGGGCCACAGCACGGCCTGGCGTGGAATCTGGCGCGTCCGGGGCGGTACCGGTAGAGGCGATTCCGCAGGTTCCCAGGAAGAATCGCTTCGAGCAGCCGGTCGCAGCCGACGCCCAGGTACCTATGTCTGCGGAATAGACCCTGAAGGTTTGGCGTCCCCAGCGGGATTCGAACCCGCGTTTCGGCCTTGAAAGGGCCGCGTCCTAGGCCTCTGGACGATGGGGACGCTCGGAAAGGCGCTGCGCGGGAGGCGCAAGTATTCGATTCTAAACGGGATCCGCGTGTACGGCAACGTCCCGGGCTGACCGGGCCTCTCAGCCCGCGCGCGAGGCGCGCGCGTCCGTATCGGACCACCGCGGCATCGAACTCGGTCTGGACCGAGTTGGGAGCCCGACCCGTCGGGTTCTCGCGCGCGGTCCTCGGGCGTGAGCGTCCGTCGAGGCGGATGTCGAAGTCGCCAAACGCCAGCTCCGCCTCGTACTGGTTGTGCGCCCGGCAGCGCAGCTCGATGTTCTCCACGTCCGCCGCTCCACCCGCCGCATACGGACGCACGTGGTGGAACTCCAGGCAGCCCGTCTCGGTGCAGCGCCCCTGCGTCCCGATGAACGCACAGCGTGCCTCATCGCGAGCCCACACCGCTCGGCGCACTGCCGCCGGGATCTTGCGCGAGCGCGGAGCGGGCTGGCGGGCAGTGGCGTGCGGCCGGGTGGTCCCAGCCGTCTTCGTCTTCTCGAGCCGCTCGACGAGCACCTTCAAGCCCTCCGCGACGATGGCGGCAACGTCGCCGTCGGGAATGCGGTGCCGCATGAGCGCCTGGGCGCGGCGCAGCAGCGCGACGCCGTCGCCGTCCAGCGTGAACTGCACCTTGTAGCGCGTGGGCGCGAGCGGCCGGACCACGGTCCGCTGCGTCGCCGGCGGCGCTGATGGCGGTGCGGCCGCCGGCGCAACAGGTGCCGGCAGGCTGGTGTCGCTGGTCTGCTGCGGCGCAGACGAGGCGCACGTATCCGGGCGGGCCGGCGCGGGTGCAGGCAGCTTCCGCACCGCTGCCCGCACATCGGGCTGCGGACGCAACGCAGCGACGAGCCGTTCGACCTCACTCTTGCTCTTGTGCCGTGCGGCCTCCAGCAGGGCGCCGTGATTCTCCGGCGTCAGATGCGGCGCGAGCAGGCGGACAGTGGTCAGCGTGACGGCGCCCTTCTCGAGCTGCTCGAGGATGACCGGGAACCGGCGCGCGGCCCGCGCGGCCTCGATGCGGTGATGCCGCATGCTCGGACAGATGAAGTACGCGCGTGCAGTAGGTGAAGAGCGACGAGCAGCCTTCGCCCAGATAGAGCCGGCGGGCGTCGAGCTCCGCCAGCGAGGCGATGAGGGCGGCCGTCGCCTGCCGCTCGCGCTCTGCGAGGCGCGTCACGACGGCGAGCAATTGCTGATCGGAAAGTCGAGCGAAACCGGCGATCGCTGGTGCCATGTTGCTCTATAACATGGCACCTGACGCACTCGTCAGACGGCGACAGGTTGCGCGAACGGGGTTCCGGATCACGCTGATGTCATTTCGGTGGGAGAACGGCTGTCGTGGACGGGAGAGACTCCTGCTGGACGAACTCTGGTGAGTGGCCTGGATCGCGGCGACGGTCAGCCGGGAAACCTGTAAAGGGAAATCGTCAGGAACCAGCAACCCTTCTGGCTCCACTTACGCGCTCTGACACGCATGTCGGTGAAGCGCCTGGGACGGCCTGCGGCTACTGACAGATTGAGCGGGTGTGCAATGGCTCCAACAGAACCCGCTGTTGCCACTCACCGAAATGCCACCACCACCGTCACTAGCCCATCCTGCTGAAAAACCCCACACCCAATCTCCCGATACGGTCCCACGAGATTCCGATAGTGCCCGCCTGACGGTCGTTCCTCCCAGAAGAACGCGAAGCCGACCCTGATCACCTCACGAACCGTCCGGTATGTGCTGAGAGGCCACCACGGGATCTCGTTCTCGGCGAACACCAGACCTCCGCCACCGCCCGTCAGACGGAAATGCCGATGCCCCTCGCGTGCGGTGCCGTCCACCCGGGCGGCTTGAGCAGCGTAGAGCTCGAGTGCCTCCGAGCGCACCAGCGGAGCGGCACCCGCGATCGCCCGATAGCGGTTCGCCTCGTCGACGCAGAAGAGCAGGTCAGGTGAGACGCCCGGAACGACTACCGAAGGAGCGTCCGGCCCCGTGCCGCCACTGCCGCCACAAGCGACCATGGCGACCAGGCCGACCGCACTCCACCACTTACCTCGCATGCTGCCAGCAGTACGCGCCTTTCGTCGCCCTCCGCGAGCACTGCGTCCCCTTCCTCGTCGTCGCGGCGCATCGCGCGGAGCTCGGTGGCGGGTCGCTGCGGTCCGTGTCGGCGCTGCTCAGCACCGGCGGCCGGCAGACGGCGCACGGGCCGAAGCGCCTCGCGGCCTCCGACAGCTTCATCGGGATCCGGCTGCGCGACAGCGAGCGGCAGCCGTCCCGGTGGTACTTCTTGCCGGTGCGGGTGACGTAGACGGTCGTGTCCCCGTCATCTGCCGTCGCGATGGAGGGGGCGTCGGCCGCAACGGCAAGCGGGACGACCCATCCTGGCGCCGGGACGAGACACAGCACCAGCAGCATGCCGACGACGGCGGAGCAGACCCGTTGCGGGAACATCACTCGTGTGTCCGTGTGGCGCCCAGCATAGCGATTGCGGCGCCACAGACAAGTGACCTCGCCGGAGTGGAGCCGGGACGCGGACTTGGCTATCATTCGAGCCCGATGTCACGTCGCAGACGCCGTAGACGTCGTCGTTGGACCTGGCGACTTCAACGGGCGGTCGAGATCGTGTTCGGCCTGTGCGTCGGTGCCGGTGCGGTCATGACGCTTGGCGGCGCTACGGCCGGTCTGAGAGAGGTCCTTCACGATGGGGAAGGGCCCCGCGGTGAGGTCTGGTTGCCCTGGGGGCTCATTCTCGTGATGGGCGCGTTCGGGTGTTGGTGCGCGCTGCTGTCGTACCGGCTCATGTCAGGGAGAGAGCGCCCGGGCGGCGGGCTGTTTCCGCCGTGGGTCCTGTACGTGGCTGCTGCCTTCGTCAGCGGATGGGGCGCGGTTCAACGGACTGTCTGGGGCCCTGCAGTCGGCACATCCTCTCTTCACGCCACACGGACCGCGCAGGAGCTCATCGAGCTCGCCAGAGCAAGACGCAAGCGATCCGAGGCGATGCGTTCGCGAGAGAGGACTTGAGAAGAGCGGTGACGGCGCCCAGCGGTCGACTCTTCGAGCAGCCCCAGTCATTCACACGGCATGCGCGACGGCGTACGCCATCGCGCCATCGCCCGTGATGCGTCCGTACAGCTCGCCCGCCCCCTGGATGGCGCGCCAGCCCGCTTCGCGCAGGTGGCCGCGGGTCAGTGACGACAGCGACGTGCGCCAGTAGCCGCTGTTCACCGGAAACACGCCCGTCGACTCAACGGCGAAGCCGGCGCGATCGAGCAGCCGCGCCAGGCTGCGCGGCGTGAAGAGGAACAGGTGCACGTGCGGTGCGAGCTCGGGTGTCCAGCGACGGCCGAGCAGCCGGAAGTTACCCGACTCCATGTTCGGCGTGATGAGCACGATCCGCCCCCCCGGCTTCAGCCAGGGGCGCAGGTTCCCGACGAAGGACAACGGCTCCGGCAGGTGCTCGATGACGTTGTCCATGATCAGCAGGTCGAGGCTCCGACGGGGGACGTCCGTCGAGTCCAGCGTGCCGGCGTGGAAGCGCGCCGACGGACAGCGCGCCGCCGCGCGCTCGACCCGCGCGGGCGCGACGTCGAGGCCGATCACCTCGGGCCAGCCGTGTGCGACGAGCTCCGCGCAGAGCTGTCCGTCGCCGCATCCGATGTCGAGCACGCTGTGCCCGATGCCGCGCAGCTCCGGCACGCGTTCGACGACGCGCCAGAAGCGGCTGAGACGAGTGGGCGTCGACGAGGGCGCCGCGTCGGGCAGGTGAGACGCGTCGCCTTGGTAGTACGAGTCGTAGAACGCGCCGCTCGCCGAATCCTCACGGAGCGCGGGAGGATTCACCTGGAAGCACCCGCAGTGACGGCAGCGGAGCAGCCCGAATCGTGGCGTGCGGAACGCGACGGCGTAGTCGCCGTGATCGCACCAGCAGCGCAGGGGCGGCTCTCCAACGGGAGACGGAACGCGCGCTGTTGCCGTGGAGACGGTCTGCATGTCGCCACCTCTGGCGGCCGGCCGGGGGTGCGAGGCGGACCGCGTGCGCCTAGATACCGCGAACGGCGAGGAGAGGCAAGGGCGATCAGATCTTGATCAGGTTCGATCAGGCCTGATCAGGACTGGCCGAGCTTCCGCAGCAGGTACACCAGATACGACCCTCGCCAGCTGCGCCGCTCCACGCCGAAGCGCCCACGGATCCAGCGTCGGAAATCCCGCTCGCGGATCGGCACGTGATCGGGCTCATGCGGCCAGCCGGCGACCCGCGCGCGCAGCTTCTCCGCCGCGAGCCTCCAGCCGCGCCAGCCCCGCCAGTCCGCATACCCGCCCGACAGGATGTCGCCGACGCCCGGCTCGATGTCTTCGAGGACGACGAGGAACGGCGACGCGGGCCGGAGCACGCGTGCCGCGTCGGCGACGACCCGCGCCGGGTGTGCCGTGTGGTTGAGGCTGAACAGCGCGAGCGCGGCATCGAAGCTGCCGTCCGCGCAGGGGAGCGCCTCGCCCCGCCCGCGGATGAAGGCCAGCGGCTCCCGCAGGCAGGGAAACGCGGCCGCCAGCCGGTCCCAGCGCGCGTCGAGCCACGAAACGTCGGGATCGATGGACACGTACTCGACGCCGTCCGGCAGGTACTCGCGAACGAGCCCGTTGCCGCCGCCGATGTCAATCACGCGGCCATGGCAGAGGGCCAGCTCCTCGCCGAGCGGCGCCAGATCGCTGGCGAACGCGGCGGCCGCCTGCGCCGGGTCGTGCAGCAGCTCGTCGTAGTAACGCGACGACACCCGCAGTCGCCGATCCCAGTCGCCATCCGTGATTTCGGCATGCCCTTCGGGACGCAGGTCGACGTGGTCCGCCATTTGCGGCCAGCGGCGACCGCACCGGGGGCACGCCAGAATCCGGTGCTTCCCGGTCAACCGGCTGCGGCAGCCGGGGCACGCCAGCCAGTCGCATCGGACGGGGAACGTCAGGGTCGGCACGCGCGCAATCCTGCTCGCGACAGGAAAGGGGTAAGATACCCCGGCCCATGACCCGCATTCGCGCCACGGTGCTCCTGCTGGCCGTCAGCGGCTCCTCCGCCTGCGGGATTGGCGCCTGCGGATCGAGCGACGCCGGCAACGGCGCCCACCTCGGCTCCTGGTCCGTCGCCCGCATCGTCGCGGGCACGCCCGGCGGGGAAGGCGCGGTGGGCGCGACGGCGGAGTTCGGGACCGGTGACGCGCGATTCGGCGATCGGACCTGTGTCCAGCCGACGTACGCCCGGCGGTGGCTGGCGCCAGACGCCTTTGCCGACGTCTACGGCGTGACGCCCGGTGCGCTGGGACTGCCGTCGGATGGGGAAGTGGCGCTCATCGACGTCGAGTGCGCCACCGGCGGGCTGGAGGCGGGACGCATGCTGGTCGTCGCGCCCGGGGGACAGCTCCTCGCGGCCGGCGACGGCGCGTTCTACGAGCTCACGCGCCAATAGGCGCACAGCCGGATTCCGCGAAGGAACCCGTTGTCCGTGATGTCAGCTGCGCCGGCTGTCTGCGCGTGCGGCAACCGGCCATCGCTCCCCGGCATCCAAATAGTTACCGGCTCCAAGTTCCGAGGAGTGTCGTATGGCCAAGCGAACCAGCTCATCCGCAATCGTGTGCCCCCGCTGCGGGGTTGCGGGCGCACGCGTCATCGGCCGGTCGGAATCCTACCCGGTGATCTACCTGCGATGTGACGACTGCGGGCGAACGTCGGTTCAGCCCGAGTAACCCCGCCAATCCGGACCGTTCTGCGCGCGGGGCCGCGCCCCGCGCGCAGTTCTTTCGTCCGCCGATCCGACCTGATCCGACCTGATTCCGGCATGCCCCTCGCAGTCTTTCCCCGCGAGGAGCCTCTCGATGGCGCGTGCAGACGAAGGCGGCCAGGCAGCCCAGGATGTGTGGCCGATTACGCTGACAGTGTTGATGGTCTGGCTGCTGCTGAACCGTCTGCTGGCCGAGCTGCTGGTGCGGTTGGAGCTCGACTTTGGCAGCCCTGTCGTGGGACCGCTGGCCTGAACCGCCGGCCTCGGCCCGGGGGATGTTGCGCCCCCATTGAATTGCTTGTGGCGGCTGCGGCGGTTCAGGTCGGATGGGGTCCCGCCCGCGCTGACCACGGGCGCGCGGGCGGATCAGGTCTCACCGGGCCGCGACGGCGTCAGACCGGCTCGTTGACTTCGCGGAGCCGGCGGCGCATCAGGCTGGCCTCGTAGTTCCGCTCGAGGTAGTCGACGCCGTCGGCCGTGATGACCAGCTGCGACGAATCGCCGCGCCGCGCGAGACCGCGCGAGATCAGGTACCAGAAGGTGAACTCGAGATGCTCGCGCGACGTGCCGGTGAGCTGCTCGAGGTCGAGGTCGAAGATGCCCGGTTTGTTCGGACTTGTGCGGCGTTGCGCGTAGAGCGCTTCGAGCACGGTGAGCCGGACCATCCGTTCGATCTCGAACTCGGTCCGCGCCTTCGCGCCCTCGTTGACCACGCGCATCCGCTCGCCGCGAATCTGCGCGTGCCGCACGTCGTACTGCGCGCGCTTCTC
This sequence comes from Vicinamibacterales bacterium, assembly GCA_036381155.1. Lineage (GTDB taxonomy): Bacteria > Acidobacteriota > Vicinamibacteria > Vicinamibacterales > JAENWD01 > JAENWD01. The sequence continues at coordinate 7,799 of DASVDJ010000074.1, forward strand.
GGGATTGCTGAGCACGGCGTACGCCTCGCTGATCTGGCGGAACCGCTCGGCATCGCCGGTCTCGGCGTTATCGGGGTGGAAGCGCTGCGCGAGGAGCCGGTAGACCCGATGAATGGTGTCGGGCTCCGCGTTCGGGCTGATCTGCAGGACTTCGTAGTAGTCGATGGGCCGATCGTCTGTCATGGCCGCCTGCTTCTCCCACTCCCGTGCGGAGCTGCCGGACACACGACCGCACCCGCACCGCCAGAACAGGGAACGGCGGCTCAGGCAAGGGCGCGTGCCGGACAGACGCTGGGGGCGGTGCGAATGCTACCGTGCGGCCGTGGCGCGGTAAAGCGAAAACGACCGCATATCGAACCGGATATCGGCTCCAGCCGGATGGGACATGAGCCCGGACCGGGATAGCATGTCGAAAGGTCGGCATCCGGGCAGACATCCGTGACCTCCATCCGCATCGCTCTCGCCAACAGCCGGTTCCCAGCCGACGGGGAAGAGTCCGTCGCGCTGGCCACGCAGTACATCGCGGATGCCGGGGCGTCCGGCGCGCGCGTGGTCTGCTTCCCCGAGTGTTTCGTGCCCGGCTACCGCGCTCCGGGCCGGGTAGTACCCCCGCCCGACGCGGCCTTCCTCGAGCGCGCCTGGTCCGCGGCTGCGGATGCGGCCGCCGCGGCACGCGTGACGGTGATCCTCGGAACAGAACGCGTGGCGGAAGGCGGCGTCGTTGCGACGGCGCTGGTCATCGGCGAGGACGGCGCCCGGATGGGCTTCCAGGACAAGGTGCAGATCGACCCGAGCGAGGAGGCGACGTACGCGCCTGGCGAGGGGCGCCGCCTGTTCACGGCCGGTCCGTTGACATTCGGGATCGCGATCTGTCACGAGGGCTGGCGCTACCCGGAGACCGTGCGCTGGGCCGCACGCCGCGGCGCCCAGGTCGTCTTCCACCCGCAGTTCCACGAAGCGGAGCCCGGCTCGTATCGGCCGACGGTCTTCGCCGATCCGGCCAACACCTTCCACGAGAAGGCGGCGCTCTGCCGGGCAGCCGAGAACACGTGCTACTTCGTCACGGTGAACTACGCGAGCGAGGGGTCCCCGACGACGTCGGCGGTCATCCGCCCGGACGGGAGCGTGCAGTGCTATCAGCCGTACGGGAAGGAAGGGCTGCTGGTAGCTGATCTGAATCTCGACGCGGCGACCGGGTTGCTCGCGTCGCGGCTGCGGACGGAGGTGTGACGCTATTCCCGCACGACGACGAAGTACACCGCGAGCGACGCAACGACGAGCGACCCGACGAACAGGCCCGAGGCGACGAGCCCGAAGCCGCTCGTGACGAGCGGCGCCAGCGGAGCCGCGAAGCGCGCGAGCGCGCCCGGTTGCAGCCACGACAGGAGACCGGCGAGCAGCCCGATCACGCAGGCAGCCGCCAGCGCCTGCGCGACGAGCAGCGGCCGCGTGGCACGCCGGGCGGCTTCCGCCCTCGCGCGCACCCGCGCCCGCCACAGCACCTGGCCGGCTGCGGGAATCGTGACCGACTCGCCCGGCTCCGGCGCCAGGGCGCACGCGATCTCGACGACGTCCCGGCAGACGGCGCACACACGCGCGTGCTCCCGAAGCGCCGCATGCGCGTCATCGTCCCACCGTCCCTCGACGATGGCTGCGGCGACGTCCGGTTCGTGGTGACAGGACAGGACGTCAGGGCTCATGCACGTCCTCCATGTGTGCGGGGGCCTGCCGTGCGTGCTGCTCCACCCGTTTCAGCAGGCGCCGCGTTGTCGCGTGCGCGTCCGAGCCGCGCGAGCAGGCGGGTCCGCGCGCGATAGAGCAGCGGCTTGATGCTGCCCGTCTTCAGGCCGAGCGTACCGGCGATCTCGGCGTGCGACAGGCCGAGGATGTAGGCCAGCTGCAGCAGCATCCGGTCGCGCGATCGCAGTCCGTTCATCGCGCGGTCGACGTCCCGCCGCTGTTGCAGCCGCTGCGCGGCGCGTTCGTCGCGCGGGTGTGCCGCATCGGCGGCATCCGGCAGCGGCGTCTCCGGCGGCGTCCGGCGGTGCCGGTCGCGCAGCAGGTTCACGGCAATCCGGAACAGGTAGTGGCGCCGATGCTCGTCGCTCTCGAAGGGCGTCGAGCAGCGCAGCAGCCGGTAGTACGCCTCCTGGAACAGATCGTCGGCCGCGGCGCGGTCGCCGGTGGCCCGCGCGAGGAATCGCCACAGCGGACGCGCAGTCTGCTCGTAGAACACCCGGAACGCCTCGTCGTCCATCGCGAGCGCGTCGGCCGGCCGCTCGGTGGTGTCGAGCCCGAGGCGGCCGGCGTCGGTCAGGGTCAGATCGCGCGTCGTCATCGTTCCGGGAGGTCCAGAGCCGCGATCATCATGCACCAGTCGTCTCGTGCGCGGCCAGCCCGCGCTGCCGGCCGTCGAGGAGACCGAGCCGCTGCGAGAGGAACCAGGCGGCGAACGCGGAGAGCACGAAGCCGACGCCCACGGCAATCACGACGATGCCGATCGATTCGAGGGGCGACCCGATCGCCTCGATCGTCTGTCGCTTGCCGACCACCAGCAGCGCGACGCCACCGAGCGCGGCGACGATGCCGGCCTGGATCGACCAGAGCATGCGGGAGTAGGGCGCGCCGATGGCGCGCGCGGGCTCGCCGGCGTCGACCGGGATCGGCGCCAGCTCGAGGAACCGGCGGCCGGCCGGCGTCTGGATGTAGGCGAGCAGGTCCTCGTTCGAGGCGAGGCGATCCATCAGCTTGGTGTGGACCTCGAACTGGACCTTGGACAGGCGCAGCCAGCGCCGGTAGTCCACGAACAGCTTGATGAGCCAGGCGATCGCGCCGACGAAGGTCGCGACGATGGCGAAGACCTGCAGGGCTTCGAACGCACGGGTCCAGGCGTGGACCATCTCGAGCTCCGGCGAGCGGTTCCAGTGGCCGGAGTCCGGTGTGCCGAAGAAGAAGGCAGGGTTGCGCGCCACCTCGGGGTGGCGGGCCACGAAGGCGGCCAGCGCCGGGTAGGTCGCGAGGTACTGGTCGCTCGAGAGCAGCGACGGGTCGTTCCGCAGCACCTCACGCAGCGAGGGCGGATACTGCCGCATGACCTGCTCCAGTCGCTCGCGCGTCTCGTTGGCGTCGATGGACTCGGGAAGCGGAACGGGGGCCGCCGACGGCTGGTTGATGGGGGCCGTTGCCGGCTGCTGGCGGGCGTCGAGCGGCGCCGAGAGCAGGAACGGAAGCGCGGCGAGCACGCCGAAGTGTCTGAAGAAGGCTGTCCGCATCGAGGGTCTCCGGGTGAACGAGGTCTCTCCGGCTACTACGCGGCAGGGAGCCGGAGGTGAGCAGCCCGGACCCGATGAGCTCGTTCACCCGGGCGGCCCTGAGTACACTGATCGCCATGCGTCGCTCATCCGTTTCCTTCGCGTTGTGCTGTGTTTTCCTCCTGGCCGCCGCCTGCGGCAGCGACGACAACGGGTCGCCGACCCAGCCGTCGCCGCCCGTCGTCCAGTTCAGCTCCACCGATCTCAGGGTTGGCACCGGCGCCGAGGCCGTCAACGGCTCGCGGCTGACCGTGAACTACACCGGCTGGCTGTACAGCGTCTCCGGACCTGACAACAAGGGGCAGCAGATCGACACGTCCGCCGGGCGCGGGCCGTACTCGTTCACGCTCGGCGCCAACCAGGTGATCCGGGGATGGGATGCCGGCCTCGTGGGCATGCGGGTCGGCGGGCTGCGCCGTCTCGTCATCCCGCCGGAGCTCGCGTACGGCGCGGCGGGCAACGGACCGGTTCCTCCGAACTGGCCGCTGGTCTTCGACGTCGAGTTGGTGGCGGTCGAGTAGGGGGCAGGGGCCAGGGGCCAGGGGCAGGGGCCAGGTCTCGCAGGGCCGATCCGTAGGGCCGAACTTCAGTTCGGCCGTGCAACGGGAAGCGGGAAACGGCAGGCGGGAAGGGCGCGACCGCTCGATGGACGGCGGCTCGCGGTCGCACAACGCCGCTCGGCGCATCGCGACTCGCGGCGAGATACAATCTCGCGCGACCGTGGCAGGTTCCCCTGTGAAACGAGCCCTTCGATTCGGATTCGCGGCGCTGGCGCTGCTCGCGCTGGGGCTGCTCGCGCTGGGCCCGTCCGTCGGCGCCCAGCCGCCTGCCTCACGCGAGGGCTGGACTCTCGTGTGGAGCGACGAGTTCGACGCGCCCGACGGCTCCCGTCCTGATCCGGAGAAATGGGTGTACGACCTCGGCGGAGGCGGCTGGGGCAACGAGGAGCTCCAGACGTACACCGATCGCGCGGAGAACGCGGCGATTCACGGCGGACATCTCGTGATCACCGCGCGCGCGGAGCGCTTCACGGGCGGCGACGGCATCACGCGCGAGTACACGTCCGCCCGGCTGAAGACGCTGGGCCGTTTCGCGCAGGCGTACGGCCGCTTCGAGGCGCGCATGCAGGTGCCGCGCGGGCAGGGCATCTGGCCCGCCTTCTGGATGCTCGGCGCCGATTTCGCCACGGCCGGCTGGCCGGCGTGCGGCGAGATCGACATCATGGAGCACATCGGAAAGGAGCCGGCCAACGTCTACGGCACGATCCACGGGCCGGGCTACGCCGGCGCGGACGGCCCGAGCAGTCACGTGGCGCTGAGCGGCCCCGTCGCCGACGACTTCCACGTCTTCGCCATCGAGTGGGAGCCCGAGGTGATCCGCTGGTACGTGGACGACCGGCTGTACGCGACGAAGACACCGGCCGACCTGCCGGCGGGAACCCGCTGGGTGTTCGACCACGACTTCTTCATGCTGCTGAACCTGGCGGTCGGCGGCCGCTGGCCGGGCTACCCGGATGAGACGACGACCTTTCCGCAGGCGTTGAAGGTCGACTACGTCCGCGTGTACAAGCGATCGCCGGAGGGCCGAACTTCAGTTCGGCCATGAAGCGGCGGCTGACAGCAGTCCGCAGGGCCGAACTTCGGTTCGGCCATGCAGCCGGCAGGCCCACGAACCCCGCACGACCCGGGCACGTATACAATCTGAGCAACCGGGAGGGCCTTCAGGATGGGTGTATTCGACTTCCTCAGGGGCGAGCTGCTCGAAATCATCGAGTGGACCGACGACTCACGCGACACGCTGTCGTTCCGCTTTCCCGACGAGGACAAGGCGATCAAGAACGGCGCGCAGCTGATCGTGCGCGAGTCGCAGGTCGTGCAGTTCGTCTACCTCGGCGAGTTCGGCGACACGTTCGGGCCCGGCAAGCACACGCTGACGACCGACAACATCCCGATCCTGACCCGGCTGCAGTCGTGGAAGTACGGCTTCAACTCGCCGTTCAAGGCGGACGTCTACTTCCTCAACACGCGGCTGTTCACCGGCAACAAGTGGGGCACGGCCAACCCGATCATGCTCCGCGACGACGACTTCGGGATCGTGCGGGCGCGCGCGTTCGGCACGTACGACTTCAAGATCGTCGACCCGAAGCTGTTCCTGAAGGAGGTCGCCGGCTCCGACCACAACTTCCGCCTCGACGAGTTCGCCGAGACGATGCGCTCGCGCGTCGTCAGCGTGTTCAGCGACGCGCTGGCGACCTCGCGGGTGCCGGTGCTCGATGTCGCCGCGCGCTATACCGAGCTCGGCGACGCGCTGCTGCCGCTCATCAACCCGGTCGTGTCGGCCAAGTACGGCATCCAGCTCGCCAGCTTCATCGTCGAGAACGTGTCGGTGCCGCCGGAAGTGGAGGCGGCCGTCGACAAGCGCGCCAGCATGGCGGCCATCGGGAACCTGAACGACTTCGTGAAGTACCAGATGGCGAAGGGCATGGAGGCGCCCGGCGGCGCGGGCGCCGCAGGGACCGCCTCGGAGCTGGCCGTCGGCTTCGCGATCGCGCAGCAGATCATGCAGCAGCAGGGGCTCGGCAACCTGCAGGCGCCGGGCGCCGCCGCGGGCGCGGCTGCTGCGGGCGCCGCAGGTGCGGGTGTGCCGGGCAACCCGGCGCCGCCGGCCGCGCTCGGCCTGCCGGAGCTGCTGTCGCCGGCCGATGTCGCGACGGCGATCGGCGTGTCGGAAGCCGATGTGCTGGCGGTGATCGAGTCCGGCGAGCTGTCGGCGAAGAAGATCGGGTCGAGCTATCGCGTCACGCGCGCGGCACTCGAGAAGTATCTGAACAACTGAGATCCGGTCGGATCGGGTCGGAGCCGGTCCGATCGGGTCGGATCAGGTCCGATCAGGTCTGGTCGGGTCTGATCGGGTCGATCAGATCCCGCCTCCGCCGCGCGGTGCGAACCAGCGCGCGGCTCCGGAGGTTGCCGCCTCCTTGATGGCATCCAACGACTTCTCCGCGCCGGTCGCCGCCCGCGAGACGTTCCCCTGTCCCGCGTGCGGCGCGCAGGCGGAGTGGCACCCCGGCAAGCAGAAGCTGATCTGCCCGTTCTGCGGCACGGAGTCGCCGTATCAGGTGAACCCGGCGACCGGCGCGATCGAGGAGCTCGATCTCGTGCGCGCGCTGCGCGAGCTGCCGGACGAGGAGCGGGGCTGGCGGATCGAGCGGCGCAGCGTGCAGTGCCGCAGCTGCCGCGCGGTGATGGTGTTCGACCCGGCGCGCGTCGGGCAGAACTGCGAGTTCTGCGGCTCGCCGGCGCTCGTCGCGTACGACGAGATCAAGGCGCCAATCAGTCCGCAGAGCCTGCTGCCGTTCAAGGTGCCCGAAACGGCCGTGCGCGAGCAGATCCGCCGCTGGTATGCGAGCAAGTGGCTCGCGCCGGGCGCGCTGAAGCGGCGGGCGCTCGTGGACACCGTCCGCGGCGTCTACATCCCGTACTGGACGTTCGACGCGCACGCCTCGTGCCCCTGGCGTGCCGAGGCGGGCCACTACTACTACACGACCGAGACGTATCGCGACCGCAACGGCCGCATGAGCACGCGCCAGGTGCGGCACGTCCGCTGGGAGCCGGCTTCGGGTCACGTCGAGCAGTTCTTCGACGACGAGCCCGTGCCGGGAACGCACGGGGTGCGGCACGACCTGCTGCGCCGGATCGAGCCGTTCCCGACCTCTGAGCTCGTCCCGTACGACGCGGCGATGCTGGCCGGGTTCGTCGTCGAGCACTACCAGGTCGTGCTCGTCGAGGCGGCCGAGCGGTCGCTGCAGCAGATGCGCGCGCGGCTCGAGCAGCTCTGCGCCTCGCAGGTGCCGGGCGACACGTTCCGCAACCTCCAGATCTTCCCGACCTTCTCGGGCCGGACGTTCAAGCACATCCTCGTGCCCGTCTGGTTGCTGACATACAACTACGGCGCGAAGGCGTACCAGGTCGTCGTGAACGGCTATACGGGGAAGATGGACGGGACGTATCCGGTCAGCCCGTGGAAGGTGGCGGGGCTGATCCTGCTGGCGCTCATCGCGCTGCTGATCGTCCTCTATCTCGACGGCGGCTAAACGCAGAGGCCGCAGAGGCCGCAGAGGTCACAGAGAACACAGAGCATTGGTTATCTCTGTGACCTCTGCGCCCTCTGTGGCCTCAGTGGTTTGCAGGCGCAACGCCGTGATGCGCAGGCGCAGCTACGGGTTCGGAATCACCAGCTGCTGACCCACCTGGATCTTGTCGGGATCCTTCAGCGTGTCCTTGTTCGCATTGAAGATGTCCATGTAGCGGTTCGCGCTGCCGAGGAACCGCTGCGAGATCTTCGAGAGCGTGTCGCCGGCCTTCACGGTGTACTGGCCGAACATGCTCTTGTCGGTGGCCTGGATGTCGGCGACGACCTCGTTCTCCCAGCCGGGGTGCTCCTTGATCTTGTCCCAGAGGAGATTGGCCTCGAGCTGGTACTGGGTCTTGCCCCACATCTTGATCTTGCCGTTCTCCTCCTTCCAGTTGCCGTCGCGAACGCCGAGCTCCTGGGCGAGTCCGAGCACGTCGCCGTACTTGTCAGCCAGAGTTGCCATCGGTACCTCCCTTTCCGGTCGAGGCCGATCCGACGCACCGGGCGTGTCGTCGAACCGCCGTCACGCGTTCGTGAGCTGCCAGCTGGGGAGCTGATCGAGTGCGTCGGGCGCGGTGAACCGGTCGGTGGCGAGCACGGACCAGAACCATGCGCCCGCGAAACCCGCCCCGCGTGCCGTGCGTACCAGGGTGGCGGGGTCGCGCGTCGAGCGGCCCGTCGGGAACTCGCCGAGGACGACGGGGCGATCGTAGCCGATCTCCGACAGCGATCGGGCCAGCGGCGCGACGCGCTCGAAGCGGTCATACCAGTGCGGCTGATAGAAGTCCAGACCGAGGCCACGGACGAGGTTGATCGTGGCCAGGCTGGCCGACCCGACGGTGATCGGCTGCCGCGCGGCATCGCGCACGAGCCGGGCCGTCTCGCCGAGAAATGCGCGCATCGCGGCACGCGGCACGCTCGCGACGGGGTTCCAGGTGCCGACGCCGAAGGTCGCCCACTCGGGCTCGTTGAAGAGGTCCCAGGCGGCAATCAGCGGCTCGTGTCCGTAGCGCCGGACGACCGGGGCGACCATCGTCTCCACGAGCCGCGCACGGAAGGCCGGCACACGCAGCAGCCGGCTCCGCCCGCCCATCTCGACGCCCCGCAGCCGGCGTCGTGGCCGGCACAGGTGGAAGTCGAAGAGCACCGGCACGAGTCTCAGGCCGCTTCGTCCGACGAGCGTCAGCGCCGCGTCGATGTCGCGCTCCACCGTGTGGTCGAGCGCTTCGGGCACACCGTCATCGTCGAACCGCACGCCGGCGCGCAGGTCGCAGAAGAAGAACCAGCGGATCAGCTCGACGCCGCCGTCGCGGAGCCGGTCGAAGAGGGCAGGCAGATCCTCCCGGCTGTTGGCGGCGAGTCCTCCGGACGGGAACCACGCATTGGCGCCGATGTCGCAGCCGTAGCGCACCCAGGGAAGATTCGCGCCGATGGTGAAGGCCATGGTACCGGTGTCTGACACCCGTACGTCAGAGGCGGCCGCTTCGCAGGCGGCGGATCAGCAGGCCGGCCATCCACGCCACGACGATGAGGCCGATGACGAGGAGGACGAGGCGGAAGAGCATGGAGGCAGTGTACCGGAAGGCAGTCTGATACGCTCTCAACCATGCAGATTCCGAGCATGGTCGCGGCGATGGTCGCCGCCATCCTCGTCGTTGCCGTCCAGTCCCAGCCCTCCGATCGGAAGCTGCTCGTCGCGCACCGGGGCGCGTCCGCCTATGCGCCCGAGCACACGCTGGCGAGCTATCGACTCGCACTCGAGCAGCGCGCGGACTTCGTGGAGCAGGACCTCGGGCTCACGCGCGACGGCGTGCTGGTCTGCCTGCACGACCCGACGCTCGAGCGCACGACGAACGTCGAGGAGGTATTCCCGGAGAGGGCCCGTGAAGTCGACGGGCGCCGCCGCTGGTTCGTGGGCGACTTCACGCTCGAGGAGGTGCGCCGCCTCGACGCCGGCAGCTGGTTCGACGCGAAGTTCGCCGGCGAGCGCGTGCCGACGTTCGCCGAGGCCATCGCGCTCGTCCGCGGCAAGGCCGGGCTGTTTCCGGAGCTGAAGGCGCCGTCGCTCTATCGCGACCGCGGCGTGGACATCTCGGTGCTGCTGGCCGCCGAGCTGAAGCGGCACGGGCTCGATCGCAAGGGGGCCGATCCGGCGACGCCGATCATCATCCAGTCCTTCGACGTCGAGGCGCTGCAGTCCGCCGCCCGGGAGCTGCCGTCGATCGACCGCACGTTCCTGCTCGAGCCGCGTGACGTCGAGTGGACCTCGGATGAGGCGCTGAAGAAGATCGCCGCATTCGCGACCGGCATCGGCCCGTCGAAGACGCTCATCGACCGCGATCCGACGCTCGTGTCACGCGCGCACGCACTCGGGTTGACCGTGATCCCCTACACGTTCCGCGCGTCGAACACCGGCCGGTTCGACACCGTGCGGGAGGAGATGGAGCACTTCCTGCGGGTGTTCGGGGTGGATGGGGTGTTTACGGACAACCCGGACTTGTTTCCAAGGTGAGGCTCACGAACCACAGAGAACACGGAGGACACAGAGGACACAGAGGTCACAGAGGACACAGAGGTCACAGAGGTCATAGAGGTCACAGAGGTCACAGAGGTTTCTTGTGTTTGGACTCCGTGTTCTCCGTGTTCTCTGTGGTTGTGAGATCGTTCGGGCTATCTAGATAGCCGGGATCAACTCGATCCGCCGGAACTCGATCTTCCCGTGGTCGCCCTGCAGCATCAGCGGACCCGGGGCTCCCTCGTTGCTGTCGAGCGCGCCGCCGGTGATCCCGGGAATCACCTCGTTGTCGACGATCGTCGTCCCGTTGAGGACGACGGTCACGCGCGGGCCGATGAGCGTGATGTCGAAGGTCTGCCACTCGCCGGCGGCCTTTGCCGCGTCGACGTACGGCGTCAGGAACCCGTACACGCCTCCCATGCGCAGCGCGCTCAGCGCCTTCCCCGCATCGTCCTGGATCTGGACCTCGTAGCGCCCGCGCAGGTAGAGGCCGCTGTTGCTGCCCTGCGGGTAGCGGAACTCGACGCGGAGCCGGGCATCCTGGAAGGTCGCCTCGCTGACCAGATCGACGCACGGCGGCGTCGCCGTGAGGATGCCGTTTGCGACCGACCAGCAGCCGGCATGGCGATCGTGCCGCGGCCGCCAGCCGCTCAGATCGCGGCCGTTGAACAGCTGCACGGGCGATCCCCACGACACCTGGCGTGCGGGCGCCCGCGCCGGCGCGCGCACGCCGGTCCACGTGAGCGTGCGCCCCTGTGCGTCCTGGGTCGTGCCTTCGAGGCGGTCGCCCACGAGCCGCCCCTCGAAGCGGAGATCGGTCTTGTTCTGCTCGTACTGCACCGGCACGACGACGGTCAGCGTGCCGTTCACGTATTCCACCCGCGTCGGGTAGCGCAGGCTGCCGAACTGTCCGACGAAGCGGCCCATCAGCTCCGTTTCCTTCCGGAGCTGGACCTCGAGCCACGAGGGATACGGGCCATCGGCCCCCTGGACGGTGAGATCCCACCGCCCGAGCACGGCGTCGGCGAAACCGGGCGCAGGGGTCTGCCGGGCACCGAGGGTGATGCCGGCGACGGCAATCGTGACAGCAAGGAACAGCAGGAGGGAACGCAGTCGGTTCATGGAGGGCAACATATCAGATCCCGGACCGCTGCCGATCACGCGCGTGCCGTGAGCGCGACGACAGTCGTCGCGGGTGTGGTGACCTCGCGACACGCGTGGCGTCGAGTCTCAGCGGGCCAGGCCCACGGCCGCTTCAGCAGACCGCCGGATCGGAGATCCGGCCGCAGGAGGGCCCGGAGGGGACTCGACTCGACGTCACGGGCGTGTCTGGAGCACCGGCTCGCATCCGAGCTCCAGCACGAAGCGCCCCCGGCCGCACGGCGCGAGCCGGATGTCGGGGCACTTCTGTTCGAGCCGCCGGCGGAGGAGGATCAGCCGGCTCTCGAGATTGTCCTTCCACTCCGGCAGGTTGAGTGAGCGATCCAGCCGGAGCTCGCGGTTCGTGAACTCGGTGCGCCCCGTCGTCTGGTGCTCGTTGAGCAGCCGCCAGAGGATCTTCGCCGGCAGGCTGCGGATCAGGTACTCCCCGTCCACGAACACGCACTCGGCGCCGTTGTAGTAGACGACCTCGCGGCGCACGCCGGCGGCCGCGCGCCGGGCGGGACCCGTCGCGCGCGACGCCGGGGCGTGGGCCTCGGTGCGCGGCTCCGCCGCGCGCTCGTGGAGCTGCATGTTCTGGATCGCGATCGCGAGATAGCTGCCGAGCAGCTCGATCGTCGTCTTGTCCTCTTCGTGGAACCGGTAGGGGACCTCGCTCTCGATGCAGAGCACGCCGACCAGCTCGCCGCGCACAAGCAACGCCACGCCGAGCTGGCTCTCCGGGTTCGGCAGGCCCGGCAGGCGAATCGGCGGACGGGGCAGCTCGCCTCGCGCCTCGCGCTGGGAGGCGAGCGCGTACAACATGCCGCGCAGCAGCCCGGAGATGCGGATCGGCTTGCGCGCCTCGGCGACCATGCCGCAGATGCCTTCGCCGATCCGGACCTCGGCGCCCGCGCCGTCCTCGTCGTAGCCGCGCGTGGCGAGCGTGACCAGCGTCCGCTCGTCCTCGGATGGCACGAGGATCATCGAGTACCGGAACCCGAAGCTCGCTTCGAGGCCCGCGAGGATCGAGTCGACCAGCTGCTCGAGCGTCTCGGCGCGGTTGATGCGCGCGCTGAGATCCTGGAGGGCGGCGAGCGTGAAGACCGGGCTGAGGGACTCGCGCTGACGGCGGCGCGCCTCGCACGCCGGCTCCTCCGGCAGCGGGTCCACCGAGAGCACTTCGTAGATGTCGGCCGCGCGCAGCCGGAAGATCCCTTTCAGGCCGCAGTAGGACGCAATTGCCTCGATGCGCAGCGCCATCCGGTCGAACACCGGACCCTCGGTCTCCGACCGGACGTAGAGGAGACGCAGCCGCCAGCCCTGGCCGGTGTCGGGGTCCACGAGCGCGACGAGCGCGTGCGGGTTCTCGGTGATGTTGCGCCGGCTCTTGTTGAAGAACTGGAACGACAGCGCGACGTGCCGGCTGTCGACGTACTCGACGTGGCTCAGATACGCGGCGTTCGGGGTGCCGTCCTTCGCGCAGGTGAAGAGCTGCGCGGGCAGCAGGCCCTGGAAGCAGCTGGTGAGCGACTCGAGCGGCGGGGTCATTCGAGGGCCGCTCCCGCGTGCGGACCCGGCGTCTGGTCGAACACGGCCGTGACGCGCAGGCGGATGGCCAGAGCCGGCCAGGTCACCCAGGCCCCGGCCAGGCTCGACGGGATGCCGATCGCGTCGAGGCTGCGCATGAAGGCCGCCCATTGGCCGTCGATGAGCGGCCGCTCCTCGCCGGACGCCGGGCGAATCCCGACGCACACGCCCTTCACCTGGCACGCCCGGTCGTCGATCGGCCTGGCGAACGACACCGCGATCTGACCGTTCGATTCGAGGTTGGCGCGCAGGCGCTCGGCAGCAATCTCCGCCGCGTAAACGGTTACGTGCGCGCCATCGGCGTCGATGGCGGCAGCCAGGGCCCGGGCACCCTCCGGCCGCAGGGCATCGTCTCGGGTGCCGAGATAGATGCCCAGGCCTTCCTGGAGAAAGCTGGCCAGCTGCGTGTCGATCATCGACAGCGGGCCAGTATAGCGCCGGGCCCGGAAACCTGCGTATATCGCCGCTAGGAAAGTTTTAGCGTCCCGGTAAGGAGGACTTAGCGTCGGGCTCTCGTCTTTTCCTCTCAGAATTCATCGCGGCTTCATGAACGCCCGATTCATCCATTCCCGAGGACTCATCGCATGAGAACGCCAACGTCAACGCTGGGAGCGCTGTTCGTCATGACTGCCGTGGCGGCGGCGACCCTGTCCGGGCCGACCGCCGCGGCGCCGCCTCAGGCGGGGCCGTCGGCCCCGGCCGATCGCATCGCCCGCGGCGAGTACCTGGTGCGCATCATGTCGTGTCACGACTGCCACACGCCGCACAAGCCGGCGCCCGGTGGCGGCATCGAGCCCGACATGACCCGGGCGCTGTCCGGCCACCCGCAGGACATGAAGATGCCGCCGCTTCCGAAGCTGCCGGAAGGGCCCTGGATCGGGGTGCTGGGCGCGACCATGACCTCCTGGGGCGGCCCATGGGGCGTCAGCTTCACCGCCAATCTCACGCCCGACAAGGAGACCGGCCTCGGCACGTGGACGGAGGAGATGTTCATCGCGACCATCAAGTCCGGCCGCCATCAGGGTAAGGGACGTCCGATCCTGCCGCCGATGACGGGCGTGCTCAACGCCGTCCGGTCGCTGACCGACGAGGACCTCCGTGCGGTCTTCGCGTACTTGCAGTCGATCAATCCGGTTCGCAACAAGGTCCCGGAGCCGATCGACCCGGCGGAGGAGGAACGGTGACAGCGTTGTGGCGCCGGGGCCTGCGCCCCGTGGCGCCGGCGGGAGGGGCCGCGCCCGTCGCGGTCCTCCTGCTGCTCGCGCAGGCGATCGGCGCGGGAAGCACCGGCGAGGGGGATGCGGCCATCCGCGCGCCTGAGCGGCTCGTCGAGACCGGCCTCTATCGCGAAGGACATCCGGGGGAGATCCATCCGGCCAACCGCCCGTTCTCGCCGCAATACCCGCTGTGGACGGACGGCGCCGCGAAGCGGCGCTGGATCCATCTGCCTCCCGGCACGCCCATCGACGCCGCCGATCCGGCCGCCTGGGAGTTCCCGGTCGGCACGCGGTTGTGGAAGGAGTTCTCGTTCGGCGGACGCAAGGTCGAGACGCGCATGCTCTGGCGCGCGTCCGACACCCGGTGGGTGGCCGTCAGCTACGTGTGGAACGCCGATGGCACGGAGGCGACGCTGGCGCCGGAGGAGGGTGTGCCGGGCGCCGCCGATCTCGGGAACGGCAAGTCGCACACGATCCCGGCACGGTCCGACTGCGCCGCGTGTCACGGATCATCGCCCCGGCCGCTCGGGTTCACCGCGCTGCAGCTCTCCGACGACCGCGACCCGCACGCGCTGCACGCCGAGCCGCTCACGCCCGGGATGCTCACGCTCGCGGCGCTGATGCGCGAAGGGTTGCTGACGCCCGCGCGATCCGGACCGGCTTCACACCCGCCGCGAATCCGGACCGCGAGCCCGCGTACGCGCGCGGCGCTCGGCTACCTGCTGGCGAACTGCGGCAGCTGCCACGCCCGGCCCGGTCTCATCGCCGGGGTGGAGCCGTTCTTCCGGGAGGAGGATCTGCTGCGGGACGGCGACGCGGTGGCGCGGGCGCTCGTCGGCCGTCTCACCGCGTGGGCGGCGCCGCAGCGGGAGGGACACACGCTGCTCGTCGATCCGAGTGGTCCCGAGGCGAGCGCGCTGGTGTTCCGGATGCGGTCGCGCCGCCCCTCGTCGCAGATGCCGCCGCTCGGCACCGTGGTGCGCGACCAGGCGGCGGTGGACGCGATCGCGGAGTGGATCAGGACGGAGCTGCCGCCGCAGCCCGCACCGATTCAGGCGCGCCGGGTTCCCTGATCCTGGAGCAGTGGCCGCTGGGACTTCGGTCGTCTCTGCGGCCACTGCGTCCTTCGTGACCTCGGCGTTCCCGACACTGCGGTCCTCGTCCCCTCAGCGTTCTCTGTGGCCGCTGTGGTCTCGCGAGCGCAGCGGATTCGCCCGATGATCAGAATCCCATCTGCTGCCTGCCGAGCGGTGTGAGATCCGCCTCCGTCGCCCGGCCCACGAAGTCCACCTCGAAGTCCATCGGCGCGAAGTCGGGCGCGGAGCGCCCGGCGAGGAACGCCTCCCGCTGCTTCGGCAGATAGGCGCGGTTCTTCGGGCAGTCGGGCGCCGACCCGATGTAGATCACGCTCGCGTACTCGGTCCCCGCGTGCCGGTCGGCCACGGCATGGCAGATGTCGGTGTGCCAGAACACCGTGTCGCCGGGCTGCACCTCCGGGATCGAGACGAGCCCGCCCACCAGGTCGGGGTGCCAGTCCGGGCCGACGCCCAGCGCACGTCCCGGCGCGGCGCCGCAGAGGTCGTTTTCCGCGACATCCTCCTGCAGCGCGCGCAGCAGCACGTAGATGATCCCCTCGACGAGCGGGATGAGCTGCAACGTGCCGTCGTTCGGTCCCTGTCGCGTCAGCGCCGTCCACCCCTGCCACGTGCGGAACATGCTGCACACGGCGGGCGAGGGAATCTCCTGCGTCTCGAGCCGGTGCGCGGCGTCGAACGGATCGTAGGCGCGCCAGTGTCCCGCGAAGACATCGCGATACACCTGCTGGAATCCCGGATCGATCCAGCGTTCGACCGTGCCGGCGTCCATGTGCGGCGACAGCCCGAGCGTCTCGTCTCCGGGGCGGCGCCGCCGGACGCGATCGGCGTAGGTGCACTCGCGATCGGGATCGAACACGCCACGGTGATTCCACAACCGGTTCAGGAACGCGCGTGTGGCGGCCAGCCGCTCGTCCTGGCGGGCGAGCACCTGCGGGCGCGACCAGTAGATGTTGAAGATCTGCGGCGCGCCCGCCTTCAGCGTCGAGAAGTACTGATCGAGGCCGCGCTTCTCGGCCTCGCGCTCGTTATAGCGGTTGGTCTCGAGGTACTCGCCGATCTCGTCGAACCAGCCGCGCGCGACGGACGCGGGGAAGACGCCGCGCACGACCGCACAGCCGGTCCGGCGCACGGCCTGCAGCGTCGCATCGCTCACCCTGCCTTCGTCGATGTCGCGCCAGGCGATCTCGGGAATCACGGGACGGCCGGCCTCCGCGTCGGCGCGAATCCGATCGACGGCGCGGCGCACGTGATCGCGGACCTCCCCGAACGCCCGCGCCAGCACGTCGCGGCGCGGGGCCATGTCGCGCTTGAACGCGACGATGCGGGCGGTGACGTCGACGGATGCGGGTGCGTGCGTGTGCATGAGCTCCTCCGGCGGCTGATCGGGGGAGTGTAGCGCAGCGCGGGACGCCCGGCTGATGCGAACCGGCCGAACTGAAGTTCGGCCCTCCGTCGGCCCTAAGTCAGCCCTGCGTCGGGCCCTGATTCAGCTCCGGTCGTAGAACGCCGGCGGCTCGATCCCGAGCGCCCGCAGGTAGACGGACGCCTGCCCGCGGTGATGGATCTCGTTGTCGATCACGTACATGAGCAGCACGTGCAGCACATCGGTGTACTGGCCGAACGCGGTGATCACCTCCTGGAACCGTGACGGCGGGATCTGCGGCCACAGCCGCTCGATTTCCGCCGTGCCTTCGTCCCAGAGCCGCAGCAGCTCCGCCTTGGTGCGCTTCGGCCGGTCCGGCGACCACTCCCACTTGTCCGTGACGACTCCGCGTACCATGGGCGCGCCCATGCCCAGGAGCTCCGCGACCAGCACGCCGAACGGACGCATGCCGCCGATGGAGAACGTGTAGAGCTGATCCTCCGGATAGGCGTCGATGATCCGGCGGGTCAGACGGCGGTGCCCCAGCCAGTGGGCGAGCATCGCGTCGGGGGTGATGAACGGGACAGCGTGGTTGGGCACGAGCTCCTCCAGGTGTTGACAGTGGGCGAAAGTATAGCGAAAGTAGGTCGGCGCCGCAAGGCAGGCGATGATTACCGCCGCCGCGCGCCGTCCAAGGCAAGAGTGCGGCCGGCCCGGATGGTCCGGGCCGGCCGGGTTCGCTGTCGATTCCGGTACTCGCTCGCCGTCAACCGGGTAACGGGTCACCTATGAGCGTCATGACCGACTTCCGCTACGCGCTGCGGTCGCTGGCCCGCGTGAAGGGCCTCGCACTCACCGTCATCGTCACGCTCGCGCTGGGGATCGGCGCCAATGCCGCCATCTTCAGCGTCGTCCGTGGCGTCCTGCTCAGGCCGCTCGCCAACGACGATGAGGAACGGCTGATCTACATCCGGCAGACGGCGCGGGGGATCGGGGCGGAGAACGCGGCGTTCTCGGTCCCGGAGATCGAGGACCTGCGCGCGCGCACGAAGTCCTTCACGGCGTTCGGCGACTTCTCGACCATCGACTTCACGATGGTCGGCCTTGGCGAGCCGCGGGTCGTCCGCGCCGGCGTGGTGGGGGGCTCCTACTTCCAGGTCATGGGGCTCCGGCCGGTGCGGGGCCGCCTGCTCGGCCCGGCTGACGATGGGCCGAACGCCGCCGGGGCGGTGGTGCTGACGCACCGCTTCTGGACCACGGCGCTCGCCGGCGACGAGTCGGTCATCGGCCGCGTCATCCGGCTTGGCGACCGGTCGGCGACGGTGGTCGGCGTCGTCGAGCCATCGGTGCCGTATCCGGCGGAGACCGAGATCATCGCCAACGTCGTGACGAGCCCGCACCACCTCGACGCGACGATGGTGCACGGCCGGGTGCACCGGATGACGGAGCTGTTCGGCCGGCTCGCGCCGGGCGCGACCCTGGAGTCGGCGATCGCCGAGCTGCGGACGGTGCACCGCAGCATCGTCAACGAGCATCCGGAGGCCTATCCCGCCAGCGCCGACTTCCAGATCGAGGCCCGGCGGCTTCGCGATCAGATCACGGCGCCGGCGCGGACCGTGCTGCTGGTGCTGCTCGCGGCATCGGCGCTGGTGTTCATCATCGCGTGCTCGAACGTCGCCAACCTGATCCTGGCCCGCACGGTCCGGCGCGAAGGGGAGCTCGCGCTGCGCGCCGCGCTCGGCGCCGGCACCGGCGCGCTGCGCCGCACGCTGCTGGCCGAGAGCCTCGTCCTGTGCGGGGCGGGCGCGCTGCTCGGGGTGCTGCTCGCGCGGCCGATGGTCGCGGTGCTGGCGCAGTACGCGTCACGGTTCTCCGTGCGGGCGCTCGACGTCACCGTGGACGCGACGCTGCTGTGGGTCGGCGTCACGCTGGCGCTCGTCGCAGCCGTGCTGCTGGCCTACGTGCCGCGGCTGCCGTCGGCGGAGTCGTCGACGGGACTCGGCCTGGCGGGCGGCAGCGTCCGCCTGACGTCGGGCACGAGTCGCCGGCTCCGGGCCTTCGCCGTCACGCAGATCGCGGCCTCGTTCGTCCTGCTCGCCGGAGCCGGGATGCTCCTGACGACGCTGCTGGCGCTGCAGGGGACACAGACGGGGTTCGACACGCGGAACGTGCTGGCCCTGAACGTGCCGATCGTCTCGTACTCGCGTCCGCCGGAGGAGATCTCGGCGTTTTACAACGAGGTGCTGCGCCGGATCAGCGAGCTGCCGGGCGTCGAGCGGGTCGCCGTCGGCACGATCGTGCCCTGGCGCGACGCCGGCACCTTCGGGCCGGGATTCCAGTTCACCGCCGAAGGCTACGCGCGGGCGTCGGGTGAAGAGGATCCGCGCGCCCGCTTCCGGACGATCTCGCCCGGCTTCTTCGACGCGCTCGGCGTGCCGCTGCTGGAGGGGCGCGACTTCACGGCCGCGGATCGCCGTGACAGCGAGAAGGTGGTCATCATCAGCCAGAGCCTGGCGCAGCGGATGTTCCCGCAGGGGCAGGCCGTCAACCGCCGGCTGATGTGGACCGACCCGGTCATGCAGTTCATCGACGTCAGCACGGAGCCGCGCCGGATCGTCGGCGTGGTGCCGGACGTCGACGACGAGAACATCGTGCCGGGGCCGGCGATGACGGTCTATCACCCGTTCGAGCAGGAGATCGGCGGCGGCCGGCTGTTCGTGCACGCGCGGACCGATCCGTACGCGCTCGTGCAGCCGATCACGCGCATCATCCGCGAGCTCGCCGCCGACCAGCCGGTCGAGGGGGCGGCCACGCTCGAGGACATCCGCGCCGAGGTGCTCGCTCCCGATCGACTCAACGCCCTGGTCTTCAGCGTGTTCGCCGGCGTCGCGCTCCTCATCGCGGTCGTCGGGGTGGCCGGAGTGCTCGCGTTCTCGGTGAGCGCAAGGACCCGGGAGTTCGGCATCCGGCTGGCCATCGGCTCGGCGCCGAGCCACCTGCTCGGCCGGGTGCTCGGCGAAGGGGCGCTCATCGCGACCATCGGGATCGCGGCGGGGGCGGTCGGCGGGCTGGCGCTCGCCCGTCTGCTGGGCGCCTGGGTGACCGAGATCCGCTATCCGGGGGCGGGACCGATTCTCGGCGCCGCGCTGTTGCTGGTGGCCGCTGCCGTGCTGGCGTCCCTGATGCCGGCCGCGCGCGCGTCGCGCGTGGACGTCATGCAGGCGCTCAGGACGGAGTGACGGCAGAAGCGGGAAGCGGGAAACCGGAAACGGGAAGGGCGCCTGGCGGACCTGGATTATGGGAGTCCGCCAGGCGCCGCCCACGATCCGCGCGGCCGGGGCGGGACCCGATCCGACCTGATCGGACGCCGCGCCGCCCACGATCCCCGCCGCGCGGCGGGACCTGATCAGGCCCGATCCACCTGATCAGACCCGATCAGACCCGAGTCAGTCTGATACATTTCCCCGCCATGCTGCTGACCTCCCTCGACTGGGCGATCGTCGTCGCCTCGATTGCCGTCTCGTTCGTTCCGGCGCTCCTGCTGGCCCGCCGGGCGGGGCGGAGCACCGCGGAGTTCTTCACGTCAGGTCGGGCGGCCCCCTGGTGGCTCGTCGGCATCTCGCTGGTCGCGACCACCTTCAGCACCGACACGCCGAACCTGGTCGCCAACCTGGTGCGGGAGGGAGGCGTCGCCGGCAACTGGGCGTGGTGGGCGTTCCTGCTCACCGGCATGACGACGGTGTTCTTCTACGCCCGGCTGTGGCGGCGCCTGGGCGTGCTGACGGACCTCGAGTTCTACGAGCTGCGCTACTCGGGCCGTCCGGCGACCCTGGTGCGCGGCTTCCGCGCCGTCTACCTGGGGCTCCTCTTCAACTGCGTGATCATGGCGTCGGTCAACCTGGCCGCGGCCAAGATCGCCAACGTGCTCCTCGGCTGGCCCATGGGGCAGACGCTGCTGGTCTGCTCCGTGCTGAACGTGGCCTTCGCCGCGGTGTCGGGGCTCTGGGGCGTCATGGTCACCGACATGATCCAGTTCGGCATCGCGATGACCGGGTCGCTCGCGGCGGCCTACTTCGCGCTGAAACAGCCGCAGGTCGGCGGCCTGGACGGGCTGTTCTCGCAGATCGACCCGAGCGTCCTGCGCCTCGTGCCCGATCCGTCCGACTGGGGCACGTTCGTGACCGTGCTGCTCATCCCGCTCACCGTGCAGTGGTGGTCCGTCTGGTATCCGGGGGCCGAGCCGGGCGGCGGCAGCTACGTCGCGCAGCGCATGCTGGCGTCGCGCAGCGAGCGCGACGCGGTCGCGGGCACGCTGCTGTTCAACGCCGCGCACTACGCGCTGCGCCCCTGGCCGTGGATCATCGTCGCGCTGGCGTCGATGCTCGTCTACCCGACGCTCGACGACATCGGCCGCGCGCTGCCGCACGTGGATCCGGGCCTCATCGGGCACGACATGGCGTACCCGGCGATGCTGCGGTTCCTCCCTGCGGGCTTCCTCGGCCTGATGATCGCCGGGCTGCTCGCCGCGTACGTCTCGACCATCTCGACGCACCTCAACTGGGGCACGAGCTACGTCGTCCACGACCTCTACCGGCGGTTCCTGCGGCCGGGCGAGAGCGAGCGCCACTACGTGTTCGTCGGCCGGGTGGTCACGGCGCTGCTCATGCTGGTCGCCGCGCTCCTCACGCTCGTGCTCGAGACGGCGCGGGCCAGCTTCGATCTGATGCTGTCGGTCGGAGCGGGCACCGGTCTGATTTACCTGCTGCGGTGGTTCTGGTGGCGTGTCAACGCGTGGTCGGAGATCGCGGCGATGATCAGCTCGTTCCTGGTCGCGGCGGCCTTCTTCATTGCCGGACGACAGGGAGCGGTCGTTCCGTCGCACGTCTCGCTGCTGATCACGATCGCCGTCACCTCGGTCGTGTGGCTCACGGCGACGTTCCTCACGCGCCCGACCGACGAG
Source organism: Vicinamibacterales bacterium (assembly GCA_036381155.1). Taxonomy (GTDB): domain Bacteria; phylum Acidobacteriota; class Vicinamibacteria; order Vicinamibacterales; family JAENWD01; genus JAENWD01. The sequence goes on from DASVDJ010000074.1 coordinate 29,126, forward strand.
CAGACGCTCCTGCGGTTCTACGAGCGCGTGCGTCCCGCCGGGCCCGGATGGCGGCCCATCGCCGCGAAGGCGTCGACCGGGGCGTCCACCGACTCGCTCGGCGCGCAGCTGGCGGCCAGCGTCGCCGGATGCGCCGCGATCTACGGCGCGCTGTTCGGGACCGGCGCGATCCTCTACGGGCAGACCGGTCCGGCCATCGTGTACGTCGGCACGTCGCTCGCCGGCATCGCCGTGCTGATCCGGCTGATGCCGCGCGTGCTGGCGGCGGAGGCGCCGCGTGACTGATCGGGCCGTCATCCTGGCGCGCGGGCTCGGCACCCGCATGCGCCGCGCGGATGCGCGCGCGGAGCTCGACCCGAGGCAGAAGGCGCTCGCCGACGCCGGCATGAAGGCGCTGATCCCGGTCGGGGCCGGCCGTCCGTTCCTCGACTACGTCCTCGACACGCTGGCCAGCGCCGGGCTGACACGCATCTGTCTCGTGGTCGCACCGGATCACGACCTGCTGCGGCGCCGCTATCGGGAGGAGGTGGCGCTGGAACGCATCGCGATCGACTTCGCGGTCCAGCCCGAGCCGCGCGGGACCGCCGACGCCGTGCTGGCCGCCGAGGCGTGGACCGCCGGGGAGCCGTTCGTCGTCCTCAACAGCGACAACGATTACCCGGTGGACGCGTTGCGCGCGCTGGCGACGCTGGACACGCCGGGCGTGATCGCGTTCGGCCGGGCAGGGCTCCTCAGCACGGGGCAGATCTCCCCCGAGCGCATCGCGGCGTATGCGCTGCTCGATCTCCACGACGGTCGTCTCGTGCGCATCGTCGAGAAGCCCGACGCCGCGACGCTGGCCGCAACGGGACCGGATGCGCGCGTGAGCATGAACTGCTGGCGCTTCGACCAGCGCGTGTTCGAGGCGTGCCGCCGTGTGCCGTTGTCACCGCGCGGCGAGCTCGAGCTGCCGCAGGCCGTGCAGCTCGCGCTGCGTGAAGGGCTCTTCGAGGTGGCGGCCGTGCTCTCCGACGAGCCGGTGCTCGACCTGTCGAGCCGCGCCGACATCGGCGTCGTCGCCCGGCTCGTCGAAGGACGGAGCGTCCGGCTCTGATGCGGGCGGCGGACATCAGCGCGCGCCTCTCGCCGGGCGCGCGCCACGTGTTCGAGACGTCGATGGGCCGGGCAGAGGCCGCGCTCGCGTCGCTGGGCGTCGGCGCCGAGGCGTATCGGTTCGTGCCGGGCCGCATCGAGGTCCTCGGCAAGCACACCGACTACGCCGGCGGGCGCAGCTTCACCTGCGCCGCCGAGCGCGGGTTCGCGGTCGTCTTCTCCGGGTCCGACACGCCGCAGCTCCGGATCGTCGACGCGCGCGACGGCCGCAACGCGACCATTCCGCTCCTTCCGGAAATCGAGCCGGCGGTGGGGCACTGGACCAATTACCCGATGACCGTCGCCCGGCGGCTGGCGCGCGACTTCGGGCCGCTGCGCCGCGGGGTCGACCTGGCCTTCTGCAGCACGCTGCCGAAGTCGGCCGGGCTGAGCACGTCGAGCGCGCTCATCACGGCCGTGTTCCTGGCGTTGTCGGAGGCGAACGACCTGCCGGCCCACCCGACGTTCCGGGACGCGGTGCCGTCGCCAGAGGCACTGGCCGGCTACCTGGGATCGATCGAGAACGGCGCGCCGTTCGGTCCGCTGAGCGGCGACCGCGGCGTCGGCACGACCGGCGGCAGTGAGGACCACACGGCCATCCTCCTGAGCCGCGCCGGGCACCTCACGTGCTACCGCTATACCCCGGTGACCGCGCTCATGCGGGTCGAGCTGCCCGGTCACCTGACATTCGTCGTCGTGGCGAGCGGCATCGCGGCGGAGAAGACCGGCACGGCCCGCGAGCGATACAACCGCGGGGCCGAGCTCGTGTCCGACCTCGTGCACCTCTGGAACGGCGCGAGCGGCCGGAGTGATCGGACGCTGCACGACGCGCTCACGTCCGCGCCCGATGCGCTCGCACGCCTGCGCGCGCTGGTCACGTCGGTCACGGATTCGGGGCGGCGCGACGCGCTCGCGCGTCGTCTGGAGCACTACGTGCTCGAGGAGCAGCAGCTGCTTCCCGCTGCGCTGGCCGCGCTCGACGCCGGGCGGATCGAGACGTTCGGCGTGCTCGTCGATCGATCGCAGCGGGCTGCCGAAGATCTGCTGGGCAATCAGGTGCCCGAGACCGTCACGCTGGCACGGCTGGCGCGCGAGCTCGGCGCGCATGCCGCCTCCGCATTCGGGGCCGGATTCGGCGGCAGCGTCTGGGCGCTGGTGGACGCAGACTCTGCCGGGACGTTCCTGGACACCTGGCTCGAGCGCTACGCCCGTGCGCACCCCGGCGCCGCGCCGCACGCGTCCGGCTTCGTCACCCGCCCCGGGCCGGGCGCGCTGACGAGGGACCGCGCCTAGACCATCAACGCCGCAGACGCGGGCCACGTCATCCCGTGGCCCGCCGTCTCGGGTCGCGGGGCTCGCTCCGCGTCCAGCGCCGGCGCGAACCTGCAGCGCGCCGGCTCCGAGCTCATCCCACCTCAGCATCCCCCACGGCGCTGGAACGCCTCTTGATGCATCCGCACGCCTGCAGTCGCGAGTCGACTGGACCGCAGACGTTCGCGCCGGGCCCGAGCGTCCGGGGCCGGCTTGCGGGTGCAGGGGAGCAGCAGGAGGGCGAAACCCATGGCCAACGCGCGCGTGGACACGATGCAGCTCGTTCACACCTACCCGCACGATCGGACCGCGATGGAGCGGCTCCTCGACGTCGTCGAGCGGGTGGGGAACCGCGTGCCCCACCCGGTGGTGATCTTCGTGCTGCTCATCGGCCTGGTGATTCTGCTGTCCCACCTGTTCTACATGCTCGGCGCGAGCGTGAACTACCAGCGGCTCAACCCGGACACCCATGCCCTCGAGGACGCGACGGCGAGCGTCCGCAGCCTGCTGACGGCCGACGGCATCCGGTTCATGTACGAAGGCGCCGTCGCGAACTTCATGAGCTTCACGGCCGTGGGCGTGATCATCATCGCCATGCTGGGCGTGGGGGTCGCCGAAGCGTCGGGGCTGATCAAGGCGCTCATCCGGAAGCTCGTGCTGGTGGCGCCGCCGGCCGCGCTGACCTACATCCTCGTGTTCATCGGCGTGATCTCGAGCATCGCGGCCGACGCCGGATACCTCGTCCTGATTCCGCTGGCTGCGGCGGCCTACCTGAGCATCGGCCGCCATCCGCTCGCCGGCCTGGCGGCCTCGTTCGCGGGCGTGGCCGCCGTGTTCAGCGTCAACATCCTGATCAAGCCGCTCGACGGCATCCTGGTCGGCATCACCAACGACGCGATCGCGCTGATGAATCCGGGCCGGACGATCCCCCTGACGTCCAACTTCTGGTTCTCGCTCGCGTCGGTGTTCCTGATCACCGTCGTGGTCGCCTTCATCAGCGACCGCTTCATCGAGCCGCGGCTGGGGCCGTACCCCGGTGGGGTGGACGCGGATTCCGCGGGCGAGGTGACGGCCGAAGAGTCGCGCGGGCTGAAGTTCGCGTTCTGGGGGCTGATCGGCGTGCTGCTGTTCTTCGCGCTGCTGTCGCTGCCGCCCGGCGCGCCCCTCCGCAACGCGGACACGGGCTCGCTCATCGCGGACTCGCCGCTCATGAACGGCCTCATCGTCCTCATCGCCCTCGTGTTCCTCGTGATCGGCGCCGCGTACGGTTTCGGGGCGGGGACCATGCGCAGCAGCGTCGACGTCGTGAGCGCGATGGAGAAGGCCGTCGCGGGCCTGGGCGGCCTCATCTTCCTGCTGTTCGTGATCAGCCAGTTCAACGCGTTCTTCACGTACACCAACATGGCGACGCTGGCGGCCGTGAAGATGGGGGACACGCTCGAGGCCGCGGGGCTCGGCGCGCTGCCGCTGCTCGTGGGCTTCGTGTTCGTCGTCGGCGTGCTCGATCTGATCATGACCGGCGCGATCCCGAAATGGGCCATCTTCGCGCCGATCTTCGTGCCGCTGCTGATGCGGCTCGGCGTGGAGCCCGAAGCGGTGCTCGCGGCGTACCGCGTGGGCGATTCGCCGTTCAACGCGGTCTCGCCGCTGAACGCCTACTTCGCGCTGATCGTCTCGTTCGCGATGAAGTACCAGAAGGACGCGGGCGTGGGCACGGTCATCGCGCTGATGCTGCCGTACGTCATCGTCCTCTTCATCATCTGGCCGCTCCTGCTGGCGCTGTGGCACGTGCTGGGGCTGCCATGGGGGTTCTGAGCTGGTCGAGGGCGGCGTGGCACCGGATGTGCTGAGCTATGCCGCGGCGGCGGTTCTCACCGCGCTGGCCGTGTGTCTCCTGATTGTCGGCCGGTCCATCCTGCTGCCGTTCGTCATCGCCGTCTTCATCTGGCACCTGATCAACGCGCTCGCCGCCGTCAGCCGGCGGCTGCGCATCGGCGAGGTTGCGCTGCCGGGGAGTGTCCGGCTGGCCGGCGCTGTCGCGCTGCTCGTGCTGCTCGTGTGGTGGGTGGCGGGGCTCGTCGCCGGGAACCTCGTGTGGTGGGTGGCGGGGCTCGTCGCCGGGAACATCGGGCACGTCCTGCAGGCGGCGCCCCTGTACGAGCAGAACCTGCGCAGGCTCGTGAACCGGGCCGGAAGCCTGCTCGGGTACGAGGAACTGCAGCACCTGCAGGTGCTGCTGCAGTCCCTCGACGTGACCGGTCTTCTGCGCACACTCGCGGCGACGGCGACGTACCTGATGGGGACGAGCGGCACCGTCGCGATCTTCGTGGTCTTCCTGCTGCTCGAGCAGCGGAGCTTCCGGAGCAAGATCGCGTCGCTGTTCCCCGACGCGGAGGGCCAGGCCCGCGCGTATCGCGTGCTGGAACAGGTCGGATCCGAAGTCCAGACGTATGTCTGGCTGAAGACCGTGATGAGCCTGATCGGCGCCGTTGCGAGCTACGTGGTCATGAAGCTGGTACGGCTCGATCTCGCCGAGTTCTGGGCGCTGCTGATCTTCGCGCTGAACTACATCCCCTACATCGGCGCCTGGCTCGGGGTGATCTTCCCGACGCTGCTGGCGGCGGCGCAGTTCGGCGATCCCGGGCGGGTCCTCGGCACCGCGGCGGCCCTCGCGGTCGTCCAGTTCACGACCGGCAGCATCCTGGAGCCCAGAGTCATGGGGCGCGGCCTCAACCTGAGTCCCGTGATCATGCTGCTGTCGCTGGCGTTCTGGGGCACGGTGTGGGGCGTCGTCGGCATGCTGCTCGCGGTGCCGCTGATGGTCGTCGTCATGATCGTCTGCGCGCACGTGGACTCGCTGCGGCCCGTCGCGGTGCTGCTGTCCGCCGACGGCAGGCCGGCGATCTGAGTGCCGCGCTCATGCGGGATGAGCCTGCACCGGCACACGCTCAGACGAGACCAGATGCAGCGCGCCGTCGCTCATCGCGAGCTCGTTCAGATGGAAGCTCCCCTGGTAGAGGTCCGGTCCGACCGACCCGAGCGCCACCGACGGGGCCGAGCAGAGCACGACGTCGCCGGCGCGGCCGATCCAGTCGTGGTGACGGTGACCGTGGAAGACCACCACCCGGCTGGCGTGCGGCGCGAGGGCGTGCAGGACCTCCGGCGCGTTCATGAGCGACAGCGCGATACGGTCGGCGAGCGCCGTCGTGCCGGTCGGATACTCGACCACGTGATGGTGCAGGAGGAGGAGCCACGCGCTTCCTGGGAAGCGCCCGAGCACCGCCCGCAGCGCGGCCAGCTGCCGGGGACCGACGACGCCGATCGCGTTCGTCGCCGAGAAGTGGCTGCGCGCGTTCGATTCGAGCAGGATCGCGCCCCAGCTGCGCTGGCCACGCGGCGGCAGGACCAGCGGAAACAGGTCCTCCCAGACCGCCGCCATCTCCTGACGGCCCCGGAACGTGCCCGCTCGCGCGAGCGCGCGCAGGCGTGCCGGCCGATCGCCCGCGCGGAGATGCTGTCGCAGGGACGTGCCGAGTGCCCCGGACGAGTGGTCCACGAGATGCAGCCGTGCTCCCTGCATGGCGTCCAGGGCGAGGACGAACCGGAGGCGCCGCAGCGCATGGCTGGCGCTCCAGGGAATGTCCACCCGTCCCGTGTTCGTCCGATCGACGATGTTGACGTCGTGATTGCCGGGCACGAACAGCATCCGTTTCCGGATCCCGGGGCACGCCCGCAGCAGGTCGACGAACTCGGCCCACTCGGCCCGCGTGCCGGCGTCGGTGACGTCGCCGGTCACGAGGATGCAGTCGAGCGGGGACGCGGCGTGCATGGCCTGCAGCTGCTGCAGCGCGAAGCGGACACAGTCGTTGCCGCGAGGCCCGTGCGTGCCGCATTCCATGCGGCAGCCATAGCGCTCGCCGACCACGTGGAGGTCGGAGAGATGCGCCACACGGATCGTCGTTCCGCCTCCGGGCGGCGGTCCGGGCGACCAGTCGCGCAGGGGCCGGCGCCGCGTCAGCTCCTGCCAGAGCCAGTACAGGCTCGACGCCGTCGTGGATAGCCCCAGCAGCAGCGCCGCGTTGCGCAATCCCGCCTGGACGACGACGCCCGGGCGGGCGAGCAGATCGGCGAGCACGGGGTTCGTCAGGACGCCGACGCTCCAGGCCAGCCCGAGCCCGCCCCCGGCCAGCAGCAGCGAGGCCACGATGGCCCCGAGACGCCGCCGCCGATCGAGGCGCGCCGAGGCGCCTGCGGGGCCCGGCAGCCGTTCCAGCCCGGCGCTGACCGTCTCGCGGAGCGCGACGAACATCGGGAACACGAACGTGTGCTGCAGGTGCCAGAGGCTCTCGCGCGCCATCCTGAACAGCGGCCTGCCGATCCAGTACGCCGCGGCCAGCAGCAGCGCGAGCGACACCACCGCGGCAACCGGGTGGCTGCCGACCACCGCCGCAGCGGCGATCTTCTGACGGCCATACGTGAGCATCAGCGATGGCGCGAGGCCGAGGAGCAGCGCCGGCAGGAGGACGAGCGCGACGAATCCGATGAGCGCCGTCAGGTAGTTGAAGTCGAGCGCGAGCGCGACCACCACACCGCGCCAGCCGCGTCCGGGCGGGCTGGCCCGGTTGTCGTCGGCATCTCCGAGCCGCAGATCCCAGATCCGGCGGACCGCGGACGGCCGACGCCGGTGCCCATCGTGTGCGCCGGTGGCGGCCGGGGCTCCGCCCGAAGCCTCTCCCGCAGCGTACGCGCGACGCTCGTGGCGGTCGGTCACGGTACCGGCGATCCCCTCGGTGCGGCGAGCCGCTGACGGGCGACCACCTTGGAGACTTCGGCGCCGAAGAACAGCAGCTGGCTGACCAGATTGATCCACAGCATCGCGACGAGCACGCTCCCGAGCGCGCCGGTGGCCGACGGCTCGTGCCCGAGCAGCGCGCCGGCGAGTACCACGGCCTCGGCGGCGATGAGCCAGGCGACCGTGCAGAGCGCGCTGGCGAGCCAGACGTCGCGCCACTGCAGCGGCACGGGAGGCAGGTGCTTCAGCAGGAGCGCAAAGGCGAGGCCGACGGTGAGGACGGCGTTGGGGAGCGTGATCAGCCACGATGGCGCCGGCGGCAGCCCCGGAAGCGTCAGGAGCCCGCCGATCCACTGCGTGATTGACACCGCCGCAAGCGCGAGGAGCAGGAGGCCACCTCCGGACAACGCGATCATGTACGCGGTCGCGTACTCGCGGATCATCGTCCGCACGACGGCGCGGAGGGAGCCGGACACACGCACCGGCTCGACGTGCCAGATGGCGCGAAAGCTCAGACGCAGGTGGCGGAACAGCACGGAGGCGCTGGCCGCCACACCGATCAGGCTGAGGACGCTCGCCACGAGCGATTCCTGCTGGAGCTGGGCGAAAAGCTGCTCGAGCGCTTCGCGCATCTGGAGGCCGAGGTGGGCCTCGACGGCATACAGAACCTGCTGCTCGGCGGCCACGGCGAAATCGGCATGACGCAGGAGGAGCCCGAGCACCGCCAGCAGGAGCAGCAGCAGCGGCAGCAGCGAGATGAGCGCGTAGTACACCATGGCGCTCGCGAGATAGCCGGCGTGGTCGCGCTCGTACTCGTGCCAGGCCGTCCGCAGCAGGGCGATCAGCGGGCGCGCCACGGCTGGTCCCGGCACGGGGGCGATGCGAGTTGCATGCCGCATCGGGACGTTCACCGGGGCCTCAGTCTGGTGCCGGGGCTCGAGACGAACAGGTCCAGCCCGAGCTGACGGGAGAGGTATCGAGCGACGAGCTGCCCCTTGACGCTGTTGCCCGCGCGGTCGAGCGGCGGCGCGAAGGTACCGAGGCCCCCTTTGCCGGGGGACACCGTGACGATGCCGCCGCCGATGCCGCTCTTGCCGGGCAACCCGATGTCGTAGAGCCAGTCGCCCGACGTGTCGTACAGCCCGGCGATGCTCATGACCGCCAGCGTGTAGTGGCAGGTCAGCGGATCGATCACGCGCTGCCGCGTCACGGGATTCACCCCGCCGTTGGCCAGCGTGGCTCCCATCACGGCGAGATCCCTCGCGGTCACCGACAGCGAGCACTGCCGGAGGTAGAGGTCCGCGGCCTCCTCCGGATCGGCATGGATCCGTTCGCGGTCCCGCAGCAGGAGCGCGAGGCTGCGCGTCCTGAAGTTCGTGGCGGCCGCCGACCGGTAGACGTCGCTGTCGAGCCACAGGGCCCGCCCCGCGAAGCGCGAGAGCGTCGTCCGGATCGTCCGCCACTTCGCGTCGGCCGTCGCGCCCGGCACGAGGCTCGTGGTCGCGATCGCCCCGGGGTTCACCATCGGGTTCGTGCGGCCGTCCGCGCTGTTCTCGACGGCGGCCATCGCGTTGAAGGGAAGGCCGGTCGCGTTGACGCCGACCGCCTCGCGCACGCGATCCGGCCCGAGCGCTTGGCAGACCAGCGCGAAGACGAACGGCTTGGACACGCTCATGATGGCGAATCCGTGGCGGACGTCACCGGCCTCCCAGGCGGCGCCTCGGGTCGCCACGATGCAGACGCCGAAGAGATCGCGGGGCATCCGCGCCAGCGCGGGGTAGACCGCTGACACCTCGCCCTCATCGTTCGCGCGGTACCGCTCGTACGCCTGGTACACGAGCCTTCGGACGCTCGGGGCCGCAGGCAGGCGGCCGGTGGAGACGAAAGGCGACTCGGCGGTCTCGTGGCCGCCGGCAATCTTCTTCGACACGGATCCCCGCCGGCTCGTCAGCCGGTGCGCGAGCAATCGGCGTTCCACACTCCCGCACGCGGTCGTCGCAAAAGCGCCGCCGGCGCACGATGAGCCGCGACGCCGTGAACCGCCGGTCGGGATCTCGCGCGGCATCGGCTGTGGCAGCGGGTCACGAGGGGACGCGACGGGCCGCGCTCCACCGTGGCGCCGGCATGCCCGAGGTGCAGGTCGCCGGTGTTGCCGTGAGGTTCTCGCGAAACCGGGCGTGGCACATCGCTGGCATCGCCGCAGCGGACGAGCGCCGCGTCCGGTCCGATCGACGCATGGCGCGAGATTCCGCATGCGCTCGACGGCCGGCTGGTTCGTGCTCGCTCATCTCGTCGCGCTGTTCGCTCCGGCCGCCGCGAGCGGACAGGCCCCGGCAGTCGTCGAGGTCGCCGCCGGCGATCGGATTCACGGCGACGTGCGCCGTCTCGAGCGTGGCCGCCTGGCGTTCCGGACGGCCACGCACGCCCTTCCCGGGGCGCAGCGGTGGGGCGGCACGATCGCCATCGTCTGGACGGAGGTGGTGCGCCTCGAGAGCGAGCAGCTGCTGGAGATCGAGCTGTCGTCGGGTGCGCGTCATACCGGCACCATCTCGTCCCCATCGGCCGGTCGTCTCGTCGTCGAGACCGCATCGGGACCGACGCCGGCGGTGCCGTTGCGCGACATCGTCAGCATCATCCCGGTCGAGGCCGGGTTCCGCGCGCGTACCACCGGGACGCTCGATTTCGGGTTCAGTCTCGCCAGCGCGCAGGACACGAGGACGTACACGCTCAACGGAGAGGCGCAGCATCGCAGCCGGGGGTATGCGTACGAGACCCGGCTGGCCCTGAACTCCTGGTTGTCCGCGCGGGATGGGACCGAGACCCTGACCAGGAACGATCTCGGTGTCGACGTGCGCCGGCGACTCGGAAGCCCCTGGTACGCGGTCGTGGCCGGTCGCGTCCAGCAGGACGAGCCGCTCGAGCTCGACGCCAGGCTGCTCGTCGGCGGCGGAGTCGGCCGCGCCTTCGTCCGGTCGCAGCGCATGGCGGTGTCGGTGCACGGAGGACTCGCGTACGACGGCGAGAACTACGAGGGCGCGGACACGAGCCATTCGGCGGAGGCCGTGGCCGCCCTGGATCTCGACTGGTTCGCTCCCGGCAGCGCCACGGAAGCCATGCTGAACACCACGACGTTCATCAGCCTGGCGCGGGCGCGGGCGCGCCTGGAGGTGGACGGCTCGATCCGCCGCGACTTCTTCTGGGATCTCTACTGGGCGCTGAACGTCTTCGAGCGGTTCGACGGCGATCCGCCGGGCGATCGGCCCCGCAGCGACTTCGGTCTGTCGTTCACGCTCGGGTGGGCCTTCTGATCGGGAGATGCCGATGGAACGTGTCGACGCGCCGCGCACCGCTCACGGCTCACGCGAGACGCTGCTCCAGCGCATCGAGCTGCTGTCGTCGGCGGTGATGGCGGCGGCGACCATCGCCACCGCCTACAGCGCGTACGAGTCCGCGCTCTGGACCACGGAGTACGCGAGCCACAAGTCGGCGTCGACCACCGCGACGATCCGGGCGGCGGAGCAGAGCAACCTCGCGATGCAGCGGACAGCGGTGCACGTCAGCCTCTTCCTGCAGTGGCTGGCGGCGGCCCGCGCGGGGGACACCGCGTCGGCCGACTTCCTGCTGGCCCGCCTGCCGGAGCCGCTCGGGGAGGCCACGCGGGCCTGGTGGGCCTCGAGCCCGCTGACGAATCCCGAGGCGGCCTCGTCGCCGTTCGACCTGCCCGTCTACCACATACGGGAGCGTGAGGAGGCTGCGCAGTGGGCGGCGACGGCGCGGCGGGCATCGGACGAAGCCGAGCGGGCGAGCGCGACCGCGAACCGCTACCTGCTGTTCACGATCATCTTCGCGTCGGTCCTGTTCTTCGCGGGGATCAGCGGCAAGTTCGGATCGCACGTCATCGACATCACGGTGCTCGGGCTGGGTGTGCTCACGCTCGTCGTCGGGGTGTTCGTGATGCTCTCGTCACCGCGCGCGTGAGCGCCGGACGCACCGGCCGTGGCCGTACCGAAGGACGGCCCTGCGCGGCGGGTGCAGGAGCTTTGGACGGAGGGACGAGCGGGGCCGGGACGCGGCCGCCGGATGGCCATCGACCACGGCACGCCCGCGGTCGAACGGATTGGAGGTACGACATGGCTCGTGTGACTCGCGAAGCGGCCGCCCGCAGCAGCGGCACGATCGCCGATGCGGTCGACCGGCTGATGCCGGAGCTGACGTCCGATCTCGTGCGGCTCTCGCGCATCCCGTCGATCTCGGAGGCGGGATTTCCGGCCGCCCCCGTGCACGAAGCATCGGCTCTGGTGGCCGAGCTGCTGCAATCGGCCGGACTCCGCAACGTCGGCACCCTGGACCTTCCGGACACCCATCCGATCGTGACGGGCGAGATCCCGGCGCCCGCCGGTGCTCCCACGGTGCTGCTGTACGGGCACTACGACGTCGTCCCCCCGGGTGACGAGTCGAAGTGGGACTCGCCGCCGTTCGAGCCGGTCCAGCGCGATGGCGCGCTGTACGGGCGCGGGGTGTCCGACTCCAAGGCCAACGTGCTCGCGCACGTCGGCGCGCTCCGCGCGTTCGACGGGCGGCCGCCGGTCGGCATCAAAATCGTCATCGAGGGCCAGGAGGAAGTCGGAAGCGCGCTCAACACCTATCCGCCTCGCGACCCCGAACGGTTCCGGTGCGACGCGATGCTGATCGCCGACATGGGCAGCGTCCGGCCCGGCGTGCCGACGCTGACCGTTGCGCTCCGCGGGACGGCCACGGTCACGATCGCGGTGCGGACGCTCGGCGGGCCGAAGCACAGTGGCCAGTACGGCGGCGCGGCGCCCGACGCGCTGCTGACCCTCCTGCACGCGTTGACGACCCTGCACGACGAGAAGGGCAACGTGAAGGTCGAGGGACTGCGCCGTGAGGAGTGGACGGGCGCCTCGTTCACCGAGGACGAGTTCCGCGAGCTCGCCGAGGTGCGCAACGGCCTGCCGCTCATCGGTACCGGGAGCCTCGGCTCGCGGCTGTGGACCGGCCCGGCGATCACGGTGACCGGCCTCGATGTCCTGCCGGTCGACGAAGCCGTCAACGCCGTCGTGCCGTACGCCCGTGCGCGCATCAATCTGCGCGTGCACCCCGAGCAGGACGCCGACGAGGCGTGCGAGGCGCTCGTCCGTCACCTCGCCGCGCTGCGGCCGTTCGGTATCCCGATCGAGATCGAGCGGGGCGCCACCGGAAACGGCTTCGCGGCGACGACGTCAGGCGCGGCCTATGACGCCATGCGCGCAGCGCTGTCGGCGGCCTGGGGCGGCGACGTCGCGAGCGTGGCGACCGGCGGATCGATTCCGCTCGTCAACGCGCTGCAGGAAGCCGTGCCGCAGGCGGAAGTTCTGCTGTTCGGCGCCACCGATGGGTTCAGCAACATCCACGCGCCGAACGAACGGGTCCTCCTGGACGAGTTCAGGAACACCGTTGTGGCCGAGGCGACGTTCTTCAGGGAGTACGCGGCGCGCTGGCAGCGATGAGCGGCGGACACAGCGCGACAGTGGGACGGCTCCGCTTGCGTGAACCTGTCGAAGGTGCTCGTCATCCGCGGCATCTAGGGTGAAAGTCTGATTGCCGGCAGGCTCGCGGCTCGCTACGCTTCTTCCAGTACGAGCCACGCTCCCCGCAGCCGAGCCGGCGATGAGACTCGATGCGCAACAGCCACGGACGGTCCCGGGCGATTCGCAGACACCCGCCGATGCCGCATCGCGGTTCGTCGGCGAGAGCGACACGTTCCGCTCCGTGCGCGCGGTGATCGAGCAGGTGGCGCCGACGACGGCGACGGTGCTGCTGCTCGGCGAGACCGGAACCGGGAAGAGCCTGGCCGCACGGGAGATCCATCGGCTCGGCGCACGAGTGCGCGCGCCGTTCGTGACGGTGGACTGCACGGCGCTCCCGGTGACGCTCGTCGAGAGCGAGCTGTTCGGGCGCGAGCGCGGCGCCTTCACCGATGCCCGCGCGACGCAGATCGGCCGTGTGGAACTGGCCAACGGCGGCACCCTCTTCCTCGACGAGGTCGCCGAGCTGCCGCTGGACGCGCAGGGGAAGCTGCTGCGGATCCTGCAGCAGGGCGAGTTCGAACGGCTCGGATCGCCCAGGACGGTTCGCGTGGACGTGCGCGTCATCGCGGCCACGAGCCGCACTCTCGCCGACGAAGTGCGCGAGGGACGCTTCCGCCGCGACCTGTACTACCGCCTGAACGTGTTCCCGATCACGATGCCCGCGTTGCGCGAGCGTCCGGGGGACATCCCGATCCTGACGCGCTGTCTCGTCGACCGCTTCGCCCGGAAGCACCAGCGCCGCATCGACGGGATTCCGCCGGCGGTGCTGGACTCGCTCGCGGCGCACGACTGGCGGGGCAATATCCGCGAGCTCGAGAACGTGCTGGAGCGCGCCGTCATCACGACACCCGGGCCGGAGCTGCGGCTTCCGGGTCCGCTGCGGTCCGACCCGGTGGACGGACCCGCGCTGCGGCTCACCAGGCTGGCCGACATCGAGCGGGCCCACATCGTGCGGATGCTGGATCAGACGGGTTGGCGCATCGAGGGGCCGCTCGGCGCCGCGGCGGCGCTCGATCTCAAGCCGAGCACGCTGCGCAGCCGGATGAGGAAGCTGGGGATCCGGCGCCGCACGGCGGCGCCGGTGTGAGCATCGGCTGGCGCGACCCGCGCCGGGCTACTGGACGGGCGCGGGCAGGTGCGACTGTCCCATCAGCCACTGATCGACGCCGCGCGCCGCGCTGCGTCCCTCGGCGATCGCCCAGACGATGAGCGACTGCCCGCGCTGCATGTCGCCGGCGGCGAAGACGCCGGGGACGTTCGTCATCCAGTTCGCGTCGCGCGCCACCGTGCCGCGGTCGGTCAGGGTCACGCCGAGCTGATCGATCAGCCCGCGCTCGGGACCGGTGAAGCCCATCGCGAGCAGCACGAGCTCGCACTCGAGCGTGAACTCGCTGCCGGGCACCGGCTCGAAGACCATCCGTCCGTCCTGCTGCACCGGGACGACGTTGACGGCCCTGAGCCCCGCCAGGCGCCCGTTCCCGTCGTCGAGGAACGCGGTGGTCGAGACGGAGTAACGGCGTTCCCCGCCTTCCTCGTGCGCCGACGAGACGCGGAAGACGTTGGGCCACTGCGGCCACGGGTTGTTCTCCGCCCGCGTGTCGGGAGGACGCGGCAGCAGCTCGAACTGGTGCACGGAGACCGCTCCCTGCCGGTGGGCGGTGCCGAGGCAGTCGGCGCCCGTGTCGCCGCCGCCGATGATCACGACGCGCTTGCCGGACGCGGTGATCGCCTCCGATGCGGGGATCTCGTCCCCTTCGCAGCGGCGGTTCTGCTGCGTCAGGTACTCCATCGCGAAGTGCACGCCGGCGAGCTCGCGCCCGGGAATCCGCAGGTCGCGCGGCACGGTCGAGCCGCCCGCCAGCACGATGGCGTCGAACTCGCGCCGCAGCTCGTCGACCGGCACCGTGCGCCCGATGTCGGACTTCGTCCGGAACTGCACGCCCTCGGCCTGCATCACGGCGAGCCGCCGGTCGAGGAAGCGCTTCTCCATCTTGAACTCGGGGATCCCGTACCGGAGCAGCCCGCCAATCCGATCGGCCCGCTCGAACACCGTCACCAGGTGTCCGGCCTTGTTCAGCTGATCCGCGGCGGCCAGCCCCGCCGGTCCGGACCCGACCACGGCGACGCGCTTGCCGGTGCGCACCGCGGGAGGCCGCGGCACGATGCGCCCCTCCTCCCACGCCCGCTCGATGATCGCCGCTTCGATGCCCTTGATCGTCACGGGATCGCTGTTGATTCCGAGCACGCACGACCCTTCACACGGCGCAGGGCAGAGCCGGCCGGTGAACTCCGGGAAGTTGTTCGTCGCCAGCAGCCGCTCGATGGCCGCATCCCAGCGATCCCGGTAGACGAGATCGTTCCAGTCGGGAATGAGGTTGCCGAGCGGACAGCCCTGATGGCAGAAGGGAATGCCGCAATCCATGCAGCGGGCTCCCTGCTGCCGCAGGGTCTCGTTGTCGTAGGGGAGGTACACCTCCCGCCAGTCCCGGATGCGCTCGGCCACCGGCCGCGCAGGCTGCTTCGACCGCGCGATCTCGATGAACCCGGTCGGCTTACCCATTGACCGCCCCCACGAGCTCGCCGAACTCCGCGACGCGACCCGCGCGGCGCGCGGCCGCCTCCGCCTGGAGCACCCGCTTGTAATCCCTCGGCATGACCTTGATCCACCGTGCCTGCAGCTCGCGCCACTTGAACAGGATGTGCGACGCGTGGGCGCTGCCGGTCAGCGCGATGTGCCGGCAGACGATCTGCCGCAGGAACTCGTCGTCTTCCTCGTCGACCTCCTCGAGATCGACGAGCCCGCGGTTGACGCGGAGCCGTGCCTTCTCCTCGAGGTCGAGCACGTAGGCGATGCCGCCGCTCATGCCCGCCGCGAAGTTGCGCCCGATGCGGCCCAGCACGACCACGCGTCCGCCGGTCATGTACTCGCAGCCGTGATCGCCCACGCCTTCCACGACCGCCGTCGCGCCGCTGTTGCGGACCGCGAACCGCTCGCCGGCGACGCCGCGGATGAACGCTTCGCCGGACGTCGCGCCGTAGAGGGCGACGTTGCCGATGATGATGTTCTCCTCGGCGGGGAAGGTCGAGCGCCGCGGCGGAAAGACGACCAGGCGGCCGCCCGACAGGCCCTTGCCCAGGTGATCGTTGGCGTCCCCCTCGAGGGTCATCGTGATTCCGGCGGGGATGAACGCGCCGAAGCTCTGTCCCGCCGAGCCCTCGAACTTCAGCCGGATGGTGTCGTCCGGCAGGCCCGCGGCGCCGAAGCGCCTGGTGACCTCCGAGCCGAGCATCGTGCCGACCGTGCGGTTCACGTTGCGGATCGGCAGCGTGATGTCGACGCCGCCACGGCCCTCGAGCGCGTCGCGGCAGAGCGCGATCAGCTTCCGGTCGAGCGCGCGCTCCAGGCCGTGGTCCTGCGTGGTGACGCAGCGGCGCGGATGGTCGCCGGCCGGCGGGTCGTACAGGATCGCGGACAGGTCCACGCCATGCGCCTTCCAGTGGTCCAGCGCGCGACGCACGTCCAGCCGGTCCACCCGTCCGATCATCTCGTCCATCGTCCGGAAGCCGAGCGCGGCCATGAGCTCACGGACCTCCTCGGCGACGAACCGGAAGAAGTTCTCGACGAACTCGGGCTTCCCGGTGAACTTCTTCCGGAGCTCCGGATCCTGCGTGGCGATCCCGACCGGGCACGTGTTGAGATGGCAGACGCGCATCATCACGCAGCCGGAGACGACGAGCGGAGCGGTCGCGAACCCGAACTCCTCGGCGCCGAGCAGGGCGGCGATGACCACGTCGCGGCCCGTCTTCATCTGGCCGTCCACCTGGACGACGATGCGGTCGCGCAGGCCGTTGAGGCGGAGGACCTGCTGCGTCTCGGCGAGACCGAGCTCCCACGGCACGCCGCCATGCTTGATGCTGGTCAGCGGCGACGCCCCGGTGCCGCCGTCATGGCCGGAGATCAGGACGACGTCGGCGTGCGCCTTCGCGACGCCCGCGGCGACGGTGCCGACACCGGCCTCGGCCACCAGCTTCACGTGGATCCGCGCTTCGGGGTTCGCGTTCTTCAGGTCGTGAATGAGCTGCGCGATGTCCTCGATCGAGTAGATGTCATGGTGCGGCGGCGGCGAGATGAGCCCCACGCCGGGCGTGGAGTGCCGCACCTTCGCGACCCACGGGTACACCTTGTGGCCGGGCAGCTGGCCGCCCTCGCCGGGCTTGGCCCCCTGCGCCATCTTGATCTGCAGGTCGGTCGCGTTGACGAGATACTCGCTCGTGACGCCGAACCGGCCCGACGCCACCTGCTTGATCGCGCTGCGGCGCCAGTCGCCGTTCGGGTCGCGCACGTAGCGCGCCGGGTCCTCGCCCCCTTCGCCGGAGTTCGACCGCGCGCCGAGGCGGTTCATCGCGATCGCCAGGGTCTCGTGCGCCTCGGCGCTGATCGACCCGAACGACATCGCGCCGGTGGAGAAGCGCCTGACGATCGACTCCACCGGCTCGACCTCGTCGAGCGGGACGGGCTCGTTGGCCGGCTTCAGGTCGAAGAGACCGCGCAGCGTCGCCAGGCGCGCCGCCTGGTTGTCGACGAGCGACGTGTACTCCTTGAAGATCCTGTACTGCCCGCTGCGGGTGGCGTGCTGCAGCTTGAAGACCGTCTCGGGGTTGAACAGGTGGTACTCCCCGTCACGGCGCCACTGGTACTCGCCGCCCCAGTCGAGATCCGGCGCGCCGACGGGGCGCCGCGGGAACGCCTTCTCGTGGCGGCGCCGCACCTCCTCGGAGATGACGGTGATCCCCACGCCCTCGATCCGCGACGGCGTGCCGGTGAAGTACCTGTCGACGAACTCGCGGCTGAGCCCCACGGCTTCGAAGATCTGCGCGCCACAGTAGCTGGCCAGCGTCGAGATGCCCATCTTGGACATCACCTTGAGGATGCCCTTGTTGAGCGCCTTGATGTAGTTGCGGACCGCCTTCTCGTACGTGATGCCCGGCAGCAGCCCCTGCCGGATCATGTCGTCGAGCGTCTCGAACGCGAGATACGGGTTCACCGCGCCGGCGCCATAGCCGAGCAGCAGCGCGCAGTGATGCACCTCGCGCGCCTCGCCCGACTCGACGACGAGCGCACAGCGCGTGCGCGTGCCCTCGCGCACGAGATGGTGGTGGACGCCGGCCGTGGCCAGCAGGCTCGGGATCGGCGCGTGCGACTGGTCCACGCCCCTGTCGGAGAGGATCAGGATCGTGCAGCCGCTGGCGACCGCGCGGCTCGCACGCCGGCACAGGTCGGCGAGCGCGCGCTCGAGACCCGGGCCGTCCTCCGCCGGGTTGTACAGCATCTCGAGCGTCGCCGCCCGGAAGCCCTCGCGCTCGATGAACCGCAGCTTCGCGAGCTCCTCGTTGCTGATGACCGGGTACTTGATCGTGATCTGGCGGCACGACTCGGGCCGCGGATCGAGCAGGTTCCCCTCCGGCCCGATGGTCGATGCCATCGACGTCACCAGCTCTTCGCGGATCGCGTCGAGCGGCGGGTTGGTCACCTGCGCGAACAGCTGCTTGAAGTAGTCGTAGAGCAGCCGCGGCCGGTTCGACAGGACGGCGAGCGCCGTGTCCGTGCCCATCGAGCCGATGGGCTCTTCGGCCTTCAACGCCATCGGCGCCAGGAGAATCCGCAGGTCCTCGTGCGTGTAGCCGAACGCCTGCTGCCGCCGCACCACGGTCGAGTGGTCCGGCGGATGCAGCTGCGGCGCCGGCGGCAGGTCCTCGATGTCGACCAGGTGCGCCTTCAGCCACTCGCCGTACGGGTGCGCCGCCGCCAGCTCCCCCTTGAGCTCCTCGTCGTCGACGATGCGTCCCTTCGAGGTGTCGACCAGGAAGACCTTGCCCGGGTGCAGCCGTTCCTTGATCGCAATCGACTCGGGCGGGAAGTCGAGCACGCCGACCTCGGACGCCATCACGACGAGGTCGTCCTTCGTCACGTAGTAGCGCGACGGGCGCAGGCCGTTGCGGTCGAGCACCGCGCCGATCACCGTGCCGTCGGTGAACGCGATCGAGGCCGGGCCGTCCCAGGGCTCCATGAGCGACGCGTGGTACTCGTAGAACGCGCGCCGCTCGGGGCTCATCTCCTCGTGGTTCTGCCACGGCTCGGGGATCATCATCAGGATGGCGTGCGGCAGCGACCGCCCGCCCATGACGAGGAACTCGAGCACGTTGTCGAACGTCGCCGTGTCGGACCCGCCCTCGGTGATGACCGGCAGGACCTTCTTCAGGTCGTCGCCGAAGACGTCCGAGCGCAGCAGCCCCTCGCGCGCCCGCATCCAGTTGATGTTGCCGCGCAGCGTGTTGATCTCGCCGTTGTGCGCGATGTAGCGGTACGGGTGCGCGAGCGGCCAGGACGGGAATGTGTTGGTGCTGAACCGCTGGTGCACGAGCGCGAGCGCCGAGACGAGCGCCGGGTGCGTCAGGTCGGGGAACATCGGCGCCAGCTGCGCCGCCGTCAGCATGCCCTTGTAGGTGAGCGTGTTCGACGACAGGCTCACGATGTAGAAGAGCCCGCGCTCGGCGAGCGGCAGGGCAGCGACCTCGCGCTCGATCCGCTTCCGGATCACGTACAGCTTCCGCTCGAAGGCCTGGCGATCGAACGCGGCGTCGCCTTCGGGAATCCGGACTGACGTCTCCGGTGACGTCGCACCGGCCCGGGTGCGACGCGTCGCGGCCGACGCCGGCGGCGTCAGGCGGTCCGCGCCGGGCAGCCGGCCCGCGCCGATGAACAGGTGCTGGAAATCAGGTTCGACGGCGCGTGCGCGCTCGCCGAGCGACGAGTCGTCGGTCGGCACGCGGCGCCAGCCGAGGAGCGTCTGCCCCTCGTCGTGGACGATGCGCGCGATGACTTCCTTGACCTGCCGGCGTTCGTCACGGTTCCGGGGCAGGAAGACCAGGCCGACGCCGTAGCGGCCGGCCGGGGGCAGGTCGAACGACAGGTTGGCCGCGGTGCGGAAGAACGCATCCGGGACCTGGATCAGGATGCCGGCGCCGTCGCCCGTGTTGGCCTCGCAGCCGCAGGCGCCGCGATGCTCGAGATTCCGCAGGATCTCGATGCCCTTGCTGACGATGTCGTGCGACTTCCGCCCTTTGAGGTGGACGACGAAACCGACGCCGCAGGCGTCCTTCTCGTGCTGGGGATCGTAAAGTCCTTGAGCCTGTGGGACTTGCCCGTCCTGCATACCGCGCATCCTTCCCCGTCCGCCGGCCGCCGACACCACGGGCCGGCACGCAACGGACGGTGTTCTATTTATGCGCGAAATGGGGGGCAGGATGGAAATACAAAGGTTTCATTCATGCAATGCATGGAATGCATGGAGAACGGCTGAGCTGCTCATTGCGATTATCGATACAGGTCATATGGATTTCTGGACCGCCGGCCGGAAGCAGTTGCCAACGGGCATCTCCCATCGGCGCACAGCCACTGCGTTCCGTACGCCTCTCACAAAGTCACAGAGACCACAGAGAAACCGCAGAGGCCGCAGAGAACGATCAGGCCGAACGGCGTTCAACGCGCTTGGGACCTGGGCCCGGGGCAATACCAAGTAACGGGTGTCAGACACCCGCGGTTCCCAGGCTCGGTGATCCGGTGAGGCGTACGCCTCGAACAGGACCGCAGGACGCGGCCGGTGTGGACGCAATGTGAGAAGCGGGCGGTCCGAGTGGCGGTCCTACCGCTCCAGTTCCGCCCGCCAGGCCGGGACGGGGTCGGGGATACCGCCGAGGCGGTCGATGAGGATCTCGCGCGAGCGGTAGGGACGGCCGTAGAACCGCTCGTTGGCGTCGCGGTCCTGGCGGATGGTCGAGCCCTTGAGGGTCACGCCTGCGAACAGCCCCCGGGTGCGCGAGTAGCTGAGGATGCGCGCCCGCATCTGGATGTCGGTGGCCGCCTCGGCGTCCCGGCCGACCGGGCCGGCCGCGACCGACGCATCTCCGCCAATCTTGAACTGGTTCTTCAGCAGCTGCTCGAGGCCGCGCTGGTCCATGACGACCAGCACGAGGTCGATCGCCTGACCGCCAATCTGCAGCCCGACGCTGCCACCAGTCAGCGTCAGGAAGGCCGGCGCCGACCACGAGCCGCTCTTCGGCGAGCGCGCGCTGATGACGCCACGACCGAAGTGGCCGCCGACCACAAGCCCGCCTTTCTTGACGGACGGGAACACGGCGATGGCCACGGCCTTGTCGAGGATGGCGCGCGGCACGGCCACGTCCGGCGCGTCCTTCAGTTCCTGCAGCACCAGCGTCGCCTCGCGCAGGCGGTCGGCCTCTTCCGACTGTGCACGCGTCGGCGCCGTCACGCCGATGGTGCCGGCGAGGAGCAGGATCAGGAAGGACAGTCGATGGCGCATGGCGCAGATTGTACACACGGCGACCTGAAGATCGGTCCTCCCTGCCGTCCGGCCTGCGACCTGGCCGGACTGTCCGGTTCCGGACGGTGACAGTACGGAGCTGAACGCCCGAGACTCCTGAGCCTCAGAATTGCACGGGAAATCGCGTGCGTTGCTGGCGCGGCGCTTGCGCCGACTGGCACGCGATGGACCGCCCGCTCGATCCCGCCGTGACGAGCCGCCGGACGCGCCGGCGCCTGGCAGCCGGCGGCACCATGCTGTCGCTCGCCGTCGTCGCCTACGCGACGCTCCCCGGCCTGCTGACGCCGTCGATCGACCGCTCCGAGATCCGCACGGCCGTCGTCGAGCGGGGGCCGGTGGACGCGACCGTCAGCGCGACGGGGCTCGTGGTGCCCGAGATCGAACAAGTGATCACGAGCCCGGTGGACGCGCGCGTGCTGCGAGTCCTCGCGCGTCCGGGCGACGTCCTCGAGGCCGGTCAGCCGATCCTCGAGCTCGACGTCAGCGCCGCGCGTCTCGTGGTCGAGAAGCTCGGGCAGGACCTGGCGATCACGGCCAACAGCCAGGCACAGACGCGCCTGGCGCTCGAGCGCAGCCTGATCGACATCGGGGGGCGGGCGGAGGTGAAGCGCCTCCAGCTCGCCGCCCTGGAGCAGCAGCTGCAGCGCGATCGCGCGCTCGCCGCCGAGGGGCTCCTGTCGGAGGAGCTGCTGAGGAAGTCCGAGCTGGCGACGAAGCAGGCCGCGATCGAGCTGACGCAGCTCGAGGCCGAGCGCGCCAACGCCGAACGCGTCACGCGCGCGCAGCTGGCGGGGCTGGATCTCGAGCGCGCCAAGCTGGAGAAGGAAGCCGCGGAGGCGCGCCGGCAGCTCGACCTGGCGGCCGCGCGCACGAGCCGGCCCGGCGTGCTCACGTGGGTCGTCACCGAGGAGGGCAGTGCCGTGACGAAGGGCCAGGTGCTGGCCCGCGTGGCCGACTACACGACCTTTCGCGTCGACGCGAGCGTCTCCGATGTCCACGCGCGCCGTCTCGCCGTGGGGCAGCCGGCCATCGTCCGCCTCGGCGACGACCGGCTGGCGGGACAGGTTGCCGCTGTCAATCCCACCGTCGTCAACGGCGTGATGACCGTAGCGATTGCGCTCGCCGATCGATCACGACCGGGGCTGCGGTCGAACCTGCGCGTCGACGTCGAGATCGTCACCGCCCGGCGGCCCGACACGCTCCGCGTGCGCCGCGGGGCGTTCGCCACGGGTGAAGGCACGCAGCCGGTGTTCGTAGTCCGAGGCGACCGGGCGATGAAGCGCCTCGTCACCTTCGGCCTCACCAGCGTCGAGTACTTCGAAGTCACCGATGGCCTCCAACCAGGCGACGAGGTCGTCATCTCCGACATGCGCGACTACGAGCGCCTGTCCAGCATCCGCCTGAACTGAGCTCGAGGACCGCCGATGCAGCAGACAACCGTTTCCCAGCCGCGACCTGCCGCCGCCGCGCCGGCCGTGCCGATGATCGAGCTGGCCGGCATCGAAAAGGTCTACCGGACCGACCGGATCGAGACCGTCGCTCTGACCGGCATCGACCTGGCGGTGCGCCCCGGCGAGTTCATCTCGGTCATGGGCCCGTCCGGCTGCGGCAAGAGCACGCTGCTCAATCTCATTGGCCTGCTCGACGCGCCGACCACCGGGCACGTCGCCATCGGCGGCGAGCGGGTCGGCACGTATCGCGACCGCGCGCTCGCGCGGCTCCGGAACCGGGAGATCGGATTCGTGTTCCAGTCGTTCCATCTGATCGCGGACCTCAGCGTGCTCGACAACGTCGAGATTCCGCTGTTGTACCGCCGGATGTCCGGCAGCGAACGGCGCCGCCTCACGCTGGCGGCGCTCGAACGGGTCGGGCTGGGGTCGCGCGCGCATCACTTTCCGTCGCAGCTGTCCGGCGGCCAGCAGCAGCGCGTGGCCATCGCGCGCGCGATCGTCGGACGGCCGCGGATCCTGCTCGCCGACGAGCCGACGGGCAATCTCGACAGCCAGATGGGCGAGGAGGTCATCGCGCTCTTGCGCGATCTCCAGACGCGCGACGGCACAACGATCGTCATGGTCACGCACGACGCGCGCCACGCGGCGCAGAGCGATCGGATCGTGCGGCTGTTCGATGGACGGATGGTGAACTAGTTCAGGTCGGCTCGCGCCCTGGCAGGCGCGCGATCGGGTCTGATCGGGTTCCGCCGCCGCACCGGGATCGTGAGTGCGGCTCGGGCGGCCCAGGTCCGATCGGCGCGGGCGGCTCGGGTCGAGTCGGAGAGTCCCAGCAATGATCAGCAGCTATCTGAAGCTCGCCTGGAAGGTGCTGCTTCGCCGGAAGTTCTTCACCTTCGTCTCGCTGTTCGGCATCGCGTTCACGCTGGTCGTGCTGACGCTGGTGACCGCGCTCGCCGACAGCGTCCTGGCGCCGTACCCGCCCGAGACGAAGCACGACCGCACCGTGGTCATCAGTTTCGCGTCGCTGCACGGCGAACACTGGCGGTGGAACGGTTCGGCCGGCTACCGGCTGCTCGATCAGTATGCGCGTGATCTGCCCAACGTCGAGCGCATGGCGGTCGCGTCGGTGCAGATGCCCGTGTACACCTACCTGAACGGGCAGCGCGTGCGGTCGTACCTGAAGCGCACGGACGCGGCGTTCTGGCAGATTCTCGACTTCCGCTTCCTCGAAGGCGGGCCGTACACGGACGCCGACGTGCGCGATCACCGGTTCGTCGCGGTCATCAACGCCAGCACGCGCGAGCGGTTCTTCGGGGGCGCGCCGGCCCTGGGGCGCACGTTCGAGGCCGACGGCCAGCGGTTCACGGTGGTCGGCGTGGTGCCGGACGTGTCGTTCCTCCGGCTCGTGCCGTTCTCGGACATCTGGGTGCCGCACACGACGGCGAAGTCCGACGCGTACACGCGCGAGTACGTCGGCAACTTCATCGGGCTGCTGCTGCTCGAGGATCCCGCCAGGCTCGCGCTCACGCGCGACGAGTTCTGGTCGCGCCTGCGCACGGCGAAGCTGGACGTGCCCGGGTTCGACCGTGTCGAGGCCACGCCCGAGACGCCGCTCGACGCGGTCGGCCGGCTGTTCGTCGGCAACGGCACGGGTGCGGGCACCGGATTCGGGCGGCGGCTGCAGATCGTGCTGGCCGTCGCCGCGTTGCTCTTCATGCTCCTGCCGGCCGTGAACCTGATCAACCTGAACACGAGCCGCATCATGGAACGGGCCTCGGAGATCGGCGTCCGCAAGGCCTTCGGCGCCCCCTCGACGACCCTGGTCGGCCAGTTCATCGTCGAAAACCTGGTCTTGACACTGGTCGGCGCCGCCGCAGGTTTCGTGGTGGCGGCGTGGCTGCTGGCGCTCGTCAACGCCCGCGGCGTGATCCCGTACGCGGAGCTGCGGATGAATCTCCGGATCTTCGGCTGGGGTGTCCTGCTCGCCGTCGCATTCGGACTGCTGTCGGGCGTCTACCCGGCCTGGCGCATGTCGCGGCTGCACCCGGTGCAGGCGCTGAAGGGAGCCGCGCGATGATCCGCCACGTCTTCAGGTTGATCTGGAACCGGAAGCGGACGAACGGTCTCATGATGGCCGAGATCTTCGTCTCGTTCCTGGTGGTGTTCGCCGTCGCGGCGCTGGGGGTCTACACGGCGGACAACTGGCGGCGTCCGATCGGGTTCTCGTACGACCGCATCTGGGTGGTGAGCGTCGACATGCAGCAGACGAGCGACGACACCTGGAACATGGCCCAGCAGGAAACGGTCCGGCAGCTGATGCTCGCGTTGCGCGAGTTTCCCGAGATCGAGGCCTCGGCCGGGACCCAGATCGCGCCGTATCAGTTGGGGTCATCGAACAGCGGCTATCAGTGGCGCGGACGGCATATCGAGTACGGGGTCGCCGAGGTCACCGACGGCTTCAAGGACCTGCTGGGGCTGGAGATCGTCGAAGGGCGCTGGTTCAGCAGCGAAGACGACGGGCAGGCGTACGATCCGGTGGTGATCAACCGGGACATGCGCGTGGATCTGTTCGGCACGGGGCCGGCGATCGGCGAGAACATTGCCAGCGAGCAATCGCCCGACGGCTCGGCAGCCGTCCGTCCCCGGCGCGTCGTCGGCGTCGTCGCCGCCTACCGCGAGGACGGCGAGCTCGACGGCATGCGGAACTACGCGATCTTCCGCAAGTCCCTCGGCGTTCCCGTGCAGGCTGAGGGCGTCCGGGACTTCGCGCGCAGCGACCGTCCGCCGCGCAACCTGCTGATCCGCGTGCGGCCCGGGACGACCGCCGGGTTCGAGGAACGGCTGATCAAGCGGCTCCAGGCCGCGGCGCCCGACTGGTCCTTCGAGGTCCAGACGCTGGCGGCCATGCGCCGCTCCTACCACCGATTCGCGTTCGTGCCGCTTGCCGCCGTCGGCCTCGTCGCCGCGTTCCTGATGCTGATGGTCGCGCTCGGGCTGCTGGGCGTGCTCTGGCAGAACGTGACCCAGCGGACCCGGGAGATCGGTCTTCGACGGGCAAAGGGGGCCGCACGGGTGCACGTGCAGCGCCAGATTCTGGCCGAGATTGGGGCCATGACCTCACTGGCGGTCCTGGCCGGCCTGATCGTCGCGGTCCAGTTTCCGCTGCTCGACATCATCTATTTCGTCGAGCCGCACGTATATGCGATCAGCCTCGCGATCGCCGCGGCCGCCATCTACGGCGTGGCGCTCGCGTGCGCCTGGTACCCCAGCCGCCTCGCCATGCGGGTCGAGCCCGCGGAGGCCTTGAGATACGAGTAGCTGGCAGCTGGCGGCTGGCGGCAGGGAGCAGGCAGCAGGGAGCAGGCAGCAGGGAGCAGGGAGCAGGGAGCAGGAGCGCGGCACGCAGCTGACAGCGGCCGAAAGCTCTTGAGTGGACTGTTACGAGGTCGCGCGGCTGCCAGCTGCCGGCTGCCAGCTGCCGGCTGCCAGCTGCCAGCTGCCAGCGACAAGCATCATGATCCTCATCGTCGACGATGACAGCTCGGTCAGGGCGTCGCTGGCGTTGCTGCTGAAGCAGGCCGGATACCGTTCGCACGCCGTCGGCTCGCCGGCCGAGGCGCTGGCCTGGCTGGAATCGCATCCCTGCGACCTCGTGTTGCAGGACATGAACTTCAGTCGGCGCACGACCGGCGAGGAAGGCCTGGAGCTGCTGGGCCGCATCCGGGCGCTGCGCCCGAATCTGCCGGTCCTGCTCATCACGGCCTGGGGATCGATTCAGCTGGCGGTACAGGGCATGAAGGCCGGAGCGGCCGACTTCATCACGAAGCCCTGGACGAGCGAGCAGATCCTCCAGACGGTTCGCACCACCCTCAGCCTGGCCGCGGCGCCCCCTGCCGAGACTCCGGTGCCGCCGCGCGACGAACTGGACACGCGCTACGACTTCGGCGACCTGGTCGGCGAGGATCCACGGCTCCTGCGCGTGCTCGACATCATCGGCCGGGTCGCCGGCACCGACGCGTCGGTGCTGGTGACGGGCGAGAGCGGTACCGGCAAGGAGCTGGTCGCCGACGCCATCCACCGCAACAGCCGCCGGCGCGCGGGCCCGTTCGTGAAGGTCAATCTCGGGGGCATCTCTTCGACGCTGTTCGAGAGCGAGATGTTCGGCCATGTGCGCGGCGCGTTCACCGACGCGCGGCACGACCGGAAAGGGCGCTTCGAGCTGGCGCACGGAGGCACGATCTTCCTCGACGAGATCGGCGACCTCGATCTGGCATCGCAGGTCAAGCTCCTCCGGGTCCTGCAGGATCGGACCTACGAGGTCCTCGGCTCGAGCCAGCGCCGCACGGTGGACGTCCGCGTCATCTCGGCGACGAACCGCCCGCTGGCCGAGATGGTCGGACGCGGCGAGTTCCGCGAGGACCTGCTGTACCGGATCAACCTGATCGCCGTCCACATCCCGCCGCTGCGCGAGCGCCGCGGCGACATCCCGATCCTCGCGGCGCGATTCGCACAGACGCAGAGCCAGATCTACCAGCGCGAGCCGGTCCGCATCACAGCCGACGCGATCCGGTGGCTCCAGGCGCAGCCCTGGCCGGGCAACGTCCGGCAGCTGCGGCAGGCAATCGAGCGCGCCGTCCTGATGTCCGATGGGCCCGAGCTCACGGCGGCCGACTTCGAGCGTGCTGCGGCGATGGAGCCGCGCGACACCGGACGCGACGAGCTGCCGCCGGTCGGCAGCATGACGATGGACGAGATCGAGAAGGCGATGATCCTGAAGTCGCTGCGCTATCACCAGGGCAACATCTCCAGGGTGGCGCAGGCGCTCGGGCTCAGCCGCGCCGCCCTCTACCGCCGCTTCGAGAAGTACGAGATTGCCGTGTGAGCCAGCGCGCGCGGTTTCTCGCCTATCTCGCGGCCGTCCACCTGCTGATGGCGGCGATCGCGGTTCCTCTCCTGGTGCAGGGCGGCTGGTGGATCCTCGCCGCGGAGCTCGCGCTGGTGCTGTCGTTCCTCACGGGGCTGCACCTCGTGCGGCGGTTCACCGCGTCGCTGTCCTTCATCGACGAGAGCGCCCAGCTCCTGGAGGACGGGGACGTGACGTCGCGCCTGCGCGAGGTCGGGCACCCGCAGATCGATCGGCTCATCCGCGTCTACAACCGGATGATCGATGCGCTGCGGGCCGAGCGCGTGCACCTGCAGGAGCAGCATCATTTCCTCGCGCTCGTCCTGCGCGAGTCGCCGGGCGGCATCCTGGTCCTCGACTTCGACGGACGGGTCGTCATGGCGAACCCGGCCGCGGAGCGCCTGCTGCAGGCGTCACCCGGTGCGCTCGAGGGGCGCCGGCTCGACGCGCTGGACCATCCGCTCGCGCGCGGTGTCGCCGGACTGGGATCGGGGGAGCGGCGGGTCTTCGCGGTCTGGGGCGGCCGGCGCGTCCGCGCCTGGCATGGCACGTTCCCCGATCGCGGATTCCGCCGCGGCTTCGTCCTCCTGGAGGAGCTGACGGAGGAACTGCGGCAGAGCGAGAAGACGGCGTACGAGCAGCTGATCCGGCTGCTGTCCCACGAAGTCAACAACACCGTCGGCGCGTCGAACTCGCTGCTCAATTCCTGTCTCAGCTACGCGGGACAGCTCCGTCCGGACGATGCCGAGGACTTCACGCAGGCGCTCGGGACCGTGATCGCCCGGACCGAGCAGTTGAACCGGTTCATGCAGGGGTTCGCCGACGTCGTCCGGTTGCCCGCGCCGCGTCCGGCGCCGACCGAGCCGGGCGTGCTGCTCGATCAGCTCGTCGAGCTGCTGAAGCCGGAAGCACACCGGCGCGGGATCGAGATCGTGCGTGCCGGAGAGCCGGCCGTGGGGCCCGTCCCGCTCGATCGCGCGCAGGTGGAGCAGGCGCTGCTCAACGTCATGAAGAACGGTCTCGAAGCCTCACCGTCGGGTGGCCGTCTCACCGTTCGCCTGCTGCGGCGCGACGGCCAGCCGGTGATCGAGGTCGAGGACTCCGGACCCGGGCTCCCGGAGGATGTGCGCGAGCAGCTGTTCACGCCGTTCTTCAGCACGAAGAGCGGAGGGCAGGGGATCGGGCTGACTGTCGTGCAGGAGATCTTCGGGAACCACGGGTTCCCGTTCGCGCTTGATGCACCGCCCGGCGGGCCGGCGACCTTCACCGTCGTCCTCGCCGCTCCGTCGCCGGCGGTCGCCTGACCCAAATCTCCCGGGCTCCCCTGGCGGCGGGCTTCACCGGCGGCGCTGGAGCTCGCGCAGCGCCCGATACCCGATCCGCTTGACCTGCTTTCGCTCGAGCAGCTCGCGGATCGACGGGTCGATCGTGAACAGCTCGTACTCGCGGGCACGGTCCTGCCACGAGCCGGTCATCGCGCGCATCTCCTCGCCGGGCAGGGCGGCGTGGATGTACAGCTCCGTCACGCCGGGGCGCAGGTTCTCGAGCATGCGGCGCCAGTAGTCGTCCACCGGCTCGCCCCGCCTGCGCTCCCCGTGAATCAGATCGTCCGGATAGACGATGCCGTCGGCGTCGAGCTGCGCGCGCTGGTGCCCCGCGCCGATGGTCTCCAGTGCCGCCTGCGAGCCCATGCGGATCGGCAGGTCGAACTCCTTCGCCAGCCGGCGGTACGCCTGGAACCAGGGATCCGCGTACTGCAGCGCGCCCATGTGCGAGTCGAGGTGCGTGACGTCGATGCCCGCGTCGAGCGCCTTCCGGATCTGCGCGCGCGCCTCGATCTCCGCCTCCGCCGGTGTGCCGTGGCTGTACAGCTGCTGGAGATCCGGCCAGAGGTAGCCCTGCGGGTCGACCAGCCCGGGCACGACCGTGCGTCCGCTGACCGGGCCCCATCTCATGCCCTTCCACTCGGACGTGTGCACCAGATGCAGGCCGAAGTCGGCCTCCGGATGCTCCCGCGCGTACTGCGCGCTCTCGGGGAACCATGGGGCGGGCACCATGATCGTCGCGCTCGTCATGAGGCCCGTCTCGAGCGACGCGATCGTCGCCATGTTCGCCGCATGGCTCACGCCGACATCGTCGCCGTTGACGATCAGCACGATGTCCGTCGGGGAGAAGCCAAGCCGTTCGGCGAGCGACGGCGTGGTGGCGGACGCAGCGGCGCGGAAGGTGACGACCGCGAGGGCCGCGGCGAGCAGGGCAGTCAGTCTCAGCATCATGAGAGCTCTTCCACGGAAGCGGACCCGGCTCCGGCGGGGTGGGCGTTCCCTGGCCCTCCGCCTGGTCGAGGGCAGCCAGCCGGCGCGACGAAGCCCGATCCGTAGATCAGCATCAGCACCGGGCCGTGCTCCATCCGGAGCCCGAAGGGCGCGCCGTCCGTCCCGCCGATCCCGAGATACAGGCGGGACAGGAACGAGAACATGAACTTCAGCGGGTAGACGTAGAACAGGATCACGAACAGCAGCAGGCTGTTCAGCGCGATGATCCAGCCGTCGACGACGCGGTAGGTCCGGAAGAAGCGGTAGTGCTCGAGCCAGATCCAGACGAGTATCGCGAAGCTGGCGGCGAACGCGGGAAACCCCTGCACCGTGCGGAGCAGCTCCGCGAAGGGGTTCGGGACCTCCAGCGAGACGACCAGCAGCGTGAGCGCGAAGGCGAAGACGCCGTCGCTGAACGCCTCGAGGCGCTCGGTGTCGGGCCCCCCGGTGCGGCGGGTGAACACCGCGCTATTCTAGACAACCCGGCCGGGCGGCTCACGCGCCGTGCCGGCCTGGTGCACGCATGCTGACGATCCGGACCCCGGGACCGCATCACGGACAGCCGATCCTGCAGGCCGGTCCCCCGCCCGGCGAGGCGCCCGTCGCCGGCGTGCTGGTGCACGGCCGCGGGGCGACGGCCGACGGGATACTGGAACTGGGGCGGGCGATCGCCCGTGACGGCGTGACCTGGCTCGCGCCGCAGGCGGCGGGGCACACCTGGTATCCGCAGCGGTTCCTGGCGCCCATCGAGGCCAACGAACCGTGGCTCTCGTCGGCGCTCGCGGCTGTCGGCGACGTGGTGGCGCAGCTGGAGGCGAGCGGACTGCCCGCCCGGCGCATCGTGCTGGTCGGCTTCTCGCAGGGCGCGTGCCTGGCGCTCGAGTGGCTGGCCCGGACGGCGCACGGCGTCGGCGCGGTCGCGGGACTCAGCGGCGGTCTCATCGGGCCGCCGGGAACGGTCTGGCCCGACACGGGCCGTCTCGATGCGACGCGCGTGTTCCTCGGGTGCAGCGACATCGACGCGCACATCCCGAAGGAGCGCGTGCTCGAGACGGCGGACGTGCTCAGGGCCAGGGGCGCGGCCGTGGACGCCGTGCTCTATCCGGGGATGGACCACACCGTGAGCCCGGACGAAGTGAAGCGGGTGCGGGAGCTGATCGAGTCGATGCAGTGAGCGGCGCATCGGCGCGGGTTCGATGGGACGATTCGGGACGAGCCACCGGAGATAGACTCGGCGCCGGACGCGAGGGACCCCCATGAACGTGACGAGACGTGAGCTGTTGCAGACGGCGGTGCTGGCAGGGGCGGGATCGCTGATGGCCGGGAGGGCGCATGCCGCGCCGCAGGCCCTCGGCGTGCAGCTCTACACGGTGCGCGACCAGATCACCGCGGATCCGGGCCCGACGCTCGAGGCGATCGCGGGCATCGGCTACCGGGAGGTCGAGGTGCTGCGCGGCACGCTCGACAAGGTCGCGCCGCTGGCCAGGCGTGTCGGGCTCTCGCCGGTGAGCATCCATGTCGAGACGCCCATCGTCACGGGCAAGTGGGATGCCTGGTCGTTCATGCGGAACGCCGTGCCGGAGGGCTACGGACTGACCGAGGCGCTGCACGACGCGAAGGCGCACGGGGCGAAGTACTTCGTGCTGCCGTATCTCATGCCGACCGAACGCGAGCACACGGCGGCGTTCTACACGGGCCTGGCCGAGACGATGAACCGCGCCGGCCGACAGGCCGCCGACGCCGGGCTGCAGTTCTGCTATCACAACCACGGGTTCGAGTTCGAGCCGCTGCCGGACGGCCGGCTGCCGCTGGACGTGCTGATGGCCGCCACGGATCCGGCGCTGGTGAAGCTGGAGCTCGACGTGTTCTGGGTCGGCATCACCGGCAACGATCCCGTCGGGATGATCCGGAAGTACGGCCGCCGCATCGCGCTGATGCACCTGAAGGACAAGAGCGCCGGTGCGCCGAAAGCCACGCAGGAGATGCAGGTGCCGCCGACGGCATTCAGCGAGGTGGGCAGCGGCTCGCTCGATTTCCCCGCGATCCTGAAGGCGGCGGCCGACGCGGGCGTCGCGCACTATTTCGTCGAGCAGGATCACACGCCGGGCAATCCGATCGACAGCCTGCGGAAGAGCTACCAGTACCTGCGTAGCGTCTGAGCGGCGTTCGAACTCGGAGACCGCAGAGGCCGCAGAGAACGCAGAGCTCAGCGCGAGTAGCAAAGTACCGCAGAGGCTTCGGAGGAGTGGAGGCAGCCCCGACCCTGTGGGAGAACGGCATGGACAAGCGCACCCGCGGATACCTCTGGATCGCGCTCGGCGTGGTCCTCCTCCTCGTCATGGTGGGCGGTGTGCTCGTCATCGGGGGCGGCTACTGGTTCTATCAGCAGGTCGCTCCGCAGGAGCAGAGGCTCGACCCCGAGGCGGCCGCGCAGGAGCTCGATGCCATCAGGGCGCGCTTCGCCGGCCGTGCGCCGATCTTCGATCTCGAGGAGTCCGGAGAGGGGCAGGCGACGGTGCGGCTCCGCCCGGATTCGACCCGGCCCGCGTCGCCCGCGCGGATCACCAGCATCCGCGTCGTGGCGTACAACCCGGCGAAGCGGACGCTGGTGCGGTTCTCCGTTCCGTTCTGGCTGCTCCGGTACACCCCAAACGCGAAGATCACCATCAGCGAGGACGGCACGGTCGTGGAAGGCGGGGAGGGGACGCCGTTCACCGTTCGGGAGCTCGAGCGTATCGGGCCGGCGCTCCTGGTGGACGACACGGACGCGGACGGCGAACAGGTGATCGTCTGGACCGAGTGACCGGCGGCACGCGCGCGATTCTCAGACGCGCGCGCCGACGATCTCGCGGAAGAACGCCTCGGCGTTGACCGGCCGCCCGAGGAACCGCTCGACGAGCACCTGGGCCGGCTCCTCGCCGCCGCGGCTCAGCACCTCGCGCCGGAAGCGCCGGCCCGCTTCGGGGTTCATCAGGTGGTCGCCGAACACCGACAGCATGTCGAGCGCGATCACCTCCGCCCACATGTAGCCGTAATACCCGGCCGCGTATCCGCCGACGATGTGGGCGAAGGTGCCGGGGAAGGCGGTGCCGTCCACATGTCCGAGCCGGGTGTCGGCCTCCATCCGCCGCCAGATCTCCAGCGCCGGGCCCGGCGAAGGCCCGGTCATGGCCAGGTCGTACGTCGCATACAGCCACTGCCGCGCGTAGAGCAGGCCCTGGCCGAAGCGGCGCGCCTCGTTCAACCGCTCCACGAGCCCGGCATCCATCACCGGCGTGTCCGGCGAGACGACGCGCATGCGCTCGAGGCTCTCGAGCCTCCGCGTCCACTCCTCGTAGATCTGCGACGGCGTCTCGACGAAGTCGCGCTGCACGCTCGTGCCGGCGTGGAAGTTGAACTCGGTCTCCGACAGCACGCCGTGCAGGATGTGGCCGAACTCGTGGAACAGCGTCTCGACCTCGTCGTGCGTCAGGCCGCGGCGATCGAAGTTCGTGACCAGCACGCTGATCGGCGTGCGGTTGGTCCGCCTGCTGACGCCGCGCACCGGCCAGGCGGCGGCGTGGCTGAACTTCCCCTCGCGCGGGTAGAGGTCGAAGTAGATGCCGCCGATGAACCGGCCGTCGTCTCGATCGAGCACGTCGACGTACATCACGTCCTCGTGCCAGACGGGCACGCGCGCCTCCACGAAGCGCAGGCCGAACAGCTCGCCGCTGACATCGAGCAGCCAGTCGATCGTCGCGCGGGGCGGGAAGTACTTCCGCAGCGATTCCTGGTCGACGCGGTAGCGCTGCTCGCGCAGCCGCTCGCTGAGGAAGGCGAGGTCCCAGCGGTGCACGAGCGTGCGGTCGGCCGGCGTGCCGTTGCGGCTCGCCTTGAGCGCGCGCAGCTCCTCGAGGTCGCGGCGCTCGGCCTCTTCGACCGCGGTCTTCACCTCCTGGAGGAACCGGTGGACCGCCTCCGGGGTGCCTGCCATCCGGCGGCGCAGCACGAAGTGCGCGAAGCTGGGCAGGTCGTACAGGGACGCCAGCTCGCGCCGCAACGCCATCACCTCGTCGAGGATCTCGACATTGCGCGCCGTGCCGCGGTTCAGATACGCGACGTAGTAGCGGCGCCGCGCCTCCTCGCTCTCGGCGTTCGCCATGAACGGATTGAAGTCCGGGTAGTCGAACGACAGGAGGTAGCGCCCGTCGGCGTCGCGCGGCTGCCGCGCGATGAACGCCTCCGGGAGCCCGCGCATCTCGTCGGGCGTGAACGCGATCCGCTGCGGGTTGTCGCGGAGGTTGCGTGAGAACTCCTGATAGAGCACCGTGATGCGCTCGGCGATCGCCTTCGCCCGCGCGCGCCGCTCGGGCGGCAGCGTCACCCCCGTGTCCTCGAACGACTCGATCAGGTCCTTGCGGAACTGGGCCTCGGCCGGCGTGCCCGGCCTGACCGCCTGCACCCGCGCGTACAGCGCCTCGTTCTGGAAGATCTCGACCTGGAACGCCGCCAGCTGCCGCACGGCCTCGTCGGCCGCATCGCGCACGGCCTTGTCCGGGTGCACGTTGTTCAGGATCGACACCGGCCCTTCGATGTTCTCGACGAGCTGGCCGAGGCGATCCCATTCGTCGAGCACCGAGGCCGGCGTGGCCTCCTCCAGCGGCAGCGCCGCCAGCCGCTCGAAGCCGGCGCGCACGTCGGCGAGGATCTGGGTGCACGCGGCGGTCAGCGTGACCGCATCGAGGATGGGCAGGGTGACACGGGACACGGGAGCTCCTAGCGCGCGACGGCGTACACCGCCTCGCGGGAGTGATACCCGTCCGCGATGACGGTGACGTCGATGTTGGTGCGGTCGACGGCGATGGGATCGAGCAGGCGCGCCGGCACGTCCTTCAGGCCGTTGTTGACCTTGACGAGACTGTCCACGGTCTCGCCGCGGGCGAGGCTCACGGCCGCGCCGGCGGCCATCCGCGCGAGCGGCCGGAGCGGCTTGTACACGGTCATGGTCTGCGTGCCCTCGATGATGCGCTGACAGGCGGCGAGATCGGCGTCCTG
Source organism: Vicinamibacterales bacterium (assembly GCA_036381155.1). Classification (GTDB taxonomy): domain Bacteria; phylum Acidobacteriota; class Vicinamibacteria; order Vicinamibacterales; family JAENWD01; genus JAENWD01. The sequence continues at coordinate 64,056 of DASVDJ010000074.1, forward strand.
GCCGGACACGGCCACGCGGCCCGCGAGCCGCGCCTTCGTCAGCGCCTCCACCGCGCCGCTCGCCGTGCTGTCGTTCGACGCCACGATCGCCTGGATGTCGCGCGTCTGGCGCAGCACCTCGCTCACGGCCTGGGCTGCGCGCTCCGGGTCCCAGCCCGGCACCCAGCGGTCGGCGACGATGCGGATGCGGCCGGCATCGATGGCCGGCTGCAGCACGGCGAGCTGCCCGTCGCGCACGAGCCGCGCGTTGTGGTCGGTCGGCGAGCCGCCGAGCAGGACGTAGCGGCCGGACGGCCGCACCTCGAGCAGCGCCTCGGCCTGCAGCCGGCCGACCTTCACGTTGTCGAACGAGACGTACAGCGCGACGTCGGCGTTGCGGATCAGCCGATCGTAGCTGACGACCGGCACCCCGCGCGCCGCGGCGTCGCGGACGATCGCGCCCGCGCGATCGAGATCGGTCGGCACGATCACGAGCGCGTCGACACCGGTGGCGAGCAGCTCGCCGGCCAGCGCGTGCTGACGCTCCGCGTCGCCGTCGGCCGAGCGGACGGCGACCTCGACGCCGAGCTCGTGCGCCCTGGCGACGAAGAGGTCGCGGTCGCGCTCCCAGCGCTCCTCGCGCAGCGTATCGAACACGAGCCCGACTGTTGTCCGGTCGGCCGCCTGGCCTTCCGGCTGCGACCCGCCGCAGCCCGTCGCCAGGAGCGCCGCCAGCACGACACCGACCAGCCGCATGCGTCGAGCACCTCCGTCGTGAGGACTGTACCCTTCCCCGGTCGCCCCGAACAAGGTGTACACTGCGCCGCATGTCCGCCCACGCGACCTCCTCGTCCGGTACCGTTGCGTCCGTCGACGCCATCCGCGCCTGCTTTCCGGCGCTGGAGCGGCGGTATGGCGGGCAGCGGGTCGCGTACTTCGACGGCCCGGGCGGCACGCAGGTGCCGCAGGCGGTGGTCGACGCGATGGCCGACTACCTGCTGCACCACAACGCCAACACCCATTGGCACTTTCCGACGAGCCTCGAGACCGACGCCGCGCTCGAGCACGCGCGGACGGTGTTCGCCGACTTCCTGAATGCGACGCCCGCCGAGATCGCGTTCGGGCTCAACATGACCACGCTGACGTTCCACGTCGCGCGGGCGCTCGGGCGGGGCTGGGGAGCCGGCGACGAGGTGGTCGTCACGGAGCTCGACCACCACGCCAACGTCGCGCCATGGCAGGCGCTCGCGCGCGAGCGCGGCGTCACGCTGCGCGTCGTCCCGGTCGATCCGGCGCGGGGCGTGCTCGAGGAGGACGCGCTGGCGCGCGCGATCGGGCCGCGCACGCGGCTGGTGGCCGTCGGCGCGGCCTCCAACGCGCTCGGCACGATCACCGACGTCTCACGGGTCGCCGCGCTCGCGCATGCGGTTGGCGCACTCGTCTTCGTCGACGCCGTGCACTACGCGCCGCATGCGCTGGTGGACGTCCGGGCGCTCGGCTGCGACCTGCTGGCGTGCTCGGCGTACAAGTTCTACGGGCCGCACGTCGGCGTGCTGTTCGGCCGCCGCGATCTGATCGAGGCGCTCGACGTGCCGAAGCTGGAGCCGGCGCCGAACACGGCACCCGAGCGGCTGGAGACCGGCACGCAGAACCACGAGGGGATCGTCGGCGCGGCCGCGGCGGTGGAGTTCCTGGCGTCGCTGTCGGACAGCGGACTGCCGCGGCGCGAAGCGCTCGTGCGCGTCTTCGACGAACTGCACCGACGCGGACAGGCGCTCGTGACCCGGCTGTATGGGGGGCTGGCGGCGATTCCCGGCGTGACCGTGTACGGGCCGCCGCCCGACGCGCCGCGCACGCCGACGATCGCGTTCGTCGTCCGGGATCGCACGTCCGACGAGATCGCGCGCGAGCTGGCCTCGCGCGGGCTGTTCCTCTCGAACGGGGACTTCTACGCCAGCACCGTCGTCCGCCGCCTCGGACACGCCGAGGACGGGCTCGTGCGCGCCGGCTGTGCGTGCTACACCAGCGACGAGGAAGTCGAGCGTCTCGTTGCCGCGGTCGCGGAGATCGCGGCGTAGCCCGGCCGGCACGCGGCCCGCCGGATCACGAAGGGAGCGAACCCGTGCGCGCTACCGCCATCGTCGGTGTCGTCCTGATCGTGCTCGGGCTGGCCGGGCTGTTGCTGGGCGGCTTCTCCTACACGCGCAAGGACGAGGTGCTCGACCTCGGCGCCGTCGAGGCAACCGTCGAACGCCGCGAGAACGTGCGGGTTCCGCCGGTGGTCAGCGGCCTGGTGCTGGCCGCGGGCGTGGCGCTGCTGTTCGTGGGACGGAAAGGCGTGCGCTGAGCGCGTCCAGGGCTGGTGGGTCCCCCGGGGATCGAACCCGGGACAGCCTGATTAAAAGTCAGGTGCTCTACCACTGAGCTAGGGACCCGGTGCCGATCTTACCATCGCGGATTTCGGATTGCGGATTGCGGATTGATTGCGGATTGTGGGCTGACGCGGGTCGATTGCGGATTCCTGCGGATTGACGGCTCGCTTCGCTCGCTGCAAGTGCGGATTCAGGATCCGCAATGAGTGGCCGGAACGAATCAGCCGGCCGCGCGATCCGCAAGCGTCCGCAATGGCAGGGCGGGCCGCCAGGCCCGCCTCGCGAATCCGCAATCAATCCGCAATCCGCAATCCGCAATCGCTATAATCTTGAGCGAGTGACCTCCCTGCTCCCCGGGGATCGCCTGGGTCCCTACGAGATCACCGCCTCCATTGGCGCAGGCGGCATGGGGCATGTGTTCAAGGCGCGCGACACGCGGCTCGATCGCGTGGTCGCGATCAAGGTCCTGCCGCCCGTCTTCGCCGCCGACCCGATCCTCCGGCAGCGGTTCAACCGCGAGGCGCGCACCGTTGCCTCGCTGAACCATCCGAACATCTGCGTGCTCCACGACATCGGCGAGCAGGCGCAGTTCGCCTACCTGGTCATGGAGTACCTGGAAGGCGAGACGCTCGCCGCGCGTCTCGGCCGCGGGCCGCTGCCGCTCGACGAGGTGCTTCTTTACGGCGCGCAGATTGCCGACGCGCTCGACCGCGCGCACCGGCACGGTGTCGTGCACCGCGACCTCAAGCCCGCCAACGTCATGCTGACGCGCACCGGGGCCAAGCTGCTCGACTTCGGCCTGGCGCGTCCGCCGATGGAGGCGTTCTTCAGCGGCGACACGCGCGCGCCGGGGGAGTCGTCCATCACGGCCGAAGGGGTGCTCGTCGGCACGCTGCAGTACATGGCGCCCGAGCAGCTCGAGGGGCGTCCGGTCGACGCGCGCACGGACATCTTCGCGCTGGGCGCGCTCCTGTACGAGATGGCCACGGGCGAGCGGGCGTTTCCCGGCACGACCCAGGCGAGCATCATCGCGGCGATCCTGAACCGCGAGCCGCCGCCGCCGTCCACGCGCCAGCCCCTTGCGCCGCGGTGGCTCGACCACATCGTCGCGCGCGCGCTGGCGAAGGAACCCGACGACCGCTGGCAGACCGCGCGCGACGTCTACCTCGAGCTGCGCACGCGGCGGGACGAGCCGCCGCCCGGCACCGCCCGGCCGGCGTCACGGTCGACGTGGCTGGTGGCGGCTGGCACACTCGCCGGGCTGCTGATCCTGTCGTACGCCTCGCGCTGGCTGACGCCGCCGGTGCCGCCGCCGCCGGTCGTCCGGGCGATGGTGACGCCGCCCGAGCGGATGCTGTTCCAGCTCACCGGCGACTACGGCGGGCCGCCCGTCGTCTCGCCCGACGGCCGCAGCCTGGTCTTCGCGGCGATGACCGAGTCCGGGCGACGCCAGCTCTGGATCAGACGGTTCGAGTCGCTGGCGGCCGAGGCGTTGCCCGGCACCGACGGCGCGTCGTTCCCGTTCTGGTCGCCCGACAGCCGTGCCGTGGCGTTCTTCGCGGACGGCAGGTTGAAGCGGATCGATCTCGACGCGCGGTCGGTGCTGACGCTGTGCGAGGCGCATGCCGGACGCGGCGGCGCGTGGAGCCCGCAGGGCGTGATCCTGTTCGCGCCGACCACGCAGTCCGGGCTGCATCAGGTCCCTGCCGGCGGCGGCGCGCCGACCGAAGTCACGAGCATCGCCGGCACGCCGTTCCAGAGCCATCGCTGGCCGCAGTTCCTGCCCGATGGCCGGCGGTTCCTGTTCCATGCCGTGCGGCGCGAACCGGATGGCACCGACCGGAGCGAGGTGTTCCTCGGCGCGCTGGGCGTGCGGGAGCCGCGGCCCGTCATGCGCGCCTCCAGCCAGGCGCAGTACAGCGCCGGCCATCTGCTCTTCGTCCGCGATCGCACGCTGTGGGCGCAGCCGTTCGACCTCCAGTCCGAGACGCTCGGCGCGGCGCCCTCGGCGGTGGCGCACGACGTGCTCGACGACCCGACGATCTGGCGCGCCATCTTCTCGGCGTCCGATTCCGGCGCGCTCGTCTATCAGACCGGCGTCGCCGGGACGCAGCTGACGATCTACGACCGCGACGGCCACGAAGTCGGACCGGTGGGGGAGCGCGGCATCATCTTCGACGTCAACGCGTCGCCCGACGGCACCCGCGTCGCGGTGAACCGGGGCGAGCCGGCGGACATCTGGGTCTACGAGCTGAGCCGCGGGACGAGCCTCCGCCTGACGTCCGACGCGCGCAACGAGACGCTGCCGGTCTGGTCACCGCAGGGGGACCGGCTGGCCTTCAACCAGATGCAGCCGGACGGCACCGTGAGCGTGCTCGAGGTGCCTGCGTCGGGTGGACAGCCGCGCGAGATCGTGCCGGCCGGCGAGACGTCGGTCACCGGCTGGTCGCCCGACGGCCGCATGCTGCTGCTGCGGCACGGGCCGCCGGTCGCCAGCCCCGGCGATATCTGGATTGGGGAGGCGACCCCGGGAGGGCGTCCTCCGGCCGCCCTGCTCCAGACGCCCTTCGCCGAGTACCACGCGCGCTTCTCGCCCGATGGACGGTGGGTCAGCTACGTCTCCAACGAATCGGGGCGCGATGAGGTGTACGTGATGCCGTTCGTGCCGCCGGGGGAGGGGGCCTCGCCGGTTCAGCCGACGCGGGTGCGCGTCTCGACGGCTGGCGGCATCCTGCCGCGCTGGCGCCGCGACGGCCGCGAGCTCTTCTACCTGGCGCCGGATCTGCGGCTGATGGCCGCGGCGATCGACGGCTCCGGCCGCACGCTGGCGGTGCCGTCGATCACCGCGCTGTTCCCGCTGAGCCCGAAGGCCGTCGGCTGGGTCTACGACGTGCTCCCCGACGGCCGGCGCTTCATCGTCAACGCGGTCGGCGACGAGGGGCGGCGGCCGCTCGTCCTCGTCACCGACTGGACGCGCGAGGTGCACGCCGGATCCTGACCGGCGTCAGAAGAGCACCAGCTCGGCGCCGCGTTCCGCCACCAGCGCGTCGAAGTGCTCGACGAGGTGCCTGCTCCGCGCCACGAGTGCGGCGACTTCGCTCCGGTCGAGATAGCGGCCGACCGCCGCGCGGACCTCGTCCTCGTTCAGGGTGCGCAGCCGCTCGAGCAGCACGCGTGGACAGCGGACCAGCGCTTTCGGCGTCCGGACCTTCTTCGAGCGGCGGAAGGCCCGTGTGAAGTCGACCATCTTCAGCTGCCAGTCCTTCGTGATGAGCATGTTCGTCTGGTTCCGGTCGGTGTCCGCGATGAGCTCGCGGAACACCCGCGCCGTGTCCCACTGACGGGCCCACTCCGCCGGGTCCGGGGGCGCCAGCTTCTGCTGCACCCGCATCTGCTCGTCCCACTCCCACTCGACCCACCAGACGAGCGAGCCGCGCTGCCCGTTGATGATCCGCTCCACCGCGAGCGGCACCATGTGCCCCAGGCCCACGAGCCGGGCGACCTCTCCCGCCGCGATGTTGAACTGCCACGAATCGCGGAAGTCGATCTCGACCCGTCCGCCCTGGAACCGCTGGATCGCCTTCGCTTCGTCGACCACATTGAACACGGCGTCATGCGTGAGCGTGCCGTCGCTCAGCGTGACCCGCTTCGGCCGGGTCGTGCCTTTCGACAGGGATGTCACCGACACGATGGGCGCCCGACACAGGAACTCGCGAATCTGGTCGTCGTCGAGCGCCGAGGGCGTTGGCAGGGCCTGCGCCACAGCAAGGATGGCCGCCAGGGCGTACGCGTTCATACCGGGACTCTACGCGAATCCGGGACGCGAGGTTGCGAAAAGTGGAGGGGCGGGAGGGAAGGGGAACAGGCAGGCCCGGACCGGCACGCCGGCCGGTCCGGGCGCCGGGGATCAGCCGGCCTTCAGGACGGTCGCCCGGAAGTACTCGCGGTTCATCCGGGCGATCGCCGAGATGGAGATCTCCTTCGGGCAGACGGCCTGGCACTCGCCTTCGTTCGAGCACATCCCGAACCCTTCCGCGTCCATCTGCTCGACCATCCGGACGACCCGCCGGCTCCGCTCGACCGTGCCCTGCGGGAGCATCGCGAGGTGCGTGATCTTCGCCCCCGTGAACAGGGCGGCCGATGCGTTCTTGCAGGCCGCGACGCAGGCGCCGCAGGCGATGCACTGCGCGAAGTCCATCGCCGACTCGGCGACGTCGCGCGGGATGGGGATGGCATTGGCCTCCGGCGCCGAGCCCGTGTTCACCGAGACGTACCCGCCGGCGGCGATGATGCGGTCGAACGCGCTGCGATCGACGACGAGGTCCTTGATGATGGGGAAGGCCTTCGCCCGCCACGGCTCGATCACGATCGTCTCGCCGTCCCGGAACCGCCGCATGTGCAGCTGGCAGACCGTGCCGCCCGGGTCGGGTCCGTGCGCGACGCCGTTGACCATGAAGCCGCACGACCCGCAGATGCCTTCACGGCAGTCGGAGTCGAACGCAATCGGGTCCTCGCCGCGCCGGATGAGCCCCTCGTTGACGACGTCCAGCATCTCGAGGAAGGACATGTCGGGCGAGATCTGCTCGGCCGTGTAGTCGACCAGCCGCCCCGGCGCGTCCGGCCCCGCCTGGCGCCAGACCTTCAGATGAACCGTGATGCGTGCGGACATATCGGATGTGCCACTCTCTGGGCCTTGGGCCTTGGGCCCTTTGGGCTTTGGGCCCTTTGGGCTTTGGGCTTTGGGCTTTGGGCCTTGGGCTTTGGGCCCTGGGCTTTGGGCCTGGGGCTTTGGGCCTGGGGGCAGCTGCCGGCTGCCAGCCGCCAGCTGCCTGTACATGGCTGCCTGCCGCCTACTGCCTACTCCCTACCTACTTGTAGCTCCGCTGTGTCGGGCGCACGTTCTCCCAGACGAGCGGTTCCTGATGCAGCGTCGGCGGCTGGCCGACGCCGTTGAACTCCCACGCCGCCACGTACGAGAAGTTCTCGTCGTCGCGCAACGCCTCGCCGTCCGGCGTCTGGCTCTCCTCGCGGAAGTGGCCGCCGCAGGATTCGGTCCGGTGCAGCGCGTCGAGCGCCAGCAGCTCGCCGAACTCCAGGTAGTCGGCGACGCGTCCGGCGTAGTCGAGGGTCGGGTTCAGGTACGACGGCTCGCCGGGGATGGCGACGTTCTGCCAGAACTCGTCGCGCAGGGCCCGGATCTCCTGGATCGCCTCGCGCAGGCCGGCGTCGTTTCGCGACATCCCGACCTTGTCCCACAGGATCCGGCCGATGGACCGGTGGAAGTCGCGCACCGTGCGCGACCCCTTCACCTGCAGCAGCCGGTCGATGCGACCCGTCACCTCGGCCACCGACTCGCCGAACGCCGGGTCATCGGTCGACACCGCCGGCAGCGGCGTGCCGGCCAGGTAGTGGCCGATCGTGTAGGGGATGACGAAATAGCCGTCGGCCAGACCCTGCATCAGCGCGCTCGCGCCGAGCCGGTTGGCGCCGTGGTCGGAGAAGTTCGCCTCGCCGAGCACGTGCAGGCCGGGCAGGTTGCTCATCAGGTTGTAGTCCACCCAGAGCCCGCCCATCGTGTAGTGGATGGCCGGATAGATCCGCATCGGGACCTTGTAGGGGTCCTCGTCGGTGATCCGCCGGTACATCTCGAACAGGTTGCCGTAGCGCGCGCGGATCGTGTCGACCCCCAGCCGCTTGATGGCGTCGCTGAAATCGAGATAGACCGCCAGCCCCGTCTCGCCGACGCCGCGTCCCTCGTCGCAGACCGCCTTGGCGTTGCGCGACGCGACGTCGCGCGGCACCAAGTTGCCGAAGCTCGGATAGCGGCGTTCGAGGTAGTAGTCGCGCTCCGACTCGGGGATCTGCTCCGGCGGCCGCCGGTCGCCGGGGTTCTTCGGCACCCAGACCCGGCCGTCGTTGCGCAGCGACTCGCTCATCAGCGTGAGCTTGCTCTGGTGGTCGCCGCTGACCGGGATGCAGGTCGGGTGGATCTGCGTGAAGCACGGGTTGGCGAAGAACGCGCCCCGCTTGTGGGCCCGCCAGGCGGCCGTCACGTTCGAGTTGACGGCGTTCGTCGACAGGTAATACGCCGTCCCGTAGCCGCCGGTCGCCAGCACCACCGCGTGCGCCGCGTAGCGCTCGATCGCTCCCGTCAGGAGGTTGCGGCAGACGATGCCGCGGGCCTTGCCGTCGATGACGACGAGGTCGAGCATCTCGCGGCGGGGGAACAGCTTCACCGTGCCGGCCTGCACCTGCCGCATCAGCGCCTGGTACGCGCCGAGCAGCAACTGCTGGCCGGTCTGGCCGCGCGCGTAGAACGTGCGCGAGACCTGCGCGCCGCCGAACGAGCGGTTGTCGAGCATGCCGCCGTACTCGCGCGCGAACGGCACACCCTGCGCGACGCACTGGTCGATGATGTTCACCGACAGCTCGGCGAGCCGGTAGACGTTGGCTTCACGCGCCCGGTAGTCGCCGCCCTTAATGGTGTCGTAGAACAGGCGGTAGACGCTGTCGCCGTCGTTCTTGTAGTTCTTCGCCGCGTTGATCCCGCCCTGCGCCGCGATGCTGTGCGCGCGGCGCGGGCTGTCGTGGATGCAGAAGCTCAGGACGTTGTAGCCGAGCTCACCGAGCGACGCGGCCGCCGACGCCCCGGCCAGCCCCGTGCCCACCACGATGATCGTGAACTTCCGCTTGTTGGCGGGGTTGACCAGCTTGATCTCGAACTTGTGGCGTTCCCACTTGTCCGCCAGCGGCCCGCCCGGAACCTTGCCATCCAGGATCATGACCGGGCTCCCACCAGCAGGAAGTAGAGCGGGATGGTGATGAACCCGCCCGCGATGACGATGGCCAGGATCCATCCGAACCGCCGCAGCTTCGGCGCGAGGCCGGTGCGGTCGATGCCCATCGACTGGAAGGCGCTCGAGACGCCGTGCCACAGATGGAAGCCGATGATGACCATGGAGACGACGTAGAAGACGACGTAGCCGGGGTCGCTGAACACCTCGGCGACGAGACGGAACAGGTCGCGCTGTCCGCCGGGCGCCTCGTAGTGCGGCCCGTACTTGAACGTTTTCAGGTGAAACGGCACGAAGAGCAGCAGGAACGTCCCCGACAGGATCATCGTCGTCGAGGCCCAGCTCTTGCGGCTCGTGTGCCCGGCCCATTGCTTCTGCGCGTACGGTGTCGGCCGTGCCCGGCGAGCGCCGAGGAACAGCCGCACGGCCTTGAACACGTGCAGGACGAAGATCGCCAGCAGGCCGAGCTCGGCCGGGATGATCAGCGGATTGCTGATCAGCGACTCGCTGTAGTCGTTGAAGGCCTGCGGCGAGGCGAAGACGAGCAGGTTGCCCGCCAGGTGCAGGATCAGGAATCCAACGAGGGCCAGTCCGGTGAACGCGATCAGGTACTTGGAGCCGACGGACGTGGAGAGGAATGAGCGGCGCGCTGCCATGTGAGGTCGACGTGTCGGTCCGACCGCCCGGCGATCGGACATCCAGCCAATTCTATCAGGTGCAAGCGCGACAGTCTCGCACGATACAATGCGCCCCGCCGCGCGCCGCCACGGCCGCACCCGCCATGCCCGCCACCGAAGTTGCCGAGCTCGCCATCGGGTCCGTGATCTGCGCCATCGGCGCGCTCGCGATCGCGGCCGCGGCCGTCCGGAGGCCGCGCGGCGAGCCGGCGGTGCTCTGGTTCGGCATCTTCACGCTGCTCTACGGCGTCCGGCTGCTGACCGACTCGCAGCTGGTGCGCGATCTGGCCCGGCCCGAGGCCGCGTTCTGGGACTACGTCGACGCGGCGATCACGTACGGCATCCTCGCGCCGGCCCTCCGGTTCGCGGTGTCGCTGGTGTCCGGGCCCCGGCGGCCCGCAATCGAGCGCGTCATCATCGCCCTCTGGGGCTATGCGGCCGTCGCCTTTGCCGTTGATCTCCTGCGCGGGCGGCCGGGGACGATGCTCTGGCTGAACCCGTTCGCCGTCGCGGTGTTCGCGACGTCGCTTGGCGCGCAATTCATGTCATGGGCGCGCACGGCGCCGTGGCCGCGCGAGGTCAGGGTGGCGGTCGCCGGCGGGATCGTCTTCACCGCCTTCGCGCTGTACTCCACGTTCGGAGGCGGATGGTTCGCCGGACGCTGGGACCCCGAACCGTTCGGCCTGCTCGTCTTCATCTGCGCGCTGGGCAATCTCGTCGCGCAGCGCTCGTTCGAGACCGAGCGCCGGCTGGTCGCGGTGTCGCGGGAACTCGAGCTCGCGCGCGAGATCCAGCAGTCGCTCCTGCCGCACGCGCTTCCGGATCGGCCCGGGCTGCGCATCGCGGCCCGCTATCTCCCCATGCAGGAGGTCGCGGGGGATTTCTACGACGCGGTGGCCGACGACCGCGGCGTCGGCATTCTCGTCGCGGACGTCTCGGGCCACGGCGTGCCGGCGGCGCTCGTCGCCTCGATGCTGAAAGTCGCCTTCGCGTCGGAAGCCGAACGGGCGGGCGACCCCGGCGCGGTCCTGCAGGGCATCAACCGCACGATGACCGGCCTGTTCGACCGTGCGTTCGTGACGGCGTGCTACGGCTTCTTCACGGAAAACGGCCGCCGGCTCTCCTATGCGGCCGCCGGGCATCCACCGCTGATCGTGCGGCGCCGCCGCGCGGGTATCGAGCGCCTGGAGGAACGCGGCATCATGCTCGCGGTCATGCCCGCGGCGGACTACGAGACGCGGACCGTCGATCTCGAGCCAGGCGACCTGGTGGTGTTCTACACCGACGGCCTGCTCGAAGCCGCCGACGCCACCGACGCGTTCTTCGGCGACGCGCGGCTCGACGCCGTGCTCACGTCAACCGGCGCGGTGCCGGCCGACGTCATGGCGGATCAACTCGTCGCCGAGGTCCGGCGCTGGTCGGCCGGGCCGCTGCGCGACGACGTCACGGTCGTCGTCGTCGAGGTCGGCGGATAGCCGGCTGAATGGGTCGGGGGCGTGCTCGCCCGGGGGCGCGTCGACCCGCTCCGGAGGGCTGGGGCCGCCCGCTCCCGAATGTGGGGCGAACCGCACCAGGCGGCATCACGCGCGCGTCTGATCGCGCGGGACGCGGTGTTCCGGTGCCGGCTCGCTTGACCTTCGCGCGCGGCGGTCGATACGATTGGCGGTCGCGGTTGTCGCCGCGCGGCAGTCCTACTGAACCCGGACATCTCACGTGAAAATCCACGAATATCAGGCCAAGGCGATCCTCGCGCGGCACGGCG
>DASVDJ010000075.1:0-9381 GCA_036381155.1 Vicinamibacterales bacterium
GGACGAGAAGCTCTTCGCGCGCTTCGGCCGGGTACCGATTGTCGGCCTGTGGGCGGAGCCCGACGGTGTGGCGTGGCTCGTCACGAGGAACGACGAGCTCGTCCGGTTCGACACCCGCCGCACGGGCACCCTGTCGGCGCCCCCGCTCATGACCTACATCCGCCGCGTGAGCACCGCCCGCGGCGAGGTGTTCTTCGCCGGCGCGTCGGGCGCGCCGCCCGCGGTCGAGATGCCGGCCGGCGTACGCGCCCTGCGGTTCCAGTTCGCGGCGCCGGCCTACGCCCAGGAGAACGCGACGGAGTACCAGTCGCGGCTCGACGGGGTCGACACGGACTGGTCCGACTGGACCACCGAGCCACGCCGCGACTACACCAATCTCGGCCACGGCGCGTACGTGTTCCGCGTCCGCGCCCGCGACGTGCACGGCCAGACGAGCCCCGAGGCGGTCTACGCGTTCACGATCCTCCCGCCCTGGTATCACACGTGGTGGGCCTACGCCGGCTATCTGCTGCTCGCCATCGGCCTCGTGGCAGCCGCCGCACGGCTGCAGCGCGCCCGCGTCGTGGCGCGGGAGCGCCAGCGTGCGGAAATCCATGCCGCGCAGCTGCGCGCCGAGTCGGCCGAGGCGCTGGCGCGCTCCGAGCGCGAGGGCAAGAAGACGGTCGAGCTGCTCAGCGAGATCGGCCGCGAGATCACGGCGTCGCTCGACGTCGAGACGATCTTCGGCACGCTGTACGGGCGCGTCAATCAGCTCGTGCCCGCCGACGTCTTCGGCGTGGGGCTGTACCATCCCGACCGCCAGCAGATCGAGTATCGCCTCGCGATCGAGCGCGGCAAGCGCTACGCGCCGTACACGCGGGACACCCGCGATCGTGATCAGCTGCCGGTCTGGTGCATCGAGCACCGCGAGCCGATCCTCATCAACGACCTGCGCGCCGAGCACGCGAAGTACGTCACGCGATACGAGGAGGAAGCCCGCCCGCTCGAGGACGGGACGCTCTCGCAGACGCCGCAGTCGATCATCTACCTGCCGCTCATCGCGAAGGACCGGGTGCTCGGCGTCATCACGATCCAGACCTTCCGCACGAACGCCTACACGGAGCATCACCTCAACGTCCTGCGCAGCCTCGCGTCGTACACGGCCGTCGCGCTCGACAACGCCTCCGCGTACCGCCAGCTGAACGAGCAGGAGCACGAGATCCGCCGGCTGTTCGAGGAGGCGGAACGGGCGCGTGAAGCCGCCGTCGAGGCCGATGCGGCCAAGAGCGCGTTCCTCTCGACCGTCAGCCACGAACTGCGCACGCCGCTGACCTCGGTGCTCGGCTTCGCGAAGATCATCAAGAAGCGGCTCGAGGACCGCATCTTCCCGCAGATCACCACGGACGACCCGCGCATCCGCCAGACGGTCCGCCAGGTCGAGGAGAACCTCGCGGTCGTCGTGAGCGAGGGGGAACGTCTCACGAAGCTGATCGACGACGTGCTGGACCTCGCGAAGATCGAGTCCGGCAAGCTCGAGTGGCACATGGGCCCGGTCGAGATCGCCGACGTGATCGATCACGCCACCGCGGCCACCTCCTCCCTGTTCGAGCAGAAGGCGCTCCGGCTGGAGAAGGCGATCGAATCGGACCTGCCCGTCGTCCACGGCGATCGCGACCGGCTCATCCAGGTGGTCATCAACCTGATCTCCAACGCGGTGAAGTTCACCGACACCGGCTCGATCACCTGCCGGGCCGCACGACGGGACGGCGAGGTCGTGATCAGCGTCATCGACACCGGCGTGGGCATCGCGCCGGCGGACCAGCCGAAGGTCTTCGAACGGTTCAAGCAGGTCGGCGACACGCTGACCGACAAGCCGAAGGGCACCGGGCTCGGGCTGTCGATCTGCAAGGAGATCGTCGAACACCACGGCGGCCACATCTGGGTCGAGAGCGAACCCGGCCGCGGCAGCACGTTCTCGTTCACCCTGCCCGCGCCGGCCGCAGCCGGCCGGCCGGAGCTCGAGCGGCCGATCGAGCTGGCTGCGCTCATCCGCCAGCTGCGCGACCACGTCGCCGTGACGGCGCCGCCGCGCGACGGCCGGCACCCGCGCATCCTCGTCGTCGACGACGACCCGAGCATCCGCGAGCTGCTGCGGCAGGAGCTGACCGAAGCCGGGTATCTGGTCGACTCGGTGACCAACGGCCGTGAGGCGGTGGCAGCCGTCCGGCGCGACCGGCCCGACCTGATCGTGCTCGACGTGATGATGCCGGAGATGAACGGCTTCGACGTCGCCGCCGTGCTCAAGAACGATCCGGCGACGATGGAGATCCCGATCATCATCCTGTCGATCGTGCAGGACCGGGATCGCGGGTACCGCCTGGGGGTGGACCGCTACCTGACGAAGCCGATCGACACCGACCTGCTCTTCCGCGAAGTCGGGACCCTGCTCGAGCAACGCAAGTCGCACAAGCGCGTGCTCGTGGTCGACGACGACGCGACGACCGTCCGGACGCTGACCGACGTGCTGGCCGCCCGCGGATTCACCGTCGTCGAGGCCAGCGCCAGCGACCTGGTCGCCCGCGCGGCGGCCGTGAAGCCGGACATCATCCTCCTCAACTCCCTGACGCCGGCACGCGCCGACGCGGTGCGCATGCTGCGGTTCGAGAAGGGCCTGGAGAACGTGCTCTTCCTCGTTTACCAGTAAGGAGCCGACGTGACACGCACGATTCTGATCGCCGACGACGAGGCGCACCTCCGCAGCCTGATCTGCCAGACGCTCGAGGAGCTCGAAGACGAGGGCGTCGAGCTGCTGACGGCGACCAACGGCGAGGAGGCGATCGCGGCGATCGAGACGAAGCGGCCGAATCTCGTCTTCCTCGACGTCATGATGCCGAAGCTGAGCGGCTTCGATGTCTGCAGCCGCGCCAAGCACGCCCTGGGGCTGTCGGACGTGTACATCGTCCTGCTGACGGCGAAGGGGCAGGAGTTCGATCGGCAGCGCGGACAGGAAGTCGGCGCGGATCTCTACATGACGAAACCGTTCGATCCGGACGCCCTGCTCGAGAAGGCGCGGGAGGTGCTGGGCCTGTGAGAGCCGTCGCCAGCCCGAGCCCGCTCGGGAGACTCCTGCGCCGGCAACCCGAGGCGCAGGCGCTCGTGCGCGCCGTCATCGAGGCGCTCGGCGGCCCCGTGGCGATCCTCGATCCGGACGGCGCCGTGCTGCACGGAGACCCGCCGGCCCCGGGCGTGGAGCGCGTGCCGGTGTCGGTCGACGGCGACGAGCTGGCCTGGGTGGCCGCGCCGCGGCACGCCGGCACCGTGGCGTCGCTGCTCGCTTATCTGGCCGGACGGCAATCGGAACACAAGGCGCTCGGCGCCGAGGTCCTGCACCTCTATCGCGAGCTGAACCTGATCTACAGCTTCTCCGAGAAGCTGGCGGCGCAGCTCGAGACCGAGCGTGTGGCGGAGCTCACGCTCGAGGAGGCGCGCCGGCTGATCCCGGCAACCGACGGTCTGGTGCTGCTGCTGGACGACGAGGGCACGCTCGTCCGCATTGCCGGATTCGGCGACGCGGTGCCCGCGGAGGCGTCCTTCCGTCGCGGGGAGGGCATCGTCGGCACGGTGGCCGCGACGGGCCGCGGGGAGATCGTGAACGACGTCGGCGTGGATCCGCGCCGGTCGGTGCAGACCACGCTCCAGGCGCTGCTCTGCGCGCCGATGCAGGTCGGCGAGCGCACGATCGGCGTCATCGCGATCGGCCGCCCGGAGCCCGGGGCGTATGCCGCCGCGGACCTGAAACTGCTGAACACGCTGGCGCTGCAGGCGGCGACGGCGATCGAGAACGCGCGGCTGTTCGAACGGACCGTCGAGGCGGCGCGCGAACGCGAGCGTCTCCTCGCGTTGCATCAGGCGGCCGAGCTCGCACGAGCCCGGCTCGAAAACGAGCTGGAGCTCGCCGCGCGCATCCAGTCGCAGCTCTTCCCCGCCGAACTTCCCGAGGTGCCCGGCTACGAGCTGGCGGCACGCAACCGCCCGGCGCGCCAGTGCGGAGGCGACTACTACGACGTGCTGCCCGGCCCCTCCGGAGACGGCCGGCTGCTGCTGTGTGTCGCCGACGTCGCGGGCAAGGGGCTGCCGGCGGCGCTGGTGATGAGCAGCATGCAGGCGACCCTCCGCGCGCTGCTGGGCCACGTCGCGCCGCTGCCCGCCCTGGCCGATCGCATGAGCGAGCTGCTGTACGGCTCGACCTCGGCGGAGAAGTACGTCACGGCCGCGCTCGTCGAGCTCGCGCCGGATTCGGGGGCGCTCACCTTCGTCGGCGCCGGGCACCTCGACAACCTGGTCATTCGGCCGGACGGCGAGGTCGTGAGGCTCGCCTCGACCGGCATGCCGCTGGGCCTGCTACCCCTCGCGGTGCCCTACGAGGCGGCGACCGCCCGGCTCTCACCCGGCGACGTCCTGCTGCTCTACTCCGACGGTGCCACCGAGGCGCGCAACGGATCCGGCGAGGAGTTCGGTGAGCAGCGGCTGCTCGAGGTGGTGCGCCAGGTGATCGACCGCCCGGCCGAGGCCATCGTCGGCGCGGTTCTCGACGCGCTCGACGCCTTCGTCGGCGGGGCCCCGCAGTTCGACGACGTCACGATCCTGGCGATGCGGAGGCTGCCTCCGGGCCCCTGATCCCCGGCCCCTGGCCCCTGGTATGGCCGAACTGAAGTTCGGCCCTACGACGCCCTACGACGACCCTGCGGCACGGCTGATTCACAGTCCGGCCAGGCGCCCCTGAACCCAGAGGGCCCTCCCGCCGTCTCATCCGCATAACGGCCGTTTCCCGATCCAGAATCCCTGACCATGAGATTCCTCCCGCTCATCTTCGCGAACCTGCGCCGGAAGAAAATCCGGACCCTGCTGACGGTCGGGTCGTTCATCGCCGCGTTCTTCCTGTTCGGGCTGCTGGGCGCGATCCGGTACGGCTTCAGGCAGGGGATCGACCTGGCGGGGGCGGACCGGCTGGTCGTCATCGGCCGGACCTCGATCATGCAGCCGCTGCCCATCACGTACCACGCCCGGCTGCAGCGCATTCCCGGCGTGCGCCACGTCGCCCATGCCACCTTCTTCGGCGGGGTCTATCAGGACGCGCGCAACTTCTTCCCGCAGTTCGCGATCGTTCCCGAGGACTGGCGGCGCATGTATCCGGAGTTCACGTTCGACGAGGACGAGTGGAAGGCGTTCCTCGCCGATCGGGAAGGGGCGATGGTCGGCGCGGCGCTGGCGAAGCGCTTCGGGTGGAAGGTCGGCGACCGGG
The DNA here is from genome assembly GCA_036381155.1 of Vicinamibacterales bacterium. GTDB lineage: Bacteria > Acidobacteriota > Vicinamibacteria > Vicinamibacterales > JAENWD01 > JAENWD01. The sequence goes on from DASVDJ010000075.1 coordinate 5,282, forward strand.
TGCCGCTGAAGGCGCCGGGGTATCTCGGCGGCGACGCCTGGGCGTTCAACATCCGCGGCATCTATCACGGCACCCGCCCGGGCGACGACGAGTCGCAGATGTGGATCCGGCACGAGTACTTCTCCGAGCGCGCGCCGTCGTACTTCAGATCGATCGTCAGCTGGTACGTCGTCCGCGTCGACAACCCCGACAACGCGGTCGCGATCGCGAAGGCGATCGACGAGGAGTTCGCCAACTCGACGTCCGAGACGCGAACGCAGACCGAATCGGCGTTCGCCTCGAGCTTCGTGCAGCAGATGGGCAACATCGAGTTCCTCGTGCTCGCGATCGGCTCGGTCGTGTTCTTCACGCTGCTGCTCGTCACCGGCAACACGATGGCGATCGCCGTCCGGGAGCGGACGAACGAGCTGGCGACGCTCAAGGCCATCGGCTACACCGGCCGCTTCGTGCTGGGGCTGGTGCTCGCCGAATCGCTGCTCATCGCCCTGGTCGGCGGCGCGATCGGGCTCTTCCTGGCACGCGGGCTGGTCGCGCAGGACCTCACGAGCGGGCTGCTGCTCCTCTACCTGCCGGCCACGGCCACGGCGCTCGGACTCGGGATCGCGCTGGTGACGGGCACGCTGGCCGGCCTGCTGCCGGCGGTCGGCGCCATGCGGCTGAACGTCGCGGCGGCGTTGCGGAGGATCTGAGATGGCGGTGCCGATCGTCTACAACCTGCGGAGCGCCCGGAAGCGCTGGGTGTCGTCGCTCGTCGCGATCATCGGGATCGCCGGCACGGTCGCGGTCTTCGTCGCGATGCTCGCGCTGGCGCGTGGCTTTCAGGCGACCGTGGCCTCGTCGGGGCTGCCGGGCAACGCGATCGTGCAGCAGGGCGGGAGCGACTCCGAGATGACGAGCGCGCTGACGATCGACGCGGTACGCGTGATCGAGGACGCGGCGCAGGTGGCGCGCCGGGGCGCCGAACCGCTGGTCACCCCGGAGGTCGTCGTCATCGCGGCGCTGCCGCTGCGCGACACCGGCACCGATGCGAACGTCCAGATGCGCGGGCTCTCGCCACGCGCGCTGGCCGTGCGCGACAACGTCCGCATCGTCGAGGGACGCTTCTTCACTCCCGGTCTCTACGAGATCGTCGTCGGGCGCAACGCGCAGCGCGCGTACGCCGGGCTCGACCTCGGCGCGTCGCTGCGGATCGGACCCGGCACCTGGACGGTCGTCGGGATCATGGACGCCGGCGGCAGCGCGTTCGACTCCGAGATCTGGGCCGACGCCGACGCGCTGAACGGCAACTACCAGCGCCCGTCGGGCGTGTACCAGTCCGTCACCGCGCGCCTGACCTCACCCGATCAGTTCGACGCGTTCAAGGCGTCGCTCGAGTCGGACCCGCGGCTGCAGGTGAAGGTCGTCCGTGAGCAGGAGTACTACGCCCAGCAGTCCCAGATCGTCACGACGCTCATCACGGTGCTCGGCGGACTGGTCGCGATGGTGATGGGGGTCGGGGCCGTTCTCGGCGCGCTGAACACGATGTACTCGGCGGTCGCCGAGCGCTCCCGCGAGATCGCGGTGCTCCGCGCGCTCGGGTTCCGTGGCGGCAGCATTGTCGTGTCGTTCCTGGTGGAGGCGATGTGGATCGCGCTGGTGGGCGGGATCGTCGGCTGCCTCGCCGTCCTGCCGATCAACGGCCTGACGACGGGGACGATGAACTGGCAGACGTTCTCGCATCTGTCGTTCGCGTTCCGCGTGACGCCCGGCCTGCTGTTGATCGGGCTCATCTTCGCGTTGATCATGGGGGCGATCGGCGGGCTGCCTCCCGCGATCCGCGCGGCGCGCTCGAACCTGGCGGTAACGCTGCGGGCGGCCTGACGCCGGGGGTCTCGGCCATCCAGTGCCGGATCCAGTCGCAGGCGGTGCGCCGCCAGGCGCGCCAGTGCAGCTCGTGGTTGGCGTCCGGGATCAGCCGGATCACGTGCGACGGGCCGACGAGGCTGCCCCGCAGCTCCTGCGCGAGCACGAGCTCCTGGAACTGGAACCAGCGCGAGTCGTTCTCCGAGAAGAGGAACAGCTGCGGGATGCCTCGTCGCCGGACCTCCCGGAGCGCCGACAGATACAGCCGGTTGATGCCCGGACCGGGCGCCGCCTGGCCGCTGAAGAACGAGGTCAGCGTGGCCGCGATGGCCCGGTAGTCCGTCGCGCCGGTCACCACGCGCCGCCACGCTTCGGGCGAGAGCATCTTGCGCGAATAGGCGCCGAGGTTCGCGCGCGCTTCGAGCGCGCCCGGCGCGGGTGGCCGATGGCGGCCCGGTGACCAGGCGACTGCGGCGTTGATCGCGATCAGCCCCGAGACCGCGTCGGACGCGAGCGCCGTGGCGAGGGTCAGTGTCACGGCGCCGCCGCACAGTCCTCCGAGGTAGATGCGCGCGCCCGGCAGCCGTTCGCGGGCATGCTGGATCGCGAGCATCGCGTCACCGACGAAGCGCCCCCCTTCGATGGTGCGCCAGAGATCGTGCACGTGGCCGGCTTCGAGCGAGCCGTCGCTCTCCCCCATCCCCGCCGGATCGAGCCGCAGCGTCGCGAACCCCTCGGCCGCGAGCTGGCGCGCCAGATCGACGTAGAGGCGCGCCGGACCCACGCGATAGCGCAGTCCCGCCTGCATCAGCAGCAGCACCGCGGCCGGCGCACCGCCGCCGGGCAGCGTGAGGATGCCGCGGCGCGTCACACCGTCGGCGGCCTCGATCTCCACGATCTCGTCGATCACCGCGGCATCCCGCATGTCGTCTCGACCACGGCGCGCGTCAGCGCCTCCGGCGCCGGGTCGACGACCTTCGGATCGTCCCAGAACTGCGCGCCGTGCACCCCGCGCGTGATCACGCGCGGCGCCTGGTCCGGCGCTGACAGCACCGGAGGCGGTCCGGCATCGTCCGGCCGCTGCAGGTCGATGACGACGACCGGACAACGCAGGTCGTCGACGAGCGGCCGGAACCGCGCGTCGCGCACCGTCCGCGCGAACGCGCCGCCGATCTCCCAGCCGAGCACGTTCACGGTCGCCCCACGGTCCAGCGCGGCGATGAGCGCCGGACGCCCGCAGCGCACCCCTTTGTGCACGGCGAACTGCGCGGTCACGTTGATCCGCAGCAGATCGTTCAGGTAGTCCGCGCCCAGCAGCACCGGGCAGACCGCGACCAGCGCGGCCGCGTCGAGCGGCCTGGCCGCCGCGGCGGCGATGAGCGCGCCGGCGCGCACGCCGATCAGCGACACCGGCCTCGGGGCGCCATTGGTGAGCAACAGGGCCGCGTCGACGACGTCGTGCACCCAGTCGTCGAGGCCGAGCTCCGAGACCTCGCCTTCGCTGTCGCCGTGTCCTTCGTAGTCGACGCGCAGCACGCAGCCGCCGGCCTGTGCGATCGCGCGGGCCAGATGACGGCACACGGGATGCGAGACGGTTTTCTCCTCGAGCGTGGGACTGCAGAGGATCCAGACGGGCGCCTGCCGCACACCTCCGTCATCGTGGCCCTCGACGGCGTAGAACAGCCGCCGGCCGCGCCGATTGACGAAGAATCCGGAGCGATAGCCTTCCTCCGCCACGTTCCCCCCGGTCAGCCCACCGGTACGTCCGGCACCGGCGCCGCCAGCACCGGCGTCGCGTGCAGGTAGCGCGTGCTCCGCCGCTTCTGCCGGATGTCGCGGTAGATGCGCGCGGCCTGCTCTTCGTCCATCCCGAGAAAACGGGCCAGGTCCGACGCGGGCACGCCGTGGTTCAGGGCCCAGAGCGCGTAGTCCAGCTGCCGGAACGGGAGCCCGAAGAAGAACTCTTCCTGCGTTTGCGCGAGGCTGTAGGTGCCCGTCGTCGGCTCGTTGCTCAGCACGTCGTCGGGCAACCCGAGCCAGGTGGCCAGGTCGCAGACCTGGGTCTTGTAGAGATGCGCGATCGGCTTGACGTCGGCGGCGCCGTCGCCCTGCTTCACGAAGAAGCCCTGGTCGTACTCCAGGCGGTTCGGCGTGCCGACCACCGCGTAGTTCAAACGGTCGGCGTGGAAGTACTCGATCGTCTTGCGGACGCGCTGCTTGAAGTTCGTCGCCGCGACGATCGCCATCAGCGTCTCCGC
>DASVDJ010000076.1:0-56485 GCA_036381155.1 Vicinamibacterales bacterium
GTTCGAGTAGGGGGCACGCTGGCGGTTCGCATCCACCGCGGCGACGGCGATGGCGCCGTCGATGTCCTTCGCGTACGCGCCCGGGAAGCTGGGCGGACTGCCTTCCTTGCCGTCGTTGCCGGCGGCGATGACCACGACCGCTCCCTTGCCGACCGCGTATTCAATCGCCTCGCGCTCGGCGTTGCTGCCGCCCTCGCCGCCGACGCTCAGGTTGATGACCTTCGCGCCGTTGTCGGCCGCGAACCGGACCGCCTGCGCGAGGGTGGCCGACGTCCCGATGTTCGGGGCGCCGAGCGCGACGTCCCAGGGGCCGGACAGCGCCTTGATCGGCATGATGCTGACGTTGAACGCGATGCCCGCGACGCCGGTGTTGTTGTTCGTCGTCTGCGCGATCGTGCCGGTGACGTGCGTGCCGTGCCCGTCCAGATCGATCGGCTCGGTGTCGTCCCAGATGAAGTCGTAGCCGGGCACGAACGTGGTCCCGGCCAGGTCGGGCGCCTGGGCAACGGCGCCGAGCGTCTTGAAAGCGACGCCGGAGTCAATCACTGCGACGACCACGCTGCTGGCCGCGCCCGGATTGATGTCCCACGCGCGCTCGAAACCGAGCGTGTGCAGGTTCCACTGCAGCTCGTAGAACGGGTCGTTCGGCGTGAACAGCGGGTAGCGCATCGCCGCCGGCTCGGCATACACGACACCCGGCGTGGCAGCGGCCCGGAGTGCGGCCTCGTGCGGCGAGACGCCCTCCTCGAGCCGCACCACGAGGAAGTCGCCGTACGGGACCCGGCGGGCCGAGTTGCCGCCCGCGCCGGCGATGATGGCGGCCGCATGCCGCTCGGCGACGCCGTCGGCCAGCTTGACGATGATCTCGCCCGGGGCGACGCTCTGCACCCGCGGCTGCGGAACCGTCGTGGCCGCGCGCGGGAAATCATGGGCAATCGCCACCGTGCTGGCGCCCGAGAGCAGCGTCAGCTTGGCGTTGGTGGCGGCGGTGCGTTCAACGGGGGAGAGGAGCAGGACGAGCGCCAGCGCGAGGGCGGCGGGCGCGAGACGATGAAAGGCAGTCATTGAGCACGCTCCAGCGGCCTGCCGCCCGGAAAGCTTCGCGCGCGGGAGGCGGGTGAGCCCGTAACAGCCTGCCAGCGCGCCCCGGATGGGGTCAAGCCTGCACTTGCCCGGATTTCACGCTTCCGCACGGGCATGTACGCGCGCGCGGAACGCTTCCAGCAGCCGGGCCGTCACGGGGCCGGGACGTCCGTCACCGATCGGCGCGTCGTCGACCTGCACGATGGGGACGATCTCGCGCGTCGTGCTGGTCAGGAAGGCCTCGTCGGCGCCCAGCAGCCCGTCGACATCGAGATCGTTCTCGGCTGCTGGGATGCCCAGCTCCAGACACAGCTCCAGCACGAAGGCCCGCGTGATGCCGGGCAACAGCCCCGCGTCGAGCGGCGGGGTGCTGACCACGCCGTTGCGGACCACGAACAGGTTCGACTGGCTGCATTCGGCGATGCGGCCGGTGTAGTTCCGCATCACCGCCTCGAACGCGCCGCGGGCAATCGCCTGCTGCATCGCCAGCGCGTTGTTGAGCAGGTTGTTGGACTTGATGAGCGGGTTCAGCGCCGCCTTGCGGTTCCGCTCGACGTCGACGAGCGCGACCCGCACGCCGCGCTCGTACGCCTCGGGCGGTGGCGGCGTGTGGGGCCGCGCGATCACGACCACCGTCGGTGCGGGGCAGGACGCCGGGTCGTAGGTGATCTCACCGACCCCCCGCGTGACGATCAGCCGCACGTACGCCTCCGGCGCGCCGTCCCGCCAGGGCAGGAAGCCGCCGGCCCGGAGCGTGGCGGCGACGGCCTCGGCCAGTTCCGCGTCCGGCGGCACGTCCAGCGCGATCAAGGCGGCCGAGCGCCGCAACCGGGCGAGGTGCCGGTCGAGCAGGAAGGGGCGGCCGCCATACGTGCAGCAGACCTCGTAGACCCCCTCGCCGAACAGGAACCCGTGATCGAGAACCGGGACCACCGCATCGCCTTCGGAGACGATGCGGCCGTTGACGTAGACCGCTCCAGGCATTTCCCCAGCATCTTAGCAGCCGGACGCGGGGCCATGCGCGCCGCAAGTGCTAGACTGCCTCGGAATCGGCAGGACACTCGATGCGGATACTGAACAGCACGCAGATGCGCGAAGCGGACCGGCGGACGATCGAGGAGATCGGCATCCCGTCCGCCGTGCTGATGGAGAACGCCGGGCGGCAGGTGGTCGCGGCGATGGAGGCGATGTTCGACGAGCTCCCGTCGCTCCACGTCGCGGTGCTCTGCGGCCGCGGCAACAACGGCGGCGACGGCTTCGTGGTCGCTCGCACGCTGGCGCAGCACGGCGTGTCCGTGTCCACGTTCCTGGTTGGCTCCGCCGCCGAGGTCGCCGGCGACGCGCGCGTGAATCTCGACGTGCTCCTCCGGCTGGGGCATCCCGTCGTCGAGATCCGGGACGCCGCGGCGTGGGAGCTGCACGGCACCGAGGTGCGGCGCGCCGACGTCCTCGTGGACGCGCTCTTCGGCACCGGCCTGCGCGCGCCGCTCAGCGGGCTCTTCGAGACGATCGTCGCCGACATCAACGCCAGCGAACTCGTGGTCGTCTCGATCGACCTGCCGTCGGGCCTGTCGGCCGACACGCCGGAGCCGATCGGGCCCTGCTTCGACGCGACGCTCACGGTGACGCTCGGCGCGCCGAAGCTGCCGCTGGTGCTGCCGCCCGGCGAAGCGCATTGCGGCGACGTCGTGATCGCCGACATCGGGCTGCCCGACGCGATCATCGAGAGCGTCGAGGGCCCCTACATCGAGCTGCTCACGCGGACCGCGATGCGTGCGCTCATCGAGCCGCGGCCCGCCGACTCTCACAAGGGCGACTACGGGCACGTGTACGTGGCCGCCGGCGGTCCCGGCCGGACCGGCGCGGCCCATCTGGCGGCAATGGGGGCGCTCCGGTCGGGGGCCGGGTTGATCACGATTGCGACCCCGCGTTCGTGCCAGCCTCTGCTCGCGGCGATGGCGCCCGAGTACATGACCGAGGCGCTGCCGGAGTCGGGAGACGGGCTCGCGCCCGAGGCGCTGGAGCTGCTGCTGTCGCGCCCGGCGGACGTGATCGTCGCGGGGCCGGGCCTCGGAACCGGCGCCGGCACCGTCGCCGTCGTGCGCGGGCTGCTCGAGCGCGCCGGCGTGCCGCTGGTGCTCGACGCGGACGCCCTCAACGCGTTCGCGCAGGCCCCGGAGCGCCTGGTCGGATCCGAAGGGCGCGACGTCATCATCACGCCGCATCCCGGGGAGATGGCGCGTCTGGCGGGTGTGACCACCGCGGAGGTGCAGGCCAACCGGCTCGAGGTCGCGCGCAACTTCGCCGAAGCCCGCGGACTCTACGTCGTCCTGAAGGGACACCGCACGCTCATCGCGACGCCCGAGGGGCGCGTGTTCGTGAACCCCACCGGCAATCCGGGCATGGCGACCGGCGGCATGGGGGACGTGCTGGCCGGGATGATCGGGGCGTGGGTGGCGCAGCTGCTGGACGCCGAGGCGGCATGCCGCCTGGCCGTGTACCTCCACGGGCTCGCAGGCGATCTCGCCGAGTCGTCAGAAGGGGAAGTGGCGCTCCTGCCGCGCGACCTGCTGGATCATCTCGGCGAAGCGGTGCTGGAGCTGACGGCGCGGCGGAAGGTCGAGCGGGAAGTCTAGGCGCCGGAACCGTCCGTGCCGCGTCGCACACCCGACGTCGGCCGATCGCGCAGCTGCGACTCGAAGCGCTCGAGCTCACCGTCCGGCATGCCGTACGTGTGCGACGCGTCCGGAAAGCGGCCGGCGCGCACGTCGGCGGCCCAGGCATCGACCGCGCCGCGCACGATGTCCCCAAGCGCCGCGTATTGCTTGACGAACTTCGGCGGCCGGCCGGGGAGCAGCCCCAGCAGATCGTGCCAGACGAGCACCTGGCCGCTGCACGCGGGGCCTGCGCCGATGCCGATCGTCGGCACCCGCAGGCGCTCGGTGATCGCCGCGGCGACCTGTGGGGGCACGGCCTCCAGCACGACCGCGAAGCAGCCGGCCCGCTCGAGCGCGAGCGCCTCGTCCAGGAGGCGGCGCGCCGCCGCGGCGGTCCGTCCCTGTGCCCGATAGCCACCCTGCAGCGCGGCCGACTGCGGCGTGAGCCCGGTGTGTCCCATGACCGGGATGCCGGCCGCGGCGATTGCGCGGGCGCGCGACAGCGACGGACCCGCCCCTTCGAGCTTCACCGCGCCGGCGCCGGCCTCCCTGACGAGACGGATGGCGCTGGCGACCGCCTGCTCGTCGGAGATTTCGTACGCGCCGAACGGCAGATCCGCCACGACGAGCGCGCGCCGCGCGCCGCGGACGACCGCCCGCGTGAAGACGACCATCTCGTCCATCGTCACGCCGACGGTGGACTCGAGGCCCAGCACGGTCGTGCCTGCCGAATCGCCTACCAGGAGGATGTCGACGCCGGCTTCATCGGCCAGGCGCGCCGACGGGGCATCGTAGGCCGTCAGCATCACGATCCGATCGCCGCGCGCGGCCATTGCGGCGATCTCGGGAACGGTGACGCGAACGGACGAGGGCTCACGGGGCGGAACGGTCATGGTGTATGCGACACGAGCGCCGCACCTCTATCGGGCTACGGTCACCCCAGAGGGCACGGAGGCCGCAGAGACCGCAGAGACCGCAGAGACCGATGCAGTGCTTGCGGCGTGCTACAGGCCCGCCATGCCGGGATCGTCCAACGGAACATTATCGATCAGGCGCGTGCGACCGAGCCGGACGGCCAGCACGAGCGTGGGCCGGCCGTCGAAATGCGCGACGTCGACGTAGTCGATCTCGAAGCCCTCCAGCGCGGCTCGCGCCGCGGCCGCGGGATCGCCGCCCGTCCGGTGTGCCTCGACGGCGCGACGCAGCGCGCGCGGGATCGCGGCCGCGCGGGCGCGCTCGGCGGGGGAGAGGCGGGCGTTGCGCGACGAGCGCGCCAGGCCGTCCGGCTCGCGGACGGTGGGGACGACCCGGATCTCGAGCGGCAGGTGCACGTCGCGCACGAGCTGTCGCAACACGGCCACCTGCTGCGCATCCTTCTGCCCGAGATACACGACGTCCGGGCGCACGATCGAGAAGAGCTTGAGGCAGACAGTGGCGACCCCGGCGAAATGTCCCGGCCGGGCGGCGCCTTCGAAGCCGACAGCCGGGCCTCCGATTTCGACGCGGGTCGCGTGTCCGTGCGGATAGATCTCCTGCGGCGGCGGAACGAAGTAGACGTCGACCCCCTCCGATTCCGCGATCCGCGCGTCCTCCTGGCCTGGTGGCGGATAGGCCGCCAGGTCCTGCGGGTCGTCGAACTGGAGCGGGTTCACGAACGCACTGGTGGCGACGACGGCGCACTCGGCGCGCGCGGTCCGGAACAGGGCCGCGTGTCCGTCGTGCAGCGCGCCCATCGTCGGCACGAAGCCCACCGTGCCCCGGGGGCGCAGCGCGTCGAGCGCGGCGCGCGCCTCGTCAATCCGCTGAACGATCTGCATACCGTCGAGTGAGTTCCGGGTCCGGCGGTCAGGGGGACGCAATCTCGAGGCGTCTGCCGTCCGGTGCGTGCGCAAGGCGGACGGCGATCGCGGCGCCGGGCAGCGGCGCCGGGAGCCGGTCGGCCCACTCGATCGCGAGCACGCTGCCCGGGTCGATCAGATCCTCGAGCCCGAGATCGGCGACCTCGACCGGCGACAGGCGATAGAGGTCGATGTGCTGCAGGGTCAACCGCCCGCCGCGGTACTCCTGCACGATCGTGAACGTCGGGCTGCTGACCGCCTCCGAATCGATCCCGAGGCCGGCGGCGAGGCCTCGCACGAACACCGTCTTGCCGGCTCCCAGGTCGCCGTAGAGCAGCACCGTCGTCCCGCCGGGCAGCGACTCGGCCAGGCGCCGGCCGGCCTCTTCCGTCTCGTCCGCCGAGCGGAGGAGGCGCTCACTCGGAGCGGTAATTCGGCGCCTCCTTCGTGATCACCACGTCGTGGACGTGGCTCTCGCGAACGCCGGCCGGGGTGATCCGGACCAGACGGGCCGTGCGCTGCAGCGTCGGGATATTGGGTGCGCCGCAGTAGCCCATGCCGGCGCGCAGTCCGCCGACGAGCTGATGGATCATCACGGCGACGGGACCCTTGTGCTGGACGCGCCCTTCGATGCCCTCCGGCACGAGCTTCTCGACGCCGCCGGCGTTGAGATCGAAATCATCCTGGAAGTAGCGGTCCCGGCTGCCGCGCCGCATGGCGCCGATCGAGCCCATGCCGCGGTACTCCTTGAAGCTGCGTCCCTGGTAGATGATCATCTCGCCGGGGCTCTCGTCGGTCCCCGCGAAGAGGTTCCCGATCATCGTCGACGAGGCGCCGACGGCGATCGCCTTCGTGATGTCGCCGGAGAAGCGGATGCCGCCGTCGGCGATCACCGGCACGTTGTGCCTCGCGGCGGCGCGGGCGCACTCCATCACCGACGTGATCATCGGCACGCCCACGCCCGCGATCACGCGCGTGGTGCAGATCGATCCGGCCCCGATACCGACCTTCACCGCGTCGACGCCCAGCTCGATGAGCGCCTCGGTCGCCTCGGCGGTCGCGACGTTGCCGGCGACGAGATCGAGGTCGGGGAACTGGCGGCGGAGGCGCCGCACCATGTCGAGCACCCCCTGGGAGTGCCCGTGGGCGGTGTCGACGACGATCGCATCGACGTGCGCGGCCACCAGTGCCTCGGCCCGTTCCATCGCGTCGCGGCCGACGCCGACCGCCGCCGCCACCCGCAGCCGGCCCAGCGAGTCCTTCGAGGCGTTCGGGTACTTCACCATCTTCTGGATGTCCTTGACGGTGATGAGCCCCTTCAGCCGGAAGTCCTGATCGACGACCAGCAGCTTCTCGACCTTGTGCTGGTGGAGGATCTCCCGCGCGTCCTCCAGCGTCGTGCCGACCGGGACGGTGAAGAGCGGGTGCTTCGTCATCACCTCGTCGATCGGGCGGTCGACGTTGGTCTCGAAACGCAGGTCACGGTTCGTCAGGATGCCGAGCAGCCGGCCCTCCTTGCGGCCCCCTTCGGTGATCGGCACGCCGGAGATCCGGTACTTCTTCATCAGCTCGAGCGCCTCGTAGATCCGGTTCTCCGGCGCGAGCGTGATCGGGTTCACGATCATCCCGCTCTCGGAGCGCTTCACGCGGTCGACTTCCGTCGCCTGCTCCTCGATGCTGAGGTTCTTGTGGATCACGCCGATGCCGCCGTGCTGCGCCATGGCGATGGCGAGGCGCGACTCCGTCACCGTGTCCATCGCGGCGCTGACGAGCGGGACGTTCAGCGAGATGTTGCGCGTGAAGCGTGTCGTCACGTCGACCTGTGACGGGACCACCTGCGAGTGCTGCGGCACCAGCAGGACGTCGTCGAAGGTCAGCGCGGTCGTGATGGCAATGCCGAGATCGAGTTCGGAGGGCGCGGTCTTCAGGTCCATGGCATCAAGTCAGCGATGAAAACGGAAAAGGCCGACACGCGTCGGCCTTCACATGCAGGAAAGAGCGGCAGGGGACGGCACGGCGTCCCGATCATGCGCCGGCTCCGTGGCACTTCTTGTACTTCTTCCCGCTGCCGCACGGGCACGGGTCGTTGCGGCCGACCTTCGGCTCCTCGCGGCGCATCGTCCGGACGGTGGCATCGTCGCCGCCGGTGCGTGCGGGACGGCCGGCAAACGGCGACGGATCGGCCACGGCCGCGGCGGCACCGGCACCCGCGCCCGATCGCAGCCCGGCGAAGGCGGACGGCGTCTCGGCGGGGTTGTTCATGGTGAGCGCCGGCTGCCGGCGTGGCGCCGGGCGCCGGGGCGCCGGCGGCTGCACGCCGTCCTCGGCCCGCACCGGCCGCAGGTGCCACAGCGCGCGGACGATGTCCTCCTCGATGCGGGCCTTCATGTCCTGGAACAGCGCGAAGCTCTCGCGCTTGTACTCGACCAGCGGATCGCGCTGCCCATAGCCGCGCAGCCCGATGCCTTCCTTGAGGTGATCGAGGCTGTAGAGGTGATCCTTCCACTGCTGGTCGACGATCTGGAGCATGATGTCGCGCTCGACGCGGCGCGTGAACTCCGGACCGAGCAGCTGCTCCTTCTCGACGCTCAGCGCCTCGATGCGGCCCCAGAGCGCGTCGCGGATCTCGGCCGTGCCCATCGTCTCGAGCGGCAGCTTCTCCAGCTCGGCCGCATCGAGGCCGTAGATCCGCACGGCCTCCTGGCGCAGGCCGGCGAGATCCCAGTCCTCGGGGTCGGCATCGGCGCCGGCGAACCGCTCGATCATGTCGTCCAGGATGTCGCCGGCCAGCGCGAGCAGATAGCCGTGGGTGTCGGTCTGCTCGCCGTCCTCGTCGAGCGGAATCGCGCCCTCGAGCAGGGCACGGCGCAGCGCGTAGATGTTCTCGCGCTGCTTGTTCATGACGTCGTCGTACTCGAGGAGGTGCTTGCGGACGGAGAAGTTCTGCGCCTCGACCTGGCGCTGCGCGCGCTCGATGGCGCGGGTGACCATCCCGTGCTCGATCGGGACGCCTTCCTCCATGCCCAGGCGCTGCATCAGCCCCGAGATGCGGTCGGAGCCGAAGATGCGCATCAGGTCGTCTTCGAGCGAGAGATAGAAGCGTGACGACCCGGGATCGCCCTGGCGCCCGGCGCGCCCGCGCAGCTGGTTGTCGATGCGCCGCGCTTCGTGCCGCTCGGTGCCGATGATGTGCAGCCCGCCGAGCTCGACCACCTCGCGGTGCTCGGCGTCGCACTGCTCGCGGAAGGCGGCGTAGATGCGGTCCCACTCGGGGCGCGGGACGCGGTAGAAGCTGTCGAGGTGGTAGAAGTAGACGAACTCCTCGTCGTCGACGAAGCGCGCCTGCTCCTTGGGAATCCGCTCGGCGACCTGCTCGGCCAGCGCCTGCTGGCGCGCCATGAACTCGGGGTTGCCGCCGAGCAGGATGTCGGTGCCGCGGCCCGCCATGTTCGTCGCGATCGTCACGGCCCCCTTGCGGCCCGCCTGCGCGACGATCTCGGCTTCCTGCGCGTGGTACTTCGCGTTCAGCACGACATGCCTGATGCCGCGCTTCTTCAGCATGGCCGAGAGGCGCTCGGACTTCTCGATCGAGACCGTGCCGACCAGCACGGGACGCCCGGTCTGCTGCTTCTCGATGATGTCGGCGACGATCGCGTCGAACTTCTCGCGCTCGGTGCGGTAGACCGTGTCGGGTTCCTCGACGCGCCGCAGCGGGCGGTTCGTCGGGATGACCACGACGTCCAGCTTGTAGATCTTGGCGAACTCCTCGGCCTCGGTCTCGGCCGTGCCGGTCATGCCCGCCAGCTTCTCGTACTTGCGGAAGTAGTTCTGGAAGGTCACCGTCGCGAGCGTCTGGTTCTCGCGCTCGATCTTGACCTTCTCCTTCGCCTCGACCGCCTGGTGCAGGCCGTCGCTCCACCGCCGCCCGGGCATCAGGCGCCCGGTGAACTCGTCGACGATGATGACCTGGCCGTCCTTGACCATGTAGTCGACGTCGCGGTGGTAGAGCGTGTGGGCCCGCAGCGCCTGGTTGATGTGGTGGAGCAGCGGCATGTTGGCCGGGTCGTACAGGCCGCCCGGCTGCAGGCGATGGGCCAGCAGCTCCTCGCACTTCGCCATCCCGCTCTCGGTGAGCGTGACGGTCTTGTGCTTCTCGTCCTTGATGTAGTCGCCCGTCGCCTCGAGCCGCTCCCGGTCCTCGCCCTTCGTGTCGCCGCGCGTGACCGCGCCCGGCTTCAGCTTCGGGATGATCCGGTCGACCTCGTAATAGAGCTCCGTTGACTCCTCGGCGGGACCGGAGATGATGAGCGGCGTGCGGGCCTCGTCGATGAGGATGCTGTCGACCTCGTCGACGATCGCGTAGTAGTGACCCCGCTGCACGTAGTGCGCGAGGTCGAACTTCATGTTGTCGCGGAGGTAGTCGAAGCCGAACTCGTTGTTCGTGCCGTACGTGATGTCGCAGCGATAGGCGACCTGCCGCTCCTGGTCGTTCAGCTCGTGCTGGATGACGCCGACCGTCATCCCGAGGAAGCGGTACAGCTTGCCCATCCACTCCGAGTCGCGGCGGGCCAGGTAGTCGTTGACCGTGACGACGTGGACGCCCTTGCCGGCGAGGGCGTTCAGATAGGCGGGCAGAGTCGCGACGAGCGTCTTGCCCTCGCCCGTCTTCATCTCCGCGATCTTGCCCTGGTGCAGGACGTACCCGCCGATGAGCTGCACGTCGTAGTGCCGCATGTTCAGCACACGACGTCCGGCCTCGCGGACCACCGCGAAGGCCTCCGGGAGCAGGTCGTCCAGCGACTCGCCGTCGGCCACGCGACGGCGGAACTCCTCGGTCTTCCCGCGCAGGGCCTCGTCGGAGAGCTGCTGCAGCTGCGGTTCGAGCGCGTTGATCGCCTGGACGATCGGAAAGATCCGCTTCAGCTCACGCTCGTTCTGCGTGCCGAAGACCTTGGCGAGAATGGTGCCGAGCATGTGACAGATGAGGACCGGAACCGCGCGGGTATCAGTCGATTGTAGCCGGGTGGCTGAGGACCGGTCAAACCGCCGGCGGCCGGCGGCACGCCGGGCGGACACGCGCGCGGAGCGCGTGGCGGGCCGTTACGGGCGGGCCCGATCGAGCAGGAACTGGAGCGGGTTCATGTGCCGCCCGTACACCAGCACCTCGTAGTGCACGTGCGGGCCGGTGGCACGTCCCGTCGCGCCGGCAAGGCCGACGACGTCACCGCGCTTCACCTGGTCGCCCGGCTTGACGAGGATGCGGTCCAGGTGCGCGTAGCGCGTCGACAGGCCGAAGCCATGCTCGAGCAGCACCATGTTGCCGTAGGCGCCGGACCGCTCGGCGCGCGCGACCGTGCCGTTGGCGGTGGCCAGCACCGGGTCGCCGCGATCGGCGGAGATGTCGAGACCGGGGTGGTAGTCGGGCGCGCCCGTGAAGGGGTCGCGCCGCTGGCCGAAGCCGTCGGACAGCCAGCCCTTCGCCGGCCAGATCGACGGCGTCGCGGCCGCCAGCGCCTGATGGCGCTCGACGTCGACCTCGACGACATGGAGCCGGTTCTCGAGCGCGTAGAGCAGGTCGCGCAGCATGCCGAAGGTGTCTTCGGGCGACCGGCCCAGATTCGGCGAGAAGAGCGTGCGCGCGGAGGGCAGCCCCAGAATCGGGCCGCCGGCTGCCCGCGACTTCACGATGGCGGGCAGGTTCTGCATCGCCCGGGCGGTGTCCGGATCCAGCGCCGTGCGCTCACCGAGGTCGCCAAGCGCCGCCTGCAGCGACTGCAGCTGCGTCGTCAGCTCGCCGGTCGCCGCTCTGAAGTTGCGGTTCTCGAGCTCCAGGCGCTGTGCATCCGCGCGCAGAATCTCGATCTCCGCGACCGCACTCCACCGGATGCCGAGCCCGATCAGCACGGGCAGCAGGAACAACGCCACCAGCGCGGACGCCACCGGCAGCGGGCGTACGCCAAAACGGCGGTACGCGCCCGTGCGGCGGTCGGCGATGACGACGGTGTAACGGCGGGAGCGCTTCACGTTGACGACTTGCCGGGATCTTCCGGGCGGCTGAGGTCGGCCGCAGTGGCCGACTCTACCACACGAAGGTTCTCGGCCGGAACTCTCGTCGGCGCCAACGGCGAAGAAACGGCAAAGATCCGTCAGGCCTCGTCTCCGCGGAACTGCAACGCCTCCATGGCATGGGGCGCGAGCACATCGGGGTCGCCGGCCAGGTCCGCGATCGTCCGCGCGACCCGGAGGACGCGGTGGTAGGCGCGGGCGGACAGGCCGAGCCGCTCGACGGCACGCACCACGACGCTGCGAGCCTCCGGTGTGATCCGGGCCTCACGCTGCAGCCGCCGGCCGTCGAGCCGCGCATTCAGGCGTCCGGCGCCGCGCGCGGCCTGCCGGGCGCGGGCCGCGAGCACGCGCGCGCGCACCGCGGCCGATGGCTCGCCCGGCTCGGATGCCTGCAACTCCGACGCGGGCAGCGCCGAGAGCGGCACGATCAGATCCAGCCGGTCGCGCAACGGGCCCGACAGCCGCCCGCTGTAGCGCCGCACCTGGGGCTCCGCGCAGATGCAGGGACGGCGCGGATCGCCATGGAAGCCGCACGGACAGGGATTCATGGCCGCCACCAGCGTGAAGCGCGCCGGGAACGTCGCGGTACGGGCCGCGCGGGCCACGACCACCGTGCCCTGTTCGAGCGGCTGGCGCAGGACCTCGAGCGCGCGCCGTGAGAACTCGGGAACCTCGTCCAGGAACAGCACCCCGTGATGGGCCAGACTGATCTCGCCGGGGCGGGGGAGCGTGCCGCCTCCGACGAGCGCCGTGTCGGAGATGGTGTGATGCGGCGCGCGGAACGGTCGGCGCGTCATCAGCCCCGCGTCCGGTCCCAGCAGCCCGGCGACCGAGTGCACGGTGGTGACCTCGAGCGCTTCGTCGAACGTCAGTGGCGGCAACACGCCCGGCAGCCGCCTGGCCAGCATGGTCTTGCCGGCACCCGGCGGCCCCACGAGCAGCAGGTTGTGGCCGCCCGCCGCGGCGATCTCGATCGCGCGCCGCGCGAGATGCTGCCCGTGCACTTCGGCCAGATCGGGGACGTCGGCCGGATCGTCGTCTTCGCGCCACGGCGCCGGCGGGATGCGTGTGGCCGCGCGTTCCGGATCGTTCAGCAGCGCCACGGCGTCGGCGAGCGAATCGGCGGGCAGCACCGTCAGCCCTTCCACCACCGCCGCTTCACGCGCATTGGTCTTCGGCACGAGCAGCCGCCGGAATCCGCGGGCGCGCGCCAGCGCGGCCACCGGCAGCACGCCGCGTGTCGGCAGCATGGATCCGTCCAGCGACAGCTCGCCGACGATGAGCGTGTCGGTGATCGTGCGCTCGGACACCGTGCCCGTGGCGGCGAGCACGCCGAGCGCGATCGGCAGGTCGAAGGCCGTGCCGGCCTTGCGCACGTCGGCCGGCGCGAGGTTGACGGTCACCCGCGCCATCGGGAACTCGAAGCCGGAGTTCCGGATCGCGGAGCGCACGCGATCGCGGCTCTCGCGCACGCTGGTGTCGGGCAGGCCGACGAGCACGAGCGCCGGCAGCCCGAACGCGACGTCGACCTCGACGTCGATCGGGATCGCTTCGAGTCCGCAGAGCGCGGCCGAGCGCAGCGAGGCCAGCATCCCGGCCCGCGCGTGCAAAGACCGATGCGGGACCGGACTGGTCCGGATCGGGCCAGGATTGCGGTCAGCGCGTCGCGCCTGGCTGGAAGGTTGAAGAAAACGCCGCGCGAAGCGGCTGCGCGGATCGCAGCCGCTGCATCGCCGCGTCCTAATCGCTGGAAGGCGCCGGCAGGTAGATCGTCAGCCGCTGTCCCGGATTGATCCGGCTCGAGCGGAGCCGGTTCCACTGCTTCAGCTCCGATACCGTCGTCCGGTACGTGCGCGCGATCTTGGAGAGCGTGTCGCCGCGTCGCACGCGGTACACGTGCCGCACGGTCCCGGTCTCGGTCGACGGCGTCCCGGCGGTCAGCGAGGCGCGCTCGACGCGGTCGGTCCCGGATGCGACGGCCGGCTCGGGACGATCGGGCCGCGAGGCCATCAGGACTGCCGGCGGCCGCGGGACGACGAGCTTCTGGCCCGCGCGCAGCGGCGAACGGATGGAGAGATAGTTGGCTTCCGCGAGATCGGCGCGGCGAACTCCCAGCTTGCGGGCAATCGTCGTCATCGTCTCGCCGCGCTTCACCGTGTGCCAGTTCAGCGCGCCGCGCTCGCCCGGCGGCGTCTCGTCGAGGCGGGCCTGCAGCTGCGCCGCCTTCCCGGCGGGCACGCGCAGCACGTAGCCGTCCGCCCGCAGCGGCGTCGTCCAGCGGCGCAGTTCGGGATTGAGCTGCTCGATCGTCGACACCGGCTCCCCGATCCACTCGGCGACGCGGCGCAGATCGACGGGGCCGGTGACGGTGACGGTCTCCACCGCCGGCGCCGACCTGGGGTCGGGCGGCGTGAAGCCGTACTGGGCCGGGTTCCTGGCGATGATGACGGCCGCCAGGATCATCGGCACGTACTCGCGGGTCTCGCGGGGCAGGTACCGGCGGCGGGACGCGGACAGCTTCCAGAAGTCGGTCAGGCCCGACTGCTTCATCGCACGGCGGACGCGTCCGGGCCCGCCGTTGTACGCCGCCAGTGCCAGGTGCCAGTCGCCGTCGAACATCGTCTGCAGCGTCTTCAGATAGCGCGCCGCGGCATGCGTCGACTTCTCGGGATCCTGCCGCTCGTCGATGTACCAGTCGTGGCGCAGCCCGTTCTCGATCGCGGTGGGGCGCATGAACTGCCAGACGCCGCGGGCCCGGGCGCGCGACAACGCGTTCGGCTTGAACGCGCTCTCGATGAGCGGGATGTACGCGAGATCCAGCGGCAGCCCTTCGGCGCGGAAGACGCTCTGGATCATCGGCAGGTACTGCGCGCCGCGATCGAGCCCTTCCTGGATGAAGCTGCGGAGCCGCCCCTGGAACAGCTCGACGTACTTGAGGACCCGGTCGTTGAGCGGGATGGGGATGTCGTGGGTGGTCTGCGCGAGATCGGATTCGACGGCCTGCGTCAGCGCCTCGGTGGCGGCGACCTCTTCGTCGGAGAGCGAGAAGAGCAGGTCGATGGACGCCGGTTCGGACGGCTTCTCGGAGAAGCCATCGCCGTCGGCGAGCGCCATCAGCTCCAGCGCGCTGATCCGATCGACCAGCCGATCGAACTGCTCGCGCAGGCGTGGCTCGGTCCTGGCGCCGCCGGGCGCCGACAGCAGGACGTCGAGCGCCTGGTCGAACGCCTGGCGCGCGCGATCGAGGTGGCCGAGATCCAGCTCGCGCCGTCCTTCGCGGTAGTGGGCTTCCGAGCGGTCGATCAGGTCCTGGATCGGATCGCTGGCGGGTGCCGCGGGCCGGACGTCCTGCGGAGGAGGCGTGGGGCTCAGCGCCGGGCGCTCCTGGCGTCCAGCGGAGCCGCAGCCGGCGGCCATCAACGCGAATCCAGCGGCCACCAGCGTCGGCAGCCAGGGAAGCTTCACCATCGGGCGCTCCACGAGCTCCGCAAGAATCACTCCAGAGGTATCGGTCGTTGCTCCCCGTCAGGGGAGCCGGCCTGCACGAAGCATCCGAACCGACGGCTGTCGTGACTCGAACTCGAAACCAATCAACGACTTCGAGTGCGGGTTTGTGCGCACCGGGGAGGCGCCTGGCGCCCCGCTCCGGCGTCCCGGCTCAGAACCGGGTGTCTGCCTGCACCGGGACTATCGTCTGGCCCGACCCGCTGGGACGGTCGAGCTCGCAAACGCTAGCATTGCCCCTTGCGGGAAGTCAAGCAGACAGTCGGACAAGTATCGATCTGTCAACAAGAAAGGGCTGGGCTAGGGTCGGACGCCGGTATAGCGCAGGAGCTTGTGCGCCTCGGCGAGGTCCCGGGCGGCCGGCGTGATGATCGTCCGCTCCGACACCAGCAGTGTCCGCCCCTCACGCAGCGCCTGCCGGACATCGTCTTCGCACAGGAACGCCGCCGGCTGTTCGGCGGGGGCCGGCGGAGGCGCCGGTGCGGGCCGCGGCGCCGGGACTGAAGCCGTCGCAGCTGCCGCGCGGGCCGGCGGCTGCGGCGCCGCCGCTCGCGGAGGCGTGAGCGGCGGCGTGAAGCCGCGTGCACGCAGGTACTGGTCGATGCGCTCGGTCAGGGTGGCGCGGCTGATGCCTTCGGGCGGCGGGGGCGGCACCTGCGGCAGCTGCGGTCGCGGCGCGCCGGACGCCGCCGCGCGGCTCGTTGCCGCCTGCGCGCCTTCGGCCGGCTGCAGCTCGTAGGCGAGCCGCTTGATGTTCAGCAGATGCCGCGGCGAGATGTTGTCGGACGTGATGTTGCCGCCGAAGCCGCCGCAGCCGAGTGTCATCGCCGGATCGAGCCCCGTCGTCAGGCCGATCGACCCGTGCGTCGTGGGGGTGTTCACGCAGATCCGGAACGCGGGCTTGTGCAGCCCGAACTGGAGGATGACGTCCTCATCGCGCGAGTGGATCGACATGGTGTGGCCCATGCCGCCGTACCGGAGGATCTGCTTGCAGCGCTCGCACCCCTCCTTCCAGTCGCGCACGACGTACCAGGACAGGACCGGCGAGAGCTTTTCGATCGACAGTGGGTACTCACGGCCCACGCCGTCCAGTCGCGCGATGAGCGCGCGCGTGCCGGCGGGGACGCTGAAGCCCGCGCGCGCCGCGATGAACGGAGCCGGCTTGCCGACGAGCTCCGGGTTCGGCAGCCGCTGCGGCGTGACGAGGACGCGCGCGAGCGCGTCGGCGTCGGCCTTCGAGAGGAAGTGGGCGCCGTGCGCCTCGAACAGCCGCGCCGCCTCGTCGGCGACGGCCGCGTCGACGACCACCGAATTCGGTGACGAGCAGAGCACGCCGTTGTCGAAGCACTTGCCCGCGAGGATGTCGCGCGCGGCCTTGTCGAGATCGGCCGACGACTCGATGTAGCAGGGCGCGTTGCCGGGACCGACGCCGTAGGCCGGCTTGCCCGCGCTGTACGCCGCCCGCACGAGGCCCATGCCGCCGGTGGCCAGGATCACGGCGACGTCGCGGTGCTTCATCAGCTCCTGCGTGCCCTCGAGCGTGACCGTGGTCATCCACCCGATGGCCCCCTCGGGCGCGCCGGCCTGCCTGGCCGCGGCCTCCATGATCTCGGCCACGCGGGTGATGCAGCGGGCGGCCGAGGGATGCGGGCTGATGACGATGGCGCAGCGGGCCTTGAGCGCGATGAGGATCTTGTAGATCGCCGTCGACGTCGGGTTGGTGGAGGGGACGATGGCGGCGACGACGCCGAACGGCTCGGCGATCTCGACGACGCGCCGGTCGTCGTGCCGGGCGATCACGCCGACCGTCTTCATCGGCCGGATGAACGCGTGCACCCGGTCCGACGCGAAGCGGTTCTTCTGCACCTTGTCGGCGACGACGCCGAACCCGGTCTCCTCGACGGCGAGCGCGGCGAGCGCTTCGGCGTGCGGGCGCACGGCCGCGGCCATCGCGTCGACGATCGCGTCGATGGCCGTCTGCGACAGCTCGCCCAGGATCGTCTGCGCCGCGGCCGCGCGCCGTGCGAGCGCGCGCGCCTCGGCGACCGATGCCAGATCGCGGTCGGAAGCGGAAGCAGCGGGTGTGGCCATCAGCAGGCGTGCAGCACTATCCGCGCGCGACTGTACCATATTGCCGGAGGGTGGAGAAAGCCGCTATGATGCGGCGTTTTCTCACGCCCGATTCCCGTCGGCCGGGCACGCGGACACCACACGCGCCCCGGACGTCCGTTCCCGAAGACCCATGCGATCACGCCGTCTGCTCCTGTTCGCCCCGTTGCTCCTGCTCCTGACTGCGGCCGCCTGCGGCGGCGGCGCGCCGGCCGAACCGCCGCTGGCGACGCCGTCGCTGACGCTGGCGCGTACGCGCATCGCGCTCGGATCGCCGCTCGAGCTCACGTACCGGTTCGAGGTGGCGCCGGATGCGAAGTTCGATCAGGACTACCGGGTGTTCGTCCACTTCCTCGACGGCGCCGGCGAGCTGATGTGGACCGACGATCACGATCCGCCGACGCCGACGACGCAGTGGACCCCCGGCAGCACGGTGGAGTACCGGCGGACGATCTTCCTGCCGATCTACTCGTACGTCGGCGAGGCCACGGTGCATCTGGGGCTCTATTCCCCGCGTGACGGACGCCGCGTGCCGCTCGCGGGGACGGATGCGGGGCTGCGGGAGTACCGCGTGGCGGATCTCCAGCTCCTGCCGCACACCGAGAACGTCTTCGTGCTCAAGAAGGACGGCTGGCACGGCGAGGAAGTGGCGCCGGACAATCCCGGCGTCGTCTGGCACTGGACGAAGAAGGAGGCGACGCTCGCGTTCCGGAATCCGCGTCGCGAGGCGGTCCTGTACCTGCACGGGGACAACCCGGGCACTTATGCGGAGCCGCAGACGCTGACGCTGACGGTCAACGGCACCCCCGTCGACACCGTGGCGATCACGCCGCGGCAGGAGTTCATCCACCGGACGCCGCTGACGCCGGAGCAGATGGGCGACGGCGACATGGTCGAGGTCGCGCTGACGCTCGATCGGAGCTGGGTGCCGGCGCTCGTGGCCTCCGCCAACAGCCGCGACCCGCGCGAGCTCGGGATCCGCGTCTTCCACGTGTTCGTCGAGCCCGGATCCTGACGGATCGACGCGCGGAGCCGCCGGCGGCACCGGCCGGCGGCCGCGCCGCGGGCTTGCCGTGCCCCCGGCTCCGCGGGCCGTCCGGTCGCCGGG
Organism: Vicinamibacterales bacterium; assembly: GCA_036381155.1. Lineage (GTDB taxonomy): Bacteria > Acidobacteriota > Vicinamibacteria > Vicinamibacterales > JAENWD01 > JAENWD01. The sequence goes on from DASVDJ010000076.1 coordinate 18,366, forward strand.
CGCCGACGTCCAAAGCTGCGGGCCGGCGGCGGGAGGACCGGAGTTGTTATAATCCGCAAGGCTCTCCGATACGGTGCCGGTAATTTACCGTCTGTCAACCGCTTGGCATGGAATTCCGCTGTAGGCTGGGGACGCCGGGCGGCGGGATCCTCGAAGCCGTCTACGCGGCCGAGAACGAGGCACTCCTCCGGCGCGACCTCGAGGAACAGGGTCTGGTCGTCCTCTCGATGCGCCCCGCCGGGGTGCTCGGGCGGCTCTCCCCGGCCTTCGCCCGCCGGCGCCGTATCCGGCGCCGGGCCTTCCTGGAGTTCAACCAGGAGCTCGCCACGCTCGTCCGCGCGGGCATGCCGCTCGTCCAATCGCTCGACCTGCTCCGGCGCGGGCTGAACGATCCGGTCTTCAAGCCGGTGCTCGACGCCGTGCACGAGCGGGTGAAGGCCGGCGCCCAGCTCTCGGAAGCCTTCGCGGAGCACGGGGAGCTGGTCCCGCGCGTCTACATCGCCTCGCTGATGGCGGGGGAGCGCAGCGGCAGTCTCGAGACGGTCCTGCGCCGATATATCGCGTACGAGCGCCTGCTCGGCGGCGTCCGCCGGAAGACGATTTCGGCGCTGATGTACCCGGCGATCCTGCTCGGTCTGGCGCTGACGGTCGTCGCGATCATCGTGCTGAAGCTCGTGCCGGCGTTCGCGGACTTCTATGCCGGGTTCGGCGCGGAACTGCCGGCGATGACGCGCGGGATCATGGCGGTGTCGACGTGGGTGCGCGCGTCGCTGCCGCTGCTGCTCGTCGGCGGCGTGGTGCTGGCCGTGATGATTGCGGGCCTGCTCCGTCAGCCGGAACAGCGGCTCCGGCTCGATCGCGTGCTGCTGAACCTGCCGTGGGCGGGCGAGCTCGTGCGGAAGTTCGCCGTGACGCAGATGGCGCGCACGCTGGCGACCCTGCTCGGCGGCGGCATTCCGCTGGTGCCGGCGCTGGAGGTCGCGGCCGGGTCGGTCGGCAACCGCTACGTCGCGCGTGAGCTGGCGGCGAGCGCCCAGCGGGTCCGCGAGGGACAGTCGCTCTCGGCGACCCTGCAGGAACGCGGCGTGTTCCCCGACGTCGCGGTGAAGATGACGGAAGTGGGCGAGTCCACGGGCGCGCTCCAGGACATGCTGAACAGCGTGGCCGATTTCTACGACGAGGACCTGGAGACGACGCTCGAGCGGTTCGTGACGATCATCGAGCCGCTGCTGCTGGTCGTGCTCGGGATCGTGATCGCGAGCCTGCTGCTCGCGCTCTACCTGCCGCTGCTCCAGCTCTCGTCGGTGGTGAGGTGATGGACGGACGAAGCGCGGCCGAACGGGCCGCCCAGGCGCTCGCGCAGGACGCGTCGGTCGCGATCGGGCCGGCCGAGCGCGCGGCCGAGGTCGAGGAGGCCCGGCGGCTCGCCGAGCGGTACCGGCTCGACTTCGTCGACATGGACCAGTTCCGGATCGACGGCGAGCTGTTCCGGTCGATTCCCGCCGACCTGATGCTCCGCTACGGGTTCGTCCCGTACCGGCGCGACGGACGGGCGCTCGTCATCGTGGTCTCGGATCCGCGGGACCTGCCGATGATCGACGAGCTCGCGACGCTGCTCGGCACGCCGGTGAAGGTCACCGTCGGAGCCCCGTCGGCCATCCAGGCCATCCTGAAGAAGAGCGAGAGCTCGCAGCGGGTGCTCGAGGAGGCCACGGAAGGCTTCGAGATCCAGCTGCTCAAGGAGGACGAGGGGGGAGAGGACAGCCTCACCGTCGAGCGGCTGACGAGCGACATCAGCCCGATCATCCGGCTGGTCGACTCGACGATCTACACGGCGCTGCAGCGCCGCGCGAGCGACATCCACATCGAGACGCAGGACGACGCGGTGCACGTGAAGTACCGCATCGACGGCGTGCTGCAGCCGGCCATGCGGCCGATCGCGAAGCAGTTCCACTCCGCGATCATCTCGCGCATCAAGGTCATGGCCGAGCTCGACATCGCGGAGAAGCGCATCCCGCAGGACGGCCGCTTCAAGCTGCGGGTGCCCGGCAAGACGATCGACTTCCGCGTGTCGATCATGCCGAGCGTGCACGGCGAGGACGCGGTGATCCGCATCCTCGACAAGGAGTCGATCAGCGAGCAGTTCACCGAGCTGCGGCTCGACATCCTCGGCTTCCCCGAGCAGGAGCTGCGCCGGTTCCGGCGGTACATCACCGAGCCGTACGGCATGGTGCTCGTCACCGGCCCGACGGGCAGCGGCAAGACGACGACGCTCTACGCGGCGCTGTCCGAGATCAAGTCGGTCGAGGACAAGATCGTCACGATCGAGGACCCGGTCGAGTACCAGCTCCGCGGCATCACGCAGATCCCGATCAACGAGAAGAAGGGGCTGACGTTCGCGCGCGGGCTCCGCTCGATCCTCCGCCACGACCCCGACAAGATCATGGTCGGCGAGATCCGCGACCCGGAGACGGCGCAGATCGCCATCCAGTCGGCGCTCACCGGCCATCTCGTCTTCACCACCGTCCACGCGAACAACGTCGTCGACGTGCTCGGACGGTTCCTGAACATGGGCGTGGAGCCGTATCAGTTCATCTCCGCGCTCAACTGCGTGCTGGCGCAGCGGCTGGTGCGGCTGATCTGCACCCACTGCAAGCGCCCCGCGAAGGTCACCCGCGAGATGCTCGCCGAGTCGGCGATCGACCCGTCGCTGGCCGACACGACGGTGTTCTACGAGGGCGCGGGCTGCATCGAGTGCGGCGGCACGGGCTACAAGGGACGCACCGCGATCTGCGAGCTGCTCGATCTCTCCGACCGGATCCGGGACATGATCCTCGACCGCCGGCCGACCTCCGAGATCAAGAAGGCCGCGCGCGAGGAGGGGATGCGCTTCCTGCGCGATTCGGCCGTCGAGCAGGTGCTCATGGGGCGGACGACCCTGCGCGAAATCAACAAGGTGACGTTCGTCGAATGAGTGTGCTGGCCAGGTTCTTCACGCCGCCCCGTCCGGACGTGGCGATCGAGATCGCGGCGCGCCACGTCGCGGCGCTGCGGCTGCACCCCGGCACGCCGCCGGGGGTCGCCGCGCACGCCGTGGAGCCGCTGCCGGACGGCCTCGTCGTGCCGTCGATGACGGCGACCAACCTCGCCGACCGGGCCGCCGTGGCCGCGGCCGTCGGACGCGTACTGAAGGAAGTGGGCGGCGCCCGGCACGCCGCGCTGGTGGTGCCCGACTCGGCGGCGCGCGTGTCGCTCGTGCGCTTCGAGCAGGTGCCGCCGGAACGCGACCTGGACGCCATGCTCCGCTGGCACGTCCGCAAGAGCGTGCCGTTCCGGATGGAGGAGGCGCTGCTCACGTGGTCGCCGGGCGCCGTGCCCGCCGGTGGCGGCGCGGAGTTCGTGACCGTCGCCGCGCAGCGCTCGGTTATCCGCGAGTACGAGGAGGCCTGCGCCGCGGCGGGGGCGCATCCCGGCATCGTCGACCTCGCCACGCTGAACCTGGTCAACCTCGAGCTGGCCGCGCGCGGCGGCGACGGCGACTGGCTGCTCGTGCACCTGGCCGCCGACTACCTGTCGATGGCCATCGTCCGCGCCGGCGCGCTCATCTTCTTCCGGCATCGCGGGGCCGGGGAAGCGGAGGAGCTCGCGGACCTCGTGCATCAGACCGCGATGTACTACGAGGACCGTCTCGACGGGCGCGGGTTCTCGCGCGTCGTGCTCGCGGCCGCCGGACGCCGGGATCTCACCGGGGAAGCGGCACTGGATCCGCTGCGCCGCGGCCTCGAGGAGCGTCTCCGCGCCCGCGTCGTGCCGATCGACGCCGGCCGCGCCCTGGCCGCGGCCGGACGCCACCTGCCCGATCACCTCGCGCCGCTCGCCGGCATCCTGCTCCGGGAGGCGGCATGAGCCTGCGCACGAACCTCTCGACCCGGCCGTTCTACAACGAGCGCGCGGTGCAGACGGTCATTGCCGTCTTCGGCGCGCTCGTCCTGATCGCGACGCTCTTCAACGTCTGGCAGCTCGTGGCGCTGACGACGCAGGATCGATCGCGGTCGGCGGAAGCGGTGGAGGCGGAGCGCCGCACGCGCGAGCTGCAGCAGGAGACGGCCCGCGCGCGCAGCAGCATCGACCGCGAGCGCGTGGCGGCCGTCGCGGAAGCGGCCCGCGAAGCCAACGCGGTGATCCGCGGGCGGACGTTCTCCTGGACGGCGCTGTTCAACCGCATCGAGTCGACGCTGCCGCCTGACGTGCGGATCGTATCGGTGCAGCCGCGCGTCGACGAGGGAGGCCAGCTCACCGTCGGGATTGTCGTCGAGGCGATGTCGATCGCCGACATCGACGCGTTCATCGTCGCGCTCGAGGACACCGGGGCGTTCGAGAACCTGCTGGCGCGAACCGAGCAGGAGACCGAGGACGGGCTCATCGAGGCGCGCCTCGAGGGACGGTACCATCAGGTCCGCGCGGAGGCGCCTGCCGGCGGGACCGACGAGGGAGCGGCGCGATGACGACGCGGGCCCTTCTCGCGAGAATCGTGGCGGATCGACGCCGGGTGCTGGGGCCGCTGGCCATTGCGGCGATCGTCAACGCCGCCGTGTACGCCGCGGTCGTGTACCCGCTGTCGGCGCGGGCGGCCGGCGCCGAGCAGCGCGCCGCGTCGGCACGCCAGCGCCTGCAGGCCGCCGAGCGCGAGGCGGCGGAGCTGCGGAACACCGTCGAGCGGACCGCGCAGGCCGACCGGGACCTCACCCGGTTCTACGGCGACGTGCTGCCGCGCGACGTCGCCGGCGCGCGGCGTCTGACCTACGCCCGCCTGGCCGACCTGGCCGACGAGCACGGGCTGATTCTCACGCGCCGCCGGTTCGATCTCGACGACACGTACAAGGGACGGCTGCGGCGGATGCAGATCGACATGTCCCTCGAAGGCGAGTACCGGGACATCCGCGCCTTCGTGCACGCGCTCGAGTCGTCGCCCGAGTTCATCGTCATCGAGAACGTCTCGCTGACGGGAGGCCAGACGCCCGACGCGCCGCTGTCGCTGACGCTGCGGCTGGCGACGTACTTCACCGGAGCGTCGAGTGGCGTCTGATCGGACGCGTCGGTTCGTGCTGCTCGGCGCCCTCGGCGCCGCCGCCCTCGTGGCCGTGAGGCTGATCGTTTCGGAACCCGGGTCGTCGACGCAGGCGCCCGACCGCGCCCCGCGCGGCGCCGAGACGAACCGCCCGGATGCGACGGCGCTGGAACGGGTGCAGCTGGACGCGCTCTCGGCGTCCCGGCCCGATCCGGCCGAGGCCCGGCGCAATCCGTTCCGGTTCGGCTCGACGCCGCGCGCGGTCGGGGCGCCGGCGTCTACCAGCCTGCTGCCGGCGCCCGGTCCGGGACCGGCGAACACGTTCGCGCCGCCGCCGGTGCCCGCCGGTCCGCCGCCGCCCCCGCCGATTCCGCTCAAGTTCATCGGCATCGTCGAGCGTGGTCCCGGTCTGCGGCTGGCCGTGCTGAGCGATGGCAGGAACGTCTTCTACGGACGCGAAGGCGAGATCCTCGAGGGGCGCTACCGCATCGAGCGGATCGGCCCCGAATCCATCGACCTGGCCTGGGCGGACGGCCGCGGTCGACAGACCATCCGGCTGTCCGGGTCATAGGGGAACGGAGACGCACAGGTGATCAGGACGCTCCCACGTCTGGTGGTGCTCGCGCTGATTGTCGTCACCGTCAGCGGATGCGCGGCGGCGATGGCCTACCGCAAGGGGGCCGGCGCGGCGCAGCGTGCGGACTGGGACGCCGCGGTCGGCTACTACCGGCAGGCGGTCCAGGAAGATCCGGACAACCCGACGTATCGCATCGCACTCGAGCGCGCGATGATTCAGGCGTCGCTCGTGCACGCGGCGGCCGGCCGCGAGTTCGAGGAGAAGGGGGACCTCGCGGCCGCCGTGCGCGAGTACCGCCGCGCGAGTGAGTACGAGCCGGCGAACCGCCAGCTCGCCGCGAAGGTCGCCGATCTCGACCGGCTGATCCGCGAGCGCATCGAGGCCTCCCAGCCGAAGCCGCCGATCGAGACGATGCGCGAACGCGCGCGGCGGGTCTCGCCGGAACCCGTGCTGAATCCCGCGTCGCGCGAGCCGCTCGACATCCGGTTCTCGAACGCGAGCGTCCGCGACATCCTGAACTTCATCGGGCGGGCCTTCGGCATCAACGTCACCTTCACCGGCGACTACCGCGACCCGCCCGCCTACTCCGTGCAGCTCGAAGGGGTGACGCTCGAAGAGGCGCTGCAGCAGGTGCTGTCCGCCAACGGCCTCTTCTACAAGGTGCTCAACGAGCGGACGATCCAGGTCATCCCCGACACGGTGCAGAACCGCGCCCGCTACGAAGAGCAGGTCATCCGCACGTTCTACCTGTCGCATGCCGACCCGCAGGAGATCGTGCAGCTGCTCAACGTGATCGGCCGCGTGCAGGGGGCGCCGATCGTGCCGGCCTTCGTCGCCAACCGCACGCAGAACTCGATCACCGTGCGGGCCACGGCGCCGCTGATCGAAATCTTCGAGCGGATCATCGCCGCCAACGACCGGCCGCCGGCCGAGATCCTCGTCGACGTGCAGATCCTCGAGGTGAGCCGTGCGCGGGCCAAGGAGTTCGGGCTCGATCTGAACAACTACCAGGTCGGCGCGATCTTCTCGCCGGAAGTGGCGCCGGGTTCCGGCGACGACGGGCTGGTCGTGCCGCCGTTCAACCTGAACACGATCTCGACCGGCATCAGCACCGCCGACTTCTACATGACGGTGCCCCAGGCGATCGTGCGGTTCCTCGAGAGCGACTCGCAGACGCGGCTCGTCGCCAAGCCGCAGCTGCGCGGACAGGAAGGGCAGAAGATCTCGCTGAATCTCGGCGACCGCTTCCCGGTCCCGACGACGACCTTCGGGTCCTTCGGCGGGGCGGGCAGCGTCGCGAACATCCCGATCTCCTCGTTCAACTACGAGCCGGTCGGCATCATTGTCGAGATGACCCCGCGCGTGACGTTCGAGGGGGACATCGTCATCGAGCTGACGGTGGAGAGCAGCACGCTCGGCCGCGACGTCAACATCGCGGGGCAGAACCTGCCGTCGTTCGGGTCGCGGAAGGTCACGACGAAGATCCGGCTGCGCGACGGCGAGTCGACGCTGCTGGCCGGGCTGCTGCGCGAGGACGAGCGGCGCTCGGTGCGCGGGTTCCCCGGTCTGATGCATCTCCCGGTGTTCCGGCAGCTGTTCAGCTCCAACGATCTCTCCAGCGGGCAGACGGACATCGTGATCCTGATGACGCCGCGGATCGTGCGGAGCCACGAGCTGACGCAGCGGCATGTCGACCCGATCTACATCGGGTCGCAGCAGAACCTCGGGCTCACCGGGCCGCCGCCGCTCATCGCGCCGCCACCGGAGCCGGCGCCGCCGGCGCCGACACCGGAAGCGCCCGCGCCGCCGCAGCCGGGCGTGATCGGCCAGCCGTCGCCGGTGCCGCCGCAGGGCACGCTGGCGCAGCCGGGGATCGTGCCGCCGCAGTCGCCGCCCCCGCCGGTGCCGCTGCCGGCGCCGGGGGGCGAGCCGCAGCCGGCAACGCCTCCACGGGACACGGTGCCGCCGGCCTCGGCCCAACCGGCCACGTCCGAGCCGGCGACCGTGGCCGGCGCCGGCCCCGTCCGGATCTTCCTGACGACGCCGGGGCCCGAGCTGAAGCTCGAGGGGGGGGCCTACACGATTCCGCTGTCGATCAGCAGCACGGGGCGGGTCTCCACGCTGTCGATTGCCGTGACGTTCAACCCCGCGTTCGTGCGGGTGCGCGGCGTGCAGGAGGGCAGCTTCATGCGGCAGGGTGGCGTGGACGCCGTGTTCACGCAGCAGGTGGACCCGTCGGGCCGTGTCGATATCACGATCGTGCGCAGCCAGGACGTGCTCGGGGCGTCCGGGACCGGGCTGGTCGCCGCGCTGGTCGTGGAGCCGGTCGCGCCCGGCACGACGACGCTCGCGCTGGCGGGCAGCGCCGCGGGGCCGGGCGGCGCGTCGCTGGCCGTGGAAGCTGGCTCGGCTGCGGTGGTGATCCGATGATCGGATGGCCGCCGCGTGGCACACTGGAATGATGAGGGCTGCACTGCGGGCCGTCCGGGATCGGCAGGACGGGTTCACCTTCGTCGAGATGCTGGTCGTCGTCGCGCTGGTGGCGATTCTGGCCGCCGCCGTGATGCCGCTGGCCAAGGTGTCGATGCAGCGGGCGCGTGAGGCGGAGCTGCGACGTGCGCTGCGGGAGATCCGCACCGCCATCGATCGCTACAAGGACGCGGTCGACCAGGGGCAGATCCCGGCCACGCGCGTGAGACCCGGCAGCGAAGGCTATCCCCCCGACCTCGAGACGCTGGTCGTCGGCGTCGAGGTGACCGGCGAGGCCACGTCGGGACGGAAGCTGAAGTTCCTTCGGCGGATCCCGATCGACCCCATGACGGGCGAGGCGAACTGGGGGCTGCGATCGTACGAGGACAGGCCCGACTCGAAAACGTGGGGCGGGCAGAACGTGTACGACGTCTACAGCCGGAGCGAGGGGACGGCCCTCGACGGCACGAAGTATCAGGACTGGTGACCATGGCTCGCGCAGGGACATGGCTGCGGTCGTCCCGCGGCTTCACGATCATCGAGCTGATGGTCGTCGTGTCGCTCATCGTCGTGCTCGCGTCGATCGGGCTGATGAGCTACAGGACCAGCGTCCAGCGTGGCCGCGAAGCGGTGCTCCGCGAGGACCTCTTCCGGATGCGCGATGCCATCGACCAGTTCTACGTCGACAAGGGCAAGTACCCGACCGACCTGAACGAACTGGTCACCGCCGGTTATCTGCGGGCGATCCCGGTCGACCCGATGACGGGACGCAACGACACGTGGCAGATGGTGCCGGCCGAACCGGACCCGGCGAATCCGGCCGCCGAGCTGGGCGTCTACGACGTGAAATCGGGCGCCGAAGGCGTCGCGATCGACGGGTCGCAGTACGCCGACTGGTGACGCCGCTACGGCGCGGCGACGACGGTGACGACGATCTGCTGCGTCTGGCGCCCGCCGTTCGAGTCCACCACCGTCACGCCGACCGTGAAGGTCCCGTCGCGATCGTAGACGTGCGAGAGGGTCGTCGTCCCGCCGGACGAGGGGATGCGCAGCGACGTGCGGTTGCCGTCGCCGAAGTTGACCTCGAGCCGGTCGGCCGCCGCGCCTCCCGGAGGCACGGTGACCACGATAATGAACTCGGTCGTGAGTCCCTCCACCGGGGGATTGGGACTGACGGACACGGTGAGGGTCAGGGCCTGGTCGACGGTGACGGTCACGTCGGCTTCTTCCTGGGCCGCCCGGGCGGTGACCGTGGCATCGCGGGTCGTCGTCAGGGTCGTGCGCGCCTCGCCGGCTGCGTCGGTGGTCGCGACCTCGGGCGAGACCGTGCCGGCGGTCGTGGAGAAGCTGACCGACACCCCGGCGAGCGGATTGCCGGCGGCATCGCGGGCACGCGCGGTGATCTGCGAGGACCCGCCGCCGCTCGGCAGCGTTGCCGGTGAGGCGCTCACCGAGAACGTGCCGATCGCGGCGGCGCCGATCGGAATCTCCAGCGTCGCGCTCTCGGCCGCGCCGGAGAACGCCGTGACCGTGGCGACGCCGGACCGCCCGTCGGCGATGAGGCGCGTCGTGGCCTTGCCGTTGTGGGTCCGGGCCTCCGCAGGGTCCACCCGGCCCAGGCTCGTCACGAACGTGACGACCGTGCCGTTCTGGACCGGCGTGCCGGCCTGTTCGGTGACGTTGGCGACGATCTCGAGGCTGCCGTCGGGCGGAACGGAGCTGCCCGTGGCGAACAGCTGGATGAAGGACTGGGTCGGCGCGGTCAGCGGGACCCTGTCGCAGGCGATCGAGCCAGCGGCGGCCACGACCGCCGCCGCAAGGAGGACGTGGGCGATCGTCACGCGGCGCCGACGCACAGGCATCGCGAAAAGAATAGTGAAGCCATGGAGTTAGCGCAAGATACCCGCGCCGGCGAGCACGGATACGTCATGGCCGGCCTGCTCGTGGCCATCGCGATCATGAGCCTGATGCTGTCGGTGGCGATGCCGGCCTACCGGACGATGATGCAGCGCGAGAAGGAAGAGGAGCTGATCTGGCGCGGACAGCAGTACGACCGCGCCATTCAGCTGTTCCGGCGGAAGACCGGCGCGCCCGGCCCGCCCAGCATCGACGCGCTGATCGAGGGGCGGTTCCTCCGGAAGAAATACAAGGATCCGATCACGAACGACGACTTCGAGCTGGTGCCGCTCAGCGCGCTGCCGGCGGGCGAGGGCGTTCCGCAACAGCAGCGCGCGTACGGTCAGCTCATCGGCGGCGTGCGCAGCAAGAGCAAGGACCGGTCGTTGCGCGTGCTGAATGGCCGCAACCGGTACAACCAGTGGCAGTTCACCTACGTGCCCTGGAAGCCGGGCGGACAGCCGACCGTGCCGGGCGGCCCCGGCAACCGCACGCCCGACGGCGGGTTCCCCGGTCCGGGCGGCAGCCGCAGCGGGTTCGGATCGTCTCCGACGGGGCCCGGATCGTCCGGATCCGGCTCGCCGTTCAATCCCCGCTGAGATTCGCGGGCCGGTCGGCCGCCATCGCGCTGGCCGGGTTTCCGTGACCCTGCGAGTCGCCGGACTCCAGCACGCGGCTCGCCAGCGTTCCCACCAGGAAGGTCGTCACCGATCCGATCAGGACGTACCACTGCCAGTTCACGGCGGTCAAGAGCCGCACGGCGAGCATGACCGCGGCGCCGCAGGCCATGCCGGCAAACGCGCCGCGCCGCCCGACCCTCGTCGTCAGGGTGCCCAGCAGGAAGACGCCGAGGATCACGCCGTTCGTGAACGACGCGATGCCGAGAACCTCGTCGACGACGCGGCGCGACAGCTGGATGGCGGCGAGCGCGACGACGATCTGGACGACCCCCCACACCGCGGTGAGTGAGCGCGACACCCGCAGGTAGTGCGCCGGATCGCGTCGGTTGCGCGTGTACGGGATGTAGAAGTCGGCGACCGCCGCGGCCGCCGAGGAGTTCAGCGACGAGGACAGCGTCGACATCGCCGCCGCGAAGATCGCCGCCAGCACCAGGCCGGTGATGCCGGGCGGCATGTGCGTGACGATGAACTGCGGGAAGACGCGGTCCGTCTGGACGCGGCCGTCCACCGTCAGCCCCGCCAGCTCCGCCGATCCGACGCCCGTGTAGTACGTGTAGAGCATGGTGCCGATCAGCAGGAACAGCGCGAACTGGGCGAAGACGAGAACCCCGCTGACGAGCAGCGCGCGGCGGGCCTCTCCCGCCGACCGGCTGCACAGATACCGCTGGACCATCAGCTGGTCGGTGCCGTGCGTCGCGGTGGTCAGGAATGCGCCGCCGATCAGGCCGGACCAGAACGTGTAGCCGCGCGTGAGATCGAACGTGAAATCGAAGAGCCGGAACTTCTGGTTCGCTGCGGCGGTGGCGGTGACCTCGGCCCAGCCGCCGGGAATCTGTCCGAGCAGGATGACGAGGGCGACGAGGGCGCCGGCCAGGTAGATGACCAGCTGGATCACGTCGGTCCAGACGACGGCTGCCATCCCGCCGAGCAACGTGTAGATGATCGTGACGACGCCGATGATCGCGACGGAGGCGGCGAGCAGCACGATCGTCGGGTCGACATCCGGGAACGTCGCGCGCGCCTGGGCCGCGATGCCGGGCATCTCGAGCAGGAGCGCCGCGAGCACCAGCCCGGTCGCGAACAGCCGGAACCCGTCGGAGAGGCTGCGCGTGGTCAGGAAGAGCCCCGACGCCAGCTGCTTGACCGGCCCGCCGAAGCGGTCGCCGAGCAGCTGGTACACCGTGAGGAGCTCGCCGCGGAAGTAGGCCGGCACGAAGAGCAGCGTCACGGCGATCCGGCCGATCATGTAGCCCATGACCAGCTGGAGGAACGTGAAGTCGCCGCCGAAGGCGAAGCCCGGCACGCTGATGAAGGTGACGGTGCTCGTCTCGGTCGCGACGATCGATCCCATCACCGCCCACCAGGGGATCGTGCGGCCGCTGACGAAGTAGTCCTGGACGTTCCGGTTCGATCGCGAGAACCACGCGCCGAAGAGGACGGTCCCGAGCAGATAGGCGACGAGGATCGCGAAGTCGATCAGCGGCATCGGCGGGTGTCAGGGGGTGAAGGCGGCGCGTCCGATGCTGGCGAGATTGTCGGCGCCCCGGGGCGGTTGCACGAGGCTGTCGTACGAGAACAGGACGATCCCGTGGGCGCCGGCCCGGCGGGCCGCGTGGATGTTCTCGATCGTCCGGCCCGGACTGAGGCGCCAGGCGCCGATGCCGGCCCAGACGCCCTGCGGGCTGACGACCTCGCGCGCGCGGGCGATCTGCGCCGCGAAGGTCAGGACGTCCGCCGTGTACGCCATCGGGCAGATCACGTCCACCCAGCGCTGCTCGGCCCAGAACCGCCAGTCCTGGAACCGCTCGGTTGCGGCGACGTCCGGGTCGGGCATCACCGCGGCGCTGAGCACCGCGTCGGGACGCTGCGCCTTGACCGCGGTCCGGAGCCGGAGCAGCAGCGCGTTCAGCCGCGACCGGCGGAACCCGGCCCAGCGCTCCGGATAGAGGTCGGTGAGCGCGGTGAGATCCGCGATGCTGCGCGCGTCGAAGCGCGTGCGCTCGGCCGGCGGCAGCTCCGGCAACAGGTCGGCGTGGAACGCGCGGAGCGCGCCGAGGCTGTAGTCGAACTCCGGGCCGGGGTAGCGGATGTAGTCGAAGTGCACGCCGTCGACCGGATACCGCCGGACCAGATCCTCGACGACGGCGACCGTGTACGACGCGGCCTCCGGCAGGATGGGGGAGAGGAACAGCCCTTCGACGCGATCGTTCGTGCGCGTCCACCGCGTGAGCCGGCCGAGGAACTCCGGGCTGCGCGATCCGACGCGCGCCAGATGGTACGAGAGGTTGCGCGGCACCATCAGCCAGTCGGGATGGCGGTAGATCACGTGCGTGCGCGACGAGGGCAGCTCGCCGGACGAGGCGACGAGGTTGACGTTGATCCACGCGTGGACGCGCAGGCCGTGCGGCCGTGCCTGATCGAGCACCCGCTCCAGCGGGTCGAACTCCGGGCGCTGCCCGGCCAGGGCATCGGCGCGCGGTTCGAGGCCGCCGGTGAAGTACGCGTCGCCGCGGCCGCGGACCTGCACGAGCAGGGTGTTGAAGCCGCTCGTGCGCGCGGACGCGACGAGCGCGTCGATGGCGGCCGGCGTCGTGAGGCTGGCGCGGGTCACCCAGAGCGCGCGCACTTCCGCATCGGACTCCGCTCCACGCGCGGCCGCGCGCGGCATCACGAGGCACAGACACGCCCCGGCGAGCGCAGCGGCGGCGGCGAACCGGCGGAGCAGCGGTAGCTTGTACCAGGGAGCGGCGTGAGCCGGCATGAGGACGCCCCACTGTACCGGGCGGATCGGATGCTGTCAACGCGCGTGCGCGCACGTGCGTCGCTGCTGTCCAGTCACGCGCGCCGCCGGTTCCCGCGGACGTTGACAGCATGGACGAGGCCCCTCTATGCTGGCCTGTCCGTGACCTCTGTACCGGTCCGCCACGCGGGGCGCCGCCATGCGCCCGTGCCCGCCGACTGCCGCCCCCGCGACTGAACCCATGGTCGTCCTCGGTCTCGACGCCGGTGGCACGAAGACGGTCTGCCTGCTCGCCGACGAGCATGAGCGTGTGCTCGCGTCGGCGCGCGGTCCGGGTGCCAATCTGCAGACCCTCGGCGAGCTGGAGGTCGAGAAGGTCCTGTACGAGGTCATGGAGTCGGCGCTGACCGGCGTCAATCGCCCGCCGGACGCCATCTGCCTCGGGATCGCGGGCGTCGACCGGCCGGGCGACGCGGCGATCATCCGCGGCATCATGCGCCGCATCGGCCAGAAGGCGCCGGTGCTGGTCGTCAACGACGCGCTGATCGCCCTGGTCGCCGGCGCGGGCGACGGCCCGGGCATCGTGCTCGTCGCCGGCACGGGATCGATCTGCTACGGCCGCAACGCCCGTGGCGAAGCGGCCCGCTCGGGCGGCTGGGGCTCGATTCTCGCGGACGAAGGCAGCGGCTGGTGGATTGGCCGCCGCGCCGTCCGGGCTGTCATGCGTCACCACGACGGCCGCGGGCCCGCGACCGCCCTCACGCCGCTGGTGCTCGAGCACTACCGGCAGTCGACACCGGACGGGCTGATCCACGAGATCTACTACCGCGAAGGGGGCCGGCGGAGCGTCGCGTCGGTCGCGGTGCTGGTCCAGCGCGCCGCCGATGCCGGCGATGTGGTCGCGCGGCAGATCCTCGTCGAAGGCGCGGAGGAGCTCGTGATCGCGGCCCGCTCGGTGGCGACGCGCCTCGAGATGCGAGGCGCCGCGTTTCCGCTCGTCCTCGCCGGCGGACTGTTCAAGGTCCTGCCGACGCTGCGCGGGGAAGTGCTCGCGCGCGTCGCCGAAGTCGCGCCGCGCAGCCAGCCGAAGGTCCTGGACGTCGAGCCGGCGCTGGGGGCTGTCCGGCTCGCGCTGGCGGAAGCGCGCGGCGGCGCCAGGGTGCCCCACTACATCTGAGCCTGTGTGCCGGCCACGACCGGGGGATTCCGCCGCGGGCCGTGCGTGAGAGGAGACGACTGCTCGTGCGAGTTCGGGTGCTGACTGACGAAAAGGCCGTGGCCCGTGTGGTGGCCCGGCGGGTGGAAGCGGAGATCACGGAGCGGCCGGCGACGGTGCTGGGGCTTCCGACCGGACGCACGCCGGTCCGGCTGTACCGCCTGCTGCGCGAAGCGCACCTGGCCGGGCGGCTCGATTTCTCGCGGGTCTCGACGTTCAACCTCGACGAGTTCTACGGCCTGCCGGCCGATCATCCGGGCAGCTACCGGACGTTCATGGAGACGCACCTGTTCGCGCACGTGAACCTGAGCCGCCGCCGGATCAACTTCCTCGACGGCACGGCGAAGGACGCCGACGCGGAATGCCTCCGGTACGAGCGCGCGATCGCCAGGGCGGGCGGCATCGATCTGATGCTGCTCGGCATCGGCGCCAACGGGCACATCGGGTTCAACGAGCCGGCCGCGTCGTTGTCGGCCGACACCCATCTGGCACGGCTCGAGCCGGGCACCCGGCGCTCGAATGCGGACCTGTTCGGCGGCCGCGTCCAGGCGGTCCCGCGGGAGGCGCTCTCGATGGGCGTGGGAACGATTCTGCGGAGCCGCGCGATTGTGCTCATCGCGACGGGCGCGGGGAAGGCCGACGCGATCGCGCAGGCGCTGCAGGGCCCCGTGACGACGCGCATGCCCGCCTCGTTGCTGCAGCTCCAC
Source organism: Vicinamibacterales bacterium (assembly GCA_036381155.1). Taxonomy (GTDB): domain Bacteria; phylum Acidobacteriota; class Vicinamibacteria; order Vicinamibacterales; family JAENWD01; genus JAENWD01. The sequence continues at coordinate 33,719 of DASVDJ010000076.1, forward strand.
CCGCACGTGGAGGTGTATCTGGATCGTGCCGCGGCCTCGCGGCTGAAGGCGCGCTGATCGGCCCCCGGGGCGGGCGGATCAGTGCTGGCCGGCGCCGTCGAGCAGCTCGCGCAGATGCGGCTCGATGTCCTCGCCGAGCGCATCGCGGAGCTGTCCCCGCGCGCGCCGCACCCGCGCGGCGGCCTTGTCGTAGGGCAGGCCGGTCTTCTGCATCACGACGGCGGCCTTGACGTTCCAGCGCGCCTTGCGCAGCAGCGCGTCCGCCGCGTCGTAGTCCAGCCCGGTGATGATGTTGACGATGCGCCGCGCGCGGTCCTTCAGCTTCGCCGAGCTGCTGCGCACGTCGACCATCAGGTTCCCGTAGGTCTTGCCGGTCCGGACCATCGCGGCCGTCGTCAGCATGTTCAGCACCAGCTTCGTCGCGGTGCCGGCCTTGAGACGCGTCGACCCGGCGATCACCTCCGGGCCGACCGCCGGCGCGATGGTGACGTCGACAAACGTCTGCAGCTCGGTCTTCGGATCGCAGGTGACGAAGATGATGCGGGCGCGGGCCTTGCGGGCCCGGGTCAGCGCGCCGCGCACGAACTGCGTCATGCCGCTCGCCGACACGCCGATGACGACGTCCTTGCGGGTGGGGCGGAGGCGGCTGATCGCGCGCGCGCCTTCCTCGTAGTTGTCCTCGACGCCTTCCCGCGCGCTGAATGCGGCGTCGCGTCCGCCGGCGATCACCGCCTGCACGAGTGACGGGTCGGTGCCGAAGGTCGGCGGCATCTCGGCGGACTCGAGCACGCCGAGGCGGCCGCTGGTACCGGCGCCGACGAAGATGATGCGCCCGCCGCGGGTGAGGGCTTCGGCGATGATGTCGGCGGCGAGCGCGATGCGGGACTTCTCCCGGTGGACGGCCGCGACGACCTTCCGGTCCTCGGCCAGCATCGCCTCGATGACGTCAGCGGTGGACAGCTTGTCCAGCCCGAGCGTCGCCGGATTGATGGCTTCAGTGGGCAGGGACTCCCACTTCGAACGGATCGGCATGACCACCTCCGCCCCCGGCAGCGCCGGGGGCAGGGAGACAAACGCCCATTGTAGATCAGCTGGGCACGGCCGGGGGCTGGGCTCTGATATATGCTGACGGCACGCCCGCGGGCGCACGCTCACAGGGGAGTCACGACAGATGACGCGATACTCGCGACGCCGGTTCCTGGTTGCGACGGGCGCGGCCGGCGCCGCCGGCCTGTTCGCGCCGTCCGCCGCCGGTGCACGGGAGCAGCCGGCGCCAGGCACGCGCCCGCTGATGATCTCGAGCGCGAACGGCCTCAAGGCGCTCGAGACCGGCATGGCGATTCTCAAGCGCGGCGGTCCCACCGCGCGCCTCGACGCCATCGTCGAGACGGTGGCGATCGTCGAAGCGGATCCCGAGGAGGACAGCGTCGGATACGGCGGGCTGCCGAACGCGGACGGCGAGGTCGAACTGGACTGCTCGATCATGGACGGTCCGACCTACGGTGCCGGCGCGGTCGGGGCGCTGAAGTACATCAAGCACCCGTCCCGGGTCGCCCGGCTCGTGATGGAACGGACCGGCCGCGTGCTGATCGTCGGGGAAGGGGCGCTGCGGTTCGCCGAGGCGCACGGCTTCCCGCGCGAGAACCTGCTGACCGACGCGGCGCGCCGGAAGTGGCTGGAGTGGCGCGAGCGGATGAGCGACATCGACGACTGGGGGCCGCCGAAGCGGGATACGGTGCCCGCCTACGACGTGCCGCCCCCCTCGCCGGAGGCCGATCTGGACCCGGCGCGCTGGCCGGAGAAGCGCTGGGGCACGATCAACTGCCTGGCCCTCGACGCCAACGGGGACCTGTCGGGCATCACGACGACGAGCGGGCTCGCGTTCAAGATCCCGGGGCGCGTCGGCGACTCGCCGATCATCGGCGCCGGCCTGTACGTCGACAACGACGTCGGCGCCGCCGGATCGACCGGCGTCGGCGAGGAGTGCATCAAGGTCGTTGGAGCTCATACGGTCGTCGAGTACATGCGGCAGGGGATGCATCCGCGCGACGCGGCGCTCGCCACGGTGAAGCGCGTGCTCGCGAAGCACGGCGACCGGATCACCTGGAACCTGAACTTCTACGCCGTCAACAAGGCGGGACAGCACGGCGGCGCCGCCATCCAGCGCGGCAGCCGCTACGCCGTCCACGACGGCACGCGCGCGCAGCTGGTGGAGTCCGCGTGGGTGATCGATCGCAGGAGCCGATAGGCAACGCCGCGGCCGTCGAGGCCTGGCTGCAGTACCTGCGCGTCGAGCGCCGACGGTCCGCGAACACCGTCGACAGCTACGGGCGCGACCTCGCGCACCTCCAGCGATTCGCCGCCGGCGACGGGCAGGCGCTGCACGCCCTCGACCGGCGCGCCCTGGAGGCGTTCGTGCGCACGCTGATGGGCGAGGGGTTGTCCCCGCGCAGCGTCGCGCGCATCGTCTCGGCGGTCCGCAGCTTCTACCGTTATCTCGTCATGACCGGGCGCCTCGAGCGCAGTCCCGCCGACGACCTCCAGCCACCGCGCGCGTGGGCGGCCTTGCCGACGTATCTGTCCGCCGACGAGGTCGACCGGCTGCTCGCGCTGCCGGACGTCTCGACGCCGCTCGGTCTCCGCGACCGCGCGTTCATCGAGCTCCTGTACGCGACCGGACTCCGCGTCTCGGAGCTCGTGTCGCTGACGGCCGCGAACCTGAACCTGAGCGAAGGGCTGCTGACGACCCGGGGCAAGGGTGAGAAGGAACGGCTCGTGCCGATCGGCGACGAAGCAGCCGCCTGGCTGACCCGCTACCTCCGTGAAGGGCGGCCGGCGCTCGTCCGGGGGCGCAACACGCCGCGTCTGTTCGTCAACGCGCGCGGCGGGGCGCTCTCGCGCATCGGCATCTGGAAGATCCTGAAGCGCTACGGCAGGGAAGCCGGGTTCGGGCGGCGCCTCAGTCCGCACGTGCTGCGCCATTCGTTCGCCACGCACCTGCTGGAGCGCGGCGCGGACCTGCGCGCGATCCAGATGATGCTCGGGCACGCCGACCTGTCGACCACGCAGATCTACACGCACGTGCTGGAGGCGCGCCTGCGCGCGCTGCACGAGCGGTTCCATCCCCGGCCCTGATCGATGCGCCGCGGCCCGCTGCTCCTGGCGCTCGCGGCGGCCGCGCTCGCCGGGCTCTGGTGGCTGCTGCCGCCGGGCCGGCGCGTGCTGGCCGATCCGGTCGATCCCCGGATCGTCCGCGGCGCGTTCCATGTCCACACCGATCGCTCCGACGGGACCGGCACGCCGGAGGAGGTCGCGCGCGCCGCCGCCGCCGCGGGGCTGGCATTCGTCATCACGACGGACCACGGGGACGGCACGCGCCAGCCCGATCCGCCGCGGGTGGTGGATGGCGTGCTGCTCGTCGACGCGGTCGAGATCAGCACGACGGGCGGGCATTACATCGCGCTCGGTCTGGCGCAGACGCCGTATCCGCTCGGCGGCGAGCCGCGCGACGTGATCGAGGACGTCCGGCGGCTCGGCGGCTTCGGCATCGCGGCGCATCCGGACTCCCCGAAGCCGGAGCTCGCGTGGCGCGAATGGCAGGCGCCGTTCGACGGGCTGGAATGGCTCAACGCCGACAGCGCCTGGCGCGACGAGCCGCGCCGGACGATCGCGCGCACGCTGGCGACCTATCTGTTCCGTCCGCCCGAGTCGATTGCCGCGCTCTTCGATCGGCCCGACACCGCGCTCGCGCGATGGGACGCCCTCGGCCGGCGGCGGCGCGTGGTCGCCCTCGCCGGGCACGACGCGCACGCCCGTCTCGGCGCACGCGGTGAGCCCGGCGAGAACGGCCGCGTGCCGTTCACGCTGCGCGCGCCGGGATACGAGACGGCCTTCCGCACGTTCTCGCTCGGGGTGATCCTGTCGCGTCCGTGGGACGCGAGTGCGGAGCCGGCGGACGCCGCGGCGACCCTGCTGGACGCGCTGCGCGCCGGGCGCGTCTTCACGGCCGTCGACGCGCTTGCCGGTCCGGCGGTCATCGAGCTCTCGGCGTCATCGCGCGAGGGACAGCACCTCCCGGGCGATCGAATCAGCGGTCCGGCCCGCGTGACCGCCACGATTCGCCCGGACGTGCCGGGAGCCGAGCTGCGCCTGCTCAGGGACGGCACGGTTGCGGCCAGGGGAGCGGGTCCCGCGCTCGAGCTCGAGCATCGCGAAGGGCAGGGGGCCGCCGTCTACCGCGCCGAAGCGTATCTGCCGGGCGCGCCGGGCACTCCGCCCATCCCGTGGCTGCTCAGCAACCCGCTGTACGTGGACATGCCGCCCGAGCGGCCACCGCTGCCGCTCCTGCCTCCCGCGGCGTGGTCGAAACCGGCTCCACAGGCGGGGTGGCGCATCGAACAGCATCCCGGCTCCGAGGTCTCGCTCGACTCGGCAGTCCTCTCGCCGGAATCCACGGCCTGGACGCTCGCCTGGCGGCTCGCGGGCGGACCGCCCGCCGGTCAGTACGCCGCGATGGCCGTGCCGCTGGGGCCCGGTGTGCTGGAGGGCGCCGATCGCCTCCAGTTCCGCGCCTGGGCCGATGCGCCGATGCGCGCGTCGGTGCAGCTGCGGGTGCCGGATGGAGACGGTCTCCGCTGGCGGCGATCGATTCACGTCGGCATCGGGCCCTCGGAGTATGAGGTGCCGTTCCGCGAGATGACGCCGGTCGAGGCGCCTCCAGGCACGCCGCTCGATCTCGCCCGCGTCGACACGATCCTCTTCGTCGTCGACACGGTCAACACGAAGCCGGGCGCGGCCGGTGAGCTGCGGATCAGCGAGCTGCGGATCGCGGGCGCGCGCGATCGTCAGGTGCGGGCGGTCAGCAGCAGGTAGGCCGCGCCGGCGCCGAAGATGAGGTTGGGCGCCCAGGCCGCGAGGGCGGCCGGCATCATGCCGGCGGCGCCGACCGCGCCGAAGGCGTTGATCGTGATCCAGTAGACGACGGCGAGCACGATGCCGACGGAGATCCCGTAGAGCGCGCCGCGCTTGCCGGTGGTGACGGCGAACGGCACGGCGATGAGCGTCATGATGAGCGTGACGAACGGGAACGAGATCTTCCGGTGCAGCGCGACGACCTGCGGGGTCACGTTGACGCCGCTGGCCGCCAGGTCCTCGATGTACCGGCGGAGCTGCGCGAACGTCATGCGGTCCGGCTCCTCCGTCTCCGTCGCGAAGTAGTCGGGCGGCTCGAGCCGCAGGTCGCGGCTCGGGAACGTGACGTACGCCGTCGGATCGGTGCCGCGCGCGAACTCGCGCACCCAGCCCTCCTGCGCCCGCCACGTCCGTTCGGACGAGGGCACCCACGCCGCTTCGCGGACGTAGACGCGGCGGGTGAGATCGCCGCGCGACGGCTCGAACTCGTACACGGACAGCCCGTTCAGTTCCTGCCGCCGCTGGTCGTAGTAGGTGTAGTTGTAGATGCTGCCGTCGCGCGCCATGAGCCACTTGCGGTTCACGACGTCGAACGTGCGCGGCGAGCCCCCGCGAATCACGTGCTTGAGCGCCTGCGCCCGGCGATTCGAGTACGGCAGCACGTGATCCTGCAGCAGGAACAGCCCCCAGCTGGCCAGCGCGGCGAGCACGACGAGCGGCGCCGCGACCCGGTACAGGCTGATGCCGCACGCCTGCATGACGACCAGCTCGCTGTTCTTCGTGAGGATGCCGATGGCCACCGTCGCGCTGATCAGGACGGTCAGCGGGATGATGTAGTAGATGAACTCCGGCGTCTGGTAGTAGAAGAACTGCAGCAGCATCGCGCCGGTCGTCTGTCCCTTGAACAGCTTGTCCGACAGATCGATGAACGTCGAGATGTAGAAGATGCCGAGCAGGCCGACGAACGTCAGCGCCGCGACCTTGAGGGTCAGCCGCGTCACGTAGGCGTCGAGCAGCCGGAAGGCCGGCAGCCGCAGGCTCGGAATCCGGATCACCACGATGACGCGATTGCCACGGCCCGCCGCCGGAGCCGGCGCAGGGGAGAGCGACGCGGCGGCCGCCGCAGCCGGCGCGGCCTTCCGCGTGAAGCGCGCCGGGAGCGTGAAGCGGATCGGCTTGTCGGCCGAGCGCGCGCGCCAGACGAGCAGCGCCACGCCGGTCGCGCCGAGCACCAGGTTCGGCGCCCACACCGCCAGCCACGGCGCGATGAGCTGTCCCTTCGTCATCTGACGGCCCAGATACTCGATCACGTAGTACACGAACACCACGCCGATGCCCGGCACGAACGCGGCCAGCTTGCCGCCGCGTCCGTGCTGGACGCCGAGCGCGAGTCCGATCACCGCGAGGACGATGCAGGCGACGGGGATGGAGAACTTGCGGTGGAGCGCGAGCAGCGGCGCGTGCGAGGGGAGTCCCTCGCGCTGGAGCTCCGCCGCGCGGGCCCGCAGCTCCGGGATCGTCATCTCGTTGTCCCCCTTCAGCAGGTCCGCCTGGCGGAACACCGTGTTGGGGTCGAGGGCGATGATGAGCTCGTCGAAGCGGTCGACCTCGTAGGTCTCCGGGTCGGGCAGGTTCGCGGCGTGGCGCGCGCCGCCCGTGAGCACGAGATCCACCGTGCGGCGCTCCCGGTCGATCACGAGACGGCAGGACTCCGCGGTGAAGACCGTCGGCTGCTCCGGCCTGGACGTGTCGGCGACGAAGCACTCGCGCCACCCGCCGCCGGACGGCGCATCGCCGACGTAGAGCACGCGGTTGGGGAAGTCCTCGAAGAAGACGCGCGGCTTGATCTCGGTCTCGACGCGCTGGGTGATGATCCCGAACACGATCTCCCGGAACGTCTGGTTCGCGGTCGGGACCGACTCGATCATGATGTAGGAGGTCACCGCCCACCCGGCGAACGCGAGCAGGAGCACCGGCCGGAGCAGCCGGTAGACGCTGATCCCGCAGGCCTGCATCGCGACGATCTCGCGATCGGCCGACAGCCGGCCGAGGCCGATCAGCAGCCCGATGAGCAGCGCAATCGGGATCGTGATCGCCAGCGCCTGCGGCAGCAGCGTCAGCAGCACCCGCGCGACGATGCCCCAGGAGACCCCCTTGGCGATGAGCTGCTCGCTGTACGTGGCGAGCGGGTCCAGGACCAGCAGGAAGGTGAAGATCACCAGCCCCAGCAGGAAGGGCAGGATGAGTTCGCGGATAATATAGCGGTCGAGAATCCCGAACATCTGGGCGGGACGTCCTGCTGAGCAGCGTATCACACGGCCGGCGGACCTCCCGCGTGCGCCCGCCTCGCCATCCCGGTTCCGACGATGACCGCTGTCGCAATCCTCTGGCACATGCACCAGCCGTTCTACCAGGACCTGGTGACCGGCGAGCACATCCTGCCGTGGGTGCGCCTGCACGCCCTCAAGGATTACTACGGGATGGTGGCGCTGCTGCGCGAGTTCCCGGACGTGCGCCTGACGTTCAATCTCGTCCCGTCGCTGCTCGTGCAGCTGGAGGCGTTCGCGGCAGGGGACGCGCGCGACCGGACGCTGGAGCTCGGCCTCAAGCCGGCGGAGGCGCTGACGGAGGACGAGCGGCGGTTCGTGCTGGCCAACTTCTTCCACGCGCCGCGCGGGCGGATGATCGATCCCTACCCGCGCTACGCGGAGCTGCTGGCGCGACGCGACGCGGCCGGCGGTGCACAGGCGGCCCCGCGGGCGTTCAGCGACGCCGACTTCCGGGACCTGCAGGTCTGGCAGAAGCTGGTCTGGGTCGATCCGTTCTGGGAGCACGACCCGCGGGTGCGGGCGCTCCACGCGAAGGGACGCGGCTTCACCGAGGCCGACAAGGAGACGCTGCGGCGCGTCGAGCTCGAGATCCTCCGCGCCGTGGTGCCCGAGTATGCGGCCGCGGCCGCCCGCGGGCAGATCGAGGTCTCGGCGTCGCCGTTCTACCACCCGATTCTGCCGCTGCTGTGCGACACCGACGTGCACCTGCGCGCGCACCCGCAGTCGCGGATGCCGCGCGCGCGGTTCCGGCATCCCGAGGACGCGCTGGCGCAGCTGGAGAAGGCGGCGCGCTTCCACGAGTCGCGGTTCGGGCGCCGGCCCGAGGGGCTGTGGCCGTCCGAAGGATCCGTGTCGGACGCGATCGTCCCGCTGGCGGCGCGAGCCGGGTTCCGCTGGATGGCGACCGACGAGGCGATTCTGTCCCGGACGCTGGGGGTCGGGCTGTCGCGCGACGGCTACGGGCATCTCGAACAGCCCGAGGTGCTGTACCGGCCGTACCAGGTGCGGAGCGGCGAGGCCGCCATCGCGTGTCTCTTCCGCGACCACGTCCTCTCGGATCGCATCGGGTTCACGTACGCGAGCTGGGATCCGGTGGCTGCCGCGCAGGACTTCATCCACCGGCTGGTCGAGGGCGGGCGCCGGTATACGGAGCGGACCGGCGGCGGCGAGGCGGTGATCCCGATCATCCTGGACGGCGAGAACGCCTGGGAGCACTACGAGGGCCAGGGGCGGCCGTTCCTGCGCGCGCTCTACGACGGCCTGTCACGGCACCCGGAGCTGCGGACCGTGACCATGGGGGAGGCGGCGCAGCGGCCGGCGACGCCCCTCACCGGCATCTTCCCGGGGTCCTGGATCAACGCCGACTTCTATATCTGGATCGGACACCCGGACGACCACCGCGCGTGGGGGCAGCTCGCCGACGCGCGGCAGGCCCTCGACTCGCCGGGTCCGACCGCGACCCCGGAGGCGATCGCCCGGGCCCGTGAGGAGCTGTACATCGCCGAGGGGTCGGACTGGTTCTGGTGGTACGGCGACGACCACTCGTCGGCGCACGACCTGGAGTTCGACGAGCTGTTCCGGCGGCACCTGCGGAACGTCTACAGCAGCCTGGACAAGCCGATCCCCGAGGAGCTGTTCGTCACCAACATCACCACCGCGCCCCCCGCGCTCGTCGTCCATCCGCCGACGGGCCTGATATCGCCCGTCCTGGACGGCGAGGTCAGCAGCTACTTCGAGTGGATCGCGGCGGGCGAGCTCGAGCTCCGGCACGCCGGGGGCTCGATGCACCAGGTTGCCGTCCGGCGGCCGGGCCTGGACGCGCTGCGGTTCGGCTTCGACACCACGCGTCTGTATCTCCGGGCCGACTTCGAGCGGCGGGCTCTCGACGTCCTCGCGGACCGGGGCGAGGTCCGGCTGACGTTCCTGACGCCGCCGGACCGGCGCATCCGGATCCGGTTCGAGCGCCAGGCCGTGGTCGCGACGGCCGAACGGCGGACCGGGCCCGACGTCTGGCAGCCGGTGACCGGCGGCGACGTCCGTGCGGCCGCCGGCCCGATCCTGGAGGCGGCCGTGGACCTGGATCTGCTCGATGCCGGTCCGGGCGACCGGCTGTCGTTCTTCGTGGCTGTGCTGCAGGACGGCCATGAGCTCGAGCGGCAGCCGGGCTATCAGGCGCTCGAGGTCGAGGTCCCGGCAGCCGACTACGCGGCGCGTCACTGGTCGGTCTAGTCAGGGGCCAGGGGCCAGGGGTCAGGGGCCAGGTCCAGTTCTCGCAGGGCCGAACTTCAGTTCCATCAACGGCCGGCTCGGTCGCACCCGGGTTCCGGACCTCGGAGACCCGGTTCGGGGTGCGGCGGCCACCCGCATTCGGGCGCCGCCGGGCGTCCGATTTCACCGGTCCGGTCGTCCTTCAGCAACCTTCCAGTCCGAAAAATCCGGACGTTCGTGCCCGCAGGGCAGACGCCGCCTCATCCTCGGGCAATCAATCGAAACCTATCCACACAAACCTTCAACAGGCCGATTTCCTTCGCCAACGATATTGAGTCTGATAACACATATTATGTTGACTAGAAGGTGGGATCGGCGTCGGGAACTGCCCGGAACTGCTTTCCGGGGTCTCCTTCTGGCGCTGGGCCGAGCCGCTACGTTCTACGACCCAAGGCACCAGGTGCCGGAGACTCTTGCGTCGCGCCGTCTTCGGCTGTGCCCAGCGAGGCGCCCTTGCGGACCGTGGCGGCGCTCATCCGAACGTTCCCACGACGCGTCCGACGACAGCAAAGGCGTTCGCGCACGGCCCCAGGCGGGTCGGCCTTCAGGCCGGCAATTTGGCGGTGCGTGCCGTCGCGCCGTTGGTCGGGTCGGGCTTCGAGAAGCCGTCCTGCTCCCGTCAAATCGGTCGCGGAATTGGCGATCGCGAGTCCGAGGCACCAGCGGGTCGAGCCCGGCCCGCTCTCCGCCCGATGCGGTTCCAGGATGGGCGTTGCCCCGACGTGTTTGGTGAAGGCCGGCGGGCGGGCTCTCGAGCCGGATTCGAGCTCGAAAACCGCGAGGGCGGCGCCATGGCCGCCCTCGGGTGTGTCGAGTGACTATTCTGCCTGGCGAAGCTCTTCGAGAATCTGCTCCAGCGCGGCGATGATCTCCTCGCGCTCCGCCTTGCCTTTGCGGAAGCTGAGCTTCAGGTTGAACGCCTTGCTGGGCGGACGGTAGGCCCAGACGAAGGCCTTCGGCCGGCCCACCTTCGGCTTGGCGGTCTGCTTGCGGATTTCCTCGCGGGTGGCGCCCCCCTGGCTGGCGATCTTCTCCACCAGCGCGATCATTTTCTGGGGGTCTCCCTGTCTAACTATCTGCAGAAGCAATGACTTAGAGGAAATGTCTGCCAGCCGACAGAGGTTCTTGACCTCGTCCGGCATCGCATGGATGGCCAGCGACTCGGTGACCGCCACGCGCGACTTCCCCAGCTTCCGCGCGAGCATTTCGTGGGTGTAGCCGCACCGTTGCGCCAGCGAGTGCATCGCCTCGGCTTCCTCGAACGGCGTCAGGTCCTTGCGCTGGAGGTTCTCGACGAGCGCGATCTCCAGGACCTCGTTGTCGTCGCCGTCGCGGATGACGCCCGGCAGCTCTTTCAACCCGACCTGGATCGCGGCCTGGTAGCGCCGCTCGCCGGCGACGATCTGATACCGGTCGCCACGCTGCCGCAGCACCAGCGGCTCGATGATCCCCTTCTCGGCAATCGAGGCCATGAGCTCCGACAGGTCGCCCATGACCTGGCGCGGCTGGTTCGGGTTGGGGTCGATCAGTTCGATGGGGACCATCCGGCCCACGGGGGTTCCGCCCGGCGCGGTCAGCGCCTCGACGTAGTGGGCGTCGTGCCGCATCCGGACGGATTCAGGCAAGCCTCGCTTCGCCACGGTCCATTACCTCTTCGCAGAGCATGTAGTACTCGCTCGCGCCGGTGGAGTCCGGCGCGAACGTGAAAATCGATTCCTTGTAGGCCGGACTCTCCTCGAGCCGGACGCTCTTCGAGATCGTGGTCTTGAAGACCTTGCTCCCGAAGACGTTGGTGATCTGTTCCCGGATGTCGCGCGCGAGCGACGTCCGGCGGTCGTGCATCGTGATGACCACGCCGAGGATCTGCAGCCCCGGGTTGGCCCGCGCGCGGACCTTCTCGATGGTCTCGAGCAGGTCGTCCGTGCCTTCGAGTGCGAAGTAGGACGACTGGATCGGGATCAGCAGGTGCGTGGCCGCGACCAGCGCGTTGACCGTCAGCAGGCCGAGCGCCGGCGGGCAGTCGATGACGATGTCGGAGAACTGGGAGCGGATCGGCTCGATGCGATCCTTGAGCCGGAAGTGGGCGTCGAGCTCCCCCACCAGCCGCGCCTCCAGCTTCGCCAGCGCGATGCGCGCTGGCGCGACGGAGAGATTCGCGAGCGAGCCGGTCTGGATGATGTCCTCGAGGCGTCCCTCCGGCTCCGCGATGACGTCGTACATGCTCTTGCCGACCTGCCGCATGTCGAGGAACGACATGGTGCTGTTCGCCTGCGGGTCGAGGTCGATCAGGAGCGTGCGGCGGCCGCGCAGCGCGAGCGCAGCGGCCAGGTTGATGGCGGTCGTGGTCTTCCCCACGCCGCCCTTCTGGTTCGCGATGGCAACGATCATGTGAACAAGCGGCCGACGAGTGTGCGGGAGGCGTGGCCATCTTACCGCAGAGTTGTGCAGCTGCGGTCAACCAATCCGGACAGCAGGCGATCAGGGGCGCTGTGCGGCGGACGCACGGCCCATCGGACCCGGCATCCGGGGCCGCCTCCCCGGAGGAAGGAGCGGGCGGCTACATCTTGTACTTGCCGAGATCGTCCAGGTCGAGGCTCTCGAGCCACTTCTGGAGACGCTCGCTGTCGCCGCGCTCCGGCGGCCCTTCGAGCGCCTTCGCGTTGTCGATGACCGATTCCTCGACGTAGATGGGCGCGCGGGCGCGCAGCGCCAGCGCGATCGCGTCGCTCGGGCGCGCGTCGATGAGCACCGGCTCCCCACGGACGGCCAGGTGGATCACCGCGAAGAACGTGTTCTCCCGCAGATCCGAGACGACGATCTTCTGCACCGAGGCGTCGAGGTCGTGGATGACGTTGCGCAGCAGATCGTGGGTCATCGGCCGCGGCGTCGTCACGTTCTCGATCTGGAGCGCGATGGCGTTGGCCTCGAAGATCCCGACCCAGATCGGCAGCACCCGCTGCCCGGCCTCGTCGCGGAGGATGATGATCGGCATGTTGGTGACCGGGTCGACCATGAGACCCTTGATGGTCATCTCAATCTGCATGGGCTTCCTCCCTCGATGACTGGGGCGCGGCGACGCCATGCACGTCCTCGACCAGCCCCCAGAGGCTGTTCGGGCCGGCCCGGTGGATGCGCACCGGCAGCAGGCGTCCAATCCACGACGGATCCCCGGGGAAGTTCACGACGGTGTTGCCGCTCGTGCGGCCCGACAGGTCCGACGCCCGGCGGCGGCTGGCGGCATCGGCCAGCACCTCGACGGTCTCCCCCACCAGGGCGCCGTGCAGCGATTCCTGGATCCGCCGCTGCAGCGCCTGCAGCCGCACAATCCGGTCCGTCTTCACCGCCTCCGGCACGTCGTCCGGATAGCGCTTCGAGGCGAGCGTGTTCGGCCGCTCGGAGTACTTGAACGAGAACATGCTGTGGAAGCGGACCCGTTCGGTGAGCGAGAGCGTCTCCTCGAAGTCGGCGTCCGTCTCCCCGGGAAAGCCGACGATCATGTCCGTCGAGAGCGCGATCCCCGGGATCTCCGCGCGCAGCCGGTCGACGAGCTCCAGGAAGCTCTCGCGGGTGTAGCGCCGGCGCATGATCTTGAGCACGCGCGACGAGCCCGACTGCACCGGCAGGTGCAGGTGCTTGCAGACCTTTGGCAGGTCGCGGAGCGCGGCGATGAGGCGATCCGTGACATGGCGCGGATGCGGGCTCGCGAAGCGGATACGCGCGATCCCGTCGATCTCGTGGACGGCTTCGAGCAGGCCGGCGAAGTCGCAGGACGGGTCGTCGGGGGCCTGGTAGTGGTTGACGATCTGGCCGAGCAGCTGCACTTCCCGCAGGCCGCGGGCGGCGGCGTCCCGGACTTCGGCGAGTATCTCCGCCTTCGGCCGCATCCGCTCGTGGCCGCGCGTGTACGGCACCACGCAGAAGCTGCAGTACTCGTTGCAGCCCTCGATGATCGTCACCCAGGCGCGCACCGGGTCTTCCCGGCGCGTCAGGCCGAACGGGAACGCGACGTTGTCGTGCGCGCCGAGGTCGATCTGGGCCGACCGGGTCTCGCGCGCGCGCGCCACGAGCATCGGCAGCATCCGGACGCGGCGCGTGCCGACGATCACGTCGACGTGGGGCGCGCGTGCCCGGAGCCGCTCCCCTTCCTGCTGCGCGACACACCCGGTGACGGTCACCACCTGGTCCCGCCCGGTCTCCGCCGCCAGGACACGCAGCTCGCCGAGACGCGTGTACAGCTTGTCCTCCGCGTGCTCCCGGACGCTGCACGTGTTGATCACCACCACATCGGCGTCCCGCTCGTCGTCTGTACGCTCGTAGCCGGCCGCCTCGAGCAGACCCGACATCTGCTCCGACTCGTGGTAGTTCATCTGGCAGCCGTACGTCTCGATCAGGTACTTCCGGCTCACGCGCGTTCCTTCGCCTTTCGCCTTTCGCTTTCGCCTTTCGCCCGCGCGCGGCGCGGGATGGCGCCGCCCGCAATCATCCGCCGGGCGCTCTCGATCAGGTCGGCAGTCACCGTCTCCCCTGCCATCATCCGGGCAATCTCCGCGGCCCGGCGCTCCGGATCCAGCCGTTCGGCCGTCGTGACCGTGCGGCCGTGGCGCACCGATTTCGCCACGTGGATGTGGTGGTGGCCGCAGGCGGCGATCTGCGGCAGATGCGTGATGCAGAGCACCTGGTAGTCGTCGGCGAGTGCCCGCAGGCGACGGCCGACGACCTCGGCGGTAGCCCCGCCGATGCCCGCGTCGACCTCGTCGAAGATGAGCGTCGCCCCCCTGCCCCGCCTGGCCGACAGGGTCTTGATCGCGAGCATGAGTCGCGACAGCTCGCCGCCGGACACGATGCGCGAGAGCGGCCGGAGATCCTCGCCGGGGTTTGTAGATACAAAGAACTCTGCCTTGTCGAGTCCTTTGGGACCCCAGACCTGCACCCCTTCCGGCTCGAATCGCAGCTCGAAGCGGGTCCGGCCGAGCGCGAGCCCCTCCAGCTCCCCGACCAGAGCCTCAGCGAACCGCACGGCCGCCTCCCGCCGCGCGGACGAGAGCTCCCCGGCCAGCGTCCGGTACTCACGCTCGGTCCGTTCGAGCTCGGCCTGGACCGCAACCGCCCGCTCTCCCGAGCCCTGCAGCGTCTCGAGCTCCTGGCGGCACCGCTCGCCGTGGGTCATCACCTCGTCGAGCGACGGGCCGTACTTCCGCTTGAGCCGCTCGATCAGCGCGAGCCGGTCCTCGACCGCCTGCAGCCGCTCCGGCGAGGCGTCGATGCGCCCGGCGTAGTCACGGAGGAAGTACGCGAGGTCCTGCAGCGACACCTGGACCGCCTCGCGGCTCTCCAGGTACGGCGCGACGTCCGGGTCGATCGACGCCAGCTCCGCCACGCGCTTCCAGACGCCGGCCAGCTGCGCGATGACCGAGGCGTCGTGCTCGTAGAGGCCGGTGTACGCCTCCGCGCTCAGCCGCTGCAGGCGCTCGGCATGCGCCAGGCGCGCCCGCTCGCGCCCGAGCGCCTCGTCTTCACCGGGCTGGAGCGCCGCGCGGGCGATCTCGTCGCGCTGGAACGTCAGGAGGTCGACGCGGGCCGCCTTCTCGCGCTCGTCGAGCCGGAGCGTGTCGAGCTCGGCGCGCAGCGCCGTCAGGCGCGCGTGCACGGCGCCGACGGCGTCGCGGCGGGCCTCGAGCCCGGCCCAGGCGTCGAGCAGATCGAGATGGCTCTCCGGATCCAGCAGCCCGTGGTGCTCGTGCTGCCCGTGCACTTCGATGAGGCGCGCCGCGAGCTCACGCAGCGCGCCGGCCGTCGCGAGCGCGCCGTTGACGAACGCGCGGCTGCGTCCGCTGCTGCTGATTTCCCGCCGGACGATCACCTCCGCGCCGTCGACGTCGAACTGGGCTTCGATGACGGCCAGCTCCTCCCCCGTCCGCACCAGGTCGCTCGACGCGCGGGCCCCGAGCAGCAGCCCGACGGCCTCGACGAGGATGGACTTGCCGGCGCCGGTCTCGCCGGTCAGGACCGTGAGCCCGGCATCGAGCTCGAGCTCGACCCGCTCGATGACGGCGAGATGGCGGATGCTCAGATAGCGCAGCATGGCGGGACCCGGGAACGGGCGACGCGTGCGCGCGACGCGTGCGTGAACGCCGCAAGTCTCATCGTAGCATACCCTTGAAAGCACGCGTGTTCCGATGCTACGCTAGCGCATCCGCGCTGTCCCAGCGGCGCACGAATACTATGCGGCGGAGGTCTTGTTGCGCACGCTTGGCCTGTACGCCCTGGCACTCCAGGAAGTGCCAGGGGGGGCTGCGGCCGATCCGGCTGCGGGTCTCGATCTCGTCCGGCTGATCGCGGACGCGAGCTGGATTTCAAAGCTCGTTCTGCTGGTCTTGGTTCTCTTCTCCATCGCGTCCTGGGGCGTCATTCTCTACAAGCTCTGGACACTCAACCGCGCCGAGCGGCAGTCGGCGGCGTTCCTGAACGTCTTCCGCCAGAGCAGCAAGTTCTCGGAGGTGCAGGCGGTCTGCCGCAACCTCACCGAGAGTCCGCTGGTCGGCATCTTCCAGGCGGGTTACGCCGAGCTGAACTCGCAGCTCCGCCAGTCGGCGCCTGCGGCGCCGGCGCCGGGGGGACGGGCGACGCTCAAGAGCCTCGCCGCGCTCGACCGCGCGCTGCTGCGTGCGGCGACGATCGAGGTCAACAAGCTCGAGGACCGCGTGACGTTCCTGGCGACGACGGCGAGCATCACGCCGTACATCGGGCTGTTCGGCACGGTGTGGGGGATCATGGCCGCCTTCCAGGGCATCGGCGTCACCGGCTCCACGAGCCTCGACGTCGTCGCGCCCGGCATCGCGGACGCGCTGATCGCGACGGCGGCCGGCCTGTTCGCCGCGATCCCGGCGGTGTACTTCTACAATCACATCACCGCGCGCGTGAAGCTGCTCGCGGCCGAGATGGACGACTTCTCGCTCGAGTTCCTGAACATCTCGGAGCGCAACTTCACGTAGGCCGCGGGAACGTCGATGCCGAAGCTGGAATCGCTCGAGACGGCCGGGAGCCCGCGCCGCGGCCGCGGGCGGCGCGTGACGTCCCACCTGGCGGAGATCAACGTCGTCCCGCTCGTCGACGTGATGCTGGTGCTGCTCATCATCTTCATGGTCGCCGCCCCGATGATGCAGCGCGGCGTCGACGTCAACATCCCGGTCGCGCGCCGCGCGGCCCCGATGACCAGCGAGCGGACGTTCGTCACGGTCCCGCTCAGCTTTCGGGAGACCCGCGTCGTCTATATCGATGATGAGGCGATCCGGGTCGACATCCTGGCCGAGCGGGTCCGGCAGGCGCTGCTGAACAAGGAGAGCAAGGAAGTGTTCCTGCGCGGCGACGGCGGCGTCACCCTGCAGGAGCTGCTCGAGATCATGGATCAGCTCAAGGCCGGGGGCATCGAGCGGGTCGGCATCGTCGCCAACCCGCCGACCGGACGGCGGCGCTAGGTGTGCCTCCGGCTCCGGGCGGGGATCACGATCCGGATCGGCAACACGGCGGCATGGACGCAGTCACCCCGATTCTCGTGCAGCGCGCGCAGCCGAGCGGCGGCCTCTGGTCGCGCATCGGGCTGTCCGCGATCCTGCACGCGGTGCTGCTGCCCGTCGCCGCGTTCGTCCTCACGTCGGCGCCGCAGCGGGAGCCCGAGCCGCGCGAGGTGATGACGATCAGCCTGGGTGGCGCGCCGGGGCCGCTCGTCGGCGGCATGACGCCGATGGCCGGCCGGGCCGCGGTGCAGGCCCCGCCCGACGCGAATCCGACGCCGCCGGCGCCGCCGCCTCCGAAGCCCCCGGAGATGACGTTGCCGCGCGAGGAGCCGCGGCCGACGCCCACGCCGCCGCGGCGCGAGCCGCAGCCGTCCAGGCCGCCTGAGGAGGCGCGTGGACGCCGGATGCCGACTGCGCCGCAGGCGTCGACGGGGAACGCCGTCGCCGAGACCGGCGGGCAGGGCATGCAGTTCGGCCTGACCACCGGCGGGGGCGGCACGGGCGGGTATCTGGACGTCGGCAACTTCTGCTGCCCCGAGTATCTCGGGACCATGCTCCAGCTGATTCAGCGGAACTGGAACGCGAAGCAGCAGGTCGCCGGACAGACGCTGGTGAAGTACACGATTCAGCGCGACGGGCGGATCACGAACGTCGAGATCGAGCGATCGAGCGGCTACTTCGCGCTCGATCAGACCGCCCAGCGCGCCGTCATCCTGACGGGCCGGCTGCCGCCGCTGCCCCAGCAGTTCACCGAGCCGACGCTGACGGTTCACCTCATCTTCCGATACGAGCGCTGATGCATTCACGACTCCGACTCGTTGCCACCCTGCTCGTGCTGGGCGCCGGCGTCACGGTCTTCGCCCTGCAGGACCCGCCGGCCCAGCCGTCGCAGCCGCCGCCGCAGCAGCAGAGCGAGATCCAGCTGGAAATCTCCGGCGAGGCCGGGGCGCCTCCCCGGTACGCCGTGCCCGATTTCACCGCCCTGTCCGGCGACGCCGAGACGACGGAGGCGGCGAAGACGATCGGCCAGGTGCTCTGGGACGACCTGGCGTTCGAGCGCGAGTTCTACATGATCCCGCGCGACACGTACGCGTCGATCCCGGCGGCCCGCAGCGAGGCGGACGTGCCGTTCGACCGGTGGCGCGAGGTCGGCGCCGACGGGCTGGTGCTCGGGTCGGTGCGGAAGGACGGGACGGGGCTGCGGATCGAAGTGCGGCTGATCAACGTGCGGAGCCGGCAGGTGGTCTTCGCGCGGGAGTACAGCGGGTCGGCGGGCAATCCGCGCGCCTACGCCCACACCATCGCCGACGAGATCCACCAGCAGCAGCGCGCGCTGCGCGGCGTCGCGCGCACGAAGCTGACCTTCGCGTCGGACCGCGATCGCGAGAAGATCCTGACCACCGTCGAGGACCGCGACGTCAAGGAGATCTACATCTCCGACTACGACGGCGCGAACCAGCGGCGGATCACGGTGAACCGCACGCTGAGCATCACGCCGACCTGGGCGCCCGACGGCCGATCGATCGCCTACACGTCGTACGTGCGCGGCTTCCCGACGATCTTCATTTCCTACATCTACGAAGGCAGGCGCGAGGAGCCGGCCGGACGCGGGACGCAGAACTGGCTCCCGGCCTGGTCGCCCGACGGGACGAAGATCGCCTTCACGTCCAACCGCGATGGCAACCCGGAGCTGTACGTGATGAACCGCGACGGCTCGGGCCTGCGCCGCCTGACGAACCATCCCGCGATCGACACGACGCCGACCTGGTCGCCGACCGGGACGCAGATCGCCTTCACGTCCGACCGCTCCGGCGGACCGGCGATCTACATCGTCGGCGCCGACGGCCTGAACCTGCGGCGCATCTCCCAGGGCAACAACTGCGATCGCCCGACGTGGTCGCCAGCGCCGTTCAACGAAGTGGCGTTCGTCTGCCGCACCGGTCCGGGCTACGATGTGATGATCTACGAGTTCGCGAGCGGCGAGACGCGGCAGATCACCTTCGGCGAGGGGAGCAACGAGAGCCCGTCGTACTCGCCGAACGGCCGTCACCTCGCGTTCACGTCGACGCGCGCCGGGCGCACGCAGGTGTTCACGGTCGGGCGCGACGGCCGGAACGTCCGCCAGGTCACGCGCGTGGGGAACAACTACACGCCGGACTGGTCCCGATAGGATGGCGGCAGAACGGAAACTGGCAAGAGGAACCGGAAAGGGAAAGGGTGTGGAAGCGATGATCCCGACTGGAGCTGCGCGGAGGGCCGCCCTCGTCCTGCTCGTGCTGATGGCCGTCACCGCCGGGGCGTGCGCGAAGAAGCAGCCGCCGGTGGCGCGGCCCGCTCCCCCGCCGCCTCCCGGCACCGCCGATGCGGCGCGGCCGCCGGCGCCGCCCGAACCGGTGCCCGAGCCCGAGGGGGTGCCGCCGATGCCGATCACCGAGGACGACATCGGATCGCGCTCGCTCGACGACATCAACCGCGACTCGCCGCTGCGGCCCGTGTTCTTCGCGCTCGACCAGCACGACATCGACGCCCAGGGGCAGCAGGTGCTGCAGCAGAACGCGGAAGTGCTGAAGCGCTACCCGAGCTGGCAGATCACGATCGAGGGGCACTGCGACGAGCGGGGGACCGCGGAGTACAATCTGGCGCTTGGCGAACGGCGCGCCATCGCGGCGCGCAACTACCTCGTCTCGCTCGGCATCCCGGCGGATCGCATCCGCACGGTCAGCTACGGGAAGGAGTTCCCGTTCGACCCGGGCCACAACGAGGAGGCGTGGGCCAAGAACCGCCGCGCCCACTTCGTCGTCACCGCGAAGTAGCGCCGCGGCGAGGAGACGCACATCATGCGACGCATCACCATCGGCCTGGTCGCCGCCGTGCTGCTGGCCGGCGCGCTGCCGGCCCGCGCCGCCAACCGCGAGCACGAGCAGATCCTCGCCGACATCCGCATGCTGCAGGAGCAGACGCAGCGGCTGCAGCTCGCCATCGCGACGCTCGGCGAGGCGCTGAAGGCGCTCACGGCGAAGATCGACGAACAGGGGGCGGCGACCCGGAAGGGGTTCGCCGATCAGAAGCTGGCCACCGACACGGTGGCCTCGGACCTGCGCATCCTGCGCGAGAAGCTGGACGAGACGAACGTCCGGCTGACGTCGCTGTCGCAGGACGTGACCGGCCTGCGCGAGATCATCCCGCAGAGTTACCCGCAGCCGCCGGTGGATCCGAACGCGCCGCTGCCGGACGGGGCCGACGCCGGCACGGCTCCCCCGCCGCCGATGCCGATGGGCACCGGGACCTCGCCGCGCCGGCTCTACGACATGGCGTTCGCGGACTACACCGCGGGCCAGTGGTCGCTCGCGATTCAGGGCTTCGAGACGTACCTGAAGACGTACCCGAAATCGGACCTCGCCGACGACGCGCAGTACTACATCGGCGAGTCGTACAGCGCCGACTCGCGGTTCCGCGAGGCCCTGGCCGCCTACCAGCGCGTGATCAGCGACTACCCGCAGAGCGACCTGCTGCCGGAGGCGTGGTACGAGGTCGGTGCCAGCTACGAGCGCCTCGGCCAGCGGGACCGCGCGCGGGAGGCGTACGAGCGGGTGGTCCAGCAGTTTCCCGAGACTGATGCCGCGCGCCTCGCGAGGCAGCGGCTCGACAGTCTGAACCGGCAGCAGTAAGCACGCCGCGACCGCCTGCGGTGGACGCGGGCGTGAAAGGAACGACACGCAATGGGCAGCGTCAACAAGGTGATTCTGGTCGGCAATCTCGGCCGCGATGCCGAACTGCGGTACACCCCGGGCGGTTCCGCCGTCGCCACGCTCAACCTGGCGACGACGGAGATGTGGAACGACAAGGACGGGCAGCGCCAGGAGAAGACCGAGTGGCACCGCGTCGTCCTGTGGGGCAAGCAGGCCGAGACGCTCAGTCAGTACCTGCAGAAGGGGCGGCAGATCTACGTCGAGGGCCGTCTGCAGACCCGCCAGTGGGACGACAAGGACGGCAACAAGCGCTATACGACGGAGGTCCGCGGCGACCGGGTCGTACTGCTCGGCAGTGCCGGCGGCGGACGTGGCGCGGCGCGCAGCGAGATGGCGCATGCGCCCGAGCCGTCGGATCTGCCGGCGGAGCTCTCCGAGGACGACATCCCCTTCTAGCGTGCCCGCCGCGGCGCGTCCCGGAGACGCACCGGCCGGGCTGGCGTGCCGCTTGCACTCACGCTCCTGAAGGCCGCGCGCCGGCTGCGCGGCCTCCAGGAGGACACCGCGTGAGCGCCGCTGCCCAGACTGCTCCCTCGTCGCCGACCGCCGATCTCCGCGCGCGGTTCGCCGACGACCTGATTCGCACCACCCGCAACTTCCGCACGACGACCTGGCTCGGACACACCATCCGCCAGAACACGCTCGATCTCTGGGTGATTCAGGAAACCATCGCCGAGATCCGTCCGGCGCTCCTCATCGAGTGCGGGACCAACTACGGCGGGTCGGCGCTGTTCTACGCGCACCTGTTCGACCTGATCGGCCACGGTGCGGTCGTGACGATCGACGTGCAGAAGCTGCACACGCTCGCGCATCCGCGCATCACGTTCCTCCAGGGGAGCTCCGTGGCGCCGGAGATCGTCGCGCAGGTGGCGTCGCGGGTCCGTGAGGCCCGCGGGCCGGTGCTGGTGATCCTCGACAGCGACCATTCGGAAGCGCACGTCCGCGCCGAGCTCGACGCCTACGCGCGCTTCGTCACACCGGGCAGCTACGTGCAGGTGCAGGACGGCGTGATCGACGAGCTGCCCATCTTTGCGTCGGACCGGCCGGGTCCGTTGCCCGCGATCGAGTCGTTCGTGCGCGACAACCCGCTCTTCGAGATCGATCACGAACGCTGCCGGCGGTTCCCGGTCACCCATCATCCGCTCGGCTGGCTGCGGCGGCGGCCCGATCCGTTTGCGTCGCCGGCCTTCGATCTCGTGACACGGAATCTGCGGCGTCTGGCGGTGCTCGGCACCGGCAGCGGCGCGACGCGCTTCCACGAGGAGGCCGCGCTGCGCGGGCTCGAGATCGTGGCGTTTCTCGAGCGCGACGGACGCGAGGCGCCGTCGACGCTATACGGACGCCCCGTGCGTCCGCTCTCGCAGCTCCGACAGATCGAACCGGTCGATGCCTTCGTTATCGGTTCGATCACCTACGCAGAGCCGTTGCGCGCGGAGCTCACCCGTGCGCTGCTCGAGGCCGGCGTCGCCGCGCCGGTCGTCACGCTGGCATAGCAGTCTGTCGACGCGCCGACGCCACCATGTCGGCGCGCCGCCGGCAGCAGGCCCTGTCGGGGCCGACCGCGCATGGCGAGCCGGCCCGGAAAGTGCCGTCGGAATCGGCTCCTGCCAGTCCTCCCGCGCCCTTCGAGATCAGAGGCATGGCGTTTGCCTCGTCGGCGCGCGGAGCAGTCTGCCCCGTGAGCCCCCAGCCCGCCCTTGCCGTGGCCCCGAGGCCCGCCGTCTGCGACGAGTCGCGAGGCGTCGATCGCCCCGCGTCCGCCGCGACCCGGCGACGACTGCTCTTCCTGATCACGCAGTTCGACACGGGCGGCGCCCAGGCCCAGGTGCTGCTCCGCATGGCGCATCTCGATGCGACCCGCTACGACGTCACGCTCTGCCTGCTGACGTCACGCGCCGGCTACCTGCTCGACCGCGTGCGGGAACGCGGCATCCGCGTGATCCACGCCGGCCTCGATGAGCAGCCGACGGTCTACCGCAAGCTGGTGCGGATGCG
>DASVDJ010000077.1:0-12960 GCA_036381155.1 Vicinamibacterales bacterium
AGCGCCATGCCGGACTGGCTCGCGGTCAGGTGGTGCACCACCTCGAAATAGAGCGGCACGAAGATCGTCATGCCGACCAAGGTGCCCATGCAGCAGGAGCCGGCGAGCGCCGCCGAGCGCACCACCGGATTGCCGAGCACCGTGAGCGGCAGGAACGGATCGGCCGCCTTCACCAGCCGCCAGCCGAACAGGCCCCACAGCAGCACGGAGCCGGCGGCGAGCGCGCCGATCTCGGCCGAATCCCAGGCGTAGCGCCGCCCACCCCAGGACAGCGCCAGCAGAAGCGCCACCGACGCCGCCATCATCAACCCCGCTCCGACGAGATCGAGCTGGCGCGGCCGCGGCCGGTACGGCACCCGCCGCAGCAGCACGAAGCTCATGGCGAAGGCGGCGATGCCGAGCGGCAGGTTGATCCAGAAGATCAGCGACCAGTCGAGGTATTCGGTGAGCAGCCCGCCGAGCACCGGCCCGCCGAGCGAGGAGGCGGCGAACACGGCGGCGATGTAGCCCTGGTAGCGGCCGCGCTCGCGCGGCGAGACGATGTCGCCCACCACCGCCTGCGTCGTCACGATCAGGCCGCCGCCCCCCAGGCCCTGGAACCCGCGGAACAGGATGAGCTGCTCCATCGTCGCGCTCAGCCCGCACAGCGCCGAGCCGGCCACGAAGATCAGGACCGCGGCCTGGAGCACCACCTTGCGGCCGTACAGGTCGCCCAGCTTGCCGTAGATCGGCGTGACCACCGTCTGCGTCAGCAGGTACGCGGTCACCACCCACGCGAGCCGCTCCACGCCGCCCAGCTCGCCGACGATCGTCGGGAGCGCAGTGGCCACGATCGTCTGGTCCAGCGCGCCCAGCAGCATCACCAGCAGGAGCCCGCCGAAGACGATCAGGACATCGCGCCGTGGGAGCCGTGGCCCTGCGGGCATCTGACTGCGGGTCGAGATCATCACGATGAACGGGCCGGCGCGCCCGGGCCGGCCTGCACGCGCGCGTGGAATTGCCGTACGGGCCGCGTCTCCGCAAGTTCGGTGCTTCCCGTGGCCGTGACGGCGGCGCCGCACGGCGCCCGCCGGGCCCCCGCGCCGGCACCGCCATGACCCCGTCGCGGATCAGATCGTGCGGCCCTGCCCGCGCCGGCCGCCGGCGACACGGCTCCGCACGCCAGGCGCGTGGAGCCGGCCTCCGGGCGGGGCCGGCTGCGCTCGTTCGCCCGACGGAACGCTCGCGCCGCCATGTCGTATCACCATGGATATGATGAACATCATCGCAATCCTCCAGGCGGCGGCGCAGGACTCGGCGCCGGGCGCTCTCGCGGAGCGCGCTCTGGCTCAGAGCGGCCTGGCTCAGAGCGCGCTGGGCGACGCCGGGCTGCGCTGGCTCGACGCGCATCCGGTCCTGGCGGCGCTGACGGGCCTCGCGGTGCTGGCGGGCGTGGGGTGGCTCTCGCTCGTGGTGGTGCGGCGCTACGTGCTGCGGTTCCTGGCACTGCTGGCGCGGCGGAGTCCCACCTTCTGGGACGAGGTCCTCCTCGAGAGCAGGTTGTTCAGGCGTCTCGCGTGGATCGTCCCGCTGCTGCTCATCCACCGGGGGATCCTGGCCGTCCCCAACCTGCCGGGAGACCTGACGCGCTTCGTGCAGCAGCTCGTGGTCGCGTCGTTCATCCTGGTCGTGGTGCGGGCGTTCAGCGCGCTGCTCACGGCGGTGAACGAGATCTACACGCGCTACCCGCGGGCGAAGGACCGGCCGATCAAGGGGTTCCTCCAGGTCGCGAACATCATTGCGCACCTGGTCGCGGCGATCCTGATCATCGCCACGCTGCTCGACCGGTCGCCGGTGGTGTTGTTCAGCGGCCTGGGCGCGATGACGGCGATCCTGATGCTGGTCTTCCGGGACAGCATCCTGTCGCTGGTCGCGGGAGTGCAGCTCACGACGAACGACCTCGTGCGCGTCGGCGACTGGATCGAGATGCCGCAGTTCAACGCCGACGGCGACGTGATCGACATCGCGCTCAACTCGGTGAGCGTGAGGAACTGGGACAAGACGATCACGGTCATCCCGACGCACAAGTTCCTCGAGCACTCGTTCAAGAACTGGCGCGGGATGTTCGAGACGGGTGGGCGGCGGATCAAGCGCGCGATCTACGTGGACATGTCGACGATCCGGTTCCTGACGGACGAGGAGGTCGAGCACTTCGGCCGGTTCGCGCTGCTGCGGGACTACATCGCGCAGAAGAAGAAGGAGATCGAGGAGTACAACCGTGCGCAGCAGGTGGGTGACGGCGTGATCGCGAACGCGCGGCGGCTGACGAACATCGGCACGCTGCGCGCGTACATCACGAACTACCTGCGGCAGCACCCGAAGATCCACCAGGACATGACGTTCCTGGTGCGGCAGCTCGAACCGACGCCGGAGGGGCTGCCGATCCAGATCTACGTCTTCACGAACGACACGCGCTGGGCGGCCTACGAGGGGATCCAGGCCGACATCTTCGACCACATCCTCGCCATGGTCCCCCAGTTCGGGCTGCGCGTGTTCCAGAAGCCGTCGGGGTACGATCTCGCGGGCGTGGTCGGGGAGGAGCGCAGGCGGTTGCAGCCGGCGTGATGCTCCTCTCGCCCCCAGGCCTCGCCCCATCCCGGACCGGGGCGGGCGGCCCCCCGGCCCGTGCCGGCTCGCCTTCCCGTCCCCGGCCCTGAAATGGCCGGGCACGGGCACGCGTAAGCGTACGCATACGCGTAGGGGAACACTCGCGGACGCCCTCGCCCGCAGCTCCCCTGCAGTTCCCCCGCCCCCGCCCGGGCGGGGCAGAGGGGTGGCGGGCCCGCCCTCGCCCGCAGGTGTGGGCGGGGTAGGGCCGCGCCGCCACGTCCGCCGGCCCACCGCAACGGCCGCGCCTCGCGTGAGCGTGCGGCATCGATTAACATCGCGCCATGCACGATGCAGCCGAGTTCCTCCGGACGCTGACGATCGTCCTTGCGACCGCCGCGGTCACGACGGTGGTGTTCCAGCGCCTGCGCCAGCCCGTCGTCCTGGGTTACATCATCGCCGGGCTGATCATCGGGCCGCACGTGCCGATCCCGCTCGTCGTCGACGTCGAGGTGGTGGAGACGCTGTCCGAGCTGGGCGTGATCCTGCTGATGTTCTCGCTCGGGCTGGAGTTCAACCTGCCCAAGCTGGTGCGGGTCGGGCCGACCGCCGGGATCACGGCGGCGATCGAGACCGCCATTATGGCCTGGCTCGGCTTCAACGTCGGCCGGGCGTTCGGCTGGACGGCGCTCGAGAGCGTGTTCGCCGGCGCGGTCGCCGCGATCTCCAGCACGACCATCATCGTGAAGGCGTTCGAGGCGCAGCGCGTCGGCCAACGGATGCGCGAGACGGTCCTCGGCATCCTCCTGATCGAGGATCTGATCGCCATCCTGCTGCTGACGGCCCTCACGGCGGTGGCGAGCGGCGTGGGACTCTCGGCCGGCGCGTTCGCCCGGACGGTCGGCGTGCTGCTGGCCTTCCTGCTCGCGATGCTCGTCCTGGGCATGCTCATCGTGCCGCGCTTCATGCGGTTCGTGCTGCGGTTCCGGCGTGCGGAGACCACGCTGGTCGCCAGCATCGGGCTCTGCTTCGCGATGGCGTACACGGCGCAGCGGGCCGGGTACTCGGTCGCGCTGGGCGCGTTCATGGCCGGGATGCTGGCGGCCGAGTGCGGGTACGGTGACGAGATCGAGCATCTGGTCCAGCCCGTGCGCGACATGTTCCTGGCGATCTTCTTCGTCTCGGTCGGGATCCTGATCGACCCTGCGCTGGTCCTCGAGTACTGGCCGGCCGTGCTGGTGTTCACGGCGGTGGTGATCCTGGGCAAGACCGCCGGCGTCGCGTTCGGCTCGTTCCTCACGGGCGGCGGCGTGCGCACATCCGTCCAGGCCGGGATGAGCCTGGCGCAGATCGGCGAGTTCTCGTTCATCATCGCAGGCCTGGGCGTGACGCTGGGCGCCACGCGCGACTTCCTTTCCCCCGTGGCCGTGGCGGTCTCGGCGATCACGACGCTGACCACGCCCTGGCTGATCCGGGCGGCGGGCCCGGTGTCGGCGTACGTCGACCGCAAGCTGCCACGGCCGCTCCAGACGTTCGCGGCGCTGTACGGGGCGTGGCTCGAGCGGTTGCGCGGGGGAGAGGCGACGCTGAGCGGCAAGATCCGGCGCAAGGTGAGTCTGCTCGCGCTCGATGCGGGTTTGCTCGCCGGGCTGATCATTGCCGTGGGCGTGTGGCTGGACGAGGCGGCGGCGCTGCTGGAGCGCACGGTGGGGCTCGGGGGCGGCGTCGCACGTATCCTCGTCGTGGCCGCGGGCGCGGCGCTCTCGCTCCCGCTCGTCGCGGGCATCGGCGGCATCTGCCGCCGGCTCGGCAGGACGCTGGCGGCCGCCGCGCTGCCGGATGCGGCGGGGAAGGCGGATTTCGACGCGGCGCCGCGGCGCGCGCTCGTCCTGGTGCTGGAGCTCGGCCTCGCGCTGCTCGTCGGCGTCGTCGTGCTCGCCGTGACGCAGCCGTTCCTGCCCAGCTACGCGGGGCCCATCGTGCTGGGCGCGCTGGTGATCGGCTTCGGCATCGCGATCTGGCGCAGCGCCGCCGACCTCGAGGGCCACGTCCGGGCGGGGGCGCAGGTGGTGGCGGAGGCGCTCGCCGCGCACGCGCGCGGCGGCGAGGACGCGCGGCCGGACTGGAAGATCCAGGAGATCCCGAGGCTGCTGAAGGGGCTCGGCGCGCCGCTGGCGGTGGAGCTGCGCGACGCGTGCCCCGCAGTGGGCAGGACGCTCGCGCAGCTCAACCTGAGGGGCCGCACGGGCGCGACCGTGCTGGCCATTTCGCGGGCCGGGGACCGCGTGCTCATCCCGAGCGCGAGCGAGCTGCTCCAGGTCGGCGACGTGCTCGCCCTCGCCGGCACCGAGGAAGCGCTCGAGGCGGCCCGCGAGATCCTCCTCGGGCCGGCGGCCGCGCAGACGCCGGACGCGCGCGACGCGGCCGCGGCGCCCGCTACCGATGTCCTCCAGTCGCGCTGACAGCCCGGTCTCCGCCTCACCTGCATGCCTCCTGAACAGGGGATTCGTGGTGGCAATACGCGAGTCGGCGGGCGGGTCCGTCACGGCGCCCGACGCGCGCTCGGGCGCGGATCCGTGGCCGGCCCCGGGGGGCGCGTCCCGTCGAGCGCCTCCTCCCCCGCTGTCGAGCGCAGGAGCAGGATCCCCGCCGCGGCGAGCAAGATGAGCATGCCGCCGATCTCCATCATGAGGCCGGCCGCCTGCTGGTCGGCGCGCGCCGTGATGCCGAGGACGCGGGGCGCGAGCTCGTACGTCGCGTAACGCGGGTACGTGGTGAACGTCAGGTAGATGAAGAGCGGCTTGCTCGCGATCAGCTGGGCGCCCAGGTAGCCGATCCTGGACAACCCGCGGAACCACGGCCGCTCGGGCACGGGCGCCGCGACCGGCCACCAGAACAGGAGACCCGCGGCGAGCCATGCGACGTCGATGGCGAACGACCCGAGCTGTGAGGCCAGCAGCCGGTCGGCCACGAGGGGCAGGTGCGTGGCGAACGCGAGCAGGTTGGACAGGATGAGCGCGACCAGCGGGTGCGTGATGGGCCGCAGCACCGCGATGACGCGCGGCGGCAGGCGCCGGTAGGCCTGCGCCGGCACGCCGTAGAGCAGCAGCGGCGGCGCCACCAGGACGATGACCAGGAACTGGACCATGTGGGCGCTCGCCAGGTACCCGGCTCCGAGGGCGCCGACCGGCCAGTCGAGCACGAGCCACAGGGCGGCCACTGCCGCGCCGAAGACCGCCGCGCGCGTCCCACGATCACGCGCCTCCGTGGCCGCGGCCGGCGTGCCGCGGAGCACCAGGATGTAGGCCGCGAGGATGAGCGCCAGGAACGCCCACACGCCCGGATACGGCCGCCACGTCCACTCCCAGGCCTCGCCCAGGGCCGAGCACCACCACTGCACGTTCAACTTTCCCGGCTACTCCTGGGTTGCGTGCTGGATTCGAGCGTCCCGGCAGCGGTGAACCGGAGCAGCCGGGGCAGATCCCGCGCCCAGTCGGCCTGGCGCGTGCCGAAGGGGTACAGCGCGCGGAGCAGCCCGTCCGGCGTGAAGGCGAGGATCTGCGCCGGGTGGCCGACCACGTAGTCGCCATCCGCGTCCGGCTGCCCGTGAACGACGGGGGCAAGGCGGAGCTCGGCGAGGATCGCGTTCACCTCCTCGAGGCTGCCGCGCAGCCCGATGAAGCGGCGGTCGAACGCGTCCAGCCACTCGCGGATGCGTTCCGGCGTGTCGCGTTCCGGGTCGGCGCTCACGAAGACGACCACGATCTGCTCCCGCATCTCCCGCGGGAGGTCGTCGAGCACGGCTGCGAGGTTCGCCATGTGCACCGGGCAGACGTCCGGGCAACGGGTGTAGCCGAAGAAGAGCAGCGCCAGCTTGCCCGCCGTCCGCTCCTGGAACCGGAACGGCCGACCTTCCGTGTCGTCCAGCGTGAACGCGGGCTTCGGCATGGGCTCCGCGAGGACGACGCCGGCGAGCGAGGCGTCATCGGCGCCGGCGGTGCCGGCGCCACCGCGTGAGAGCCGCGCGGCCAGGCCGAGCGCGAGCAGCAGGCCGGCGACGAAGATGAGCGCCGCGGTGCGACGGATGGGTGGTGACATGGGTGCTTCCTCTCGGGCCCGGATCCCGCGCGCTGCGCGGGCATCGCTCGGTGGGCCCGCTGATGTCCGGATGAACGCTGCTGGCTGACGGACGATCAGCCCGGGCCGGGAGGCGCCGTCGCGCCGGCGGTCATCGCGACGGTCAGGCCGAGCGCGACGAGCCGCGCGCGGATGGACGGGCAGCCAGGTCCGGACCCGCGCAGCGTGCCGATCAGGATCTCACCTCGCAAACGTGCTATGGCGTTGTGGCCCAATCATCACGGCGTACCCCGCCCGTGTCAAGCCGGTCCGGCTGCGCCGGCCTCGCCCCGGGATCCCGACACCGGGCGCCGATGGTCGCGCAACGCCGGGTGCAGCGCGAGCGCGGTGCCGATGAGGATCGCCGGCATGACGACGAGCGCCGCCGCGCGCGGCCCCACGGCGTCGCCCAGCGCGCCCGTGCCGAGCACGAAGATCGAGCCGGTCGCCCAGGCCAACCCCATCGCGATCGAGGAGCCGAACGCCGCGCCTCCCGGCAGCATCTCCTGCGCCATGATCACGACCGGCGGCACGACCGCCATGTTGACCAGCCCAGCGGCGGCCGCAGCCGCGAGCCCCGCGGGCGAGCCGGGCGCGAGCGAGACCGCCAGCAGGTGCGCCGGCAGCGAGCCGAGCGTCAGCGCGAAGAGCAGCGCGCGCCGGTCCACACGGTCGGCGAGCATTCCGCCGGTCAGCGAGCCGCCCGCCTGCCCGACCAGGTACGCGGTCAGCACCAGAGCGCCCTCCGCCTCGGAGCCGCCGGCCTGCGGCACGACGATCGGCATCATCGTCTGGAACGAGCGCTGGACGAACGTCGCGGCGGCACTGACGCCGAACACCGCGCCGAGCGGCCCGGCCAGCAGCCGCAGCACCGCCGCGGGCCGGGGGGGCGGCGCGTGTGCGTGCGCGGGCGACTCCGCGGGCAGCAGCGCCGGCAGCACGAGCGCCGCCAGCAGCGCGGGCGCCATCGCGAACGCCAGCCCGCCGAAGCCGAACGTCGAGACCAGGCCGACGGCCACCAGCGGACCCACGGCGTAGCCCGCCGCGCCGCCGAACGAGAAGACCGACATGCGCGCGCCGCTGCCGCGCCCCTCCGCCGCGCGCGCCGCCAGCGACGCGCCGGGCGGGTGGAACGCCGCACCGCCGATCCCGCCCAGCACGAGCAGCACCGCGAGCACCGCGAAGTTCGGCGCCACGCCGATCAGCGAGAGGAACACGCCCGACGCGAGCACGCCGCCGACCACGAACGGGCGGCGGCCGTAGCGGTCTGCCAGCCAGCCGAGCAGCGGCTGCGTCAGGGACGAGGCGAGGAAGAGCGTCGTCGCGAGCGTGGCGGCGAGCGTGATGGACAGCCCCAGCTTCTCCATCACCCGCGGCAGCAGCGGATGCAGGAACGATGAGTACGAGTCCGTCAGCGCGTGCGCGATCGCGAGCACGACCGCGCCCCCGCCCACCGCGGCCGCGGCCGGCCGGGCGGCGGACGCGCCGGCCGCGGCGGCCTCCGCGCGCGCTGCGGAAACGGATGGAGTGGTGGACGGCCGCCCGCCCTCCTCCCTAGATTGTGCCCGGCCCATCACGTTCACCCTTACGGAGTGCTCTGCATGCCACGTCTCGTGTCGCTGCTCGCGCTCGCACTCGCGCTCGCGGCGCCCGCCGCGCTGCGCGCGCAGCAGCCGCAGCAGCAAGAATTACCCCCGCCGCTCGAGGTCGGCGCCGTCGCGCCGGACTTCGAGCTGCCCGGCGCCACACGCTGGGGGCTGCTGAAGGACCCCGTCCGGCTCAGCGACTACAAGGGGAAGGTCGTCGTCCTGGCGTTCTTCTTCAAAGCCCGGACACGTGGCTGAACGATCCAGATGCACGCGTACCGTGATCAGTACGCGCAGCTCTTCAACGGCGGACGGAACGTGGTGCTGATCGCGATCAGCGCCGATTCGCCCGAAGTCCTCGCCTCCTGGGCGAGGGACGACGAGTTCCCCTTCCTCATGGCCAGCGACGCCGACCTCAAGGTCGGCCGCATGTACGGCGCGCTCTCGCCGCGCGGCCCGCTGACCAACCGGAACCTGTTCGTCGTCGGGCCGGACGGCAAGATCGCGTACCGCGCCGTGCCGTTCCGCGAGATCGACCCGACGGCCTACGAGGAATTGGGCGAGGCGATCGACAAGCTGGTGCCCCCGCTCCCGGAGGAGTCGGAGCAGCCGTAGCGCGGCGGTGGGGGCTGGCGGGTAGCGCGGCGGTTCGCCCGGGCGCGGCTCCGGCCCGCACAGCGCGTGGGGGCGCCGGCCGAGGCGTCCGGGCGAGGGATCGGCGGCGGGGTTCGGGCCCGGCGAGACGTCGTCGGCGCCGAGTCGGCGGCGGGGTTCGGGCCTCGCCGCCGCTCACGTTTCGTCCCGGAGACCCGGGGACGCCCGGATAGAAACCAGGTTGCTGCCATGACCAGAATCCGCCTCACGCACGTCGGTGGGCCGACGTTGCTGCTGGAGTTCGGCGGGCACCGGTTCCTGACCGACCCCACCTTCAGCCCGCCCGGGGACTATCAGTCGGGCGCAGTCGTCCTGACGAAGCTCGCTGCGCCCGCCGTGGCTCCCGAAGTCATTGGCAAGGTGGACGCGGTGCTGCTCTCGCACGATCACCATGCCGACAACCTGGACCCGGCGGGGCGCGAGTATCTTCCCAATGCCGGTGTCGTCCTGACGACGAAGGCGGGTGCGGAGCGGCTGGGTGCACCCGCCGTGGGGCTGGCGCCGTGGGAAGATCACATGGTCGATGGCGTGCGCGTGACCGCGACGCCTGCACGCCATGGCCCTGCCGGTTTCGAGCACATCGCGGGAGACGTCATCGGGTTTGCGCTCGCCGAGGGCGAGGACGATCTCGTTTATGTCACCGGCGACACGGTGTTCTTCGACGGCATGCGTGATGTCGCGCATCGTCGCAAGCCGAGACTCGTCGTCGCGTTCGCGGGTGCCGCGCGCACGCGCGGGCCGTTCGATCTCACGCTCGACACCAATGGCATGCTCGAGCTCGCGCACGTGTTTCCGCAGGCGAAGATCGTCGTCATTCACGCCGAGGGCTGGAAGCACTTCACGGAATCATTCGACGATGTCAGGCGTGCGTTCGAGGCGCTGAACCGTGGCGACCGGCTCGTGCCGCTCGCTCCTGGTGTGCCCCACGAGCTCGCGCTGTAGGCCTGGCAATCGTCGTACCTCCACTCGCCCGGACGAGCCCGATTGATGCTCGCGCATTGCTGAGAACCGACTCGCTTTCATCGGTGGTCGGCAACGCGGGAATGACGCCCGGAGCGCGGGAATCAGCGGCCTGACGGGTGTTTCGAGCAGGCAGCCGCCGCGGCGCGCGGCCGCTCGCAACGCGCAGGCGGTGTATGCGCTGATTTCGGTCGGAGCGGTGCCGGGTATCGTGGGGGCTGCAGCTGGATGCTGAAGATTCTCTCCATGGATCGCCGGTTCATCCTGGGTGTGTACCGGCGTCAGATGAAGGCCATCGGCTATCTTGGCCAGATCGACCGGCTGTTCGGGATGCCAGCCAGGACCCGCAACTGGAATACGATCAGCGCCATCGCCGAGGTGCTGGGCGACGGGCGGTCTCGAGCGACGAGTTGAACGGTGGGGTGATGGCGCGACCGCCTGACGAGCCGCTGCAGCCGGCGAGCGGCGGGCCGGTTACTGGATCCCGGGACCGGGATGGCATGTCGCTGCCGCAGCGTCAATAGTCGTTGTATCAATGTTGCTTGATGGAATTGCCGGAGCCTGGCTCGGACTGCCGGCAAGGATCATTGGGCCGCCAACGGGGAATTCGCCAGCATTCGGAGGGGATGAGAATGAGCCCCGGTACCCGCAAATTCGCCCTCACGACGCACACCATCGTCTCCGTTGGCTGGATCGGTGCGGTGCTCGCCTACCTGGCCCTGGTCTTGACGGCTATGTCGGATCAGGATCATGAAGCGCTGCGTGCCGTCTGGAGCGCGTTGTATGTGATCGGCTGGTACGTCATCGTGCCACTCGCCATCGCGGCGCTCGGCACGGGCTTGATAATGGCGCTGGGCACTGCGTGGGGGCTGTTCCGGCACTACTGGGTGGTCACGTCATTGCTCCTGACCGTGGTGGCCACTGCCGTCCTCCTGACCCATATGTCGACCGTCACCTCCCTCGCAGGTCTTGCGGCGAAAGGCGATGCAGCCAATGTCGGAGTCCTGCGCGCCGGCCTGCGAGGCGAGCTCCTCCACGCTGGTCTGGGCGTGATCGTCTTGCTCGCGGTCGCGGCCCTGAACGTGTACAAGCCGCGAGGCATGACCGCCTACGGGCTGAGGGCCGCGCAACGCGTCGCGCCGACCCACACGGTCGATGAGATCCGGGCAGCCGTCGGAACGCGAGTGGTGCGAGGGACGCCGCTGTGGGTGCACGCGGTCTGGATCCACGCCGTGGTCCTGATGCTACTGTTCGCGATTTTCCATCTCGCCGGCGGTGGCTTCCGGCACGGATAGGCCCGGTCACCGCATGCAGCGGAGAGAGATGCTGGCCGACGAGCCCGCGACCCTGGCGGTCGCGTTCGGAACCCCAGGCCATCGGCGAGAGGTGAGGCCGGCGGCGCTGCGCCGGCCACCCCGTTGCTCGGACACGTCCTCCAGCCGTGATCCACTGCTGTGATCGATGACATCCGTTCGGTTTGCGAACAGGCCAGATGCGATCTGACCCGTAGAGAATGAGGATCCGGCCCTCGCTCATCGCTCAGGCCATCGATGCATTGGTGGCTTCCTCCGCCCCGCCGGATGTCGGCGCCGGCGTGCGCGGCATCAGCCGCCCCTACTTCCCCGAGGCCTACGCCGGGTCGAACGCGTTGCGCGCGCTGTACGGGCTCGCCAACCGCTCGCACGAGTTGGGCGCCGAGGTGGAGGCGGCCCTCGGCAACGACGCGGAGTGGCCGATCGGCCTGGCGTTCGCGGTGCTCGCTGCGCGCGCGATCCTGGAGGGGCGTACGGTCGCGGACCTTCCGACGGACGCGGATCGGGTGGGCGTCGCCGCCGGCTGGGGCGAAGGGGACATGCTGCTCATCGGAGAGGTGACGGCGCACGGCTTCATCCCGGCCGGCACTCGTAGGACCTGACGTCGGCTGCCGGGCGGCCGACCGCCGTCGACATGCAAGGGGGGCTGCAATGCCCGAAGCGCCGCGACAGACCGGGGCCGTGCCGGCCTCGAGCCGGCCGGTCGCGCGATGGGCCGTCGCCGTCATCGCTGTCGTCTACGGGTTCGCCAAGCTGAACGGGGCGCAGTTCACCGTGCTCGACTCGGAGCTGGACAAGCCGATGGGCTCGGTCAGCGGCTTCTGGCTCGTGTGGTACTTCTTCAGCTACTCGCACGTGTACGGGGGCCTGATCGCGCTCGTGCAGATCGCCGGAGGGCTGCTGGTCACGCAGGCGCGCTTTGCGCTGGCCGGCGCGTTGCTCCTGCTGCCGGTCGCCGTGAACATCGTGCTGGTGGACATCTTCTACGGCATCGACCTCGGGGGGACGCTCGCCGCCATAGTGTTCCTCGGACTCATTGTATCGATCGTGAAGCCCCACGCCCGCCGGCCGTTCGATGCGGTCGTCCCCGCGGCCGGCGGGGGACGTCGGAATGCGTGGCGTGCCTACGCGCCGCCGTTCGTGCTCGTCGTCGCCGCGTTCGGCCTGACGCACTGGGTCGCGAATTACAACAACCGGGCGCCGACCGCCGTGGACGGCGTGTGGGACGTGGAGGCCCCGGCCGGGGAGCTGGAGCGGATGTTCTTCGAGCGCAACCGTGCGCACATGGTCGTTTTCAAGGACACGGCGGGGAACTACAGCGAGCACCACTTCGAGCTCGACTCCGACGGCCGCCTGCGGATCTGGGAGGAATGGCTGCGGAAGGGCCCCCTCCTGTTCGAAGGGAGTTACACTCCGCCGGATCGCATCCGCCTGGCTCGCACGGGCGGGGCTGGCGAAGGCGAGCTGACGCTCAGGCGGCGATCCCCGTGAACGGGCCCGTTAGCCAGTCTCTGGCTTCCAACGATCCCGCAATCCTGAACGGCTGTGCGGCCTGGCAGGCCCGTGGAGCTGACGCGGGCCAGTGAACAACCTTGACCCCGGCGGCAGGGCCACGCAGGTTAGGGCGGGGGACGTCAGGCCGCTACACAAACATTTCCATTATCGGAGGTGACTGATGGCCGCCAAGACCGTTGCGCAGCTCGTCCAGGAGGCCAAGGCCGGCATCGAGAATCTCACCCCTGAGC
>DASVDJ010000078.1:0-41735 GCA_036381155.1 Vicinamibacterales bacterium
TCCGCGTCGCGGTGCGCCTGAGCGTCGCGGCGCTGCTCGGCGGGCTGGTCGGCCTCGACCGCGAGCTGATGCGGAAGCCCGCCGGCCTGCGTACGCACATGCTGGTGGCCGTCGGCGCAGCGCTCTTCGTGATCGCATCGCTGAACGAGGCGATGCAGATCGCCGACGTGTCGCGCGTGGTACAGGGCGTCGCCGCGGGCATCGGCTTTCTGGGCGCCGGCGCCATCCTCAAGCTGGAGGACTCGCGGCAGATCAAGGGGCTGACGACGGCGGCGTCGATCTGGATGACGGCCGCGATCGGGATCACCGCGGGCCTGGGGCAGGGCGGGCTGGCGATGCTGGCCACGCTGCTCACCTGGCTGATCCTCGGGGCGCTCACGGCCGTCGAGCGGCGGCTCGGCCGGACAGAGGAATAGCCCGCGAGCCGTGACGCACGGCGTGCGACCAGGTCCGTCACCGAACCGTCTGCTGAAAAGGGAATCTGGGGCGAGTGACGGGCTTCGAACCCGCGACCCCCTGAGCCACAGTCAGGTGCTCTACCCCTGAGCTACACTCGCCGTCAGGCAGGAACTGCCAAGTTTACCATTCCGGACGGGTGATCGGGAACGCCCCGCCTGGGTGCGCCCCCTCCCCGATGCCCGTGTTCAGCCCGCAGCCGGGGCTCGGAAGAGCCGCTCGAAGTTGCCGCCGGCGATGGCCCTGATGTCGGGCTCGGGGACGCTCAGCTCCCGGAGCGCCCGGAATTGCGCGTCCCACACCTCACGGTTCCACCCCCGCGGGAAGAACGACGAGTCGGTGCCGAACAGCAGCCGCTGCGGGCCTGCGACGAGCAGCGCCTGCCGGAAGACGTCGGCGAGCGTGAGCCCCGGGTGGTAGCGGATCCACCCGTTGCTGCTCGACGTGTCCAGGTGGACGTTCGGGCACAGGTCGGCGAGCATCAGCGCCTCCCGGAACATGCCGGCGCCGAAGTGCGGGACGACGATCGGCAGCTCCGGGTGCGCGAGCGCGATGGCATGGAGATCGAGCGGGTTGCCGAAGCGGATGTCGAAGCGGCTCGGCAGACCGAGTCGGCGGCGGACGCCGACGGTGAGCACGCCGCAGTGCACGAACAGCACGGCCCCGGGGGTCGCGGCCACGCGTTCGACGACGGCGAGCACCCGCGCGTCCTGCAGCGGATAGCGCTGCATCGCCGGAAAGAGGCAGACGCCCCGCAGTCCGAGCGGCCCGAGCGCACGCTCCACGCGCGCGACGGCGTCGCCGGCCAGCGGGTCGAGCATGAAGTAACCGACGAAGCGGTCCGGCGCATGGGCGACCGCCGCCGCCACCGACTCCTCGTCTCCCGGCACGCTGGCAATCAGCGCGGCCCGCCCGACCTGCTGTCGATCGAGCTCGGCAACCCACCGCGCGGCGAGCGCGGCCGGATCGCCGGGCGCCTCCCAGCCGAGCGTCGCGCAGATCCGCTCGACGGGCGATTCCTCGAACCGGCGCTGCGGGTCCTGCGCCGCCAGCGTCTCGAAGAACCGGCGCGAGAAGAGGTGGCAGTGGGCGTCGTGCACCTGCATGGGAAACCCGGCCTGCAGGCGGCGCGGTCTCAGGCCGCCGGCAGGAGCAGGACGATGCGCGAGCCGCCGCGGTCACCCGGAACCGCTTCGACCCCGCCGCGGTGCTGCTCGACGATGCGCCGCGCGGCCGCCAGCTGCACGGCTGCGGCATAGCCGCCCGGCCGGTCGGTCCACTGCGCGTCGAAGAAGCGGCTCAGCGTCCGTGACGGCACGGTGAGGGCACCCTGCGCGATCTCGATGACGGCCGACGCCCGGGACGCCGTGGCGGCGACGCGCACCGACACGGCGGCGTCCCTGGCGCCCTGCACGAGCGCGAGCATGCCGCCGAGCGCGCCGGCGATCGCGGTCGAGAGCCAGTCCGCGTCCGCGTGCACGCGCGCATCGTCGGTCTCGACGGTCAGGGCCACGCCGGACAGGCGCCGCTCGGGCGCGAAGGTCTCGACCACGCTGCTGACGATCGGCGCCAGCGCGACGGATCCGGCGGCCAGCGTCACCTCACGCTCGAGCGCGTCGAGGCAGCGGACGAGGCGGCCGGCGCGCTGGACCTCCGTGCGGATCAGATCGAGCGCGACGCGGTCGCGCAGCGCCGTGTCGCGTTCCGCGAGCAGGTGCAGACAGGAACCGATGGCGCCGAGGCTCTGGGTGAGCTCGGCGAGCGCCGGAGCGGGCGCCGCGATCTCCGCAATGGCCGCCGGTGACGGCGCCGCGACCGGGCGCGTCCGGAGATTCTCGGCCTCGGCCATCGCGCGCGCACGCGCCTCGTCGACCGGATGCACCAGGCAGGGCACCTCGGTGAGACCGGCGGCCCCCGCTGCCGCCAGCCGCTTCGCGCCGGCAATGAGCTCGAAGCGTCCGGCGCGTGGACGCACCAGCAGCGGCTGGAGAACGCCGTATCGGGCGATCGAAGCCGTCAGTTCCGGCAGGTCCGCCGATTCGACGGGGTGCCCCCCTTCGATATCGCGGACCGGAATGAGCCGGATCTGCGGCGCGGCGTGCCGGGCAGTCAGTTGATCCACGTAATGCGCATCATGCCGCATCCGGAACCCGGGCGGCAGCCCTTCGCGCTGGAGCGGCCGCTCCGCGTCGAAAGCATCGTCGGGCTGATCCTCGCGAAACAGGGGATCGGGCCGTCGGGGCGTGAAGGGAGGAATGGCCGTATGCGTACGCTCGAAGTCGGACACCGAATCGCTCTCGAGTCAGACACGTCTGGTGCGGAAATGGAAGAGTGACCGTGAACCGCGTGTCCGGATGCGCGTTGTTATAGCACAGGAGTACGGCGGCCAGACCCGCGACCGGTTACCGGCGCACACGATCTGTATCGATCGCGATCCTCGTTGCGAGGGCGTGCCGTCGTACATGAGAAAGGCGCGGCTCGCGCCGCGCCCTTCTTCGACGTCCGATGCCGGGAGCTAGAAGTTGAGCGGGTCGGGGAAGAACTCCTCGACCAGGTCTTCATAGTACGGCTTCAGCTTCTTGACGTCCGGCCGCTCGTCTCCCTTCGAGTAGAGGTCGTAGCGGTTGAACGCCTTCACCCACTTCAGCATCTCGCGGTCCTCGTCGTTGGCGAGGTAGTCGTAGTCGTTCTCCTTGTGCCACGGATAGAACGAGTGGTACCGGAGCGCGTACAGCGCCTCCTTCGGCAGGTAGTCCTTGACGACGTGGTAGACGTACTCGTCGTGTCCCCACGACATGTGGACGTTGTCGAAGCCGATGTTCGGCTGGTAGATGCCGTACTTCGTCGAGTAGACCGGGTGCCTGGAGTCGGGGTTGTCGGCGAAGAACTCGGAATACACGCACTTCTCCGAGAAGGCGCACCCGACCGGGAACGTGTCGCCCACGACGGCCCACTGCGGCTCGCCGAAGAGGCAGAGGATCTTGCCGAGGTCGTGGATCAGGCCGGTGACGATGAACCAGCGCGGCTGGTTGGCGCGGCGGATGGCCTCGGCCGTCTGCAGCGCATGTTCGATCTGCGTGAAGTCGACGTCGGGATCGGAGTCGTCCACCAGCGTGTCGAGGTACTCGAGCGCCTCCCACACCTTCATGCGCTTCCGGTTGAGCGCGAGGTAGTCGCGCTTCTTCTCGAGCACGAAGTCGAGCGTCTGGTGCGTGTGATTCAGCCGGTAGAACTCCTTGACCGTGTCCCGCGCCTCGGCGGCGTAGTTGCGGAACTCGTGTGCCGGCTTGCCGAGTTGCCCTTGCGTCTGTGGTTGCGTATCCATGTGCGCCTGCTTGTGTCCGCGCGGCCGGTGCGCCGGCCCGCGCGAGCCCTCCAGCGAGCGACTGTAGCATGCGCTGGCGCCGATGTGTGGCGGTAAACGTTTCCAGATCAGCCACATACGAGGAAACGATTTCACGCGCCCGCCCGCGCACCCGCGCGTCAGCGCCGGCAGGACCCGTTCAGATCCGATCAGCTTTGCGCGCGACGCCGGGGGCGCGTAGGATATCGCTCGCAGGAGGGCAGGACGTGGCACCTCAGAACAACCGACCGCACGGAATCACCCGCCGCGCCTTCGGCACGCGCGTCGGCGGCGTCGCCGCGGCCGCACTGGCGGCCGGCACCGATTTCATCACGCCGATGACCGCGGCGGCACGCACGCGCATCCGCGGCGCCAACGACCGCGTCGTCCTCGCGACGATCGGTATCCGCGGGCAGGGACGGGCGCTCACGCGCGGCTTCGCCCGCCTGCCGAACGTCGAGATCAAGACGCTCTGCGACATCGACGCGAACCTCGCCAACGAGCGCATCAACGACGAGCGGCTGACGGACGTCCCGACCTACAAGCCGGGATTCGTCCAGGACCTGCGCCGCGTGCTCGACGACAAGGACATCGACGCCGTCATCATCGCGACGCCGAATCACTGGCACGCGCTGGCGACCATCTGGGCGCTCGACGCCGGCAAGCACGTGTACGTCGAGAAGCCGTCCTCGCACACCGTGTGGGAGGGGCGGCAGATGGTGATCGCGGCACAGCGGTACAAGAAGGTCGTGCAGGTCGGAACGATGAACCGGAGCCGCCCGGCCGTGCGCGAGGCGATCAAGTACATCCACGACGGCGGGATCGGGAAGGTCTACATGGCGCGCGGCCTCTGCTTCAAGCCGCGCCCCTCCATCGGCAAGTACCCGGACGGCCCGATGAAGCCGGGTGAGACCTTCTTCATGCAGGTCGAGGCGAGCGAGCCCGAGCCGCCGTACACCGAGGCCTATCTCCAGAAGGTCGACTACGACCTCTGGCTCGGACCGGCGCCGAAGCGGCCGTTCAACCGGAACCGCTTCCATTACAACTGGCACTGGCACTGGGACTACGGCAACGGCGATACCGGCAACCAGGGGCCGCACCAGTTCGACATCGCACGCTGGGGGCTCGCGAAGAACGAGCACCCGGTGAAGGTCAGCTCGATGGGCGGCTACTTCGGCCCGCCGTCATCGCAGGAGACGCCCGACACCCAGACCTCGCTCTTCGAGTACGCCGACGGCGTCATCCTGGAGTTCGCCACCCGCGGCCAGTACACCAACGAGGAAGGCACCCAGACGATCGGGAACCTGTTCTACGGCACGGAAGGCTGGCTGTGGATCGACGGCAACGGCCGCCAGTGGCAGTCGTATCACGGGCGGAAGAACGAGAAGGGGCCGGGCGCGAGCATGCCGCCGCGCGCGGACAGCGGGGGAGACCCGCGCGTCCTGAGCTCCATCGAATCGCCGCACTACGCCAACTTCCTCGAGGCGGTACGCGCCAACGACCCGTCGCTGCTGACGTGCGACGTCGTCGAGGGGCACCTGTCCTCGACGCTGCCGCACCTGGCGAACATCTCGTACCGGGTCGGCCGCGCGCTGCGGTTCGACGGCCAGGCGGAGCGGTTCATCGACGATCCCGAGGCCGATACGCTGCTCACCCGCGAGTACCGCCGCGGCTTCGAGATCCCGAAGCTGACGTAGACGAATCCGTTCGCCGGATGACAGGACTGTCTGACACCCGTACGGGTACGGGTGTCAGACACCGGTCCCGGGCCGTCAGTGGCTGGTGACGCGCTCGGATCGCTGGTCGGCGAGCGCGATCAGGTCTTCCGGACTCACGTCCCGATCGATCAGCTTCCGCAGCGCCTGCCCGAACGCCGGATTCGTCATCGCCAGCCGCTTCAGCTCGTCGACGGGCGGACGCGTGTCGTATTGCGCCAGCTCCTCGATCGGCACGTCCAGGGCGCGCGCGAGATTGGCGAGCACGCGCTGTGAGGGAAATCGCCGCCCGAGCTCGACGTCCGAGAGGAACGCCGCCGAGAGGCCGCCGGCGCGGCGCGCGAGCTCGCGCAACGACAGTTCACGCTGCTGACGCAGCTCACGAATGAATTGGCCGAGGGTCTTCATGACCGTGCCCTTCCCCGGTCGGTGAGCCGTCCGGCGAGTCGGGATGCCGACGCCGTCGAGCTGGTTACACCCCAACCGTTACCTGTTTACACCCGGACCGTTGCCGTCCGCGCGCCGGTCCGTACCCTTCCGGGACGCACGTTCCGCAGCCCCGGATAGTCCCACTCCCGACACCAGGCCGCTGCCGATCAGCCGCAGGATGTCGCGTGTACGAAGCTCCACCGGCTGCCGGCGCGTCCGGTATCTCCAGGTGAATTCGGCAAGGAACAGGCCAAGCCGCTCGCGACGACGACCACCGCGTGACGTCAGCTGACGCCGGACGAACGCCCAGAACGCGCTGATGTCGCTCCGCTCCGCGTCGGTGAGCTCTCGGGTCCACCGGAGCTGGTTCCGCCACACGATTGCGGCGTAAGACGCAAGCACCGGCACGCGTTCGACGAGATCGGTCGCGCTGCGGTCGCGCTGCCGGAGCGCGCGCGGATTGATCGCGGGCACGGGCTCGGCGAGCGGCCCACCCTCGTCGAGCCTGATCCCGATGACGGGCGGGGGCTCCGTCGGCGTCGGCTGGGCCGGCGGGAGGTCCTCCCCGGCGAGCGCACGGTGTAGCGCGGTGCGCACGACTGTCAGCGCGCGAAGCACCCGTTTGCGGTGCACGCCGGTCTCGCGGGCGATGGCGTCGGCCGGCACGTCGCGCACGAACCATCCCACGATCTGCCGCCACTGGCGGGGTGTCAGCCGCAACGGCAGACGGCCGGGCCGCCAGTCGAGTCGACAGCGCGCGCAGCGCCGTCGTCCATCGGCCAGAACCCAGTACTTGCGGCTGCCGCAGCGTGGACATTGAAGTCGTCGGGCCACGTCGGACCGTCGCCGCGGGGGCAGGAGTGGGACTAAGGGGTCTGCCTCACGCCGCGTGATCGGCAGAATGCCGCGCGCGAACGGCCGAGGTGGCACTGTCGTTGCTGAGTGTCACGCCCAGCACGTCCGTCGGACGCGCGTCATTCCAGGTGCTCAGACCGGTGATCGCTGTTGTGGAGCCGCTCCGCGTGTGCGCTCCGCTGCAGACGGCCGGCGATGACGCCTGACGCGCGCCCGACCTGGCAAAGGAGAGAAGCATTGCCGAACTCACGTCGCTGGGTGGCCGCGCTCGGCGCGGTGACCCTCGTCACCTCGCTGCTGCCCGCCGCGGCGCGGGCGCAGACGGCCGCAGCGCCGGCCCTGCCGCGCACGTACCTCAATACCAGTCCGGTCTCGCCGACCGGGCGCACCATCACGGTCAACGCCGGAGGCAATCTCCAGAGTGCGCTCGATGCGGCCGTCCCGGGGGACGTGATCGTCCTGCAGGCGGGGGCCACCTTCACCGGCAACTTCCGGCTGCCGAACAAGGCCGGCTCGGGCTGGATCACCATCCGCTCGTCGGCCGCCGGCCAGCTGCCGGGGCCCGGCAGCCGCGTGTCGCCGTCGCATGCGTCGCTGATGGCGAAGATCGTGACCCCCAACAACCAGCCGGCGATCCTGTCGGCCCAGGGGGCGCATCACTACCGCTTCGTCGGCATCGAGTTCGGCATCCAGTCGGGCGTCGGGCACAACTACAACATCATCCAGCTCGGTCAGGACGGCGACACCTCGGTGTCGCAGCTGCCGCACAACATCGTGTTCGACCGCGTCTACGTGCACGGCAACACCAGCGGCAACGCGCGGCGCGGCATCCTGCTCAACGCGGTCTCCAGCGCCGTCGTCGACTCGTACATCTCCGAGATCCACGAGGTCGGGGCCGACTCGCAGGCGATCCTGATCACCAACAGCCCGGGCCCGTTCAAGATCGTCAACAACTACCTCGAGGCCGCCGGCGAGAACGTCCTCATCGGCGGGTCGG
Source organism: Vicinamibacterales bacterium (assembly GCA_036381155.1). Lineage (GTDB taxonomy): Bacteria > Acidobacteriota > Vicinamibacteria > Vicinamibacterales > JAENWD01 > JAENWD01. The sequence goes on from DASVDJ010000078.1 coordinate 7,796, forward strand.
ATCCCTCGATCCCGAATCTCGTGCCGAGCGACATCGAGGTGCGGCGCAACCAGTTCTCGAAGTCGCGCCGCTGGCGGCAGGGGGACTCGAGCTTCGCCGGCACCGCGTGGACGGTGAAGAACATCTTCGAGCTGAAGAACGCGCAGCGCGTGCTCATCGACGGCAACGTCTTCGAGTACAACTGGCCGCACGCGCAGAACGGCTACTCGATCCTCTTCACGGTCCGCAACCAGGACGGCACCGCCCCCTGGTCGGTCGTGCAGGACATCACCTTCACGAACAACATCGTCCGGCACGTCAGCTCGGGCATCAACATCCTCGGCTCGGACGACATCCGTCCCAGCCAGCCCACGCGGCGCATCCGCATCGCGAACAACCTGTTCGTCGACGTCAGCGGCGCCAACTGGGGCGGCTTCGGGCGCTGGATCCAGCTGCTCGCCGGAACGTCCGACGTCGCCGTGGTGCACAACACCGTCTTCCAGAGCAACGAGGTCGTGGTCGCCTCGGGCGCCCCGACGACGAACTTCGAGTTCTGGGACAACCTGGTGAACGGGCGCTCCGGCTTCGGCGGCGACGGCACCTACGGCAACACCAACATGACGCTGTCGACGTACTTCCGCAACGCCTCGGTCACGCGGAACTGCTTCGTCAGCGGCAACTCGTCGAACACGCCGGCCGGCAACTACTTCCCCGCGTCGTTCGACCAGGTCGGCTTCGTGAGCATGAGCGGCGGCGACTACCGCCTCGCGGCCGGCAGCCAGTACAAGAACGCGGGCAGCGACGGCAAGGACATCGGCGCCGACATCAACGCCATTTCGGGCGCGCTCGGCGCCTCGGCGCCTCCGCCGTCCGGCGGCAGCGGCGTCGACAGCGGCTGGTCGGGCGGCACGGGCGGCGGTGACACCATCGCGCCGCTGGTCAGCATCACCGCGCCGGCCGGCGGGCAGGTGTCGGGCACCGTCACCGTCACCGCCAACGCGACGGACAACGTCGGCGTGGCCGGCGTGCGGTTCCTCGTCGACGGCGCGCAGGTCGGCGGCGAGCTGACCGCCGCGCCGTACTCGATCGCCTGGAACACCGCGGCCGTCTCGGACGGCGCACACGTCATCACGGCGGTCGCGCGCGACCTCGCGGGCAACTCCACGACGTCGGCCGGCGTGAGCGTCGTCGTGGCCAACGGCCTCTCGAGCGGCGGCAGCTCGCCGCTGCCGGCGCCGCCGCCGGCCTCCGGCCCGGCGTCGCCGGTCGTGTGGCAGAAGGTGCGCAACCTGGCGGTGTCCGGCTCGAGCCTCCAGAAGAACGCGGGCTGCGACGGCTGCCAGGACGCGGGCGCCTCGTCGGCGCAGTCGATTGCCGCGGAGGGCGGCTACTTCGAGTTCACCGCGCCGGATGTCTCGACACAGCGCGTGGTCGGGCTCAGCAGCGACGACGCCGATCTGTCGGAGCGGGACATCGAGTTCGGCCTGAAGCTCTGGCCGGGCGGCGTGGCCGACGTGCGGGTGAACGGCGCCTACACGGTCGAGGTGCCGTTCCGCGCCGGCGACGTGTTCCGCGTCCACGTCGAGAGCGACACCAGCGTCGCGTTCCTGAAGAACGGCGTGGTGTTCCACCGTGTCCGCGGCCGGGTCCGCTTCCCGCTCGTCGCCGACACCTCGTTCTCGTCGATGAACGGGCGGATCACGAACGCGATGATCTCCGGCGCTTCCGGCGCCGCCCCCGGCTTCGCCGGCGCCGGCGGCCCGATCACCTGGGTGCAGCGGATGAACGTCGACCTCGTCGGCACGGCGCTGACGAAGGTCGGAGGCTGTGACGGCTGCCAGGATGCCGGCGCGGTCTCGTCGGCGGCGATCCCGCTCGGCGGATCGGGTTACGTCGAGTTCACGACGCCCGAGACGAGCGGCCTGCGCGTGATCGGTCTGAGCGTCGGCAACAACGGCACATCGGAGGCGGACATCGACTTCGCGCTGAAGTTCTGGCCCGGCGGTGGCGTGGACGTGCGCGAGAACGGCGCCTACGTCGGCGCGGAGACCCGCTACCAGGTCGGCGATCGGTGGCGCATCGCGGTCGACAAGGGTGTCGTGTCCTACTACCGGAACGGCACGATGTTCTACCGCAGCGCGCGGCCGGCCGCCGGTCCGCTGCTGGTCGACACCGCGTTCCTGTCGCACGGCACGCAGCTGTCCGACGTCACCCTCTCCGGCGCGCAGTAGCGTTCGGAACTGAATACCCAGCACGCGGCAGGCTCCGGTTCGAGACGGAGCCTGCCGCTTCCTGTTGTCGGGCAGGACCGGCGTCCGACCCTGCGTCGGCTCAGCCCCGGACGGCGCGCCGTGTCCGGGTCGGAGTCCAGCGCTCCGGCGCCTCCCAGGCCGGGCGCTCCCACGTCACGCGCTGCGCCCCGGTGGCGAAGCGCCAGAACGCCACGCACACTGCCAGGTTCAGCAGGCAGAACGTCCACGGCAGCGCGAGCATCCGCGGCACGCGGCGTCCCCGCAGTCCGAACGCCGCGCCAGCCAGCGCCGCGGCATAGAAGGCGACCTGTCCGCCGAGCGCGAGATCGAAGACCAGGCCGTCGGCGGCGAGGCTGGCCGCCAGCATGGCCATCAGCAGCGCCGGACCGCACAGCCGCAGCGCCTTGTGCGAGACGGTCTGCAGCCAGAGACGATTGCGGCCGGGCGACAGCAGCCAGCGATGGGCGCTGAACAGCTGGAAGAGACCGGCCAGCGTCCGCGCCTTGCGTGCCAGCTCGCCGCGGCCGTTCGCCGGCGTGCCGTCGTAGGCGAGCGCTGATCCTTCGAAGACCACCCGGTAACCCTGACGCGCAATCAGCATCGGGATCAGCACGTCGTCGAGCACCGTGTCCGCCGGGATCGAGGTGAAGAGCCGGCGGCGGATGGCATAGATGGCGCCGGTTGCGCCGACGGACGAGTCGAGCCGGCTCTCCATCCGGCGGACGTGCTTTTCATAGCGCCAGTAGAGTCCGACCCCTTCCCCGACCGGCGACGCCGCGGACGGCCGCAGCAGCAGCTCGCCGCTGACCGCGCCGACACGTGGATCGCCGAACCGCGCGACCAGCCTGCGGATCGCGTCGGGCGCGAACTGCTGCCGGGCGTCGGCGAACACCACGATGTCGCCGCTCGCACGCGGGACGAGATCGTTCAGGCACGCCGCCTTGCCGCGCCGGAACGCGAAGGCCACGACCGACACGTGCAGCGAGCCAATCGCCCGTACGGCCTCGGCCGTGCGATCGGTCGACCCATCGGACCCGACGAGAACGTCGAGCCGGTCGGCAGGGTAATCCTGCATCAGCAGGTTCGCGATGCGCTCCCGGATCCGCGCGTCCTCGTTGTACGCGGCGATCACGACCGTGACGTGCGGGAGCACGTCCGGATCGGACGACGTCTCCGCCCGGCGTCGCCCTGCGAGCGTCACGAGCAGCGGATACCCCACGTACGTGTACGCCAGCAGTGCGAGCGCCGACCAGAACACGACCTCGGCGATGGACATCGCGAATCAGACGGACGCGGTTGGCGGACCTGAAGCTTGATTGGCCGAACTGAAGCTCGGCCCTGCGCGGCGCCGAACCGAAATTCGGCCTACGAGGCGGTCGATCGGACGTCCGGCCCGACAAGCGCCGGTGTGCGGTCTGCGCGGCGGCCGGTGGTGCGCCGCGCGAGGTCGATCACGATCGTGTCGGGTCCAACCAGGCCGAGCGCCTCGGTGGCTTCGCGGCCGGGATGGCCGATCACCAGGACCTCCGCGTGCGCGGCCAGCGTCTCGACGTCGTCGCACAACACCGAGGCCAGGTGCGGGATCTCCTGCTCGATGAAGCGCCGGTTCGCACCGCGGAGACGCGCCAGCGAAAGGTTCGGATCCAGCACGCGCACCGCACAGCCCTTGCCGATGAGCGCCTCGGCGACGGCCACGAACGGGCTCTCGCGCAGGTCGTCGCTGCCGGGCTTGAACGCCAGCCCCACCAGGCCGATTCGACGCCGGCCCGTGGCGAGAATCGTGTCGATGGCTCGCCGGACCTGCAGCTCGTTCGACGGCATCACCGACGTGAGCAGCGGCGCCGCCACGTCGCTGGCGCGGGCGGCGTAGGTGAGCGCGCGGACGTCCTTCGGCAGGCACGATCCGCCGAAGGCGAAGCCCGGCTTCAGATAGGCGCCCGACGCGTTCAGCTTCGTGTCGGCCAGGAACAGCCGGGTGACCTCCTCCGCGTCGACGTCGAAGACGTCGCAGATCTCGCCGATCTCGTTCGCGAACGCCACCTTCACCGCATGGAAGGCGTTCGAGACGTACTTCATCATCTCGGCGGGCCGGATCGCCGAGTGGATGAACGGCGCCTTCACGATTCCGTCGTAGAGGCACCGCAGCTGCTCGACGACCTCCGGATCGTCGGCGCCGACCAGCGTGAACGGCGGGTTGACGAAGTCGGCGAGTGACGATCCCTCGCGCATGAACTCCGGATTGCTCGCAACGCGGAGCATCGGCGCGGCGGGACCGGCAGCGCGACGCAGCGTGGGTCGGACGAGGGTGTCGATCGTGCCCGGCAGCACGGTGCTGCGCATGACGACGGTGAAGGGGCGCGGGTCGGCGGCAATCGCGGCGCCGATCTGCTCGCAGACGCGCCGCACCGCCGTCGTGTCGAGCTGGCCGTTCCTCGCGCTCGGCGTGCCGACGCACACCAGGGCGAGCTCGGACCCGGCGAGCGCCTCGTCGATCGATCCCGTGCCGTGCAGCCGGCCCGCGGTCACCATCTCGGCGATCAGCTCCGGCAGGCCCGGCTCGACGATGGGCGACTGCCCGGCGGCGATGAGCGCCGCCTTGCCGGCATCGACGTCGATCCCCCACACGTCGTGGCCGCCGCGGGCCAGACCGGCGGCCGTCACGCATCCCACGTACCCCAGTCCGAAGACGCTAACGCGCATGTGTCACCATCGCTTCCGACAGGCGCCGCTCGAGCGTTCTCGAGACCCGCGCCCATGAGTAGTGTTCGTCCACGAGCGCGCGTCCCGCGCGCCCCAGCGCACGGCGGCGATCGCCGTGCAGGAGGAGATCGACGACCGCATCGGCGAACGCCTCCGGGTCGTCGGCCCGTACGAAATGCCGCCCGGGCTCGAGCGGCAGCCCTTCGGCGCCGATGCCCGTCGACACCACGGCCTTGCCCATGGCCAGCGCCTCGAAGATCTTCAGCCGCGTGCCGCCGCCGATCCGCAGCGGTACGATCGACACGGCACCCGCGAGCACGTACGGCCGCACGTCGTCGACGGTGCCGGTGACCTCGGCGTCGGTGCGCGAGGCGGCCTCACGCAGCCGCGGTGTCGGATTGCGCCCGACGAGCGTGAGCGTGACATCGGGCACCGCCGTGCGGATGCGCGGCAGCATCGCGTCGAGGAAGTGCAGGATGCCGTCCTCGTTCGGATACCAGTCCATGGCGCCCGTGAACACGAGGTGGTGCGGCCGTTCGCGCGACTCGTCGGGCGTGAAGTACCGGGTGTCCACTCCGGTCGGAATCGCGACGACGCGCGAGCCGGGGGCGGCGGCGCCGAGCATGTCGCGATCGAGATCCGAGACCGCGAGCGTCACGGTGGCCCGCCGGCACACGTCCGCCTCGTAGCGGCGCATCTTGCGCCACTCGACCTCGAGCAGCGCGCGCTTCCAGGGCTGGTCCGCGTGATCGCGGAGCCGCTTCCAGATCTGGGACTCGACGTTGTGCGCGAAGAACACGATCGGGACCTGGCGCCCGTTCGACGGCACGTTGGAGGCGGCGTGGAGGAAGTCGGCCACGCAGATGTCGGCTTCGCCGGCCGCCAGCCGCCTGGTGACCTCGGCGCGGAGCGCCGCGACGCGGCACTTCCACATGTCGGCCGGCATCGGCGAGGACCACGACCGGAGCAGCGAGAGCGCGAAGCGCCGGGTGCCCTGGCGCGGGATCTCGTACGGTACCGAGTGGACCTCGGCGCAGTGCGACAGCTCACGCGAGAGCCCGTCGGGGTCGTCATCCGGGCCGTGCGTGGTGAGCACGCGCACGTCGTGACGGCGGGCCAGTTCCGAGACGAGGTGGAAGCTCCGCAGGCGTCCTCCGGTGGTCAGCGGCCAGAGACCGCCGACCTTCACCCAGAGGATGCGCATGCGAACGCCGGCGCGAGCGCGGCGTGCGGCTCGCCGTCCACGAAGAGGCGGTGCCATAGCTCGAGGGTGATCAGCAGCCAGAGCCGGTCGCCGTGATTGGCGCCGGCGCGATGCTCGCGCACGAGCCGCTCGACGGCGTCCGGCGCGAAGTACCCGCGATCGCGGAAGCGATCGGTCAGCAGCAGCTCGTCGGCCACGTGCGCGAACGAGGTGCGGAGCCAGTGTCCGACCGGCGTGGGGAAGCCCATCTTCCGCCGCGTGAGGATCTCGCGCGGCACGAGGTCGCGCAGCGCCGCGCGCAGGACCGCCTTCGTCTGCCACCCGCGCAGCTTGTGTTGCGGCGGCAGGCCGACGACGTGCTCGACCAGCTCGTGGTCGAGAAACGGGACGCGGCTCTCGATGGAGGCGGCCATGCTCATCTGGTCCTGCTTCATGAGCAGCTCGACGAGGTAGGTCTGGAGATCCGCGCGGCACATCCGGTCGAGCATCGACCCGCCCGCCGCGTCGTAGTGACGCAGCACGGCGTGGAACGGATCGAACTCCGGCCGCGCGCGGCCGTTCAGCAGCGCACCGTGCTGCGATGGCGGGAACACCGCGAAGTTCTCGTAGAAGAGCCCGCGCGCGTCGCCGTCGAGCGCGAGGAAGCTGCGCTCCGCGTACCGGCGCAGGGCGCGCGGCAGACCGCGGACGCGCTGCCTGACGAGCGCGCGCACGGCGCGCGGCGTCAGCGCGGTGTAGACGCCGCCGAGCCGCGCATTCCACGCCGCGACGCGGTAGCGGTTGTAGCCGAGGAAGAGCTCGTCGGCCCCCTCTCCCGTGAGCACGACCTTGACGTGGTCGCGCGCGAGGCGCGAGACGAAGTAGAGCGGCACGCTCGACGGAAACGCGATCGGCTCGTCCTCGTGCCACACCAGGCGCGGCAGCGCCTCGAAGAACTGCGCGGGGCTGACGACGACCTCGTGATGCTCGGCGCCGATCGCCCGGGCGACGAGGCGTGCGTAGTCCAGCTCGTTGGCCTCGGCCTCCTCGAAGCCGACGGCGAACGTGCGCAGCGGCGGTTGGACGAGCGGCGCCATCAGGGCGGCCAGCCCGCTCGAGTCGAGCCCGCCCGAGAGGAAGACGCCGAGCGGCACGTCGCTCATCAGGTGGCTGTGCACCGCACGGCGCAGCCTGATTTGCAGTTCGGCGGCGGTGTCGGCGAGCGGCCGCGGCGCAGGTCGCTCCGCGGGTACGTCGGGGAGGGTCCAGTACTGCCGCTCCCGGAGCGGCTGCCGGGGCGACCAGGTGAGCGTGCGGCCGGGCAGCAGCTTGCGGACGCCGCGGAAGAACGTCTCCTCGCCGGCGACGAAGCGCGTGGCCAGGAACTCGGGCAGCACCACGTCGTTGAACCGCACGGGCACACGGCCCGAGGCCAGCAGCGCCTTGATCTCCGACCCGAAGATCAGCGCGTCGCCGGTCAGCGCGAAGTAGAGCGGCTTGATGCCCAGCCGGTCACGCGCCAGGAGAAGCCGTTGCCGCCGGCTGTCCCAGAGCGCGAAGGCGAACATGCCCTGCAGGCTCTCGACGCAGCGGTCTCCCTCGTCCTCGTAGAGGTGCAGCACCGTCTCCGTGTCGCTCCGCGTCCGGTACCGGTGGCCGCGCCGCTCGAGCTGCGGCTTGAGCTGCGGGTGGTTGTAGATCTCGCCGTTGAAGACGATCCACAGGCTGCCGTCCTCGTTCGTGAGCGGCATGTGGCCGCCCGTGACGTCGACGATCGACAACCGCCGCGACCCCAGTCCGATCGGCCCGTCGACATGCTGTCCCTCGTCGTCGGGGCCCCGATGGCGGATCGCGTCCGTCATCGACCGCAGCTGCAGCGGATCGACCGTGGCGGACGGATCGAACAGGGCGATGCCGGCGATTCCGCACATGACGGTTCGGGTCGGATCAGGTCGGATCAGGTCCCGCCTCCGCGCTGCGCGCTTCGGCGGATCAGGTCGGACCCGCCTTCGCGACGCTCGCGGCTGCGGGGCCTCGCGGGAGCCTTGGCGCGGGCGGATCAGTGCTTCGGGCGAAGCGGGGTCCCGCGCACGACGACGGAGACGTGCGCGACATCGTCGAAGACGACGCGCTCGCCGGAGTCGGGGAAGTAGAGCCCGGTGATGGCGTCGGACGCATCGGATACCGGCGAGACGACGGGCGGAGGCGTGTCGCCGCGCGCCGGCGCGAGCACGGTCATCACCCGGATCGGTGCGGGTACGCGGCCGGTCGAGAACACGAGTGCCGGCGCAGGCTCCCAGCAGCCGTAATCCCGCGAGTACCACCCCTCGAGCGGATCGTCGGCGCCGCAGGTCAGGCGCAGCGCGAGCCCCACCTGCGTGACCGGCACGACCCAGAGTCCGCCGCCGCCGGGTGTCCGCGCCCGCACCGACAGACCCGACGGGCAGAGCGTGACCGTGCTGGCGAACTGGAAGCGCACGTCCACCTGATGCGCCCCGGCGCCGAGCAGATCGTCGACAACGATCCAGTAGCGCTGCTCCTTGCGGAAGAACACGCGGCGCCGATGCACGAGACGGCCTCCGTCGCCGCTCCAGGCGTCGTGCTGCGCGTCGACGTGGTCCCAGCGCGGGGTCGCGTGCCAGTGCCGCAGCAGCACGGCTGGACGGGTGCCCTCCCACGAGAACGGACCGGCGGGCCTCGCGTACTCGGCGCCGTCGACGACGACGGTCGAATGCGCGGCGGTGGACCGGAAGTGATGCCGCCAGCGCAGGTCGCGCGTGTAGCAACCGGTGCCCGGGTCGACGATGCACGGTTCGCCGAACGGGGAGACCTGGATCGCGAGAAGGTCGGCGTGACCGTGCCCGCCGCTCACGTGGCACCCCAGCGGACCGACGTCCATGACGAGCTGGTGCGCGTCCCGTTCCCACGAGTCGCGAAGGACGGCGTACCCCGACGTGAAGAGGCGCGAGGGCTGGCCTGCCGGGGGGCGCTGCTTCCGCTCGTGCAGGGCGCCGTGTCCCACGAGCCACAGCGCCTCCGCCGCCGGGCCACCGGCCATCCAGGTGTACTCGGGCCGATCGAACATCGCCGCGGCGACCGCGAACACCCCGCGGCAGTCGTCCTGGCGGCGTACCGCAAGTGGAAGCAGCCAACCGCCGTCCGCGTCGCCGATCTGGGGCATCCCGCCGTCGGGCCGGCAGAGCGCGAGCAGGCTGTCGAGCAGCCGCTCGACACGTGCCGTCACCGGGGCCGGAACCGGGATGGTGTTGCGCGTCGCCAGCAGCAGGAAGTGCAGGTAGATCTCGGCCGTATAGCGCTGGTAGCAGGTCGCGTGCTCGAAGTAGATGCCGTCCTGCCGGATCTGCCGCTCCGACTGGTCGATGAGGATGCGGCGCCCCAGCTCGCGCCAGCGCCGGGCGCGCGGGGTGGGCAGCAGGACGCCGGCGTAGAAGAGCCCGAGCGCCTCGCCGGTCAGGTGCGTGTTCGGCGAGAAGTAGTACGACAGATAGCGCGAGACGTGCTCGGCCTGCCGGGCTGCTGCCGTCGTGATCTCCTGCTGCAGCCGCGACGTCATCGCCGGCGCGTCGCGCAGCAGCGCGAGCGTCCAGCACCACGCGATCAGCCGGAATGCGGCTTCGAGGCTGCTGCCCCAGTTCAGCCCGATGCCCGGCGGGTTGTCGGCCACCCACGCGCGGAAGGCCCAGACGGCCCGGCGCGCGTAACGGTCGTCGCCGGTGAGCCGGTACGCCTGTGCGAGGGTCACGAGCCACTGATGCCGGCTGAGCTCCCAGGTCACCTTGCTGTCGCCGACGACCTCGGCGTCGAGCGGATCGATCGTCGCCCAGTGCGTGCGCGGAGCCCGGCGGCCGTTCACCGGATCGAGGTGCCAGTCGATCGGCTCGCCGAACGAGAGCCCCTGGTAGCCCAGCAGGTCGAAGTGCCCCGCCATGAGCCGGTCGGCGCGTGCGATTGTGTCTGACGCGGCATCGGGGCACGCAGCCCGGACCATCCCCGGGATCGCCGGGTCCATCGCCCCCTCGAAGAAGCGTCCCGCGAACGGATTGGCCCTGACACCAGACGACGGCCGGAGTGCGACATCCTCGCCGATGCCGATCGCGGCAGCCGTGCCCCAGGCGCGCTCGACGAGCTTGCCGGCTTCCTGCCGCGCACGGTAGAGCAGCTCCACCGGACCCGGAACACGCCGTGGGACGAGTGTCGGCACGTCAGTCCTCGATTCGTCGTGCGGCAGAAGGCGTCGCGGTCGGTTGAAATCACCGGCGTTCGGGAGCCGCGGTCAGCACGGGTCTGACGCCGACGCGCGCCGCAAGCGCGGCGACCTGCTGCCACTCCTCGGTCCTCGGCACCCGCAGCGCGAGGACGAATGCGGCGTAGACGATCCCGGCCACCACGGCGCAGGCCACGAGAATCGCCGCCGGTGAAGCACCGACCATCGCGACCTTCATCGCGGCGGCGGCGAGGCCGGCGGCTGTCGCCGCCACGGTGACCTTGCCGACGTCGCCGAGCAGCGGGGCGTCGCCGCGCGACACCTGCAGCACGCGTGCCGCCTTCCAGGCGATCAGCAGCCGCTCCAGCAGGTTCGTCCCCACCACCACGCTGATGGCGCCGATCAGGCCGAAATACCGCAGGCCGAACCAGAGCGCGCCGACCATCAGCACCGTCGAGACCACCCGCATCCGCACCAGGAAGAACCGGTGCTCGGCGTATGCCCTGATGACGGCGTCACACGCGGTCGTCGGGATCGAGAACGGGATGAGCAGGATGTTGATCGCGAAGATCGGCCAGGCCGCCAGGTACTGCGTGGTGAAGAGCACCGCGATGAGCTCCTCCCCGGCGACCGCCAGCAGCGCGAAGAGCGGGAAGTACACGAAGGCGAGCTTCCGCATCGCCTCCGCCGCGAGGCGGATGATGGCGGTGCGGCGGCCGTCCTTCTGCAGCTGGCTGACCCGCGGAATCAGCACCGAGCCGACCGACTCGTTCATGATGCCGAGCAGCGGCATCTCGAAGCAGCCGATGGCGTAGATGGCGAAGGTCGCGGCATCGAACCGGTGCGCGACGAGGTACTTGTGCAGATCGACCTGCACCCAGTAGAGCAGGCCGGCCGCGCCGAGCGGCAGCGCGTAGGTGAGCTGTGCGCGCAGCATCCCCCGGTCCCAGGCGCGCCACACGCCCGGAAACCTCGACCACACGTAGACCGCCAGCGCCGTCGACTGCACCACGCCGTGCACCGCCGCGGCGAGCACGACCGCGTGGACCGTTCCCCAGACGAACGCCGCCACCCACAGGCACACGGCCTTGCTCAGCTGGAGCAGAACGATGCTGGAGGCCGCGATCCGCGGTTCGCCGTTGGCGACCGCGAGCGTCTCGAGGCACGACGAGGGGATCCACAGGAGGATGACCAGGCCGATGAGCGGCGCGTACCCGACGAGCTGCGGGTCGCCGAACAGCGTGACGAGCATGCCCGGCCGGACGATCAGCAGCGCCGCCGCCGCCCCCGACAATGCCGCATGGACGAGGAGGATGTTGAGCGCGACGCGCTCCCGCCGCACACGGAGGCGCGGCAGGAAGTAGTAGGCGCTCATCCCGAAGCCCAGCGGCAGCAGCATCACCGCCGTGCTGATGACGAGGAAGAGCTGCTTGTAGACGCCGAAGTCGTGCTGCGAGAGACGCCGCACGAGCAGCACCGGCAGCAGGAACATCACGGCGTAGCCGAGCGTCTTGCCGACCAGCAGCCAGAGGGCGCTGACCGTGAGCGACGGCGCCGGTCGCCGGGTATCGGTCATGCGCACCGCCGCGGCGAGGCCGTGCACTCGCGGTAAACCGAGTCCCACGCGTCGGCGACGCCGGTCCACGTGTAGCGGTCGAGCGCCGCGCGCGCCCGGCGCGCCCGGGCGGCCGCTTCAAGCGGCCGATCGAGGATCCGGAGCACCCCCTCGGCCAGCGCCGCCGGGTCCTCGGGTGGCACCAGCGTGCCGAGCTCGCCGCCGCGCAGCATGTCGGCGATGTCGCCGGTACCCGTGGACACGACCGGCAGGCCCGCCGCGAACGCTTCGAGAATCGACACCGGCTGGTTGTCCAGCGTCGAGGCGTTGACGAAGACGCCGGCCGTGTCGAGCAGCGCGGGCATCTCGGCGGGCGGTACCGTACCGGCAAACCGGACCGCGTCGGCGACGCCCAGCTCCGCCGCGAGCGCGCGCAGCAGGCGCTCCCGGCTGCCGCGTCCCGCGATCGTCAGCCGCGCGTCCGGCCGCTGCTGCCGGACCAGCGCAAACGCGCGGATCACGATGTCGACGCGGTAGTACGGCTCGAGATTGCGGTTCGACAGCAGGTGCGGCTCGCCGGTGAGCCGGTCGCGCCACACGAACCGGCGCGTGTCGACGATGTTCGGGATCACGCGCGCCGCGTAGCCGTGCGACGCGAAGACGCGTTGCAGGTAGCGCGAGGGCACGACGATCCGGTCGGTCCGCGCGAGCCAGGGATGCACCAGCGCTCCCCAGTTGGCGAGATGGTCGTCCGCCTCGCCGCTGTGGTAGTGCAGCACCACGCGCGCGCCCGCCGCGCGCGCCGCGGCAATCGCCGGCACGGGCCCGAGCAGGAACGACCAGTAGGAGGCTGCGAACACGTGGACGACATCTGCGTGCCGGACCCGGCGCAGGCTCGGCAGATACAGCAGCTCGTTCACCAGCGTGCGCAGGACCGGGACACGGCGCATCCAGCGCAGCCCGCGCGGAAACCGCGGGTTGATCGGCAGGAACGACACCTCGTAGCCCGACGCCTGCAGGGCGTCGCGCAGTGCCACCATCTGCACGCCGTGCCCGCCGATGATGTCGAGGCTGGCCGCAACCATGGAGACGCGCGCCGGCCGGGCGTGCGCGGCGGCGAGGTCGCGGGGAGCAGCCGCTGCCGTGGTCATGGCCGCTCCGGGCAGCCGGGCTGCGCCCGCAACGGCCCGCGGGAGAGGTCGTCGCAGGGCACCGGCCGCCGCTCGTCGGTGCCATCCTGCGTGCCGTCGATGACCCGTCGCGTGGCCGCCTCGATGATGGCCAGGTCGGCGCCGATGTCGCGCCCGTCCGTGCCGCGACGCCGGGCCGCGCTCGCCGGCTGGAGCGAGAAGTTGCCGGCCGCCGGATTGACGAACCCGACATCCTCGACCGACCGGACGAAATGGTTGTTGGCCGGGTACCGCGATCCGTCCCCGCCGATGAAGAGGTTGCCGACGATGAGCGCGCCGGGCAGGTAGCGGCCGATGGTGTCGAGTCCCGGCGCATGGCCGCTGCCGAAGATCCCGAACTCGTTGTGGCGCACGATGTTGTTCCGGAAGACGAAGCGGCGGTGCCCGCGACCCTCGAGCAGCGTGATGTGCCCCGTCTGCAGGATGGTGTTCTGCTCGACGATGACGTCGGAGGACTCCTCGAGCATCTGCAGGAAGCGTCCGTCACCGTCGCCTTCGCCGAACGGCGGATCGCCGATGCCGGCGAACAGGTTGTTGGCGATGCGGATGCGCTGCGCCATGCCGCTCGGGTGGTTGTCGTCGCGGCCCAGCAGGTTGATGCCCGACGTCACCGCGCGGACGATGTTGTTCGTGAAGGTGACGTCCTCGATGACGGCCCACGGCGCGCCGCCGTCCTGGTTGCGGACGGTGAAGAGCACCGCGAAGCCGTTCTGCGCGTCGGACCAGTTGTGCTCGATGACGTTCCCCTCGATGAGCACGCGGCGCGCGTTCTTGAGCTCGAGCAGGTTCTTCACCGCCCAGTCGGACCCGCGTGATGGGCGCCGCCACTCGAGCGGCTTCGTGATGTGATTGCGCCGGATCCGGATGTCGGACGGGACCATGTCGGGGATGGCGGGGTCGGCGCCGCCGAACATGATGTTCTCGCCCGCGCCCTCGAGACGGTTGTTGATGATCTCGAAGGGGCCGGGCCCGTTCCAGCCGCAGATCGCCTGCGTGTCGGCACCATCTTCCTTGAAGTCGGTGAAGTACGAATCGACCACCGCCATGGCGCGTCCGTTGAGCACCACGCCGCGCCGCGAGCCACGTACCGGATCGCCGTGCACGTACGACCGTTCGATCCGGATGTCGTGCGGCAGCTCCTGGAGGCTCCGCTCGTTCCCGTTCCCCAGCTCGACGACATTGAAGGTGAACGTTCGCGGGGCCGGACGGATCTCGAGCCCCACCAGCCGGTAGCGGCCGGCGCCGGGCTCGGCGGTGACCACGTAGTCGTGCGCGGCCTCGAGCACCGCGAGCGCGCCGCGATGGCGCGGCGTCACGCGGTTGCCCGGCGGCGGCAGCTGCCCGTCGCCCAACCCCTCGGACGCCGCGGTCCGGATCACGATCGCCTGGGCGTTGCCCTTGGCGGGGAGCACGAACGGTCCGCGGTAGACGGCCCCCGGTTGCAGCAGGATGACGTCGCCGCCGCGCGCGAGCTCCAGCGCGTGCTGGAGATTGCCGCCGGCGGCGACGTCGATGAGACGCCCGTTTTCGGTCGCCGAGATCACGACGCCGCCCGGCTGGCCGGCAACCGACGCGAAGGTCAGCCACACGGCCGCCACGGCGGCGGGGAACCGCACCCCTCTCCTCACGTGCTCCTCCTCGAAACGGCCAGATGCCGGGGGATCGCATCGGGGCCGTGCACGACGGCCTGCCGGCGGGGGCTGGTCACGGGCGGCGCCGCCCGGCCGTCCAGGAATCGGCGGCACCACAGCTCGAACGAGATCAGCGTCCAGAGATGCAGGCCGAGCTCGCGGCCCAGCGCATGCTGCCCGATGAGCTGTTCGATGTAGCCGGTGTCGAAGATCCCGCGCGCCCGGCTCTCGCGGCTGAGCAGCAGGTCGTGCAGGTACGGGCCGAGCCGGCCGCGGAACCAGACGTCGAGCGGCACGGCGAAGCCCATCTTCGGGCGATGCAGGATCTCGCGGGGCAGCAGCGGCGCCAGGGCGCGCCGGAACAGCTGCTTGCCGATCCCGTCCCGGAACTGCAGCTCCGGAGGAATCGTCGCGGCGAACTCGACGAGGCGGTGATCCAGCAGCGGCACGCGCGCTTCGATCGAATGCGCCATGCTCATGCGATCGACCTTGGCCAGGATGTCGAGCGGCAGGTAGCGCTCGATGTCGAGCGCCTGCAGCGCCGACAGCCAGTGGCCGCCGCGGCGATTCAGGTCCGCGACGAGCCCGCGCGACGGATCGCCCGATTCGACGATGTCGCGGAACTCGGGGCGGAACAGGCGCTGCCGCTGGTGCAGGCGGAAGAGCGTGACGGCGTCGACGTAGCGTTCCCACCCGTCGAGCGCGTGATGCCGGAGGAAATTGCGGCCGCGCGTCCACTCGGGCGTCGCCGTGGCGATGCGGCCCGCGAGGACGCGAATCCACCGGGGAATGCGCGCGACCCGCCGCTCGCGCTCCTCGACCTGGTAGCGCTCGTATCCGGCGAACAGCTCGTCGCCGCCGTCGCCCGACAGGACGACGGTCACGTGTCGCGCGGCGAGCCGCGACACCATGAAGGTCGGAATCGCCGATGAGTCGCCGAACGGCTCGTCCAGATGCCAGACCAGGTCGTCGAGCACCCCCAGGACGTCCGGCTCGAGCACGAGCTCGTGATGCTCGGTGCCGAAGACGCGCGCCACGCGGCGGGCGTACGCGAGCTCGTCGTGCGTGCGCTCGCTGAAGCCGATCGAGAAGGTCCGGATCGGCGCGACGCCGAGCCGGGCCATCGTCGCGACGACCGCGCTCGAGTCGATCCCGCCGCTCAGGAACGCGCCGAGCGGGACGTCGCTGGCCAGGTGCTCCCGTACCGCCGCGTCGAGATGTGCGCGCAGGCGCTCGCAGAGCTCACCCTCGGTGCTCGTGCGATCCGGCTCGAAGCGGATTTCCCAGTACCGCCGCACGACGGGCGGCCTGCCCGGTCCGGCAACCAGGGTGCGCGCCGGCTCCAGCTTCCGCACGCCGGCGAGGATGCTGCGATCCGGTGGCGTCGAGAGCGCGGCGAAGAGATGGCCGACGGCCTGCCAGTCGAGCTGGCGGTCGATCGCCGGCACCTGAAGGAGCGCCTTGACCTCGGAGGCGAAGTACAGCGTGCTGCCACGCTGGGCGTAGAAGAGCGGCTTGATGCCCAGCCGGTCGCGCGCGAGCAGCAGCGTGCGCCGCCGCCGGTCCCAGATTGCGAGGGCGAACATGCCCCGCAGCTGCGAGACGAAGTCGGCGCCGTGTTCCTCGTAGAGGTGCACCAGCGTCTCCGTATCGCCGGCGCTGCGCAGCACGTGCCCGCGAGCGTCGAGCCCGGCGCGCAGCTCGCGGTAGTTGTAGATCTCGCCGTTGAAGACGGCCCAGACCGAGCCGTCCTCGTTCGACATCGGCTGGTGGCCGCCGTCGAGATCCAGGATGCTCAGGCGCCGCATTCCGAGCGCGACCTCCGCGTCGGCGTAGAAGCCCTCGTCGTCCGGTCCGCGATGGACGATGGCGGCGCACATGGCGCGCACCTGGTCCGGTTGAGCGGGCCGGCCGTCGAGCGAGAGCAGTCCGGCGATGCCGCACATCGGCGTCAGAGCCTCGAGACGGCGACGCCGCGCCGCCCGGCGTGGTCCGAGCCGGCGGAGGTGCCGCCGGCCAGCGGCGGCGCGGTGATGCCGTGGTTCTCGGTGCAGGGTTCCATGAAACCGAACGCCCCGCGGACGACCCCGCTCATCACGGCGGGGGAGAAGTCACCGAGCGGGTCGAGGCACGACTGCTCCCACAGTAGGCGGCGGGGAATCGTGAGCAGCGGATGCCGCGCGTCGCGGTGGTGACAGGTGGTGTAGGCGTAGCGGATGCCGGCGTCGTACACCGCATCCACCACGTACCGGTTGAACTGGCCGTCCGGATAGGCGAAGTGCTCGACCTTCGTGCCGAGCGCCGCCTCGAGGGTCTCGCGCGATCGTCGCACTTCGAGCAGCACCTGCTGCGGCGACTCCGTCGGCAGCACGGCGTGCGTATGGGTGTGGCAGCCGACGGTGAAGCCGCCGTGCTGCATCTCCCGCAGCATCGCCCACGTCAGCGGCGCGGCAATCGACGTGACCTCGCCGGACACGCCCAGCTCCTGCTCGAGCGCGGCGACGAGCCGGTCCAGCGACGCGCGGTTCAGGCGGCCGAGCAGCACGGACGTCAGGTGGGCGGCGGCCGCCTTGCGGGCCTCGGGCCGCCCTGGCACCACGAGCGGGTCCGGTGCGAGCGCTTCGCGCAGCAGCGGATGCACCCGTTCGGCGCCGAGCGCCAGGCCGAGCAGGAGGTACAGCCGATCGTGGGTCAGCGGCGTGCCCTGCGCGACGAAGTCCGTCGCGACGAAGATGGCCGCGGGAATGCCTCGCGCGCGCAGCAGCGGCAGCGCATGCTCGTAGACGTCGCGATAGCCGTCATCGAAGGTGATCGCCACGACGGGGCGGCGGAACGGCCGGCCCGACGCGAGCCGCGGCCCGAGCTCGTCGAGCGCGACGAAGCGATAGCGCCGGCCGAGCCAGTCGAGATGGCGCTCGAGCATGCGCCGGCTGATCAGCATCGCCGGGATCGTGCGCGCCGCCGCGGTCCTGAAGTCCTCGACCACGCGGTGATAGCCGAGCACGAGCGGCACGCGCGAATCCGCTTGCAGCCGCCCGATGAGACCATCCGTGGCGGTGCGGTACATCAGGGTGGCCAGTCCTGTCTTGACGAGGCGGCGGAACCACATGGGCAGACTCCCGGGGGCAGGGGTCAGCGGCGTCGGCCGAGGCGCGCGGCCGCGGTGCGTGCGGCGGCGCGCGTCGCGCGTGCCACGCGGGTGATCCGGCGCGACCACGTCCCGCGCGGCGTGGGTGGATAGAGCTCCAGGTGGTGCAGCCCGCGCTGCCGGGCGGCCCAGAGGAACTTGTACGGTTCGTCGCCGTGCAGCATGTCGAACTCCCCGGCGCCCTCGGCAATCGCCTCGCGGATGACGAGGCCCATCAGCGCCAGGCCGACGGCGTGCGGTGCGAAGCGGGGATCGAACCCCGACTGGTAGAAGAGGAACGTCGAGCGGTACCGGAAGCCGTAGATCGCGGCCGCCGGTTCCCCGTCGAGCCGCAGCACATACAGCCGCAGCCAGCCGCGCTCGAGCGCCAGCCGGCTGAAGTCTTCGTGGAACCGCACCAGGGCGGGGAGATGGAAGGCGGTCGAGCCGCCGCGCGTGTCCCAGCGCCGGGTGTGGAGATCGACCAGGATCCGCAGCGCCTCCCGGCGCGTGCCATCGTCGAGCGCGCGCTCCAGGCGGACGTCGAAGGCGTCCTGCAGCTTCCGGAGCCGGCGGCGGACGTTGGCCCGGTGCTCACGCCCGAGGCTGTCGACGTACGACTCCCAGGTGTGGGCGGCCAGCGTGATGTACGGACAGACCGTCCCGTCGATGGACTGGACGTGCCAGCCGCCGTGCTGCAGCCGCCCGCCGAGCTCGTGCGCGGCCGTCCCGTCGGCGCGCACGCGCGGAAACGAGAGCAGCACGCGGTCGTCCCCAAGCCGATCCGCCAGCGCGTCGAGCGCCTCGCGCTCGCAACCGCGCCGCACGATGACGTCCAGGTAGTCCGAACCGACACTCCCCGTGCCGAACGGCTCGAACGTCAGGAACGGCCGTCCCCGCAGCGGCTGCCGCTCACGCGCGATGAGCGGCGCGAGGACATCGAGACGATCGGCCGTGCGGCCCGCGTAGAGGGCCAGCTGCCGGCCGTCTCCGAAATGGCGCCACCAGGTGTACTGCCACTCCCAGGTGAGGAAGAGGCAGTCGGCGGCGCTGTCGGCGAGCAGGTCCCGCCAGGGGCCCTCGAGCGCTTCGAGATCCTCCGCGTGCGTGAGGCGGTCCACCCGGAGTCCGCTTCCGGCGCCTGCACCCGCGTAGGCCGGGAGCACGGCAGGGATCGAGGTCATCGGGCGTGTCCCTGGGCCGTTGCGCCGCGGCGGCGCCGGAAGCGGGACGCGATGTCACGGGCGGCGGCGTAGGCCCGACTGCGGCGGATCGCCGGAAGCATGCGATAGCGGGCGGCATGGAGCGCGCGGCCGGGGACCGTGTCCGGGAGCACGTTCAGCAGGTAATGCGGCCGGGTGAGGGTGGTCCACTCGAGCTTCCACGCATCGCGCGCGCCGAGCAGGTCGTAGATCGCCACGCCCTCGTCGCAGGCCGTTCTGATGGACATCTCGAAGAACAGTTGCCCGGGGGAGCACGCGGCGAACGCCGGGTCGTAGCCCGTCTTCATCGAATACAGCCGGCCGGCATACTGGAGGCTGAGTCCGAACGCGATCCGGCGATCGGCCACACGGATGAACTGCAGGCGCAGCCAGCCCCGATCCGCCGCGCGTTCCGCCAGACGCGTGTAGAACGCGACGAGCCGGGGATGGCGGTTGATCGCGGTCCCCGCCGAGCCCTTCCACGCCGCCGCCTCGAGCGTGAAGGCATCGTCGAGTGCCTCGTGCAGGCCGTCGCGTGTGCGGATCGTCTCGAACTCGATGGTGCCCTCGTGCTCCAGCCGCTGCCGCCGCGCCCGCAGGGTCTTCCGGAGATTGCGTCTGAGCTGCCGCTGGTACTCGTCCCACGAGCCCGGCAGTTCGATCCAGGGCGAGTCGATCGTCAGCCTCCGGCCCACGGGCAGTCCGCCCTCGCGCGCCAGCGACTCGATGGCGGCCAGCGTCGGGCCGTCCTCCGCCAGATCGCGCAGCTCGAGCGATTCGCGTCCGTGCGGCTCCAGGGCGTCCCAGAGGGCGCGCCACGTCTCGGCGTGGCGCGCCGCGACCACGAAGTCGAGCCGGGGCGTGTGCGCGCACGACACGCCCTGCCGGACGTGCACGCACCCGCCGGGACCCGTCCGGCGTTCGATCGTCGGCGCGATGCCGGTGACCTCGTACCCCGCGTGCGCGACGTACACGCGCAGCGCCGCCGGATCGATCTGGGTCTCGCACCAGGTCCGGACCCATTCGTACGTCGCGAACGGGTGCGACAGGCCGGCGCGTTCCACGGTCCGGTTCCAGATCGGCTCGAGATCGTCGAGCGCGCCGAGACCGTCCAGGCGCTCGACGGTCACCCGAGCGGGCGCGTGTGCCGGTGCCGCAGCCGGCGGCGGGGCCTGTCGATCGGCAACGGGGAGCGATTGCTTCAGCGAGTAAGCCACCATTCACTCTCGAGTCGTGTGAGGGCCGCGTCACCGCCGTGCACGGCCTCGAGGATGTCCGGGCGCCTGGAATGCACGAGCCGCCACCCGTCGCGGCGCTGCACGATGAAGGCGCCGCCCTCCGCCAGCGCCGGCCATGTGGCGCGATCGACCTGCCCGGCTGCGGCGCCCGCGCCGTTCGCCCAGGCATGCCGCAGGAAATGTCTGACGACCTCGTCGGTCCGCCCGCGTCGTGCAGTCAGGAGCACCAGCTGACTGAGGCCAGCCGGTTTGAGGAAGTAGACGTAGCAGCCGGCGGGCGCCGCGCCGTCGCCGCCGACCTCGATTGCGAAAAGCGTGCCCCTGAGGCTCTGCTGGCGAAGCCGTTCCAGCACGTAGCCGAGGCTGTGGCGATTCCAGACAGGCTGCAGCGATCCGACACGCAGCCGGTGCAGGCACTCGATCAGATCGGCCGTGTCGAGCACGCGCCAGGGACGCGGCACGTCCGGCGGTGGCGCCACCGGTCCGCACACCCGCGCGGTCAGGCGATCGCCGGCCCGCATCGGCGGCAGCAGCAGACGCGGCACGGCCCGCCGGCGCGCGAGCCGCGCGGCGACTCCGCACGCCAGCGACACCGGTCGGAGCACGCGGATCCACGTCAGGCTGTCGGCGAGCGAGGTCCCGCCGCCGATGTGTGCCCACAGCTCACGCCACGGGGCGCAGGCCTCGGCGACGGTCAGGTCCTGCGGACCGGCGAGCAGCGTGCGCGTCAGCGCGACGCTCGCCAGCGTCGCCCGCGTCTCCGGCGCCACCATGAAGTGGTGCGCGAGCGCCACGCGGATGGGCGCGCCACGAAACAGCATCGGACGCGCGATCACGCCGAGCAGCCCGGCGACCCGTCCGCCGCGGTCTTCGTACACGAGCGGCGGCAGCTCCGGGTCGGGCCAGGGCAGGTTGAAGAGCCGCTCCGCCAGGAACCGGCGCGCGCCTCCGCCGGGAACCGGGCCGTAGACCCGCTCATACAGCGACGCGAGCGCCGGCAGATCGCGCTCTTCGGCCGGTCGCACGATGCCCCGGGACGCCGGTCGTGCGCCTGTGGCGATCGGCGTCTGGCGTGTGTCAGCCGCGGTGGGCGCGGGGACTGTGGTCATGGTCCAGCCGCTGCGCGACGTAGCGCGCGATGGCTGCGACGGAGCCGAAGCGGTCGAGCTCGAGCGCGTCGAGCGGCACCTGGATGTCGAACTCGCGCTCGAGCGCCGTGAGCAGCGTGACGAACGACAGCGAGTCGAGCACGCCCGCCTCGAACAGGTCGTCGATCGTTTCGGGCTCGTCGACGTGCAGATGCTCGACGATGAGCGCCGCGACGCGGCGCTCGAGCGGCGTCTCCGGGGCGCGGATGGTCATACGTCCTGCAGCTCCTCCGGCAGCAGATCGAACAGGAGCCGGTCGTGCGCGCGGCCGTCGAGGACGTGGCTCTGCCGTTGGGTGCCGATCGGCCGGAATCCCAGCGCGCGGACCATGCGCAGTGAGGGGATGTTCGCGTCGACGACCCAGGTGGTGATCGCTCGCAGGTGCCGCTCCTCGAAGCCCAGCCTGATGCACTGCGCCATCGCGCGGCGCCCGTAGTGACGGCCGGCGAGCGCCTTGTCGCCCAGCACGACCCAGACGGACGCGGTCCGGAACGCGGGGTGAATGTCGCCGAGCGCGACCACTCCAATCGGCCGGTCGCCGTCGTCCGTGAAGACGCGGATGAGGTGCGCGGGCCGCTGGCTCATCACCTTCAGCGCGGCGGGCGTGATCGGCCGCGTGCCGTCGCCGAACTGCAGCCACCGCGCGTTGCACGGGTCGGCCAGCCAGGCGCAGGCGTGCTCGATCAGCACGGGATCAGCCAGCGGCAGCAGTCTCATGGCGCTCGAAGAACTGCGCGATGCGGCGGCGGTCGATCTTGCCGTTGAGGTTCCGCGGCAACCGTTCGAACTGCACCCAGCGCGCGGGAATCATGTACGGCGGCAGCATGCGCAGCAGCTCGCGCCGGAGCAGCGAGGGCGCCGCCGACGCACCGTCACGCGGTGCGAACGCACAGCAGATCGTCCGGCCTTCGAACCCGTCGCTCGCCGGCGCGACGACGGCGCATTCCTGGAGACAGGGCAGCGAGTTGAGCGCGGCCTCGATCTCGCCGAGCTCGATCCGGTAGCCGCGGCTCTTGATCTGCGAGTCGGCGCGGCCGAGGAAGTACAGGTGGCCGTCACGGCCGAGGCATCCGACGTCGCCCGTGCGGTAGAGCCGCTCGCCCGAAAGCCGGGGATCCTCGATGAACGCGCGGTCGGTGGCGTCAGGGTTGCGCCAGTAGCCGGGACTGACGCCTGCGCCGCCGATCACGATCTCGCCCGGCGTGCCCGGCGGCACGGGACGGAGCGACTCGTCCAGCACGTGCACCTCCTCGCCGCCGCACGGGTCCCCGATGGGCACGGGATCCCGCGGATCGCGCGGGCAGGCGGGCACGGTGTAGTGAGTACTGGCCACCGTGGTCTCGGTCGGCCCGTACAGGTTCGTGAACTGCACGTGCGGCAGGCGCGACATCCAGTAGATGAGCGCGGAGGTCGGGAACACTTCGCCACACCACATGACGCGCCGCAGGTGCGGGAAGTCGTCCGGCCGCACGACGCCGAACCGTGCCATGTAGTTGAGCACCGACGGCACGGAGAACCACTGCGTGAGCTGCCGCTCGCGGATGAACGCCGCGAGCTTCTGCGGCAGCAGATTGAGCGCCGGCGGCACCAGGTGCACCGTCGCGCCGCTCGCGAAGGCGCCGTGCAGATCGAAGGTGGAGAGATCGAAGTGCAGCGGCGCGTGGGCGGAGATGCGATCGTGCGCGCCGAGGCCGAAGTGCGCGACGGCCCATTCCACGAAGGCGATGACGTTGCCGTGGCTGATGGCGACGCCCTTCGGCACGCCCGTGGATCCCGACGTGTACATGATGTAGGCGATCGCCCGCTCGTCGCCGCGTGCGTCGACGGGGCCGTCGGGACAGTCGTCCAGATCGCGCGCCGTGAACTGCGGCGAGAGCCGGATGTCCGGTGCGCGGTCCGTGTCGAGCGACGCGATGGCGGGCCGCGTGCCCCGCGGCTGCGGCGCCAGCAGGGTGTCGAGCAGGTCGCCCGTGCCCGGGGCCGCGACGATCCAGCGCGGCTCGGCCGACTCGAGGACGCGCGCCAGGCGCGGCGCGGGGCTCGCCGGATCCAGCGGGACGTACACCGCGTCGGCGCGCAGCACGCCCAGCAGCGCCGCAATCGCCATCGGCGAGGCCGGCGTGAGCAGGCAGACGCGGTCGCCCCGCGCGCATCCGAGCTCGCGCAGCAGGCGCGCGAACTGGTTGGCCCGCCGATCGAGATCGCGATAGCTCATCGTGCCCTGGTCCGCCACGATTGCGGCGGCCTCGGGCCGTCGTTCCGCCTGGGTCCTGACCCAGTCGTGCAGACGTGTTGCCATGGCCCGATTCCGGAGAAGAGGTGCGCGAGCGCGTCAGCGCGAGACGGCCGCAGGGGACCGTGGGTGGCGCCGGCGCGACGCGCGCAGCAGATCGAGGTAATGCGTTTCCGTGGCGGCGACCATGCGTTCGAGCGAGAACCGTGTCCGCACGGTCTGGCGTGCGCCGGCGGCGAGCCGGGCCGCCAGGTCGGGGTGATCGAGAAGCCGGCCGATGGTGCCCGCCAGCTCGCCCGGATTGCCGGGCGGCACGAGCAGGCCGGATTCGCCGTCCTCGATCACTTCCGGTGCGCCGCCGACCCGGGTCGCGACGACCGGCACGCCGGCCGCCATCGACTCGAGCAGCACGTTCGAGAGCCCTTCGCTGAGCGAGGGCAGCACCGAGACGGTGGCCTGCGCCAGCAGCGCCGGCACGTCGCGTCTCGGTCCGAGGAAGTGGACGCGCGCGGCGATGCCGACGCGCGAGGCGTAGCGCTGGATCACGTCCGCGTAGCCCGAGCCGGGCGCCGCTTCGCCGGCGATGACGTAGCGGACCAGCGGGCGCTCCGCCGACAGGCGCGCGGCGGCATCCAGGAAGTCTTCGATGCCCTTGCGCGGCACGAGACGGCTGACGAGCAGCACGATCGGCGTGTCGCCGGGCAGCCCGAGCTCGGTGCGCAGGTTGCTCCCCTCGATGTGACGGAAGCGGCGGAAGTCGATCCCGTTGCCGACGACCGCGATGCGCGCCGGGTCGTAGCCGTCGCCGATCAGCCAGCGGCGGATCGCGTCCGCGTTCACCAGCACGAGATCCGCCATCCGGCAGACCTGGCGCTGGACGACGCGCTGCGCCGGCGAGAGGTAGACGCCCATGTCGCGAATCGAAGCCACCACGACGGGCACGCCCGCCAGCCGTGCCGCCGGCACGGCGAACACGTTGGCGTAGAAGTTGTACGTGTGCACGATGTCGACGCGGGTGCGCCGCAGCTCGCGCGCGAACCGGAGCTGCTGCACGTAGGCGCCGGGGGCGTAGAAGCTGCGGATCGGGTACTCGGAAACCCGCAGTCCCGCCGCGTCGATCTCGTCGCGCAGCGCGCCGTCACGGAGCAGGCAGCCGAACCCGACCTCGAAACGCGAGCGGTTCAGCGCGAGGGCGAGATTCGTGAACTGCCGCTCCGTGCCGCCGCGTCCGAAGCAGGCGACGAACTTCAGCAGCCGGATCCGGTCGGGACTCGCGCCCCTCGCCGCGGCCGGCGGCCAGACCTGGAGGGGTGGTGGCGACACGGTCATCCCGCCGGAGTCCATCAGGGCGCGAGCGCGGGCCCGATCCGCGCGCCGAACGAGGGGTCGACCACCGGCCGGGGCGGCAGCGTGCGCGCCACCCGGGCCGCGGCGACCGCGAGGCCGGCGAAGTAATAGAAGTAGAAGTGATAGCCCGCGGGGTAGAACACCGCGGCCACGGCGAACGCGAGGAGGCTCACCCAGACGGCTTCCGCGATGGTCGCGAGCCCCGCATGCCCGGCCTCCGCCGCCGCCCGCCGCGCGCCGGCGGCACTCCGGATGGCGCAGACCAGCAGGGCGACGAAGAGCAGCAGCCCCGGCAGCCCCAGGTCCACGGCGTACTGGAGATAGACGTCGTGCACCACGGTCCAGCGCTCGCCGCGGATCTGGTTGAGCGCGAGCGCGTCCTGCCCGAGTCCGGCCCCGACGATCGGGTGCTGCATCACGTACGTGGCGGCCGACCCCATGTCGGCCCAGCGATGCTGCGCCGACCCGGTGCGATCCTCCTCGAGCGCGGTGATGGTGGCGATGCGATCGACATAGGAGGACGGCAGCAGCGGAGCGGCCGTCGCGAGCAGTGCGACGACGGCCGCGATGCGCAGGACGCGCCCCTCGCGCGCGAACCGGTACAGGTAGAGCGCGACGATCGTCGCGAGCGTCAGGAAGCCGCTGCGCGAGAACGTCAGCACGATCGCCGCAGCCACGAGCCCCGCAATCGCGAACAGGACCGTCCGCCGGAACGCGGTCCGGGCCTGCAGCAGCAGCGCGACCACCAGCGGGAGCAGCAGGTTGAGCATGAGCGCCAGGTCGTTCGGATTGGCCGCGAGCGGCGAGTCGTAGCCCTCGATGCGCGCGACCTGCGCGGTGTTCATGAACTCGCCGGTGACGTAGCGTTTGACGCCGGTCGCGGCCAGCGGAATGGAGAGCACGGCCAGCCACCAGGTCAGGCGCGTCAGGCGGCCGGGCGTGTCCACCACGTGGCCGATGACCCAGAAGATGAGCAGCGTCTTGAGCCAGAGATCCGTCAGCAGGCCCACGCTGCCGCCGGGCCACAGCGACGCCGGAATGGTCATCACCGCCCACCAGACGAGCGCGACCGACAGCAGGAACTCGCGCGTCGGCCTGATCAGCCGCTCGTGGCGCAGGAACCGCGCGAACACGTACGCGCCCACGGCGATGCCGGCGGTCAGCAGGGCGGGTCGGAAGACCGCCAGCTGCGGGAACATGATCTGCGGCGCGAGCAGCATGACGGCCGTGAACGCCACGAGCCCCTTGAACGCGAGCGCGCTCGCCGGCGGGTCGGCCGGCGCGCCGGTCGGCGTGAACAGCGCGGCCGCCACCGGCCGATCGACGAGCTCCGGCGAGGCGGAGAAGGCCATGTGATCGGATCAGACGGCGGCCAGCTGCGTGTCGCGCACCGTCCCGGTGGAGGCCGCCGACAGCACGCGCGGTCTGGTGCCGCGCATCCGGATCGGCTCGTCGAAGATCTCGATGTCCTCCAGCCCGTTCGCCCGGAACCAGCGGAACACCTCGGGGTAGAGGTACTTGAACTGGTACTTCGGTGTGTACCAGTCGAACGTGTCGAGCCAGCGCCACCGCCAGTCGCGATGCATGGAGATCGGCGCGGCAATCCGCAGCAGCCCGCCGATGAGCGGCAGCCGGTAGACGTAGTAGAGCGGAATCGCGAGTGTCGTCGCGGCGAGCATCGCCGGGAGCGGCAGCCGGGTGGTGACCCGTCTGATCCCGTCGGAGAACCGGTGGGACGGGCCATACCGGGCGTACACGTAGATGGCGACCCCGCCGCCGTCCCGGACCGCCGCGACCATGCGGCCGAAGGCACGCTCGGGATCGGGCGTGTGATGGAGCACGCCGATCGAGAAGGCCCGGTCGAACGTGCCGTCGCGGAACGGCATCCGGAAGACGTCCGCCTGGACGATGTGCACGTTCGGCCGGCGGCCGATGCTCGCGTATGCCGCCTCCACCGCGGCGGTCAGGTCGATGCCGACGACCTCGCCCCCCGCGTCGGCGACAACCTCGGCGAAGCGGCCGCTGCCGACGCCGACGTCGAGCACGAGTTGCCCGCGGTAGTCGGCGGCCGTCCAGCCGGTGGCGGCCCGCAGCGCCGCCGCGGAGATGCCGCTGCCGTTCTGCGAGTCGAGCTGCGTGTGGCGGAACCGTTGCCACTGGAAGCCGAAGCTCGAGGCGTACTCCCCGCTCGCGACGAAGCGGGGGACGCCGCGGGTGATCGGATAGGTGGTGGCGCACCCGCGGCACGTCAGCAGACCCGTCTCGATCTCGCCGTCGGCCTCCTGCGTCACCGAGAGCGTCAGCTCGTCGCGGCAGGACGGGCACACGAGGAACGTCAGCGCATGCGGTTTCATCGCGATGTCCTTCCGTGGAAGCGAACGGGTGTCAGCCCTGGACGCGCACCGATCCGGCGGTCTCGAGCGGCACGGGGCGATCCGGCTCCGCTTCGAGCGCCGCGGTTCCGGTCCCCGTGATGCACAGGAGGATCGTGCGCACCAGGATCTGGAAGTCCATCCAGAGGGAGCGGTACTTCACGTAGTAGAGGTCGTACTTCACCTTCTCGACCTCTTCCTCGAGGTTGTTCGCATACCCGTACCGGATCTGCGCCCACCCGGAGAGACCGGGGCGCACCTTCGTGCGCAGCGAGCAGTAGGGAATGCGATGCCCGTGCTGCGACGTGTTGCGCAGCACCATCTCGAAGAGCATCCAGTTCGAGACCGGGTGCGGCCGCGGTCCGATCAGGTTCATGTCGCCGCGCAGGATGTTCCAGAGCTCCGGCAGTTCGTCGAGCCAGAACTTCCGCATCAGCCGGCCGACGCGGGTCACGCGATCGCGGTTGTCGGCGGCCCATTCGGACTTCGGACGCGCCGACGGGTGCATCGACCGGAACTTGATCAGGCGGAACGGCCGCCCGTTGAGCCCGACCCGGTCCTGCACGAAGAAGATGGGTCCGGGCGAGTCGAGGCGGATCGCCAGCGCCAGCAGGCCCAGCAGCGGCGAGAGGACGATGAGACCGGCAATCGCGGCGACAATGCTGACCGCGCGCGCCAGGCGGTCGTGCCAGACGGACCGGCCGAAGCGCCGCGAGAGGAACAGATCGCTCGGCGTCAGGAACTCGATCGCGACCGTGCCGGTCAGGTGCTCGTACAGCTCGACCCCTTCCTCGACGTCGATGCCGCGGAGCCCGCAATCGAGCAGCTGGCGGATCGGCAGCCGCGCCCGGCGGTCGCTCACGGCGACGATCACGCGCGTCGCGCCGGTCTGCTCCACGACGCGCGTCAGGTTCCCGGCCGTGCCCAGCACCGGAATCCCGGAGAGCTCGTCGGGAGCCGGCGACATGTCGGAGACGATGCCCGCAATCGTGTAGCGGGGCCGGCGCGCCCGTCGCATGGCCTCGACGAGGCGGCAGGCGAACTCGCCGCTCCCCAGGATGACGATTCGATCGCGTCGCGCGCGCGGTTCGCGCTCGCCGTCCCTGCTCCGATGCTGCATTGCACCTCCCGTTGCCGCATCCGGCGCGGGCGCGCCGGGGCATTCAGCGCGGCGACTGGTAGTACCGGCGGTCGTAGACCCGCCCGGTGTCATCGTCGTTGTTGAACACCAGGCCGAGGATCCGGAGTGAGTCGCGCTCGCGCAGCGCCTCGGTCAGGAGACGCCGCGACGTGCGGTGCGCGGCCACCACCAGCACGAAACCGTCGACCGTCGCGGCGAGCACCTGGCTGTCGGGCACCGCCACGAGCGGCGGCGTGTCGATGAGCACGTAGTCGTACGCCTGGCGGGCCTCCCGCAGCAGCGCGCCGACCCGCGGGGAGCGGAAGATGTCGTACGGCGCGACGGTCCGCAGGCTGCCGGAGGCGACGACGTCGAACGTCAGCGGCGGCTGGCGGATCACGATGTCGCGCAGCGCGAGCTGCGGGTCGTGCACGATGTCGGCGAGCCCCGGCGTCTCGTCGGCCTCGATGCCGAGATAGCGGGCCACCGCCGGCCGGTGGAGGTCGGCGTCGACGAGCAGCACGCGCAGGTCCGCCGCCAGCGCCAGCGTCGCGGCGAGGTTGACCGACGTCAGCGTCTTGCCCTCACCGGGGCTCGGGCTGGAGATGGCCACGACGGACACGCCGCGCGATGCGTGCAGCCGCTCGAGCGCGAGCCGCAGCCGCCGGTACTGGCTGGCTTCGAACGATTCGGGCATGGTGAGGCTCACGACGTGGGGGTCGACCCTGTGCCGGCGCCGGCTGGCGGCGACGGCGTGCTCGTCGCGGCGGGCATCGGCCGTGCTCGGGAGCAGGACGGAGTCTTCGGCCATCACGATCCTCCCCGGGAGACGATGCGGACGAGCTGCTGGTTGTCGCCGGCGACGACCCAGGCGCCGCCGAGCGCCGCGGCCGCGGCCAGCACGACCATGCCGGCCGCCACGGCGGCACGGAGCACACCACGTGCCTTGTCGCCGCGCGTGACAATGGGCGGAACCGTCGCGAGCACCGGCACGGTGGTGAAGGCCCGCAGTTCACCCACGGTGTGGAAGGAGCTGTCCAGGCGGTCGGCAGCCAGCATCACGACGCCCCCAAGCCCGAGCGCGAAGACGAGCCCCATCAGCAGCAGGCGCTGCCGGTTCGGCGCTTCGGGCGACGAGGGCGGCACGGCGCTGTCGAGGATCGAGAACTCCTCGCCGTGCTCGCGCAGCTCCACGCCCTCGGCGAGCGCGGCGTCGCTGTAGCGGCGCAGCAGCGACTCGTACTGCTCGCGCACCGACGCGTAGTCGCGCGTGAGCTCCTCGAGCTCGAGGTCGCGCTGCGGCATGCGCTCGAGCCGCGCCTGCAGGTTGGCGATCGCCGGCCGGAGCTGCGCCTCCTCCTGGCGCAGCGTCCGGAGCTCGGTCTCGAACATCTGCTTGCGCGCCTGGGCGCGCGCCACGGTGGGGCTGCCCACCGGTTCGGTCGAGTCGGGCGCGCGCGCCCGGAGCCGTTTCTCGATCGCCTCGATCTCCGCCTTGACGGCGGCAATGTCGGGATACTGCTCCGTGTAGCGACGCCGCAGCTCCGTCAGCTCGAGCCGCAGCCGCGCGAGCCGCGCCTCGTCGCTCTCGGTGCCGTCCGGCAGCGGCGGCGGCGGAAGGGGCACCGCAAGCTCGCGCTCCGCCTGGGACAGCTGCTCACGTGTCCGCGACTGCATCTCGAGATTGCGATCGAGCTGCGTGCTGAGCCGCATGAGGCTGCTGATGAGCGCCTCGCGCGCGTTCGGCAGCTCGCCGCTGTGCTGCCGCTTGTAGCTGTCGACGCGCCGCTCCTGCGCGTCGAGCTGCGCGCGCACCTTGTCGAGCTGCGACCGCAGGTACCCGCTCGTCCCGCGCGCGACGCGCTCGCGGGTGCGCGAGTTCTCGTCGACGAACTCCGTCGCCAGCCGGTTCGCGACCGCGGCGACGGTGTCGGGATTGCGCCCGCGGTAGGTGATCGTCATCGCCGTCGCGGTGCCCGGCTGGTGCGCGTGCTCCGGGACGCGCACCTCCACCGACAGGTCGCGCCGCATCTGGGCGACCACGGCATCCTGGGTCGCCGTGGCCCGCAGCTCGGGATAGAGGTTGTAGGTGGTGACCAGCTTCCAGAGCCGCGCGCGGCTCTGGACCTGCTCGCGGATGGTCTCGAGCCGCGTGGCCAGATCGCTCGTCACCGCGCTCTGCACGAACGCGTCGGTCACGGCCGATCGCTCGATCAGGATCGTCGCCCGCGCGGCGTACACGTCGGGCAGGAAGGCGGCCACGCCGGCCGCGCCGGTGAAGGCGACGGCGAACGCGGCCAGGCCGAGCCATTTCCAGCGCCGCCACGACGCGACGGCGCGCTCGACCTCGGGGTCGGTTCTGAGACGGGTGCTCATCGCTCCTGCTCGCTCGCGATGCCGCGGCCTACGGCACGACGATGATGTCGCCGGGCTGCAGCGTGTAGTTGTCCATGCCGCCGCCGTCGACGATGCGGTTGTAGTCGATGGGAATGCGCCGCGTGACGCCGCGCTCCTCGCGGAGCAGGACGATGCGGTTGCGCGACGCGAACTCGGTGAGCCCGCCGGCCTGCGCGATGGCGTCGAGCACGGTCACCTGTCCGACGATGTCGATGCGCCCGGGCGTGCGGACCTGGCCGACCACCGAGGCCTTGAAGCTGTTGACCTCGCGGACGATGACCGACACGACCGGCTCCGCGATGTACGCCGAGAGCTTCTGGGTGAGCGAGTCGCGCAGCGCCGCCGGCGTCAGGCCGGCTGCGGGCACGTCGTTGACGAGCGGCAGCGAGATGCGGCCGTCGGGCCGGACCGGGACGGTGCGCGTCATGGTCTCGTTGCGCCAGACGGCGATCTCGAGGACGTCGCCGACGCCGATGCGGTAGTCCGCGCCGGCCGTGGTGGCGGCAGGGTTCGAGGCGGGCGTGCCGTTGCCCGGCTCCTGCGCCGCGGCGGGCCAGGCCAGGGCCGCCAGCAGGCCGGCCGCGGCCGCCGCCCGCAGCACGGGCCGGACGCCGGAAGATCTCTGCAGCATGTCAGCGTCTCTCCTGAGGGTGCGGCGTCACGGGTTCGGGAGGGTCCGGTCTGCGCCGCGCCGTGAGGCGCAGGCCGATCGACGCGACGCTCTGGCGGATCCGGAGCAGCCCGGTCTGGAGCGACGCGGGCAGGCCGCGCTGGTGGCTGTAGACGTACTGCCCGTCCACCGCCACGTGCCGCGTGATCCAGACCGTCAGCCCCGCGCCGGCGCGGAACGTCCGCGTCTCGAGGGTGTCCTCGATCTCGTCGTGGTAGAACCCGGGCGACAGCCGGAGATCGACGCGCGACGCCGGGTGGTACAGCAGGCTGGCGGTGACGCCGATCGTGTCGATGATCGTCGGCACGCCGAACGCCGTCGTCTGCGTGCGTCCGAACGAGAGATCGAACGTGCCGCGGGGCAGCGTCGACGAGAAGTCCGCGCTCCACTCGGGCGTGAACGTGCGCTCGATGCGCCGTTCGCCCGGGACCGGTCCGCCGCCGGTCGGCGGGGGCGCCGTGGGATCGGTCGGGTCTTCCGGATTCTGCGGCACCGGCACGCCGGGCCCGATGACCTCTTCGAACAACCGCGGGCCGCCGCGCACGAAGAGGACGGCGCTCGGGGAGACCCGGTACCCGATGCCTCCGGCGATGACGTGCGACGGACGCAGCGATCGGTTGCGGAAGTGGAAGTCCCGGATCACGTAGTCGACGCTGACGAACGTGCGCCCGGTGAGCTGATGCCGGTACTCCGCCGTCGCCTGCTGGGTGATCGAGTTGAGATCCCCCTCGAGGCGATCGCGGGCGACCAGGTACTCGCCGCGAAGACGGCCGTTCGGGGAGGTGCGGTAGTGCAGCAGGCCGCGCGCCTCCAGCCGTTCGGCGAGCGCGCGTCCGGTCACGATGCCCGACGTGAGGTTCAGCTCGCTCGGCGTCGTCGTCTCGTAGTAGCCGGCCCCCGCCGACAGGAGCAGCCGCTGGCTGGGAAATCCGCTGATGTCGAACGCCGCCTGCTGACGCGCGGTGAGGTCCCGCAGCTCGTCGTGCCGGCGGTACCGCTCGCCGTCGAGGCCGTACCTGGCCGTGACGAGCGTACGCTGGCTGCGATAGCCGGCCTCGACGCCCGGCGACACGCGGAGGAACGTATCGGACTGCGGGTTGTCCTCTGACAGGAAGATGTTGTCGTCGAAGTACTGTCCCAGCGTGATGGACGGCTCGACGTAGAAGCCGGGCGGCACCCCGTCGGCGGCCGCGTCGACGAGCGGGTCGCGCTCGCCCGGCATGGGCGGCAGCGGCTGGCGCTGCTGTGCGTCCGCGGGACTGCCGGCGGCGACCGCCGCCAGCGCTGCGAACGCGAGCACACGCCGTACGGGACGCAGGAGCGGCGCCATCACGAGACCAGCTCCTGGAGCCGGTGACGCCGGCGGCGGACCGGGCGGTCCCCGTGACTGGACGTGCCCGCGTCCGACACCGGCGTCACCAGCGTGCAATCGATCTGGACGGCGACGCTGCGCTGCAGCAGATGCACCGAGACGACGAGCAGCCCGCGGCCCGGGCAGGTTCGCACCAGCGTGCCCTCCACGCCCGCGAGCGCGCCGCCCACGATGCGTACCCGCTGGCCTTCGCGCAGGTACGGATGCGGCATTGCCGGCAGGCCGGCTGCGTGCAGCCGGTGCACCGCCTCGATCTCGGCGTCCGGTACGTGCGCCAGCCGATCCCAGCGCTCGCCGAGCACCTTCACCAGCCCGCGAGCCTTCACGATCTCGACGTAGCTGTGCTTGTCGATCGCGTGGCGCACGAACAGGTAGCCCGGAAACATCGGCACGGGAATCAGCCTGCGGACACCCCGGCGCCGTGACCACACCTGCAGCTCGGGCAGGAAGACCTCGAAGCCGCGTGCCGCCAGCTGGTCGTGCACGAGGCGTTCGCAGCGGCTCGCGGTCCACAGCGCATGCCAGCGAGCCTGTCCCGCGATGTGGCCGTCCCCGGTGCTCGAGCTTGCGTGGGTCAAGGCTTCGCCCCCTTCGGTGCGCGGTGCCGTTTCCGGCGTGTGCGCCCGACACGGCCGCCTTCGCGGCCGCCGCCGACAGGACCGGCGCGGTGCGCGCGGCTGCGGCTATTCCACGGTCGCTCGTCGCGAGGTTCCCGGGCCGGTCGACGTCACAGCCTCGGCGCCTGCCGGCGCAATGCGCCGGTGGCTGCAGTGGAACCGCCGCGAGGAGCGGCTGGATGCGGGTGGTCGGCCGGGGGGATGACCGCGGTACTCGAGCCGCTTGAGGCGATCGGTACGCCGTCGCGTTCCCCGAGGTAGCCGACGATGCCGCACATGCTCGCATTCCGATGGCGCCCATTTCCGCCGGCTGGGTGCTGCCGTGGGTGCGCGCGCCAGGTAGGTTCATCATGAGTCCGCGCGCCGGCCTCGACAATCAGGT
>DASVDJ010000079.1:0-6606 GCA_036381155.1 Vicinamibacterales bacterium
CAGGAGGAGCTCGATCGGCAGCGCATGCAGGCGCTGTCCGGCCTGCGCGTCAGCTATCAGGACCCCGATTACGTCGCCGGCCTGGTGTTCGGGCGGCTCGTCTACGGCTTCCATCCGTACGGGATGCCGAACACCGGCACGCCCGAGTCGCTGGCGTCGATCACGCGCGACGACCTCGTCGCGTTCCACCAGAAGTGGTTCCTGCCGAACAACGCGATCCTCGGCATCGTCGGCGACGTCACTCCCCAGGAGGCCTTCGCCGCCGCGGAGCGTGCGTTCGGCGACTGGCCCCGCGGTGAGCTGCCGGCGCACGAGCCCGCGGCCCCGCCCGAGCCGACGCGCCGGGTGGTCGTCGTCAACAAGTCGGACGCGGTGCAGACGGAGCTGCGCGTGGGCCATCTCGGACTGCCACGCAAGCACCCGGACTATCTCGCGTTCGACCTGGCGACGAAGATTCTCGGCGGCGAGGGAGGCAACCGGCTGCAGTGGGTGCTGCGCAGCGAGCGCGGGCTGACCTACTCGGCGAGCGCCGACATCCAGGCGCTGCGTGACTCGGGGAGCTTCCGCGCCGAGACCGACACGCGGTCGAGCGCGACGGCCGAAGCGCTGCGCGTGATCGTCGACGAGA
The DNA here is from genome assembly GCA_036381155.1 of Vicinamibacterales bacterium. GTDB lineage: Bacteria > Acidobacteriota > Vicinamibacteria > Vicinamibacterales > JAENWD01 > JAENWD01. The sequence continues at coordinate 629 of DASVDJ010000079.1, forward strand.
TCGCGCGGCTCCAGCGTGAGCCGGTCTCCTACCGTGAGCTGGCGAGCGCGAAGGACTATCTCGCCGGCAGCTTCCCGCTGACGATCGAGACGCCCGACGAGATCGCCGCGCAGGTCCTGAACGTGCTGTTCTACGGCCTGCCGCTCTCCGAGATCGAGGACTACCGCGAGCGCGTCAACGCGATCACGCCGGAGGACATCCAGCGCGTCGCGCGGCAGTACCTGCGTCCGGACCGCCTGTCGGTCGTGCTCGTGGGCGACGCCAGCAAGTTCATCGACGAGCTGGCCGGCATCGGGTTCGACCGGTACGAGCTCGTCGATCTGAGCGAGCTCGACCTGACATCCGTGACTTTCCAGCGTCGCGCCGCCGCGCGCGGCGGCCGCTGATCGGGACACGCGGGCCATGCCGCGGGTGATGGTCTCGTGCGGCGAGGCGTCCGGCGACCTCTACGCCGGCGCGCTCGCGGCCGAGATTCTCCGCCAGTCGCCCGGCAGCGAGGTCGCCGGCTTCGGCGGCGAACGGCTGCGCGAGGGAGGCGGCACGCTCCTCGGCGACTACCGCGGCTTCGCCGTCACGGGGCTCACCGAAGCGCTGCGCGTGTTGCCGCGCTCGTACGCGATGTACCGGCGGCTCGTCGGGCATGCGCGCGCGCAGCGTCCCGACGTCTTCGTCGCGATCGATTTCCCCGATTTCAACTTCAGGCTGGCGGCCGCCATCCGGCGCCTGGGCGTGCCGGTCGTCTACTACGTCGGCCCGCAGCTCTGGGCCTGGCGACCGGGACGGATCCGCACGATCAGGCAGGTCGCGGACCTCGTGCTGCCGATCTTCCCGTTCGAGCAGGCCATCTACGAGCGCGCGGGCATCCCGGTGGAGTTCGTCGGGCACCCGCTGGTGGATCTCATCCGCGTCTCGGAAGAGCGGCAGCCGTTTCTCGCCGGGCTCGGGCTGAACCCGGATGCGCCGACGATCGCGCTGCTGCCGGGGAGCCGTCCGAACGAGGTCGGCGCGATCTTGCCGGTGCTGGCCCGCGCAATCGATCAGATCACCGCGCGGGTACCGGCGGCGCAGTTCGTCGTCGCGCGCGCGCCGAAGTTGAACGACGCGCTGTTCGCGCCGCTCGAGGGCACGCAGGCGCCGGTGAGGATCGTCGAGGGGCGGACCGACGACGTGCTGAACGCGTGCGACGTCGTGATCACGGCGTCGGGGACCGCGACCGTGCAGACGGCGCTGCACGAGCGGCCGATGGTCATCGTCTACCGCCTGTCACCGCTGACCTACCGTCTGGGGCGCCGCTTCGTCAGCGTCGACACGTTCGGGATGGCCAACCTGATCGCGGGCCGGCGCGTCGTCCCCGAGCTGATCCAGGACGACTTCACGCCGGAGCGGACCGCCGAGGAAGCCGTGGCGTTCCTGACCGATACGGCGCGCGCGGCCGCCGCGCGCGAGGGACTGCGGGAGGTTCGCCGGAAGCTCGGAGAGCCCGGCGCCAGCGCCCGCGCCGCGCGGGCGGTGCTGGAAGTGGCGGCGAGAGGACGCGCCGCTGGGGTCCGTGTGTAGACTGGGCCTTGGACTTTAGGCCTTGGGCCTTGGGCTCTCTTGGGCTTTGGACCTTGGGCTTTAGGCCTTGGGCTCAACGGGGCATACCGGGCGCTCGATGCTCACCCGGAGAGCAGTCGCTGTCGCGCAGCGTGACAGCGAACGTCTTTCTGTTCCACCCTTCGGTGGCGGCGGGCCTTCAGGCCCGCGAGACGCCAGCGCGGTCAGACGCATACCGCGCGCAGCGTGACAGCGAACAGCCTCCGGGTGGTGAAAGGCCCGACTGTTCACCCCCCAGCCCAAGGCCTAAAGCCTAAAGCCCAAGGCCCAACGTGGCCCAAGGCCCCAAGGTCCAAAGCCCGAGAGAGCCCAAAGCCTAAGGCCCAAGGCCCAAAGTCCAAGGCCCAACGTGGCCCAGCAGGGCCGGACTACAGTCCGGCCCTGCTGCCTACTGACAAGTACTCCTCGAACTCACTCAGCTTCTTGCCGAGCCTGACCGGCTCGGCGATGCGGCCGTTGAGGACGTCCGAGGTCTTGTAGCCGTTGCCGGTGATGCAGACGACGGTCGTGTCGTCCGGCCCGATGACCCCCTGCTTCGCCAGCGCGATCGCGCCGGCCAGCGTCGCGCCTCCGGCAGGCTCGGTGAAGATGCCTTCCGTCTCCGCCAGCAGCTGCAACGCGTCCAAGATCGCCGCGTCGTCGACCATCGTCGCGGTGCCGCCGGTCTCGCGCAGCGCCTGCAGCACGTGGTAGCCGTCGGCCGGGTTGCCGATGGCGATCGACTTCGCGATCGTGTTCGGCTTCACCGGGTCGGGGAACTCGGCGCCCGCCTGGAAGGCGCGGACCACCGGGGCCGAGCCTTCGGCCTGGACCGCATGCATGACCGGCATGTCGCCGGAGGCCCACCCGAGCGTGCGCAGTTCCTCGAAGGCGCGCGTGATGCGCGGCAGCAGCGTGCCGCCGGCAACCGGGCAGACGACGTGGCGCGGGTACTGCCAGCCGAGCTGCTCGACGATCTCGAAGCCGAACGTCTTCGCCCCCTCCGCGTAGTAGCTGCGCAGGTTGATGTTGGCGAAGCCCCACCCGTGGCGATCGGCGATCTGCGTGCACAGCCGGTTGATGTCATCGTAGTTGCCGCTGATCGCGACGACGTGCGGCTTGTACACCGCCGATCCCATCACCTTGGCCGGCTCGAGGTTGTCGGGGATGAAGACGTAGCAGGTCAGGCCCAGCCGCGCGGCGTGCGCCGCGACGCTGTTGGCGAGGTTGCCCGTCGACGCACACGCGAAGACCTCGAAGCCGAGATCGACGGCGCGCGACGCCGCGACCGACACGACGCGGTCCTTGTACGAGAACGTCGGATGGTTGACCGAGTCGTCCTTGATGTACAGCGCGTTCAGTCCCAGGCGACGGCCGAGGCGCTCCGCCCGGACGAGCGGCGTGAAGCCGGAGTGGAACCCGGTGCGCGGCTCGTTGACGGGCAGCAGCTCCCGGTAGCGCCACAGGTTCTCCGGGCGCGCGCTGATCGTCTCGCGCGTCACCGCGCGGCCGATCGCCTCGTAGTCGTACGTGACCTCGAGGGGACCGAGGCACTGGTCGCACACGTAGAGCGCCTCGGCAGGGAAGCCCGTGCCGCACATCCGGCACCGCAGTCCAGTGAAGTAGGTCATGGTCGATCCGTTCCGGCCGGGGGATTGTGGGCCGCCAGCACGCGAATGCGGCAGGGCACGCCCAGCCGTTCGTACGTCTGTCTCATCGCCGCCTCGACGCCGGCCGTGTCCCCCGCGCAGAGCGCGGCCACCGTCGGCCCCGATCCGCTGAGACAGACGCCAACGAGGTCGGGGTGGTCCAGGGCGAGCGCTTCGGCCAGTCCGGGCACCAGGGCGACCCGGTAGGGCTGGTGCCAGCGGTCGCGCAGCGCCTCGCGCAGCAGGTCGAACCGCCGCGCGCGCACGGCCATGATGAGCAGGGTCGCGCGCTGCAGGTTGAAGGCCGCGTCTGCACGACTGATCTGCGCCGGCAGGACGACGCGCGCCTCCGGCGTCTTCAGCTGCGCCTCCGGCGTCGCCGTGACGAAGCGCAGGTCGTCCGGCCACGGACACGACAGCCCGATCACCCGCCCGTCGTCGCCGACGCAGCCGGTCGCCAGCCCGCCGAGCGTGGCCGCGACGATGTTGTCGGGATGGCCTTCGAGCGCGTTGCCCTCGGTGAGGATGTCGACGTCGGGGTCGCCGGCCAGCGCGGCGTAGAGTCGCAGGCCCGCGACGATCGCCGCGGCGCTGCTGCCCAGCCCCGCCTGCATCGGGATCTCGCTCGAGACCTCGACGTCGAGCGCCGGGAAATCCAGCTGGTGCCGCGCGGCCAGCGTCCGCACGCTGCGCGCGATGTAGCACTGCCCGTCGAGCCGGCCGTCGGTGAAGTGCGTGTGGACCTCGTTGCGCGCGACCTCGTCGACGGCCCGCACGCGGACCCGCAGGTAGAGCTGCACCGCCACGGCGAGCGCGTCGAAGCCGGGCCCCAGGTTGGCGATGGAGGCCGGGACGACGATCTCGCGTCCCTCGAGGGCGCGGCGCGCCTCGTCCGGCGTCAGGACACGCGCGGCGGAGGTCGTGCTCACAGTCGAGTCCCGTTCGCGAGGATCGGCAGGTCGACGGGCGGCTGCACGTGGAAGTCGAGCGCCGCGATCTCGCGCATCGCCCGCCCGAGCGTCGCCGGCGTGCACGGTTCCACCGTCACGACGAACGGCAGCGCTTCCTTCGTCGGCGCCGGACGCTGCAGCACCGCGTCGATGTTGATCTCGTGCGCCGCCAGGATGTTCGCCAGCGCCGCGATGATGCCGGGCCGATCGCGCACGACGAACCGCAGGAAGTGCGGCGTCACGAACTCGGGGTCGACCATCGAGGCCGGGGCCGGCGGCGGGCAGACCACGCGTCCCGGCTCGAGCCCCGCGATGGCTGCCAGATCCGACACCACCGCCACGGCGGTCGGGCCGCCACCCGCGCCGTGGCCCGAATACACCGTGTCGCCGCCGTAGTGCCCGCGCGCGACGATCAGGTTCTTGCTCCCTTCGGCGTGCGCGAGCATCGACGCCTGCGGCACCAGCGAGGGGCGCACCGACGCGACCACGCGTCCCGGCGCGTCGGGGTCGATCTGCGCCTGCGAGATCTGCCGGATCGTGCAGCCGATCGACCGCGCGTACTCGAAGTCGACGGCGTCGACGACGGTGACCGGCCGGCACTCGATCAGGTCGGGCGCTACCTGGACGCGCAGTCCGACCGAGCAGAGGATCGACAGCTTCGCCCGCGCGTCGTAGCCCTCGACGTCGTCGGTCGGGTCCGCCTCCGCGTAGCCCAGCTCCTGCGCCTTGCGGAGCGCGTCGGCGAAGGTCGCGCCGGCCGACTCCATGCTCGTCAGGATGTAGTTGCAGGTGCCGTTGAGCACGCCGGCGATGCGCTCGATCCGGTCGCCCGCGATGCCGTCGCGCAGCGCGCCGATGATCGGGATGCCGCCGGCGACGGCGGCCTCGAACCGGAGATGCCGCCGCGCGGACGCCGCCAGCGTCAGCAGCTCGGGGCCGTCGTGCGCGATGAGCTGCTTGTTCGCGGTGACGACGGAGCGGCCGGACTTCAGCGCGTCACGCACCCACGTGCCCGCCGGCTCGCGGCCGCCCACCAGCTCGACGATGACGTCGGCGTCCGAGGCGAAGACGTCCTCGATGCGATCCGTCCAGACGACGTCGGGGGACACCCAGTCGACGCGCTTCTCGGCGATGCGGCGGTTGAAGATGTGGGTCAGGCGCACGCCCGCAGGGGGGCGCTCCATGAGGATCTGCGCAACGGCGCGCCCTACGGTGCCGAAGCCCAGCAGGGCGACGCGGGTCAGAGGTGTGGTCATCGGCGGCGGCGGTTTTCCGGAGCGGCGGGCGGCCATCGGGGCGCCACGCGCGGGCGGGGCAGGTCGATGGCGCCCGGTATACGGTGCCGGATACGCTATCGTCCCGCACCCTCACGTCGGCGGTCAAGCTTATGCCGCGTATTTGCACTATAAGCCTGATGCATGATCGAGAAACGTGATGGGCTTTGGACCTTGGGCCTTTGGCTTTGGGCCACACTGGGCTTTGGACCTTGGACCTTGGGCTTTGGGCCCCTCTGGGCTTTTGACCTTGGGCTTTGGGCTTTGGGCTTCGGGGTATACCGGGGGCCTGAGGTATACCCGGTGAGTGTTCGTTGTCGCGCAGCGTGGCAGCGAACATCGCAACTGAAGGCAGCCGGTTGTCGCCGTTTGAAAACGCCCAGAGCCCAAGGCCTGATCATTGATCACATCGTTGGCGCATCCGGGCAGGTGGGGCTTCTCACCGCACACGCGTGAGGTCCGCGCGCGCCAGGCGATAGCCTTCGACGCGCTCGCGCAGCTTGTGGAAGCCGGTCCAGAGGACGCGCCAG
>DASVDJ010000080.1:0-10716 GCA_036381155.1 Vicinamibacterales bacterium
CAGGTGTTCGGCGGCTTCCTCGCCCGCCACTACCACCGGCCGAGCGACGACCTGAGCCTGCCGATGCCCCTCGATGCCATCGCCCGCTTCGCGCAGGTGAACCTGCTCATCGCGCGAGAGATTGCCGACAGCTCCGAGACGCCCGCCTGGAAGCCGGGGAACTTCTTCGGCGAGACCTTCGGGAAGGACAGGACGGAGTAGCAGTGCAGACCGTACCGGTGTCTGACGCCCGTACCGTAGGGGTCAGACACCGGTACCAGTACCCGTACGGGTGTCAGACACCCGTACGAGAGAGGACACGCCGCTACTGCGTGCCGAACCGGTAGACCGTCGTCGTCCGGTACGTCTCGCCCGGACGGAGGACGACGGAGGGGAAGTCCGGCTTGTTCGGCGAGTCGGGGAAGTGCTGGGTCTCCAGGCAGAAGCCGCTGCGCCTGACATAGGTCCGGCCGTCCTTGCCCGTGATCGTCCCGTCCAGGAAATTCCCCGTGTAGAACTGCACGCCCGGCTCCGTGGTGAGGACCTCCATGGTCCGCCCCGATGCCGGGTCGACGACGAACGCCGCGCGTCGCAGCGTGCCCGCGTCGCCGTTGAGCACGAAGTTGTGGTCGTACCCGCCGCCGAACCGGATCTGCTCGTCGTCGGCGTCGATGCCGTCGCCGATGCGCCGCGCGGTGCGGAAGTCGAACGGCGTGCCCTCGACCGGCCTGAGCTCGCCGGTCGGGATGAGCCCCTCGTCGACCGGCGTGAACCGATCGGCCGCGAGCTCCAGCTGATGATCCAGGATCGTCGGCGACGCGCCGGCCGACAGGTTGAAGTAGGCGTGGTTCGTCAGGTTGACGACCGTCGGCGTGTCGGTGGTTGCCGTGTAGTCGATCCGCAGCGCGTTGTCGTCGGTCCACGTGTAGACGACCGTTGCGGTGAGGGTTCCGGGGAACCCTTCATCGCCGTCAGGGCTCACGTGCACGAGCTCGATCGCCTGTCCGTCCGCCGACGGCACTTCGCGCGCCTTCCAGACGTGCTTGTCGAAGCCGCGCAGCCCGCCGTGCAGCGAGTTCTCGCCGTTGTTCTTCGCGAGCGTATATGTCTGTCCGTCGAGCGTGAACTGCGCGCCGCCGATCCGGTTGCCGTAGCGACCGACGATGGACCCGAAGTAGGGGTGCGGTTCGAGGTAGGGAGCCAGCGTGTCGAATCCGAGGAGCACGTCGCCCGGCTGCCCCGCGCGGTCCGGAACGGTGAGCGACACCACCGTGGCGCCCCACGTCGCGATGGATACCGAAGCACCTTTCGCATTCGTCAGGGTGTACAGCTGCACCGGTGTGCCATCGTCTGTCCGCCCCCATTCGGTCATCGTCGTGTTCCCCTTGGCCCCCGCGCAACCGGTCTGTGCGAGCGCCAGCCCCAACACCAGCACTCCGAATCGCGTTTTCATCAAGCCGCCTCTCCTCCCGGGCGCATTCTACCCGCATATCGGTGTCTCTCCAGGAGGACCGCTGTTCGGGCCGGCTATCACGCTCGAAGGAGGGCCGGCCTTCAGGCCGGCTATGCCTGGCCCCTGCATGGCCGAACTGAAGTTCGGCCCTGCTGGCCCCTGACCCCTGGCCCCTGCTCCCTGCATAATGTCTGAACGTGCAGACTTCGCGGCTTGAACTGGCGTTCGTCGTCCTCCTCGCCCTGACCGTGCCGTTTGGCCTTCGGCCGCTGGCCTCCCAGCTGACACGGGACGCCGCCCCGAGCTACCTGCCGTCGCTCGACCCGTTCCTCGAGCGCGCGCCGTTCGACCCCTCGCTCGGCGAGCAGCTGCGCCGCGTCCGCCCGCACTACGTCTTCATCGGCGACTCGATGCTCGGATCGCGCATCGACCCGCAGTACCTCTCCGATCGGCTCGGGTATCGCTCCTGGTGGGTCATGCAGCCGGGCACCGGCTCCGCCTACTGGTATCTCGCGCTGAAGAACGTCGTGCTCGGCTCGGGGCTGCGCCCGAAGACCGTGTTCGTCTTCTTCCGCGACGAGAACCTCACCGACGTGATGTTCCGGCTGGATCCGTCCTATCGCTGGGCGCTGGATCGCATCGCGCACGACAGGGAACCGGAGCTCGACGCGGTCATCGCGAAGCGGCAGCTCGGCGGGTGGCACCCGGTTCACCGCGCGATCGAGCGGCTGACGGGCTCGGGCGTCGTCGGCCGCCGCGCCGACGCCTGGCTGCGGCGGCTTCCGTCACGGCTCGTCGCGGGCGACGACAAGGTCGAGGCCTTCGACAAGGAGATGAACGATCTGTTCGCCTTCGAGCGGCTGCGCCCGAGGGTCGCCGCCGACATGGCGACGGCCGATGACGACAAGCTGGATTTCCCGCGGGCGCTCGGGGCCTCGGTTCTGCCCGAGATGGTCCGCCTGGCCCGGGCGCACGACGTGCGTCTGTGCTTCGTCCGCGTGCAGCGCCGGCCGCGGCCCGACGGCCCGCCGGTCGATTCGCCGGCACTCCAGCGTTACATCGCGGACCTCCGCACCTGGCTGGCCGACAATGGCGCCGGCTTCCACGACTTCACCGGAGATCCGGACTACACGCTCGACTGGTACAAGGACGGCGACCACATGGGAGGCTGGACCCGACGCCGGTACACGGAGCTGTTCGCCGTGAAGCTCGCGCCGTTCTTCCGATGATCTTTCACAGCCTCGACTTCGTCCTCTTCTTCCTCGTCGTCCTCACGGCCTACTGGCGGCTGCCGCACCGGGCGCAGAACCGGCTGCTGCTCGTCGCCAGCTACGTGTTCTACGGCTGGGTGCACCCGTGGTTCCTCGGGCTGATCCTGTTCTCGACGACGGTCGACTACTGGGCGGCGCGGTGGATGGAGGACGACCCGGCGCGGCGCAAGGTCTATCTGGGCGCCAGCCTCGCCGCGAACCTCGGCATGCTGGGGTACTTCAAGTACGCGAACTTCTTCGCGGACAGCATCGCCACGATCCTCGAAGCCGCCGGTCTGCCCGCCTCGCGCGTGACGCTCGACGTCACGCTGCCGGTCGGCATCTCGTTCTTCACCTTCCAGGCGCTCAGCTACACCGTGGACGTCTATCGCGGGCAGCTCCGGGCGCGTCGCAGCTTCGTGGACGTCGCGACGTTCGTCGCGCTCTTCCCGCAGCTCGTCGCCGGGCCGATCGAGCGCGCGTCGGCGCTGCTGCCGCAGGTGGAAGGCGAACGGCGGTTCTCGGCGGATGCCGCGCGGACCGGCGCGCTGCTCATCGCCTGGGGCTATTTCAAGAAGCTGGTGATTGCCGACAACGTCGGCCTCATCGCCGACAAGGTCTTCGCCGTCGAGGCGCCCGGGTTCCACGTCCTCTGGGCCGGCGTGCTCGCCTTCGGCATCCAGATCTTCGCCGACTTCTCGGCCTACAGCGACATCGCACGCGGGGTGGCGCGCTGGTTCGGGTTCGAGCTGATGGTGAACTTCGACAACCCGTACTTCGCGCGCAGCCCGCAGGAGTTCTGGAGACGCTGGCACATCTCGCTCTCCACGTGGTTCCGGGACTACGTCTACATCCCGCTCGGCGGATCGCGGCGCGGCCTGCCGCGCGAGCTCGCGAACGTCATGATGGTGTTCCTGCTGTCGGGCCTCTGGCACGGCGCGAACTGGACGTTCGTGCTCTGGGGCGGATACCACGGGCTGCTGCTGGTCGGACAGCGCCTCTTCCGGCGGTTCGTGCCGGTGCGCGCGCCGGCCTGGCTGGCGCCGCTGCAGATTGCGGGGATGTTCGTGCTCGTGCAGGTCGGCTGGCTGATGTTCCGCGAGCAGGACGTCCGCATGCTGCTGCGCGGCCTCACGCTGACGCCGGCCGGGGCGTCGCCGATAGACGTGCAGGCCGGCCTGGCGCTCGCCCTGCTCACCGGTCTCTACGCGCTTCCGCTCGTCGTCCAGGGCATCTGGTCCGAGTGGCTCGCCGGCCCGCGGCTCCTCGAACCGCCCCGGGCGCGCACGCCCGTCCGCGTGGCATGGCTTGCCGGACAGGGGCTGCTCGCGGGGCTCCTGTTCGCGGGCATCCTCGTGTTCCGCAGCCGCGCGTCGATGGATTTCATCTACTTCCAGTTCTGAGTAGTAGGCAGTAGGCAGTAGGGCCGGACTTCAGTCCGGCCAACAGCGAGGCGGTCGGCAGCAGCGCCCAGTTGCGGATGTCCGGCGGCGGCGGATAGGCTACGCGCACGCGAGAACGGCCCGCCGGTCCGCGGGCCGTTCGGTCGTCCATTTCACCGGGAGGACTGTGTGATGAACCGTCGCGCGCTGTTGTCGGCACTCGGAGCTGCGGGACTGCTCGGACGTTCACGGACGGCGTCAGCCGCCCGGCAACGGCCCGCGCGAACGTTCAACGGCCTGACGACCGGCGTCGGCGATCTGTTCCGGCTGTCGAACGCGCAGTCGCGGTCGATCAGCCCGGAGAACTTCACCGGCGAGAAGGGAGGCGGCGCGCGCGCGACGACCGGCACCGGGGCGAACGCGGCGCGCGACCTCGGGCCCGGCTGGAAGATCTCGCCGTCGGTCCGCATCAAGCCGGGCGAGACGTTCACGCTCGCCGACATCAAGGGCCCCGGCGCGATCCAGCACATCTGGATGACGCCCACCGGTCACTGGCGCTTCTCGATCTTCCGTGTCTACTGGGACGGCGAGACCTCGCCGTCGATCGAGTGCCCCGTCGGCGACTTCTTCGCGTCGGGCTGGGGGCGCTACGCGCAGATCAGCTCGCTCGCCGTCGCGGTGAACCCGGGCAGCGCATTCAACTGCTACTGGACGATGCCGTTCCGCAGGTCGTGCCGGATGACGTTCGAGAACATCGGCCTGGAGGAGATGACGCTCTACTACCAGATCGACTACACGCTCACCGACATCCCGGACGATGCGGCGTATCTGCACGCGCAGTTCCGCCGGGTGAATCCGCTGCCGTACAAGGAGGACTACACCATCGTCGACGGCATCCGCGGCGAGGGGCATTACGTCGGCACGCACATGTGCTGGGGCGTGAACAACACCGGGTGGTGGGGCGAAGGGGAGATCAAGTTCTTCATGGACGGCGACACCACGCACCCGACCATCTGCGGCACCGGCACCGAGGACTATTTCTGCGGCTCGTACAACTTCGAGAACCGGCAGACGCGGCAGTACCAGGAGTTCACGACGCCGTACTCCGGGCTGCCGCTGGTGATTCGTCCGGACGGTGTCTATCAATCGCAGCAGCGGTTCGGGTTGTACCGGTGGCACATCACCGACCCGATCCGCTTCACGCGCGATCTGCGCGTGACGATCCAGGCGCTCGGGTGGCGGTCGGGCGGCCGCTACCTGCCGCGGCAGGACGACATCGCGTCGGTGGCGTACTGGTATCAGACCGAGCCGCATGCGCCGTTCCCGGCGCTGCCGTCGAGGGATGTGCTGGAAGTCATCTGATCTGAGTCGGTCGGATCAGGTCTGATCAGGTCCGATCAGGTCTGATCGGGTCCCGCCTCAGCCCGCCTGCGCGTTCGCGGGCTTCGGCGGATCAGGTCCGCGCGTCCGCTCGGCGAGCTCTGCTCGCGGCCGCGCGATCGGGTCGGATCAGGTCCCGCAGCCCTCACGGGCGCGCGATCAGATCGGTTCGGGTTCAAGCCACCGGTGCGAGAGCGTCACCGGGACCGTACACCTCATCCGTACGATTCCTGGTGAGCAGGCTGCTAAGCTACTGCCATACAGTCTCTTGGCAACGTCGGGCTGGAACGGGTTGCCGGGATCGATGTTTGCTGAGGTGAACGGTACGGCTGCCGTAACCGTCATGGGCAGCTGAAGGACGTCATCATGAGCGCTGTTCACACCACCACTCCCGGACGCATCCGCGGGCCTCGCGCGCTCGCTGCGGCGCTGGCGCTCGTCGTCGCTGCGGCGACCACCGGCGCCCAGACGCGGATCGAGCCGCCGAAGAACAAGTTCACGCCGGAGCAGGATGTCGAGCTCGGGCGCGAGGCGGCGGCGGAGGTCCGCAAGCAGTACCCGATCATCGAGAACCGCCAGGTCCGCGAGTATCTCGACGATCTCGGGGATCGGCTGGTGCAGCACGCGCCGGCGCAGTTCAACTACCCGCAGTTCGAGTACTCGTTCACGCCGGTGAACCTGAAGGAGATCAACGCCTTCGCGCTGCCCGGCGGGCCGATGTTCGTCAACCGCGGGATGATCGAGGCCGCCGGCACCGAAGGCGAGGTCGCCGGCGTCATGGCCCACGAGCTCGCGCACGTGCTGCTGCGCCACGGCACCGCGAACGCGACGAAGGCGCAGGGCTTCCAGCTGGGCGCGCTCGCCGGCGCGATTGCCGGCGCGGTTGTGGGCGGCGGCTGGGGCGAGCTCATCAGCCAGGGCAGCCAGTTCGGGCTCGGCACGTGGCTGCTGAAGTACAGCCGCGAGTACGAGAAGCAGGCCGACCTGCTCGGCGCGCAGATCATGGCGAGCGCCGGCTACGACCCGCGCGACCTCGCGCGGATGTTCGAGACCATCCAGCGCGAGTCGCGCAGCGGCGCCCCCGAGTGGCTCAGCAGCCACCCGAACCCGGGCAACCGCAGCCAGTACATCGCGCAGGAGGCGTCGCGCCTGCGCATCGGGCCGCGGCCGTCGGCGCGTGACTTCAACGCCGTGAAGGAGGAGCTCGGGTCGCTGCCGCCGGCGAAGTCGATGGCCGACCTCGCGCGCAGCGGCGATTCCGGCGGTGACGCCGCTCCCGCGTCCGTCGGCCGGATCGGCGGCCGCGTGCCGCACCCGGAAACGCGCTACCGCGCGGTGCGCGGCGGCCGGCTGTTCCAGACCGTCGTGCCCGCGAACTGGCACGAGATCGCGTCGAACAGCTCCGTGAAGTACGTGCCCGAGAACGCCTACGGACAGGCGGGAGGGCAGACCGTGTTCACGCACGGCGTCGAGCTCGGCGTCGCGCGCGCCGCGTCGCGCAACCTCAATCAGGCCACCAACGCGCTGCTCAACGCGCTGGCGCAGAGCAACCCGGATCTGCGCCAGGCGGCCCAGCCGCGACAGGTGCGCCTCGCGCGTCGCACCGGCATCGCGCACCTGCTGTCGAACCGCGCCGTCACGGGCGGCCAGGAGTACGTCGGGGTCTACACGACGTTCCTGTCCGACGGCAATCTCTTCTACGTGCTGACGATCGTCCCGCGCGAGGAACGCGAGATCTACGATCAGGCGTTCCAGCGGGTGCTGGGGTCGCTCAGGCTGAACGACTGACCCGGGAAAAGGGGAAGCGGGCAACAGGAAACGGGAAGTGCGCGCCCGCTCGATGAATCAGGCCTTCGCAGACGCGCGGGCGGCTCAGGAACGAACCGAAACCCGCCGTGCGCCTTTGTCGTAATAGCGGGGCAAAGGAGGCACCGTGACCAGGACTTTGGCGGCGATGAAGTTCCTCGTGACCGGCCCGATCATCCTCGCCTTCCTGTTTGTCGTCAATCTGATGACATCGCCCGGCGAGTGGTGGGTCCAGTGGGCCGCGCTCGGCATTGGCATCGCGTGGGTCTTCAGCCTCTTCCGCGTAGCCCGAGCCGTCGTGCTCGCCGGCGGCCTGGCCGCGCTCGGCGCCTGGCTGGCGAACCGCAACCGGTAGCAGAGCACTGCCGGAGCGCGCCCGCACGACGCAACCCGGGCGCGCCGCGCGACCCGCGTCAGCGAGCGGTCGCGCCCTTCCCGTTTGCCGTTTCCGGCTTCCGGTTCCGTCTACGCCCGTCTCGCCACCGACGGCTTGAGCGCCGGCGCAACGACGCCGCTGGCGAGATCCGAGGCGGCGTGGCGGACGCCGTGCGCGACGTCGCCGGCGGCGAGCCGCATGGAGGCGCGCGCGCCGAGCGCGGCCATGTCACTCTCGTGATCCGTCTGCACTCCGCCGGCCGGCTTCACGCCGACGCCGTGCTCGTAGACCATTCGCCCGCCCAGCCAGGCCGAGTAGGTCATCACGGCGAGCGTCAGCAGCCCGAGTCCGATCTCCGCGCCCGTGGCCTGGTCGCGGCCTCGCCGTCCCACCGCCAGCGACAGGATCGCGGTGCCGGCGGCGGCATTGAGCGTGCGGTGCGTGGCGAGCAGCGGGAACGCATCGTCGGAGACCTTCACCTCCTCCTGCGCGACGAGCCCGGTGACCGCTGCCAGACCGGCGGCGCCTGCGGCCACCCTCCACAGCGTGCGCCCCATCCAGGCCCATCGCGGCTGGCGGCCACTCGAGCCGATGGCGTCGGCCGCCACCGAGAGCGGCACGAGCGCGATGGGGAAGTGAACGACAGCGGGGTGGAGCTCCTGCAGGCGCATCATGGCCATCCTCCTCAGGCAGCGCGACCGCTGCCGCTGCGCAGTTTGGTGAGCGCCCGGTTCTCGATCTGGCGTACGCGCTCACGGGTGATCGACAGCCGCCGGCCGACTTCTTCCAGCGTGTGCTCGCGCCCGCTGCCGAGGCCGTAGCGGAGACGCAGCACTTCACGCTCCCGATCGGTGAGCGGCGCCATCGCCGCTTCCACCTGGTCCGCCAGCTCCGAGCGCATCGTCGCCTCTTCCGGCGAGTGCCGCTCGTCGCCGATCAGATCGCCGAGCCCGGTCTCCTCGTCTTCGCCGACCGGCGCGTCGAGCGACGTCGGGTGCCGGGCGGCTTCCAGCAGCAGCTGAATCTTGCCGACCGGGATGCCGGTCCGCTGCGAGAGCTCCTCAGGCGTCGGCTCGCGATCGAGCTCGCGGGCGAGTCCGCGCGCTTCGCGTCCGAGCTTGTTGAGCGAGTCGATGACGTGCGCCGGGAGCCGGATCGTGCGTCCGTAGTCGGCGATGGCGCGGGTGACCGCCTGCCGCACCCACCAGGTCGCGTACGTCGAGAACTTGAAGCCGCGGCGGAACTGGAACCGGTCCACCGCCTTCATGAGCCCGATGTTGCCTTCCTGGATGAGGTCGAGCAGCGAGAGCCCGCGGTTCAGGTACCGCCGTGCGATCGAGACGACCAGGCGGAGGTTCGATTCGAGCAGCTCCCGCTTCGCCTCGTTCAGCTCGTGCTCCAGCTCGCGGATGTGCTCCAGCCGCTCGCGGAAGACCGGCCACGGCAGGCCGACGCGCTCGTCGAGCGTGGCGATCGCCTCGTCGCGCTCAGCGCCGGCCGGGCGCTCCTCCAGCGCCTGCCGCTCCGCGGCGAGCCGCTCCAGCTCGGCGCGAATCTCCTCGATCAGCGACGGCCGGATCGGCAGCTCGCGCATGATGTCCGCGACGCGCGCCTCGGCCCGCGCGATCTCTTCCTGGTGCCGCCGTCGCGCCACGCCCTTCGTGGAGCGCCTGGCGAGCAGGGTACGCCAGCGCGCGATGCAGCGCTCCAGGCGACGGAGCCGCGTGAACTCCTTCAGCATCGGGGCCACTTTGCCCGGCGTGAGCTCGCCGCCATCCGGCAGCAGGATGAGCTCGGAGGCGGGCGCCGTCCCCTTCCGCACTTCCTGGGCGAGATCGAGAATCGTCGCGAGGGCGGCCGGGATGCCGCTCATGGCCGCCAGCAGCTCGAGCCGCGCCTGCTCGATGCGCAGGCCGATTGCCTGCTCCTTGGCCTTGTCGAGCAGCGGGCGGCGGCCGATGTGGTTCAGATAGACCCTGACCAGGTCGACGTCCTCGGGGCTCGTCGGCCCCGCGGCAATCGCGTCATCGACGGCAGACTCGACCGGCTCGGCCGGATCCGGCTCTTCGGCTTCCTCGTCCTCGAGCCGGACCGCCGGGGATTCCAGCGTCTCGGGCTCTTCCTCTTCGACGAGGCGTCCCGGTTCTTCTTCCGGACGCAGCGCCTCGAGCTCCTCGTCGGCGCCGTCCCCGTCGTCGACCGTCAGGCCATAGCGGCGCGCGCGACCCCGCCAATCGAGTACCTGCATGTTGTGGGCGGTGTCGCGCCAGTCGATGAGCGCTCGCTCACGCCGCGACGGCCGGGCGCGGCTCCGCCGTTCTGACGTTCTCTTGCGTGCCATTGATTTGTACGACGAAGCAAGTTGACTGCCGGACGGGAGGACTCACGTCGTGCCCTGCACCATGCCAGGCATGCCGGCAACCGTATTCTTTTGACGCCGGAAGGCCGGAGAGGTTTCAGCACGCCGCGTCGTCAGCTGATGGAGCGAGCGCGAGCCGCGACGCACACGACGCGTTTCGGGGGGCCGGCCTTCAGGCCGGCTATTCCACGCGCGGAACTGACCGACAGATCCCGTACTATTGAAGAGCTCCCCGACGCGCGCGGCTCCGTGCACGATCCATCATCGCCTCCTCCGGACGGCATGTTCCGCTGGGTGCTCCAGCATCTCCGGCCGCACCGGTTCGAGCTCGCCGTCCTGTCCGTGCTCTCGCTGGCCGAGGTGATCTTCCGCGCCGCCAATCCCTGGGCGCTGAAGAGCCTGGTCGACTACGCCGTCATCGGCGCGCCGATGCCCGATGACGTGGCGGCCCTCCTGTCACGCTTCGGGATCACGTCCCGCGGCGGGCTGCTCCTCACGTTCGTCGTGGCCAGCGCGGCCATCCAGCTGGCGCACCACTTCGTGCTGATGCATCACGGGCGTGTGCAGGCGCGGGCGGCGCAGCAGCTGGTCCTGAGGCTGCGGCAGCATCTCTTCACGCACGTCCAGTCGCTCGCGCTCGCGCACCACACGCGCATGCCGACCGGCGCGACGGTCTACCACCTCGAGTCGGATGCCGCGTGCCTCGAGCACCTGATCTTCCGCGGGCTCTT
>DASVDJ010000081.1:0-38610 GCA_036381155.1 Vicinamibacterales bacterium
GCAACGCGCACGGACAGACGTCCGGGATCGCCAGCGACAAGATCCGGATGCGCGCCGGCGCGGACATCGGGGCCCGGCGGGTGGAGTATTGCCGCCTCGAGATCCATCGCGCGAACAACGCGCTCGCGAGCGAACCCGATCCGGCGTTGCGCGAGGTCGTCCAGATCCCGGCCGGCACCGAGAAGCGTTTCAACTCCCTGTGGCCGTCCCCCAACGAGAAGCGGCTGGGCTACGGCATGCACGTCCGGCGGCTTCGCAACGTTGGTTCGCGCTTCATCAGAGGCTCCTCCACGCCGGGCGCCGGCACGGGGAAGATCGAGTTGTTCGATCTCGCGCCAGGGGAGTCCCGGAACGTCTGGTTCGATCTCTATGGCGTCATCTGTTACCCGTAGGGCGCCGCGGTCGACTTCAACCCCGGAAATATCGAAAGGAGAGCCTCACATGACGTCACGGTTGCTCGGGATGCCCAGCCGCCTTCGCGTGCCGGTCGCGGCCGTCCTCGCGTCCCTCCTCGCCGCGCCTCCGGCGGCGCTGGCGCAGATACCGCCGGAGCGGGCGGCGCAGGCCGGGAAGCCGAACGGCCTGAGCGTGAAGTACGCGAACCCGCAGGCCGTGCGCGCCCTGCACGACGCGATGCTGGATTTCGACGAGCAGGGCCGGCGCAACAACGGCAAGCCTCCCGCCAACGCCCGGGCCAGTGTCCAGAAGATGCGCGCCGCCGCGAATGCGGCCAAGGCGGAGATCCGGGCGCTTGCGGCGCGGCTGAAGCGCGAGGGGAAGGTCGAGGCGTTCAACCGGATGGCCGAGGAATCGGCGAAGCGGGCGGGCGCGTCGGCGGTCCTCGCCGAGCTGCGCAGCGCCGGCGGCGCCCACGCGACGCTCGAACGTGCCGACGCCTACATCGACGAGATGATCGAAGCCAGGCGGAAGGTGGCCGATGGCAATGGCACGGCCCGGCTCCTCGAATCGCTCCTCGGCGTCGCGACCGTGAACGCCGCCATCAAGACGACCGCCTGCGCCGCATTCTGGTACGTGATCAGCCTCGGATACGGCACGGCTCACGCGTACCGCTCCTGCTACTACTGATGCGCGTACGGGTGTCTGACACCGGTACCCGTACGGGTAGTGGTATCAGACATCCAGAAGCGAGACGCGGCTCCCCTACTCCCGCGAGCGCCAGGACAGGACGAGATCGACCGCGCGCTGACACGCATCGCGGACTTCCGCGGCCGTCTCGGCGTTCGGGTCGTCGGGCGCCATCTCCATGATGAGCAGCTCGCTGTGCCCCATGGCCGACGTGAGATGGTTCATCAGCGCATGCACCATCTCGTCGGTCAGCAGCACGCCATCGCGCCCGTCCGGTGTTGAATCGGACATCGGTCGTTCCTGCGCGTCGGGCGTTCAGCCCTCCGCCGCCTCCCAGTCGGATGCCGGCGGCTGCACGCCGAGTGCGGCGAACAGCGCGCGCACCACGAGCGGATCGAACTGCGTGCCCGCGCACGCGTCGAGCTCCTGGAGCGCCTGCTCCATTGTCTGCTGCGGTCCCTGCGGCCGCGGGTGCGTCATGACGTCGAAGGCGTTCGCCACCGCGACCACGCGCGCGGCCATGGGGATCCGCTCGCCCCGCAGCCCCTGGGGCCATCCCGTGCCGTCGTGACGCTCGAGCTGGGCCAGCACCGCATCCGCGCAGTCGCTCAGCGCCGGCACTTGGCTGACGACGTCGTAGCCGAGCTCCGGGTGCCGGCGCAGCACGGCGATCTCCTCGTCAGTGAGGCGATCCTGCCGGTCCAGCAGCGAGGCGGGCAGCACCAGCTTGCCGACGTCGTGCAGCAGCGCCGTGCGTGACACGATGTCGATCTCGTGCGCCGGCAGCTGCAGCACCGCCGCGATCCGGCGGCTCAGGTCGGCGACGCGCTCGACATGAGCCGCCATCCCGGCGCTGCGCATCGCCAGCGCCGCCACGAACCCCTTCGCCAGGGCATCGGCCGACTCCACCGGCTGGCTCAGCAGCATCCGGATTTCGAGCGTCCGCTCCGTGATCGCCTGGTGGAAGCTGTGCGCACGTGCCGCCTGCAGCCGCACGCGACGATGGCTGGCGGCGCGCTCGAACGCCGCCGTCAGGGTCTGCGCGCTGAACGGCTTCGCGACGTAGTCGACGGCGCCGGTCTGCATGGCGGCGACGGCCGTCTCGAACTTCGCGCTGCCCGTGATCATCACCATCGGCACGTCCGGATAGCGGTGTGCCGTGATGCGGGCGAGGGCCAGCCCGTCCATGCCCGGCAGGGCCAGGTCGATGAAGACCATGTCGTAGGGCGCACGCGCGAGGCGCTCCAGGGCCTCCTCGCCCGAACCAGCCATCTCGCAGGCAGCCCCGGCCCGGCTCAGCACCTTCGAGATGACGCTGCGGATCGACGCCTGATCGTCGACGATCAGCGCCCGCATGGTGCGGACGGCGTCGCCCGCTGCTGTGCGCAGGAACACGGAAGGGCCTCCCTCGACGCCTGAGACAGGGCGTCTTCGGGGTTATCGGCTCTCCGGACCCCCCGGGATAGCCGACCCCGCCCGTGGCCCGGCCCCGCCCGTCGAAAAAAATGTGTGCAAGCCCCGGCACCGGGGGGTGGCACTCGCCCCTGCACTTTCCGATATATGCCGTCGATGTCCTCCCACGCCCTCACGACCCGCACCGGCCGCGTCCTCGTCGTCGACGACGAGCCCTCGAATCGCCGGTTCATCCGGCAGGTCCTGGAGCGGGAGGGACACCAGGTGCTGGAGGCGGCGGACGGACCGGGCGCCCTGGAGCTGGCCCGCGACGCCGCGCCCGACGTCGTCCTGCTCGACGTCATGATGCCGGGACTGGACGGCTTCGCCGCGTGCGCCGCGATCAAGCGGCGGCCGGAGACGCGTCTGACACCGGTCGTGCTCGTCACCGCGCTGACCAGACGCGAGCACCGGCTGCAGGGCATCGAAGCGGGCGCCGACGACTTCCTGACCAAGCCGTTCGACGTCCACGAAATGACCGCGCGGGTCCGCTCGCTCGTGCGGCTCAAGCGCTATGTCGACGAGATGGACTCGGCCGAGGCGGTGCTCATGAGCCTCGCGATGACCATCGAAGCGCGCGACACGGTCACCGAAGGCCACTGCGAGCGACTGGCGACGTACGCCGCCACGCTCGGCCGCGCGCTGGGGCTCTCCGAGGACGAACTTGGCGCGCTGCACCGGGGCGGCTATCTGCACGACATCGGCAAGGTCGGCGTCCCGGACGCCGTGCTGCTGAAGCCCGGGCGGCTCACGCCGACGGAATTCGAGGTCATGAAGTCGCACACGACGATCGGCGACCGCCTGTGCAGCCCGTTGCGTTCACTGGCGAAGGTCCGCGAGATCGTCCGGCATCACCACGAGAAGCTGGATGGCAGCGGGTATCCCGACGGGCTGCGCGGAAGCCAGATCCCGCTGCTCGCGCAGATCATCGGCGTCGTCGACGTCTACGACGCGCTGACGACGGCGCGTCCGTACAAGCCGGTGCTGTCCGCCGACGAGGCGTGCGCGGAGCTCTATCGCGAGACCGAGCTCGGCTGGCGCGACCGCGCCCTGGTCGACGCGTTCGTGAAGCTGGTCAGAGAGGACGCCCTCGAGTTCCGTCCGCTGCGCGAAGCCGGACGCCCCTTCCCGCAGGCCCCCGAGGTCTAGAACGCTAGTCGCTGCGCGGTCCCGCCTCGGGCGGCACGAGCACCGTTGCCGAGCGGCCGGTGCGTATGTCGTATCCCGAGGCAATCCGCGCACCGACGGCAGCGGCCTCGCCGTCGCGCACCAGCGCCACGATCGATCCCCCGAACCCGCCTCCCGTCAGCCTGGCGCCGTACACGGCGGGCTCTTCGCTCGCGAGCGCGACCAGCAGGTCGATCTCGGGCACCGACACCTCGTAGTCGTCGCGCTGCGACGCGTGCGACTCGTCGAACAGGCGGCCGAGCTCGTCGGCCCGCCCTTCGCGCATCGCCTCGACGGCGTCGAGCACCCGCTGGTTCTCGGTGATGACGTGGCGTGCCCGGCGATCGAGTGGCGGCGGCAGCTCCGAGACGCGCGCGAGATCGGCGACGCCGAGATCGCGCAGCTCGCGCACGCCGAGCAGCTCCGCGGCCCGTTCGCACTCGGCCCGGCGCGTGCGGTAGTCGCCTCCCGCATGGCTGTGGGCGACGCCGGAGTTGATGACGAGCAGCTCCGTCCCGGGCGGCAGCGGCACCCGGGCCGTCTCGAGCGTACGCGTGTCGATGAACAGCGCTTCGCCCGGCGACGCGAGGCTCGCCGACATCTGGTCCATGATCCCGATCGGCGCGCCGACGAAATCGGTCTCCGCCGCCCGCCCGATCTTCGCGAGCGTGACGTCGTCCAGCGTGAGCGCGAAGAGACTGCGGATCGCGCGGAGCAGCGAGACCTCGAGAGCGGCGCTCGACGACAACCCGCTGCCGACCGGCACGAACGAGCGGAACGCGACGTCGAAGCCCTGAACCGCGAAGCCCGCGCGCGAGAGCGCGACCGTGGTGCCCTGCACGTAGTCGATCCACCCGCGACCCGGCTGCTCCCGGCCCAGCTCGTACTCGACCGGCGACCCGCCACCGTCGATGTCGGCGCTCCATGCGCGAACGGTGCGTCCCCGCCCCGGCGCGACGACCGCCGTCGTGGCCTGCGGGATCGCGGTGGGCAGGACGAAGCCGCCGTTGTAGTCGGTGTGCTCGCCGATGAGATTGACGCGGCCGCAGGCGAACGCCTCGTGCGTGAACGGCCCGCCGAACAGGCGCGCGAACTCGTCCGGCGTCACGACCGGGCGCAGGAGCTCAGTCAATCGCCACCTCGACCGCCTGCAGTTCACGCGCCTTGTCCTCGGGCAGCGTGTCGGCCGTGAAGACGCCGGCGCCGATCTCGCTGCCTGCGAGGTACTTCAAGCGCCCCGGCATGCGGTAGGCCGGGTAGATTTCGATGTGGACGTGCGCTTCCGGATGGGGGCGTCCGTCGGTCGGCGCCTGGTGCATCACGAGAATGTACGGGAAGGGGCGCTGCCAGAGCGCGTCGTACTTGAGCAGCACCGTCTTGAGCGCCCGCGCGACGTCGAGCCGTTCCGCCTTCGTGAGGTCCGGCAGCGCCGGCGCCGCCCGCAGCGGCGCAACCCAGACCTCGTACGGGTAGCGGGCGCAGACCGGCACCAGCGCCACCGCGTGCGGGCCGCGATAGACGACCCGTCGCGCCCCGTCCTCGAGCTCGCGCTCGAGCAGATCCTCCAGGAGCCCGCGCCCTTCGCGCTCGTAGAACGCCGCCTGCTGCGCCAGCTCGCGTGCCGCGACCGGCGGCACGAACGGGTAGGCGTAAATCTGGCCGTGCGGATGGTGCAGCGTCACGCCGACCTCGACGCCGCGGTTCTCGAACGGAAAGACGTACTGCACGTCATCGCGGCGCCCGAGCTCCTCGTACCGGTCGGCCCAGACGTCGAACACGAGGGCCACGCGATCGAGCGGCAGCCCGCCCAGCGACGCCGAGGGATCCTGCGTGAACACGACGACCTCACACGCGCCGTGCCCGGGCCGCGTCTCGACGATCGCCGGCGGCGGAGATCCGGCCCTGCCGCTCAGTGTCGGAAAGAGGTTCTCGAACACGGCGGCTTCCCAGGGGCCGGCCGGCACCTCCGTCGGCACCGCCGGATCCGTCATCGGCGCCAGCGGATTCCACTCGGGCGGCGGCAGGAACGTCCGGTGCTGGCGATGCGACGCGTACGCCACCCACTCACCGCGCAGCGGATGCCACCGCAGGTGAGAGTCGGGCGTGGCCGGCTGCGAACCGGGCGCGGGCGCCGTCAGCGAGTCGGGAAGCGGAGAACGGGAGTACAGCCAGAGCGAGCGGCCATCGGGCTTGATGAGGTGCAGGCGATGCACGGCCACTCGATCATGTGCGCTCCCGTGCGATCCTGGCAACCAGGCCGCTCAACCCCAGCACGCCGATGACGTTCGGGAAGATCTGCAGCGCGTTCATCAGGTCTCCCCACGCCCAGACCAGCTCGACCTTGGTCACCGCGCCGAGCGGAATGAGCAGGCAGTACACCCAGCGGTACGGCTTCACGACGCGCGGGCCAAAGATGTACTCGAGGAACTGCTCGCCGTAGTACGCCCAGCCGATGAGCGTCGTGTAGCCGAACAGGAACACACAGAAGGCGACGATCCATCCTCCCGCGGTCGGGATCGCCTGTTCGAAGCCGTACGCGACAGCGGCCGTGCTGGTGAGCCCGGACACCCACGCGCCGGTCAGCAGGATCGTCATCGCCGAGATCGTCGACGTCACGAACGAGACGATGAAGACCTCCGTGACGGCGTTGAGCCCCTGATCGAGCGGGCGCCCGCTCTGGGCGGTGCCGTAGGCGACGGCGGCCGTGCCATACCCCGCTTCGTTCGCGTACATCCCGCGCGCCAGGCCGTAGCGCATCGCGATGACGAAGCCGAGCGTGCCGCCGGCGGCAGCCTGCGTCGAGAACGCCTCGCGGACGACGAGCGACAGCACCTCCGGAATGCGCGACGCGAAGCTGATCATCACGAACAGCCCGCCAGCCAGGTAGAGTCCGACCTTCAGCGGGGTGAGGCGCTCGGCGGCGCGGCCGATCGACCGGATGCCGCCGATGATCACCAGCCACGCGAGCACCGCGATCACGATCCCCGAGATCCATTTCGGGATGGCGAACTCGGAGTCGAGGACGAGCGCGATCGAGTTGGTCTGGGTGAACGGCGTCGTCGTCAGCGCGGCGATGCCGGCCACGAGCGCGTAGGTCCACGCGAGCGCCGGCGACTTCAGCCCGTCGCGCAGGTAGTACATGGGACCCGTCCGGGTCCGATCGGACTGCACCTCGCGAAACCGGACGCCGAGCACGGCCTCGCTGAACTTCAGCGCGGTCGCGACGAGGCCGTAGCACCAGATCCAGAACAGCGCCCCGGGGCCGCCCGAGACGATGCCGGCGGCAACGCCGGCGATGTTGCCGGTGCCGATGGTCGCCGCCATTGCGGTCATGAACGCCTGGAACGGCGAGAGCACGCCGCCGGCCGTGGCATCCCGGCGGGCAACGAAGGTCCGCCAGGCCTCGCCGAACCGGCGCACCTGGACGACGCCGGTCCGGATGCTGAGGAACAGACCGGTGCCGAACAGCAGGACCAGCAGCCACGGCACGAACAGCGCGTCGGCCGTGGCCTGCACCGCCTGGGCGACCGCAGAGGGAATCATCCGCGCGTCATTCTACAGGTTGGACTTCGACTGGCCGCCATCGACGACAATCGACGCGCCGCTGATCCAGCTCGCGCGCGGCGACGCCAGGAAGGCGACGACATCGCCGACCTCCTCGGCGCGGCCGAAACGCCCGAACGGCAGCTCGCGGCGGACGAACTCGGCGATCCCCTCCGGGTCGGCCTGCTGGCGACGGTGCCAGGAGCCCCCGGGAAACAGGATCGACCCGGGCGCGACGCTGAGCACGCGGATGCCGTGAGGCGCCAGCTGGTGGGCCAGCGCCTTCGCGAGGCTCGTCTCGGCGGCCTTGACCGCGTTGTAGGTCATGCGGCCACCCGACTCGCGCCCCCAGATCGACGTGATCATGATGATCACGCCGCCGCCGGCGCGCTGCATGTGCGGGACCGCCAGACGCGAGGCGCGGATGGCCGGGAAGAGCGTCTGGTCGAACGCCTCCTGCCACTCCCCGTCCGAGGTGTCGAGCAGGCCGGCACCCCGCGCGAGGCCCATGTTGTTGACGAGGATGTCCAGCCGGCCGAAGCGCGAGATTGTGGCGTCGACGGCCGCGGCCATGCCCTCGGGCGTCGCGAGATCACCGGCGATCGACGCGACGGCATCCGCGGCGGGCGCGATCCCGCGCACCTCTTCCTCGGCTCGTGCCAGCGTCTCGGCCCCCCGCGCGGTCAGCATCACGCGGCACCCCTCGGCCGCCAGCGACTTCGCGCTCGCGAGGCCGAGACCGCGGCTGGAGCCGGTGATGAGGGCGGCTTTCCCGTTCAGGTGCAAGTCCATCGGCAATCAACTCCGGGCAACACGGGGAACTCAGAGGGCACCGAGGCCACAGAGGTCATAGAGGGCCAACCCTCTGCCTCCTCTGTGGTCTCTGTGTTCTCGTGTGGCTTCTGCGGTGAGGGCGCCGAACGATCACCGGCGCCCGCTCAGATCATTCAACCGCCAATCGAACTCCTGGAACCGCACGCTGAACTGGTTCTTCTCGACGAGCTCGATCTCGTGCGGCAGCAGGTTCGGCAGCACGAACGCCAGGATCGCCCGCTCCACCGGACTGCGCTGCGCGTAGCGCTCCGGCGCGGCCGCCGCGTATGCCGCGGCGAACTCCTGCTCGCGCCAGCTGACGATCGGGGTCACGGACATGACGCCCGTGCTCTCGTCGATGTCGAAGAGGCGCCCGCTCGACGCGAACTCCTTCGCGACCGCGTCGAGCTGCGCGCCGAGGCGCGAGGCGACGTAGGCCTCGCTGCGCAGCCGCCCGCTGCCGAGCGCGCCGCGTCCGAGGGCCAGGTACAGGCGCGGATCCCGGAACGCCGGCAGCACGGTGGTCTCGATCTCGTCGAGCGTCAGGCTCCGGCCGGCGATGCGCCGTCTGGTCCTGTCGAAGACGCCGGGAATCTGGCGGATCGAACCGGGCGGGTAGTTGGCGGCCCGGCCGCGGATCGGATAGTGGTCGATGACGGCCCGCAGGACCCACGCGTTGTAGGCGTTCAGCCAGAACGCGATCTGCTCTTCGTGCGGCCAGCTGTCCACGCCTGCCGCGCGCGGGCCGTCGAGCGCGGCGATGTAGGCGTCGAGCCGGCCGCGTTCGCTGCGCAGCGCGTTGTAATAGACGAGTCCATCGCGGACGTACAGGTCGAGCAGCTCGTCGAGCGGCCGGTGCAGCGCGTCTCTCGATGCCTGACCCGAGACGAGCGTCCCGCCGGCTGCCGCCAGCACGAGGGCCACCGCGGCGGCCTGCATCATCCTCCTCATCACACCTCCGACAGCCAGCCGCCAACGGCGGCATCGAACGCCCGCGGATGCTCCAGGTTCGAGAGGTGCCCGGCGGCCGGCACGATCGCGACCGTTCCACGCGGCAATGCGGCGGCGAGCGCCCGCGCGTCGTCCGGCCTGGTGATCGCATCCTCCGCTCCGGAGACGACCAGCGCCGGGATCGCGATGTCGCTCAGCAGCGGCGTCGAGTCCGGACGGTCACGAAGCCGCTCGATGCCTCGTGCGATGCCGGCCGCGGCGTTCGCTTCGATGAGCGCCCTCACGCGCGCCACGACCTCGGGCCGCTCGCGCCTGGTCGTCTCGCCGACGAGCGTCGGCAGCATCTGATCCGCCACGCCGGCCGGCCCGGACTCCCGGACCACGGAGAGCAGGCGCGCGCGGTTGGCGCGCGCCTCGGGCGAATCGGCCGCGCTCCGTGTGTCCGCCAGGATCAGCGCCCGGACCCGCGCGGGATGGCGGCGCATCATCGCGAACGCGGCATACCCGCCCATCGACAGCCCCCCGAGCACGATCGGCGGCGCGTCGAGATGCGCGAGCAGCCGGTCGAGATCGTCGGCGAAATCGTCGATGTGCGGCGCTCCGTCGTGATCGGCGGTTCCGCCGAATCCCGCCAGATCCGGCGCGATGAGCCGCCATCCGGGAGGCGGCGCCTCCAGCTGCGGCAGCCACATCGCCGCCGACAGCGGAAAGGCGTGCAGCCACACCAGCACGCGGCCCGACTCGGGGCCGGCGTCGAGCCAGCGCACCCGGCGCCCGCCGATCGTCTCCTCGCGCTCGCGGACCATCGGGCCATTCTATCGAACGGCTGCCGCAGGGGCGTGGGCGCAGTTGTGATAGAGATTCACCGCATGACCCGACTCACATTCAGGGCGATGTGCCTCGCCCTCGCCGTCGTCTCGCTCGTGCTCACGGCCGACGCGCGCGAGGCCGACCGGCACGTCGTGATGATCTCGATCGACGGCCTGCGGCCGGTCAGCTACACGGCGCCAGGCCCCGCAAGGATCCCGACCCTCCGGGCGCTCGCCGCCCGCGGCGCCTGGGCCAGCGGCGTCATCGGCGTGCTGCCCACGGTGACCTACCCGTCGCACACGACCCTGATCACGGGCGTCCAGCCCGCGCGGCACGGCATCCCGATGAACACGTACGTGGATCCGGAAGCACGCTCCGCCGGCGCCTGGTACTGGTATGCCCGCGACATCAAGGTCACGACGCTTCCCGGCGCCGTGCGGGCGCGCGGGCTGACGGCAGCCTCGGTGAGCTGGCCGGTGACCGTCGGCATGGACCTCGATTACAACGTCCCCGAGTTCAACCGGTCGCAGCATCCGGAGGCGCTGAACGCGCTCCGAGCGTTCTCCTTTCCGCCGCGGCTCATCGACGGCTACGAGGCCGCGCACGGCCCGCTCGCCTGGCCGTTCAGCGACGCCGAGCGCACCGGCCTGGCCGCCTGGCTCGTCCGGACGTTCAAGCCCAGCCTGACGCTGCTCCACATCTTCGACACCGACAGCGCGTCGCACGCGGAGGGCCCCGACTCGCCGCAGGCGCTGGAGGCGCTCGAGCGGGCCGACGGGCACGTCGCGACCATGATCAAGGCGGTCGAGGACGCCGGCCTCGCCGATCGCACCGACATCGTCATCGTCTCCGACCATGGCTTCCTGCCGCTGGAGAAGCAGCTCCATCCGAACGCGATCTTCAAGCGGGAGGGGCTGATCGAGACCAACGAGAACGGGACGATCACCGGCTGGCAGGCCTACTACAAGGGCAACGGCGGCTCCGGTTTCGTGTACCTCCGCAACCGCGACGACGAGGCGCTGAAGCGGCGGGTGCGGGAACTGCTCGACGCGCTGGCGGCCGACCCGGCCAACGGCATCGAGAAGGTGTGGGACGAGCAGGACCTGGCGCAGATCGGCGCCACGCCCGATGCCGTGTTCGCGCTGACCATGAAGCCGGGCTTCTACTCGGGTGGCGGCCACCGCGAGTTGCTGACGTCACTGGGCAGCCGGGGCGGGCACGGGTTCGACCCGAACCGCACGGAACTGCACGCGTCGCTCATCATGGCCGGCCCGTCCGTGACCCGGAAGGGCGATCTGGGCATCGTCCGGATGTCGCAGATTGCCCCGACGATCGCCCGCTGGTTCGGCGTCCAGCTCGATCCGGAGGCCGACGCGCCGCTCTGGTAGGGCATGTGCGCGGCGCATCGCGGTCATGAGCGGAAGGCGGATGGTTGACAGCCGGACGCCTTCCGTGCTCTGCTCGTTCATCGCGCGTATGAAGTTCCGCCGCGTCCAGACCTGTTGTTGTTGTTGTCGAGTGGCTCGGGAGATCTCCCGTGTGCCCTCCGGTCTGGCCGCGATGTCGCACCGTACCTAGGACGCGCCGCACCCGCAGAATCCAGACAGGTTGAAGAGGCCCGGGAGAACTGATCTCCCGGGCCTTTTGCATTTCGGCCGCGTGGCCTGTCGCCGCGCGGCCTCTGGTCGGGGTCTGCGGAGGCGTGCATGTCAGGTTCGGCAACGGCAATCCGGCGGAGGGCAGCGTGGAGCTGACCCTCGTCGTCGTCGGCGCGGCGACCGGGTTCGTGGTGGGGATGACCTCCACGGGCGGCGGCGCGCTGCTCACGCCGGCCCTCGTGCTCCTGGCCGACGTGCCCGCGCGGGTGGCCATCGGCTCCGACGTGCTCATCGCGAGCACGATGAAGCTGGCCAGCGGCGGCTTCTACGCGTGGCGCGCCGAGGTGCACTGGCCGACCGTGCTCCGCCTGCTCGCGGGATCCGCCCCCGGCGCCCTGGCCGGCCTCGCCGTCGTCAACCGCCTCCCGATCGAGTCGAGCGAGACCATCCTCCGCGCCGGACTCGGCGTCGTGCTCGTGCTGGCGGGGGCAGCCATTGCGTTCAGGCTCCGCAGTCAGGCGATTCCCGCCGCGACGTCCTTCCCGGCGCCCCTTGCCACCGCCGCCATCGGGTTCATCGTCGGCCTGCTCGTCAGCCTGACGAGCATCGGCAGCGGCTCGCTCCTGCTGTGCGCGCTCGGACTGTGGTTCCCGCTCGGCGCGCGCACGACGGTCGGCACGGACCTGCTGCACGCCCTCGCCCTGTCGGCGCTCGTCTCGGCTGGCCACTGGTCGGGCGGCCGCGTGGATCCCGCGGTCGTTGGCGCGGTGCTCGTCGGCGCGGTGCCCGGCTCGCTGGCGGGCGCGATGGCGGCGACGGCCGTCCCGCAGCGCGCGCTCCGCGTGGTGCTCGCGACCGTGCTGGTGGCGATCGGGGTGCAGCTGACCGCGTCCAGCGTGACCGCGCTGTCCACGGCGACATCCGCGCCGTTGGAGGTGGCCCGATGAACGCCGCGCTGGAGGCCGTGGCCCGGCAGATGGAGACCTGGTCGCCGGAAGAGATCCTGGCATGGTCCACCGCGCAGTTCTCCCGCGTGCTGCTGGCGACCGGCTTCGGCGCGGAGGGCTGCGTGCTGATCGACATGGCGGCCCGCCACCAGCTGCCGGTCGAGTTCTTCACGCTGGACACCGGGCTCCTCTTCCCCGAGACGTACGAGCTCTGGCGCCGGCTCGAGTCGAAGTACGCCATCACGATTCGCGGCGTCCGCCCGGCGCTGTCGGTCGAGGCACAGGCCGTCGCGCACGGCGACGCGCTCTGGCTGCGCGATCCCGACCGCTGCTGCGCGATCCGAAAGGTCGAGCCGCTCGCCCGGGTACTCCGCGGCGCGGACGCCTGGATCACGGCCATCCGCCGCGATCAGACCGCGACCCGCGCGTCGGCACGCCATCTCGAGCCCGACCCGAAGCACGGCATCTGGAAGGTCAACCCGCTGCTGCGCTGGACCGCGGACGACGTGCGGGCGTACGTCCGCGCGCACGACGTCCCGGTGAACCCGCTGCACGACGCCGGCTACCCCAGCATCGGCTGCCAGCCGTGCACGACGCCGGTGCGGCCCGGAGAAGACCCGCGCGCCGGACGCTGGCGCCATCGCCAGGAGAAGAACGAATGCGGTCTGCATATCCGCGATGGGCAGGTCGTGAGGGCCAGTGGTCAGGGATCAGAGGCCGGGGACCGGGAGCCGGGGGCCGGGCAGGAAGCAGAGGTCGGGGGCCGGGAGTCAGCGGCCAGGCGTTGAGGCAAGACAGGCGGCAGCCGGACGCGCGACTTGCGTGACGTGCGGACGGCCGTTCATTCACGAGGAGCAGACATGTCGGATCTGGTGAGACCGCACGGTGGTGAGCTGGTGAACCGCATCGTCGAGGGCGATGCCGCGGCGGCGTTGAAGGCGCGTGCGGCGTCGCTGCCGCGCATCGTGCTCGACGGGCGCGAGCAGGCCGATCTCGAGCTGATCGCGACCGGCGCGGCCAGCCCTCTCCGCGGCTTCCTGACCCGGCCCGACTACACGCGCGTCGTCGAGGAGATGCGTCTCGCCGACGGCACGGTGTGGCCGCTCCCCTTCACGCTGGCGGTGGACGATGAGACCCGCGCCAACCTGGGCGAGGCCGCGGCGCTCGTCGACGAAGCCGGCCGGACCTGGGGCGTCATCGAGATCGCGGAGGTCTTCGCGCGCGATCCGCTCGCGGAGGCGCAGGGCGTCTACGGCACCACCGACGCGAGCCATCCCGGCGTGGCGTATCTGCTGCAGCGCCCGCGCTGGCTCGTCGGCGGCGAGGTGCACGTGCTGCCGCTGCCCGACGACCTGCCCTTCCGGCAGTACCGCCTGACCCCGCGCGAGCTCCGCGCCCGCATCGCCGAGCGCGGATGGACGCGCACGGCCGGATTCCAGACGCGCAATCCGATTCACCGCGCGCACGAGCACCTCACGAAGCTGGCGCTCGAAGTCGCCGATGGCCTGGTCATCCACCCGCTCGTCGGCGAGACGAAGCAGGACGACGTGCCGGCCGCGGTGCGGTTCCGCGCGTACCAGGTGCTGCTCGAGAAGTACTACCCGCGCGACCGCACGCTGCTGTCCGTCTTCCCGGCCGCGATGCGCTACGCAGGTCCGCGTGAAGCGCTCTTCCACGCGCTGGCACGGAAGAACTACGGGATCACGCACCTGATCGTCGGGCGCGACCACGCGGGGGTCGGGAAGTTCTACGGGCCGTACGACGCGCAGCGGCTGTTCGATCGCTTCACGCACGACGAGATCGGCGTGACGCCGCTGCGGATGGAGCCGACCTTCTTCTGCCGCGCGTGCGACGCGCTGGCGTCGACCCGCACGTGCCCGCACGCCCCCTCGACGCGCGTGGAGCTGTCGGGCACGAAGGTGCGCGAGATTCTCCGCAGCGGCGGCACGCTGCCGCGCGAGTTCACGCGGCCGGAGGTCGCCGAGGTGCTCCGCGAGCATTACGGCGGCGCGCGGCCGGGCGCCGAACCGGCGCCGGCGCGGCAGCCCGGCGCGATCCTCTGGTTC
The DNA here is from genome assembly GCA_036381155.1 of Vicinamibacterales bacterium. Taxonomy (GTDB): domain Bacteria; phylum Acidobacteriota; class Vicinamibacteria; order Vicinamibacterales; family JAENWD01; genus JAENWD01. The sequence goes on from DASVDJ010000081.1 coordinate 14,434, forward strand.
ACGGGGCTCTCGGGCGCGGGCAAGAGCACGCTGGCGCAGGCGCTGCGCGACGTGCTGCAGGCCAGCTGGCGCGTCGAGATCCTCGACGGGGACGAGATTCGCACGCACCTGTCGAAGGGGCTCGGGTTCTCGAAGGAGGACCGCGACACGAACATCCGCCGCATCGGCCTCGTGGCGCGGCTCCTCGCGCGCAACGGCGTGCTCGCCATCACCGCCGCCATCTCGCCGTACCGCGACACGCGCGACGAGATCCGCGCGCTCGCGGCCCGCGACGGCATTCCCTTCGTGGAAATCCACGCCGACGCGGAGATCGAGGCGCTCGCCGCCCGCGACGTGAAGGGGCTCTACCGGAAGGCGCTGGCGGGCGAGCTGCCGCACTTCACCGGCGTGTCCGATCCGTACGAGCCGCCGCTCAATCCCGACGTGGTCGTGCGCAGCGATCGCGAGACGGTCGAGGAGAGTCTGGCCCGCATCCTGGCGGTCCTCGAGGCCCGCGGGTTGCGGACACCGCAGCAGGAAGGAGTAGCCGCATGACGTCGGAGACCCTCTATCCCGTGTTCCTGAAGCTCCGCGACCGCGACGTGCTCGTCGTCGGGGGCGGACCGGTCGCCGCGTCGAAGCTCGCCGCGCTCACGGCGGCCGGGGCGCGCGTCCGCGTGGTCTCGCCGACCGTCGTGCCGGACATCGAGGCGCTCGGCGTGCCGATCGAGCGGCGCGCCTTCGAGCCGCAGGATCTCGACGGCGCCTGGTTCGTCGTCGCGGCCGCGCCGCCCGAGGTGAACCGCGAGGTCGCGCGCGCAGCCGAGGCGCGGCAGATCTTCGTCAACGCGGTGGACGACATCGCAAGCGCGTCGGCGTATCTGGGCGGCGTCGTCCGCAAAGGCGGCGTGACGCTGGCGATCTCCACCGACGGGCAGGCGCCCGCCCTGGCGGGCCTGCTGCGTGAAGGGCTCGAGAACGTGCTGCCCGAGGACCTCGAGCGCTGGACGGAAACGGCGGTGACCGTGCGCCGGCGCTGGCTGCGCGACCGGGTGCCGATGACGGCGCGGCGCGGCCTGCTGCTGGACGCGCTGAACCGGCTCTACGCGCGGCACGCCCAGGAGGCGATGCTGTGAGTCCCGCAGCGGGTCTCGTGTCGCTCGTGGGCGCCGGGCCGGGCGATCCCGGGCTGCTGACGCGGCGCGCCATCCGGCGCCTGCGGCAGGCGGACCTGGTCCTGTACGACGCCCTCGTGCCCGCGCGCATCGTCGAGCTCGCCAGACGCGCGCAGCGCTTCCCGGTCGGCAAGCGCGCGGGGCGCCCGTCGTTCGAGCAGGACGCCATCAACCACCTCATGATTCGCGCCGCGCGGCGCGGCCGTCGCGTCGTCCGGCTGAAAGCCGGCGACCCGTTCGTCCTCGGCCGCGGCGGCGAGGAAGCCCTGGCCCTGCGCGCGGCGGGCGTGCCGTTCGAGGTCGTGCCCGGGCTGTCGTCGGCGCTCACCGCGCCGGCGCTCGCCGGCATTCCCGTCACGCATCGCGGCCTGTCGGCAGGCGTGCTGGTGATCTCCGGTCACGCCGAGGAGGCGTGGAAGCCGGTGCTCACCGCCATCCCGCCGCAGAGCGTGACGGTCGTCGTCCTCATGGGCCTGGCCGCGGCCGAGGCGATTGGCCGCGCGCTCATCGACGCCGGATGGCCCGCGAGCACGCCGGCTGCCGTCAACTACGCCGCCGGCACGCCAGACGCGCATACCTGGCGCGGGACGCTCGCGACGCTGCCGGACAGCCGCGCTGCCGCGCCGGCCGGCGCTCCCGGGACGATCGTCGTCGGCGAGGTCGTCGCGCTCTCCGCGCTCATCGGCGCGGATCACGAAACCGCCGTGCACGCCGCGGCAGGGAGTCTGGAGACCCATGTCAGCCACGGATGAGACCCGCACACTCGGCCGCGCACGCCTGTCGTTCGCGTCGCAGGAGGACCTCGACGAGTTCGTCGCGAAGCTCGAGGCGTTCGAGGACGGCCGCCTCGGACCCGACGAATGGCGTGCCTTCCGTCTGCTGCGCGGCCTCTACGGCCAGCGGCAGCCGGAGGACGTGCACATGCTGCGGGTGAAGATCCCGCAGGGCGTGCTCTCTGCGGCGCAACTGGAGGCGCTCGCCGACGTCGCCGAGCGGTGGTCGCGAGGCTTCGGGCACATCACGACGCGCCAGAACATCCAGTTCCACTTCGTCCGGCTGCACGACGCGGAGCCGGCAATGCAGTACCTCGCCGAGGCCGGCCTCACGACGCGCGAGGCGTGCGGCAACTCGGTGCGCAACATCACCGCCTGCCCGTACGCCGGCATCTCGGCCGACGAGGTGTTCGACGTCACGCCGTACGCCGAGGCGATGACCCGCTTCTTCCTCCGCCATCCGCTCGCCGGGTCGCTGCCGCGGAAGTTCAAGATCGCCTTCGAGGGCTGCGCCGAGGACCACGCCTTCACCGGCATCAACGACATCGGATGGCGCGCCGCGATCCGCACGGTGGATGGACGGACCGAGCGCGGCTTCCGCGTGGCCGTGGGCGGCAGCACGTCGACCATGGCACGCGTGGCGCAGCTGCTCTTCGAGTTCCTGCCTGCCGGCGAGATGCTCGGCGCCGCCGAAGCCGTGGTGCGCGTGTTCCATCGGCTCGGCGACTACAAGCACAAGCACCGGAACCGGATGAAGTTCCTCATCAGGCAGCTCGGATGGGAGCGATTCCGTGACGAGGTGCTTGCGGAGTTCGAGGCCATCCGGGCGGAGGGCGGCCGGCCGCTGCCCTTCGATCCGGAGCAGCCGCCGATGGAAGACGCGCCCGACTGGGCGCGCAGCCAGGCGCCGGATCGGATCGAGATCGCGCAGCGCGCGCTCGGCTCGCGCGTGAAGGGCCCCGGCATCGCGCCGACGGTGCGCCCCCGGCTCGAAGTGCGCTCCGAGGAGTTCCTCGCCTGGCAGCGCACGAACGTGCGCCCGCAGAAACAGGCCGGCTGGGTCTACGTCACCGTGCGGCTCCCGCTCGGCGACTTCACCGGTGAGCAGATGCGCATCCTCGCGGATCTGTCGCGGGCGTACAGCGACGGGTCGGTGCGGATCTCGCCCGACCAGAACCTCATCGTCCGGTGGGTCGCCGTCGATGCCGTGGAGCCGCTGCACGCGCGGCTCGCGGCGGCGGGGCTGGCAGCGCCCGACGCGAACACGATGCGGGACATCACGAGCTGCCCCGGCGCCGAATCCTGCCGGCTCGCAGTGACGCAGTCGCGCGGCCTCGGCAGCCTGCTCGGCGAGCATCTGGATGCGAACCCGCAGCTCGTCGCGGATGCGCCGGACCTCGTGATCAAGATCAGCGGCTGCCCGAACGGGTGCGGCCAGCATCACGTCGCGAACATCGGCTTCCAGGGCAGCGTGCGCAAGGTCGACGGCCGTCCCGTTCCGCAGTACTTTCTCCTGGTCGGCGGCGGCGCCGAGGGAGATCAGACCACGTTCGGCCGGCTGGCGGCGAAGATCCCCGCGCGCCGCGCGCCGGAAGCGCTGTCCCGCCTCGTCGCGCTCTATCGCGCGGAACGGCACGACGGCGAGAGCGCGCGGTCGTTCTTCCGTCGCGTCGACCTCACCCGGGTGAAGGCGGTGGTCTCGGATCTGGAGGCGCTCACCGCCGAGACCGCCGAGCCGGTCGACTTCATCGACCTGGGCGAGACCGCCGCGTTCCGGCCGGAGGTGCTGGACGGCGAGTGCGCGGCGCCATGAGCGACGGCGCCCTCGTGCTGATCGGCGTCGCGTACCACACGGCGAGCCTGGCCGAGCGGGAGGCGCTCGCGCTCGATCGCGAGACCGCCCGCCGCCTGCTCGCCCGTGTTGCGGCTGCGCCGGGCATTCGAGCCAGCGCCTGCCTGACCACCTGCAGCCGCACCGAGCTGTACCTGCACGCCGACAGTCGCAGCGCGGCGCGGCGTGCCGCCACGGCGGCCGTCCGGGAGATCTGCGGGCGAGCGCTGCTGACGGGCCGCGCTGCCGTGCGTCCGGGCGCGCCCGGATCCCTTCCGGCATTCGTGCGGACCGGCCGCAGCGCGGTCCGTCATCTGCTCCGCGTCGCGAGCGGCATCGACTCGCCCGTCCTCGGCGACGTCCAGGTGCTGGGACAGGTGAAGGCGGCCTATGCCACCGCGCGCGAGGCCGGCACGACGGATGCCGTGATCAACCGGCTGTTCGAGACCGCGCTGCGTGCCGGACGCCGTGCCCGCCGTGAGACCGGCATCGGGCGCGGGAACACGTCGGCGGCCGCCGCCGCGGCGGCGCTCGTCGCCCGATCCGCGGCACCGCTCTCCACGCGTCGCGTCGCCGTCATCGGCGCCGGCGAGACCGCCGCGATTGCCGCGCGGCATCTTGCGAAGGCGCGGCCAGCGAGTCTCGTCATCCTCAACCGCACGCTCGCCCACGCCGAGACGCTGGCGCGCGAGGTCGGCGGCCACGCACGTCCGCTGACGGCGCTCGACGCGGTGCTGCGCGAGGCCGACGTCGTCGTCTCGGCGACGAGCGGTCCGGAACCCATCGTCACGGCCGGACTGGTTGTGGAGGTGATGCGCGCCAGGCCCGGGCGGCCGCTGCTCGCCGTGGATCTGGCGGTGCCGCGCGATATCGAGTGGCAGGCCGGCGCGGTTCCCGGCGTCAGGCTGTACGCGATCGACGAGGTGCAGGCGGAAGCGGCGCAGCAGCTGACCGCCCGCGCGGCCAGTGTGCCTGACGTCGAACGCATCGTCGCCGGCGAGCTCGCGCGGTTCGCCGAGTGGCACGCGGCCCATCAGGCCGGGCACGTCATCCGCGTCGTACGTGATCGGCTGGCCCGAACGCTGGTGCGCCTCGCCGGCGAGCGTCCGGCACAGCCGCCCGTCGAGGATCAGCGCGCCGCGCGCGAATCGCGGCGCCGGCTGGGGCGGCTGCTGCACGGGCCCACGGTGCGGCTGCGCGCGCTCGCCCTGCGGCCCGGCGGGCGCGAGCGCCTGGCCTCGCTCCGCGCCCGGCTGGCGGGGTAACCGCCGGCCCCCGCCGCTCCGCATATAGTGGAAGGCGTGGCGCGTTCCCTTCGGCTCCGGGCCGGCACGCGTGGCAGCCGGCTCGCGCTCTGGCAGACCGATTTCGTGATCCGGCAGCTGCAGCAGCTGCGGCCGGACGTGCAGGTCGAACCGGTCACCTTCCGCACGCTCGGCGATCGGATCATCGAGGTGCCGCTCGCGCGGCTCGGCGGCAAGGGGCTGTTCACCCGGGAGCTCGAAGCGGCGCTCCGATCCGGCGAGATTGATTTCGCGGTCCACAGCCTGAAGGACCTGCCGACGGACGAGCCCGACGGGCTTGCCATCGGCGCGATCCTCCGGCGGGAGGATCCGGGCGACGCGCTCGTCGCGCCCCGGGGCGCCACGCTGGATCGGCTGCCGCGCGGCGCACGCGTGGGCACGTCATCGCCACGCCGCCGCGCACAGCTGCTGGCACGGCGTCCGGATCTCGACGTCCGTGACCTGCGCGGCAACGTGCCCACGCGGGTGGACCGCGTGCTCAACGGCGACCTCCATGCCGCCGTGCTGGCGCTCGCAGGACTCACGCGCCTCGGGATGACCGCGCACATCGCCGAGATCCTGCCGCCCGACGTGATGCTGCCGGCGCCCGGCCAGGGCGCGCTTGCCGTGCAGATTCGCGCCGACGACCGCCGGATGGCGTCGCTGCTGGCGCCGCTCGACGACCGGCCGACCAGACTGGCCGTCAGCGCCGAGCGCACGGTGCTCGCGCACCTGCAGGGCGGCTGTCAGGTGCCGGTCGGGGCACTCGGCGTGATCGAGAAGGACGTGCTCACGCTGCACGCCGCCGTCGTGAGCCTCGACGGGACCGAATCGATCCGCGAATCGATGCAGGCGGCTGCACCGGGACCGGAAGATGCGGTGCGGCTCGGCGCGCGGCTCGCGCGGCTGCTGCTCGATCGCGGCGCCGACAGGATCCTCGCGCGTGTGCGGGCCATGCAGCCCGCCGGCGGCGAAGGCGAGGTGCCGGAGTCATGACCGGCTCGCGTCCGCTCGTCGTGTCCACGCGCGATGCCGATGCGGGAGACGAGCTGACCTCCGCGCTCGAACGCCACGGCTTCGACGTCTGGCGCGTGCCCGCCATCGTCATCGAGCCGGCACCCGATTCCGGCGCGCTCGACGCGACGCTTGCGGACGCAGGGATCGACTGGATCGTGTTCACCAGTCCGCGTGCCGTCGAGATCGTCTGCGCGCGCCGCAGCTGGATCGATCAGTGGCCGCGCATCCGGCAGCGCGCGCGGGTGGCGGCGGTCGGTCCCGGCACGGCGGCCCGGCTGAGGGCTCACGATGTACCCGTGGCGGCCGTCGCGGAGGGCGCGGGCGACTCGCTGCCCGACGCCCTTCGCGCGCACGGTTCGTCCATCGAGGGCCTGCAGGTGCTCTGGCCGCGTGGCAACCGCGCCCGCACCGGGTGGCGCGACGCGCTGGAGCGCCTCGGCGCGCACGTCGTCTCGCCTGTCGCATACTTGACGAGACTGGCGCCGGTGGCTGCCGTGGCTCCGCTCGTGGACGCCGTGCGCGCGGGGCGCGTCGCAGCCGTGACGTTTCTCTCGCCCTCGAGTGCCGAGGGCGTGGCGCGGGCCTGTGCCGACGGCACGCTGCGCGAGCTGGCCGGGGCCGCCGTCGTCGCGGCGATCGGCGGCACGACCGCCACGCGGCTCGCGGAGCTCGGTGCGCCTCCGGAGGTGGTCGCCCCGGAGCCGACGCCTGACGCGCTCGCCGCCGCGCTTGCGGCGTTCGTGTTCGATCGCGTTCGAACGGTCCGGGGTCGCGGCGCTGATGCCCCTCCCCTCAGGTCCTGACTTGATGTCCGGAGCGTTGGAGTGAGTTTCCCGACACGCCGGTTCCGCCGGCTTCGCCAGTCCGACACCATCCGGCGCCTCGTGCGTGAGACGCGCCTGTCGCCCGACAACCTGATCGCGCCGCTGTTCGTGTGCGAGGGCGAGGGCGTGCGCCGCGAGATCGCGTCGATGCCCGGCTGCAGCCAGATGAGCGTCGATGTGCTCGTCGAGGAATGCCGCGAGCTGGCCGGTGCCGGCATCCCCGGCGTCATCCTCTTCGGCATCCCTGACCGGAAGGACGCTGTCGGGTCGGCAGCGTCCGACCCCTCAGGTCCCGTGCCGCGAGCCCTCGCGGCGCTGCGGCGCGAGCTGCCGTCGATGTCCCTGTGGGCCGATGTCTGCCTGTGCGAGTACACGGACCACGGTCACTGCGGGCCCCTGACCACGGGGCCGTCGGGACGCGTCGACGTCGACAACGACGCCGCGCTGCCGCGCCTCGCCGAGGCGGCGCGCGTGTACGCCGAAGCCGGCGCCGACGTCGTCGCGCCGTCGGACATGATGGACGGACGTGTCGCGGCCATCCGCAAGGCGCTGGATGCCGCGGGTCGCACGGACGTGGTGATCGTCTCGTACGCGGCGAAGTACGCGTCCGCGTTCTACGGCCCGTTCCGCGAAGCCGCGGAGTCGGCACCCGCGTTCGGCGACCGGCGCGGCTACCAGATGGACCCGGCGAACGCCGGCGAGGCGCTCCGCGAAGTCGCCGCCGATCTCGACGAGGGGGCCGACATCGTCATGGTCAAGCCGGCCCTGCCCTATCTCGACATCGTCTGGCGGGTGAAGGAGCGCTTCGGCGTGCCGGTCGCGGCCTACAACGTGTCCGGCGAGTACTCGATGATCCGCGCCGCGGGACGGCTGAACTGGCTCGACGAGCCGCGCGCGATGATGGAGGCGCTGCTCTCGATCCGCCGCGCGGGTGCGGATATCATCCTGACGTACTTCGCGAAGGACGCGGCGCGGCTGTTGGGCTGACGCGCTTCCCATCACCACCTCGGACCGCGCGCAGACGCGGTCGACCGGATCACTCATGCAGGACAGGGACTCTGCCAGGAACCGCGCGTTGTTCGAGCGCGCCTCGCGTCTCATGCCGGGGGGCGTGAGCTCGCCCGTGCGCGCGTTCGGGGCGGTCGGAGGCACACCGCGGTTCATCGCGCGCGCCGAAGGCGCCTACGTGTGGGACGTCGACGGTCGCCGCTATCTGGATTACGTCGGTTCCTGGGGACCGATGATCCTCGGACACGCGCACCCGCAGGTCGTCGCCGCCGTGCAGGCGCAGGCGCCGCGCGGCTTCTCGTACGGCGCGCCGACGACGCTCGAGGTCGACATGGCGGAGCGGATCACCAGCGCGATGCCGTCGATCGAGATGGTGCGGTTCGTCAACTCCGGCACCGAAGCGACGATGTCGGTGCTGCGCCTGGCGCGTGCGGCCACGCGGCGTCCACGGATCGTGAAGTTCGCCGGCTGCTATCACGGGCACGGCGACGCGTTTTTGGTGAAGGCGGGATCGGGCGCCGCGACGTTCGGCGTGCCCGACAGCCCCGGCGTCACCGAGGCGACGGCGCGCGACACGCTCACCGCCCGCTTCAACGACGCGGGCAGCGTGCGCGAGCTGTTCGCGAAGCATCCCGGGGAGATCGCGGCGGTGATCGTCGAGCCCGTCGTCGGCAACATGGGCGTCGTCGCCCCGGACTGGGGCTTCCTGCAGGACCTGCGCGACCTCTGCGATGCCGAGGACGCGCTGCTGATCTTCGACGAGGTGATGACCGGCTTCCGCGTCTCGTACGGCGGCGCGCAGGAACGATACGGCGTGCAGCCGCACCTGACGACGCTCGGCAAGATCATCGGGGGCGGACTGCCGGTTGGCGCGTACGGCGGGGGACGCGACCTGATGGAGCTGATCTCGCCTGCCGGGCCGGTGTACCAGGCCGGCACGATGTCCGGCAATCCGATGGCCATGGCGGCCGGGCTCGCGACGCTGCGCGCCATCGAAGAGGACGGCGCGCTGTACGACCGGCTGGAGCGCCTGGGCGCCGCGCTCGAGTGGGGCGTCGGCGAAGCGATCAACGACACCGGCGCGCCGTGCACCTTCGCGCGGGTCGGCTCGATGTGGACGCTGTTCTTCGTTCCCGAGCGCGTCACGGACTGGGACGTCGCCGCACGCGCCGACCGCGAGCGCTACGCGAAATTCTTCCACGCCATGCTCGACCGCGGCATCGCGCTCGCGCCCTCGCAGTTCGAAGCGAACTTCCTCAGCGCTGCACACACCAGCGAGGACGTCGACCGGACGGTCGCTGCCATCAGGGAGGCGCTTCAGGAGCAGACCGTCTGACGGAGGGCCGGCCTCCAGGCCGGCTCCGGGTCGCCGTTCAAGGCTTCGCCGCGGTTGCCGATTGAAGCGGCATGCCGGCCGCCACGTTCGCCGATGTCCTCGACCGGATGGTTGACGGCGGGGCGATGCGTTCCTCCTCGACAGTCCACCGGGCGGCCGGCATCTTCACGTTCCCGCTCGCAGGCACACCGCTGTCACGCCCGCGCGCGAGCTTCCCGTTCGTCGCGCCGCCGCCTCCGCGGCGGCCCGTCCGGCGCCTCACCGCCCGGCAACGCGAGGCACTCGATCTGCTGCGCCGCACGGGAAGCCCCGACCTCCCGGACGACTTCACGACGGCGGAGCTCAAGACTGCGTTCCGGCGCGCGGCCCGCGAGGTGCACCCGGACCGTCACCCGGATCCCGCCAGGCATGCCGCGCTGGCCCGGGAGTTCTGCCGCGTCCGGCAGGCCTTCGAGATTCTCAGGAACGCCTGAGGCCGCCTCGCCCGAGAGGCTCCACTCCGTCAACGAAATCCGGCGGCAGCTCCATATACTGTCCCCGTGATCACCCTCGAGGCGCCCGCGTGGTTCCGCCGCCTGATGCTCGCGTTCGCGACGGCGCTGGTCGGACTGGCGCTTGCGCTCGGCGTCTTCCTGTGGCGCCTCTCGACGCTGTTCCAGGTCGACGGCGACCAGCGCGCGGCCGCCATGTTCCTGCTGCTCGGCACGCTGATGACGCTGCAGGGGATGGTGATCGTCGGCCTTGCGTGGCTGATCGTCGCGGTCTCGCGCGTGGTGCTGCGACACGACGCGGCGGGGTTGACGCTCGAACATCCGTGGCGGCGCTGGCATGGCGACGCCGTCGCCGTGCGCCAGGCCTGGCAGCACGGGCCCTGGCTGGTTCTGGAGATCGACGGCGAGTGGCGGCGCTGGTACGTGTGGGCGAAGGAGCAGCACGCCGCACTCGAGCAGTTCCGTGGATTGCTGCCGGCCGGCGCCTGGCTGGAGGGCCGCGAGAAGCGGCGCCACCTCGCACGCACCGTGCTCCCGCCGGTACTCGCGGCCATCGGCGCCGCGGGGCTCCTGGGCGTCTGGCTGCTCTCGCGCACGGGCGCGAACTGACGCGTGGACGAGCTGACCCGATTGCACGAGCGCAGCGGCGCCGCCCGGTGGGGCGTCTCACCCGAGGCGTTCGGCCTGGCGCTCGAGCGCAGTCTCGCTCATTTCACGCCCGCGTCCCCCGCGGACCGCGCCCGCCTGCTCGAAACCCTGCACCTCGAGGACCTCGCGCTCGCGGCCGGCTGTCTCGCGGGCAACGATGCGGCGTGGGAGCATTTCATCCGCGAGCTCAGGCCGGCGCTCTATCAGGCCGCACGGACCATCGCCGGCGACGACGGGCGCGAGCTGGCGGACTCGTTGTACGCGGAGCTGTACGGTCTCGTCGAGACGGACGGGACACGCAAGTCGCTGCTCGCCTGGTATCACGGCCGGAGCCGGCTGGTGACCTGGCTGCGGTCGGTGCTCGTCCAGCGCCGCATCGATCGCGTGAGGTCCACGCGGCGCCTTCAGCCGCTCGACGAGACGGTCGAGCGCACGCGGGCATCAGGCGAATCGATGCCCGATCCGGAGCGCGCCGGGCTGGTGGCGCTCGCCCAGCAGGCGCTCGACGCCGCCATCGATGCGCTCGCGCCCTCGGATCGGCTGCGGCTGCGCCTCTATTACGGACAGGGCAGCACGCTCCGGGACATCGGACGGCTCACGCACGAGCACGAAGCCACGGTATCGAGGAAGCTGGAGAAGGCGCGCCGGACGATTCGCGCTGCCGTCGAGGCGCGCCTGGAGGCGGCCGGGCTGAGCCGTGAACGGATCCGGCTCTGCCTGGAATACGCGAGCGAGGCACCGGAGATGCAGCTGGACCGCCTGCTGCGGGAGCCGTAGCGCAAGGTTCGCGCGGTGAGTCGTTCTAGAGTGACAGGACCACGAACGTGAGCGACCCATACTTCGATCGCGCGCTCGGGGCCGCGGCCCGCAGGGGCCGGGACACCGGGACGTGTCCGGACGCCGAGCAGCTGGCAGCGTTCGTGGACGGGGTGCTCCCGCGTGCGCAGCGCGACGCCATCGAAGCGCACGCCGCGGACTGCGCGCGCTGCACGGAGCACCTCGCGCTGCTGCTGCCGATTGCGGAGCCTGTCGCGCGCGCCGCACGTCCCCGCCTCGTGCGCTGGGGCTGGCTGGTCCCGGTCGCAACCGCGGTGATTGTCGCCGCCGTCTGGGTGAGGATGCCCGAACGGCAGTCACAGGACGCGGTCACCTTCGAGAGCGCCCCCGCGCCGGGGGAGCGGGCCGTCGAGCCGGGGCCGGCTGAGGCTCCGGTGGCTGCAGTGACCCAACCGGCCGACCCCGCGGATAGCGCAGTGCGCGCCGCGGCACCTGGCGACACAGCCGCGAAGTCGACAGGATCGCAGCGGAGCAGACAGGCGCGGGACACCAGGCGGCAGGCGATACCATCCGACCCGCAGACCCCCGCCCCGATGCCTCCCGCCCGGACGCCGCCAGCTGGAGCGCTGGCCGAGACGCTCACGGTCACTGATGCCGCTGAGGCGAAGCCCGAGAGCGCCCCGTCGACGGCCGCGCCGGCGCCTTCCGCACAGGCGTTCCGGTCCGAAGATGCCCCGGATTCGTTGTGGGTCGAAGCGGGCCAGGCCCGATACCGCGCAATCGGCCGGCGGCTCGACTGGTCGCGCGATTCGGGCAGGACGTGGCAGGTGGTCGAGCCCGATGCCGGTGCGCCGTTCACGGCAGCGGGCTGCGACGGGGACCTGGTCTGCTGGTTCGGGACGGCTGCGGGGACGGTGTTCCGGGTCACGGACGGCGCGGCCACCCGGCTCGAGCTCCCGGCCCGCGCGGCAGTCGTCTCCGTCAATGTGACCGCTTCGGGCGTCGTCGAGGTCGCGCTCGCATCGGGCGAGCGGTTCCGCACGGCGGGCACGGGGACGCGCTGGACTCCCATCCCGTAGCCCCCCGCAAGAAATCGCCGAACCTCCGTTCTCTCCATGAGGCGCCTCGCCGGCGCCGACGGAGGAACACTCATGTCCCAGATCCAGACTGCCGCCCGCCGCGCGGCGCTGCCCGCCGTGATCGCCGCCGGTCTGGCGTTCCATGCGACGCTGCCGACCGCGGAACCGGAAGCCGCCCAGCCGGCCGACCCGCGCGTGGTCGCTGCCACGCTGGAGGACCAGCAGGACCTCGCCGTGACGGTTTACAACTCCGACATCGCGCTGGTGCGCGACGTCCGCGAGGTCTCGCTGCCGTCCGGCACCGCGGATCTCCGCTTCCTCGACATCGCCGCGACGGTCAATCCGGCGACCGTGCACGTCCGCTCGCTCAGCAGTCCCTCGGAGCTCGAACTCCTCGAGCAGAACTACCAGTTCGACCTGCTCGATCCGCAGCGCCTGCTCCGCAAGTACGTCGGACGCGACGTCACGCTGGTCCGCAGCCGTCAGGAGAACGGCACCACCCGCACGGAGGAGGTGACGGCGCGGCTGCTCGCCTACAACGACGCGCCCGTCTGGCGCATCGGCGACGAGATCGTCACCGGGTTCCACGCCGAGCAGTACCGCTTCCCGGAAATCCCCGAGAACCTGCACAGCCGCCCGACACTCGTCTGGCGTCTCCAGAACAGCGGTCCCGCACGCCACCGCATCGAGACCGCCTACCTCGCCGGCGGCATGCGCTGGAACGCCGACTACGTGCTGACCGTCGGCCGCGACGATGCGAAGGCGGACCTGGACGGGTGGGTGACCGTGACGAATACGAGCGGGACGTCGTATCGCAACGCGTCGCTGCAGCTCGTTGCGGGCGATCTGAACCGCGTCATCGACCGGCAGGAGCTCGCGGATGTCATGATGAAGGCGGAGATGGTCCGCGCGGCCGCGCCCGCCGCGTTCGCGCGCGAAGCGTTCTCCGAGTATCACCTCTACGCGCTCGGCCGCCGGACGACCCTGTACGAGAACGAGACGAAGCAGATCGCGCTGCTCGGCGGCGCCGGCATTCCGGTGCAGAAGCTGTACGTCGTCAACGGCCAGCACGTCTACTATCGCAACCGGCAGGCGCCGGGCTCGCCCATCAAGGACCAGGTGCGCGTGTTCTACCGGTTCAGGAACGTGGAGGCTTCCGGGCTGGGCGTGCCGATGCCGGCCGGCGTCGTCCGGGTCTACCAGGCCGATTCGAAGGGGCGCGTGCAGTTCGCCGGCGAGGACCGCATCGGCCACACGCCGAAGGACGAGGAGATCACGCTGCAGATCGGCACCGCCTTCGACATCGTCGCGCAGCGGAAGCAGACCGACTGGGCGCGCATCGCCGACCGCGTCCACGAGATGGCGTTCGAGATTGCGCTGCGGAACCACAAGGAGACGCCCATCCGGGTCGAGGTCAACGAGCCGATCGGCGGGGACTGGGAAATGCTGTCGTCGACGTCTCCGCACACGAAGACGGACGCCTTCGCGGCACGATTCGTGGTGCCCGTCCCCGCCGGTGGGGAGTCCGTCCTGCGGTACCGCGTGCGCGTGCGGTGGTGAGATAGGATCGGGGCATGGGGTCATGGGCACGTGGCGCCCGGCCCCGCGGCATCCAACCCAGACCCAGACCCCATGACCCGACCGACTTCGCCCACGCTCCTCCGCATCCTCCTGTCCCTCGTTCTTGCGGCCGGCGCCTCGGCCGCCTGTGGCGTCGGCGCCCCGGGCTCTTCGGGAGCCACGGCCGAGGAGGCCGCCCGGTTCCTCCAGGACGTGAACGACACCGCCCTGCGGCTGGCCACCGAGCAGCAGCGCGCCAGCTGGGTGGCGTCCACCTACATCACGACGGACACCCAGGCCATCGCCGCGCGGGCGAACCAGGCGTTCATCGAGGCGATGGCGCGGTACGCACGCGAGGCGACGCGATTCGACGGCGTCGAGCTTCCCGACGACATGCGCCGCCAGCTCGAGCTGCTGAAGGTCATGCTCGTCACGGCCACGCCGTCGGATTCCCGGGAGGCCGAGGAGCTCACGAACCTGACCGCCTCGATGGAGGCGACGTACGGGAGCGGCACCTGGTGCGCCGACCCGTCCAAGCGCGAGACATGTCTCGACATCGAGCAGATCACCGAGATCATGGCCTCGTCCCGCGATCCGGAGCGGCTGCGTGAGGTCTGGGAGGGCTGGCACACGATCGCGATCCCCATGAAGACGGAGTACGCGCGGTTCGTCGAGCTCGCGAACAAGGGGGCGCGTGAGCTGGGCTTCGCCGACACCGGGGCGATGTGGCGCGCGAAGTACGACATGCCGCCGGACGCGTTCACGCGGGAGCTGGATCGTCTCTGGGAGCAGGTCCGCCCGCTCTACGTCTCGCTGCACGCCTATGTCCGGATGAAGCTGCGGCAGCGGTACGGCGACCTCGTGCCGGCAGACGGCCCCATTCCCGCCCACCTGCTCGGCAACATCTGGGCGCAGGACTGGTCGAACGTCGCGCCGCTCGTCGCCGAAGGCAGCGTGCGGCCGGCGTTCTCGCTCACCCGGATCCTGAAGCAGCGCAACGCGAGCGCGACCGACATGGTGCGCACCGGCGAGCGCTTCTTCACGTCGCTCGGATTCGAGCCACTGCCGGCGACCTTCTGGGAGCGCTCGATGTTCGTGCAGCCGTCCGACCGCGCGGTCGTCTGCCATGCGAGCGCGTGGAACATCGACCTCGTCGACGACCTGCGCATCAAGATGTGCATCGACCCGACGGAGGAGGACTTCACCACCATCCACCACGAGCTCGGGCACAACTTCTACCAGCGCGCCTACAACACGCTGCCGGTGCTCTTCCGCGACAGCGCCAACGACGGGTTCCACGAGGCGCTCGGCGACACCATCGGGCTGTCGGTGACGCCCGAGTATCTCGTGAAGATCGGACTGCTCGATCGGGCGCCGGATGCGTCGGGTGACATCGGGCTG
Source organism: Vicinamibacterales bacterium (assembly GCA_036381155.1). Classification (GTDB taxonomy): domain Bacteria; phylum Acidobacteriota; class Vicinamibacteria; order Vicinamibacterales; family JAENWD01; genus JAENWD01. Next base: position 29,616 of record DASVDJ010000081.1, read on the forward strand.
CTGCTCGGACGCGCGCTCGAGAAGATCTCGTTCCTGCCGTTCGGGCTCCTGGTCGACCAGTGGCGCTGGCAGGTCTTCTCGGGCGAGATCGGGCCCGACGCCTACAACCGCGCGTGGTGGGATCTGCGCCTGAAGTACCAGGGCGTGGCGCCGCCGTCGCCGCGCGGCGAGGAGTTCTTCGATCCGGGCGCGAAGTACCACGTGCCGGCGGTGACGCCGTACACGCGCTACTTCCTCGCCCACATCCTGCAGTTCCAGTTCCACCGCGCGCTGGCTCAGGCGGCCGGCTGCACGGCGCCGCTGCACCGGTGCTCGATCTACGAGAGCGCCGAGGCCGGCAAGCGGCTGAATGCGATGATGGAGATGGGCATGTCGCGGCCGTGGCCCGACGCGCTGGAGGCGCTCACCGGCTCGCGCGAGATGGACGCGACGGCGATTCGCGACTACTTCGCGCCGCTGCAGGCCTGGCTCGACGAGCAGCTCGAGGGGCAACCCAAAGGGTGGTAGGGACGAGGTCGGATCAGGTCTGATCAGGTCGGAGCGGGTCGGATCAGGTCCCGCCAGAGCCTTCGGCCCGGCGGATCAGGTCTGATCGGGGTCCCGCCTCCGCGCTGCGCGCTACGGCGGGCAGGTACTGCCAGCTGCCTGCTGCCAGCTGCCTGCTGCCTGCTGCCTGCTGCCTGCTACGAGGATCAGTGATGGAGCACGTCGTCACCACCGGATGGACCGTCGCGCGCGCGGCATCGGGCGCCACGCGCCTGGCCGCGTTCGCCTGGGGAGTGCTCGCCTACAACCTCGCGGTGATCGTGTGGGGCGCGTACGTCCGGGCCACCGGATCGGGCGCCGGGTGCGGCAGCCACTGGCCGCTCTGCAACGGCGAGGTCATCCCGCGCGCGCCGTCGGTCGAGACGCTGATCGAGTACTCGCACCGGGTCACGAGCGGCGTCGCGCTGCTGGCGGTCCTGGCGCTGCTCGTCTGGACGGTCCGTGCGTGCCGGCCGGGTCATCCCGCGCGCCGCGCGGCCGGCTGGTCGACGTTCTTCATCTTCACGGAAGCGGCCGTCGGCGCCGGCCTGGTGCTGTTCGAGCTCGTCGCGGACAACGCGAGCATGGCGCGCGCGATGTTCATGGCGGTGCACCTGGTCAACACGTTCTTCCTCGTCGCGGCGCTCGCGCTGACCGCCTGGTGGTTGTCAGGCGGCGCGCCGGTCGCACGCCCCGTGCATGGGGGGCGCGCCCTCGTGCTCGGCGCCCTCGCGGCGCTCCTGGTGCTCTCCGGCATGAGCGGCGCGGTGGCCGCGCTCGGCGACACGCTCTTCCCCGCGTCGTCGCACGCCGAGGGACTCGCCGCGACGCTCTCGCCCGCCTCGAACGTGCTCATCCGGCTCCGGCTGTTCCATCCGATGATCGCCGTCACGGCGGGCGTCATCCTCATGTTCGCGGCGTTCCGGCTCGCCGACCTCGACGACCGGATCGCGCAGCGGCTCGCGCGCCTCGTCGTGCTCCTCGCCGGCGTCCAGCTGCTCGGCGGCCTCGTCAACGTCCTGCTGCTCGCCCCGGTCTGGATGCAGATGGTGCACCTGCTCCTCGCCGATCTGCTGTGGATCGCGTTCGTGATCTTCGGCGTGCAGGTGCTGGCGAAGCAGAAAGTCTGAGCACGATCGGACATCTCACGAGCCACAGAGCCACAGAGCACACAGAGACGGCACAGAGTGGCCTCGCCGGTCTGCGACGTTTCCGTGCCGTCTCCGCGGCTCCCTGACCCGCCGCTCACCAGTGGCGGAGCACCATCACCCCGGAGCCGACGCCTCTGTGCCCTCCGTGGCTCCGTGGCCCGTGACCGCTCCACAGTCGCTCGCAGCCAGCGAGGTCCCGGGCGCACCCGCAATCCGGCGATAATGGTCCCCGTTTTCCGGCCCCGTCCGGAACTTCCGGAGGCAGACATGCAGCTGTTCATGATCCTGACGCTCGCGATCGCGTTCACCTTTTCCGCCGCGACCCCGGTGCTGCGGGCCCGATCGGACGATGGGCTTGCGGGCAAGTGGTCGGGGACGTTCGAGGGAGACAGCGCGGGGACGTTCTCGATGTCGTTCGCGAGCGGATCCGATGGCCTGACCGGCAGCATCGACGTCGAGTTCGCCACCGGCGGCGGCTATTCCGTGCCGTTCAAGACGATTGACGTCAACGGCTCGAAGGTTGCGCTTGCGTACAGCGCGCCCGGGGAAGGTGGCGACGTGCAGTTGGAGGGGGAGCTCGCCGGCGACGCGGTGACGGGCACGTGGCAGGCCAACGATCCGGGGACCGGCAGCCCCGTCGCGTTCGGGACGTTCAAGGCCAGGAAGCAGTAGCACAGCCGGTCCGATCGGGTCGGAGCGGGGCCGATCGGGTCGAATCAGGTCCTTCAGGCCGGATCAGGTTTGATCGGGTCGCGACTTCGCGCTGCGGCGGGGCAGGGCGCGGCGACCCGGGCTTCGGGGAAGGCTGTCCGCCGCCCGCTGCACGGACACCCGCACGGGAAAATGCAAAGGGGGCACGCGTTGCGTGCCCCCTTGGTGAATCCGGTCGGACCGACTCGATCCGACCGGCTCTGTCCTTGTTCTCTCCGTGGCCGCTGTCGGGACCGTTGGCCTCCGTGGCCTCGTGAGCGTCCCGCCTACGCGCAGCCGCTCGTCGTGCCGCAGTTCGCGCACTTGTAGCAGCTGCCGCTGCGGATCATGATCGACCCGCAGGTGGAGCACGGCGGCGCGTCCTCCTGGTTCTGGATGGCCGCGCCCGCGAAGCTGCCGCCCTTCGGCGCGTCCGGCGCGTCCGGCCGCAGGGCCTCGGTGATCACCAGCTGCTCCGGCATCGGCTCGGAGATGTTGACGCCGGCCTCGTACTGCGCCTGCTTCGACAGGAACTTCGTCGCCATCCACCGGAAGATGTAGTCGACGATCGACTTGGCGAAGCGCACCTCGGGGTTCTTCGTCATCCCCGACGGCTCGAAGCGCGCGTGGCTGAACTTGTCGACCAGCACCTGCAGCGGCACGCCGTACTGCAGCGCGTAGGAGATCGCCTGCGCGAACGCGTCGGCGAAGCCCGAAATCGTCGAGCCCTCCTTCGCCATCACCAGGAAGATCTCGCCCGGCTGCCCGTCGTCGAACAGGCCGACCGTGATGTAGCCCTCGTGGCCGGCGATGTCGAACTTGTGCGTGATCGACCGCCGCTCGTCGGGCAGCTTCCGCCGCACCGGGCGCGGCATCTCGGCGACGGCGGCCTCGGCCACCGCCTTCGCCGCGTCGGCGGCTCGGTCCTTCGACGTGTTCAGCGGCTGCGTCCGCTTGCTGCCGTCGCGGTAGATCGAGATCGCCTTCGCCCCGAGCTTCCAGGCCTCGATGTAGGCCTGCATGATGTCCTCGACGGTCGCCTCCTTCGGGACGTTGACCGTCTTCGAGATCGCGCCGGAGATGAACGGCTGCGTCGCGCCCATCATCCGGATGTGGCCCATGTAGTGGATCGAGCGCTGGCCCCGGGCCGCCTTGAAGGCGCAGTCGAACACCGGCAGGTGCTGCTCCTTCAGGAACGGCGCCCCCTCGATCGTCTCGTGCTCGTCGATGTAGGCGACGATCTCCGCGATCTGGCCGTCGTTGTAGCCCAGCCGCTTCAGGGCCATCGGGACCGTCGTGTTGACGATCTTCATCAGGCCGCCGCCGACCAGCTTCTTGTACTTGACCAGCGCGATGTCCGGCTCCACGCCCGTCGTGTCGCAGTCCATCATGAAGCCGATCGTGCCGGTCGGCGCCAGGACCGTGGCCTGCGCGTTGCGGTAGCCGAACTGCTCGCCGAGCTCCACCGCCTCGTCCCACGCGCCGCGCGCCGCGTGGTACAGGTCGGCGGGCACGAGCTTCTGGTTGATGCCGCGCAGCGCGTCGCGGTGCTTCCGCATCACGCGCAGGAACGGCTCACGGTTCTGCTCGTAGCCCCGGAACGGCCCGCCGTGGTCGCGCGCGATGCGGGCCGACTGCGCGTACGCCTCGCCCGTCATGAGCGCGGTGATGGCGGCCGCGTAGTCGCGTCCCTGGTCGCTGTCGTAGGGCAGCCCGCGCGACATCAGCAGCGCGCCCAGGTTCGCGTAGCCCAGGCCGAGCGGCCGGTAGTCGTGGCTGTTCTTCTCGATCGCCTTCGTCGGGTAGCTCGAGTTGTCGACCAGGATCTCCTGGGCCGTGATGAAGGTCCGCACCGCCGCCTTGAACGCGGTGGTGTCGAACTCGCCGTTCTCGCCGACGAACTTCATCAGGTTCAGGGACGCCAGGTTGCACGCCGAGTCGTCCAGGAACATGTACTCGGAGCACGGGTTGCTGGCGTTGATCCGGTCGGTGTTCGGGCAGGTGTGCCACTCGTTGACGGTCGTGTCGAACTGCATGCCCGGATCGCCGCAGATCCAGGTCCCCTCGGCGATGAGGCGCATCATCTCGCGCGCCTTGTAGGTGTCCACCACCTCGCCCGTCGTCACCGCCCGCGTCTGCCACTCGCCGTCGTCGAGCACCGCGCGCATGAACTCGTCGGTCACGCGCACCGAGTTGTTGGAGTTCTGGAAGAAGACGGACGAGTACGCCGTGCCCGTGAACGAGCCGTCGTAGCCGGCGTCGATGAGCGCCCAGGCCTTCTTCTCCTCCTCGACCTTGCAGTTGATGAACTCGATGATGTCGGGGTGATCGGCGTTGAGGATCACCATCTTCGCCGCGCGGCGCGTCTTGCCGCCCGACTTGATCACCCCGGCGAACGCGTCGTAGCCCTTCATGAACGACACCGGACCGCTCGCCGTCCCGCCCCCCGCCAGCAGCTCCTTCGAACTGCGGATCGGCGACAGGTTCGTCCCGGTGCCCGAGCCGTACTTGAACAGCATGCCCTCGGTCTTCGCCAGCGTCAGGATCGAGTCCATCGTGTCGGAGACCGAGTTGATGAAGCAGGCGGAGCACTGCGGCGCCTTCTCGAAGCCGCAGTTGAACCACACGGGGCTGTTGAACGCCCCCTTCTGGTAGACGAGCAGGTGCTTCAGCTCGTCGCTGAAGGCCTTCAGGTCGGTCTCGGAGCGGAAGTACTGCTGGCGCCGCGCCCACGCGGTGATCGTGTCGACCACGCGCCCGATCAGCTGCTTGACGGAGCGCTCGCGCTCGGGCGTGCCCAGCTGCCCGCGGAAGTACTTCGAGACCACGATGTTCGTGGCCTGCTGCGACCAGAAGCGCGGAATCTCGACGCCGCGCTGCTCGAAGACGACCTGCCCCTTCTCGTTCCCGATCACCGCATCCCGGAGCTCCCACTCGACCTCATCGAACGGGTCGACACCCGGACGCGTGAAGTACCGCGGGAACTCCAGTCCGGGCGCCGTACGTGCCCGTTCCTGTTCCTCGTCCTGCAGCACCTGCCGGGCGGTGTCCTGGGCAGCCCCTGTCTGCATGCTTCTCCTCCGCGCTTCCAAAAGACGACACTCCCCCATACCCCGGGAGGGGGTGTGCCACGGTTCATCTCATTGATCGCAGCACGCACCGGACCTGCTGGCGGGACCTGCGTCTCGTCCACAGGGTGCTGGGCTGACCCTGTGCGTCCGGCAGCGCGACGGACACCGACTATGCGCCTCCGGTTCGGGGATGTCAAGCACCAACTACCAGATATTGTGGCGCGCTTTTAGGTCACTCGCAAGATATGCCGAAAAACTCAGCCAAAAGTGCCGGTCTGTGCAGTGCTGCGCGCGCGGTCGGAAACGCTGTACTTGTGAACAATCTGAACAAGCGTGGCCCGGCGTGACTGATCGCAGGTCGACATCTGGCCGGATCGGATCGGATCAGGTCGGATCAGGTCGGATCGGGTCGCCGCCCGCGCAGGTGCCCAGGAACGCGCGGGCGGATCAGGTCGCCGCCCGCTGCCGCGGGCGGGCTAACGCCGCAGCAACGACGAGGCAATCGCGTTGGCCTTGTCCGCCAACGTTGCCGCGAACAGTCGGTTGCGCTCCTTGAGCGCCTGCTCTCCGAGGACGATGAAGCGCCGGGCGGTGTCGTATTGGGCCTTCAGATCGTTGGAGAGCATCGCGTAGTCGACGCGCTGCAGGTCCTGGAACGCCCGCTGCAGCTGTCGCCGGAGATCCAGGTCCGCGGCATCCTCGGGCGGCGTGCCCGCCGGCGTCTCGACGGCCGCGTTCGCGCCGTCGACCGCCCGGTCTCCGTTGCCTCCATCCGCCACGCGGGGGCCGTCACCGCTCCGCGGGGCCTCGGCACGCGCATTCGCCGGGCGCGACGGGCGCGGCGGCGGCGGCTCCACCAGCGATTCCGGTACTTCCGCCACCGCCGGCAGCGCGGGATCCGGCGGCAGGATGATGCGCGGCGGCGGGACCGGCACCACCAGCGGCGGCGGCGGCGCGGTCTCCACCTGTGCGCGCGGCGTCGCGCAGGCCGGAGCCAGCCCGACGGCCGCCATCAGCACGAGGAACGAGCGGGTGCGGTGAAGTACTGGGGACAACACGCTATTGTCTCACGTCGCGGGTCAACGAAGTCCGAGAACCGAGCTCTCGCCGACGGCCTGCGGCAGCATGATCCGGAACGTCGTCCCGGTGCCGGGCGTGGACTGCACTTCGATCTCGCCGTCGTGCAGCTGAACCGTCCGGAACACCATCGACAACCCGATGCCGCTGCCGCCCGGCTTGGTCGTGAAATACAGGTCGAAGATGCGCGGCAGGTCCGCCGGGGCGATGCCCACCCCGGTATCTTCGACGGTGATCGCGACCCGTCGGCCGGACAGCGCCCGCGACGTCAGCCGCAACGTGCCGCCGTTGGGCATCGCCTGGCACGCATTCAGGGCCAGGTTCAGCAGCGCCTGCCGCAGCGCTTCCGGATCCCCCTGGACGAACGGCGCCTCCGAGGGGTATTCGCAAAGGACGCGGATGTGCGACGCCGCCGCGTCCGGCTCGACCACGCGCGCGATGCCGCGCAGCAGCTCGCCGACGTCGACCGGCCTGAGCTTGAGGTCCTCGGCGCGCATGAACTTCAGGAAGCCCTGCACGACCTGATCGAGCCGCTTGATCTCGCTGCCGATCACCGAGACGTGCTCGAGCGCCGCTTCATCCGCGCCGGCCGGGTGGAGGCCGCCGACGCCCGCGGCGACCCGCGCCCGCGCCGCCGTCAGCTTGCTGCGCAGCAGCTCGAGGTGAATGGTCATCGCGTTCAGCGGGTTCTTCACCTCGTGCGCCACGCCCGCCGTGAGGCGCCCGAGCGCGGCCAGCTTGCGGGAGTAGCGCAGCGTCGACTGCACCTCGCCCAGCGCAGCCAGGTCGCGCGCGACGACCATCACGCCCACCAGCCGGCGATCCGGGCCCTCCACGGGGTGCGCCGTCACCTGCCACTCGCGATGCCCGCCGTCCGGATCCCCCGTCGCCAGCGACAGCGTCACCGGATCGGCTGACGTCCGCGAATCCAGCGTGCGCTGCACGATGCTCGAGAACGGATCCCCCGCCTCCTCGGCCGCGCGCAGCAACCCGCGCAACGTGGGGTTCGCGAACAGCAGCTCGCCGGCCGGACCGAAGATGCCGACCGCATCCGCGAGGTGCTCGACGATCGAGTCGAGCCCCGCCTGCGGTCCGTCCGCGTCCACACGCTCGGCGAGCAGACGCTCGCTGATCGCCTTGATCTCCCGGCCGAGGTCGCCGAACTCGTCCTGCGGCAGCTCGAGCGTCGCTCCTTCGCCGCGCCCGAGGCTGCGCAGCCCGCTCCGGAGGACGTGGATCGGCCGCAGCATCAGCTGCGCGAGGATCAGCGCGCCGCCGACGGCCAGCAGCAGGACCCACCCGGCCGTCCGCAGCACGGGCCCGAGCCGGGTCTCGAGATCCTGCTGGACGAGCAGCGTCGACACGCCGATGCGCACGGTGCCGATGTCGCGGTCACCGACGCGCAGCGGCGAGACGATCTCGTAGGTGCGTCCTTCGTCGCGGAAGATGCGCCAGAGCTGCTCGAACCCCGAGAGGTCGGCCAGCTCGTCCAGGTTCGGCGCTTCCGGCTGCCGCCGGCCAATCCGATCCGGATCGAGATGCGCGAGGATGCGCCCGTCCGGCGCGACGATGGCCGCGCCGGTCACCTGGGGCGAATACACGGACGACTCGAGGATCGCCCGCAGGCCGCCGTCCTCGCGCAGCGCGGCCTCCGGATCGGCCGCGTCGGGCACGATCTGGAAGGTGCGCTGGTAGATGGCGTTGGCCAGCAGCTGGCCGCGCGCGCGGGTCTCGTCGAGCCGCACGCGTGCCAGCTGCGCCAGTCCGTGTACGCTGAGCCCGACGACGACCACGCCCACGAGCGTGGTGACGCCGAGCACCTGTTTCGCGCGGATGGAGAGGCGCACGTCAGCTGCCGCTGGCAATCCGCGGAGCCCGCCCCCGCAGACGGAAACACACGGCCGGGAGGCGCGCGTCCGGACGGCACGCGCCCGGCGCGCCCTACGGCGCGCTGCTCTTCCGGAGTCCCAGCCTGTTCAGTTTATTGTGCAACGTCTTGAGGCTGATTCCGAGGATCTCGGCGGCCCGGGTCTTGTTGTCGTTCGTGTGCTCGAGCGTCAGGATGATGAGCCGGCGCTCGGCCTCTTCCACCGTGATGCCCGGCTCCAGCGCCATCTGCGTCGACGGCGAGGCCGGCGCCGCGGTGCCGAGCGGCGGCAGGTGCTTCGCCTCGATGAAGTCGCCGTCGGCCAGAATCGTCGCGCGCTCGATCACGTTGCGCAGCTCGCGCACGTTCCCCGGCCAGTGGTAGCCCTCGAGAATCCGCATCGCCTCCTGGCTCACCGCCATAATCGACCGGTTGTTGCGTTGGTTGAACTCGTTCAGGAACGCCTGCACGAGCAACGGCAGGTCCTCCTTGCGGTCGCGCAGCGGCGGGAGCGCGATCGCGAAGACGTTCAACCGGTAGTAGAGATCCTCGCGCAGCTTGCCGTTCTGCACGGCGCCGGCGGGATCCACGTTGGTGGCCGCGAGGACGCGCAC